>JAFGXR010000033.1 GCA_016936555.1 Spirochaetales bacterium | reverse complement strand
TTTATCATGAAAAAAGGACATGGTCACAATTTCTTGTTTCCATGTCCTTTAGAACTCCTACTTTAGGGAGACTTTTTCAGTGGCCTCTTTATCAGACAGGGGATTTTTTATAACTTCAGCTTACTTGCGCTTACCGAGTACTTTTCTGTCCTGAGCCGATAAAACGGCTTTTCTCAATCTGATCTTCGTCGGTGTAACTTCGAGCATTTCGTCTTCAGCGATAAATTGAAGACCCTGTTCCAGAGTCATGGGAATCACAGGTGTGAGAGTTACCGCATCATCCTTTCCTGCCGCCCGAACATTCGTCAGATTTTTGGCCTTGCAGGCGTTGACGTTCAGATCGCCTTCCTTGTTGTACTCTCCGATAATCATTCCCTCATAGACATCATCGCCGGGAAGCACAAAGAGTTTCCCTCTCGGCTCGAGGTTGAACAGGGCGTATGGAATAGCTTTTCCGGACCTGTCGGCGACAAGGCTTCCCGAATTCCTGGTGATAAAATCACCTCTGTATTTTTCGTATCTTGCAAAAAGAGAGTTCATGATTCCAGTTCCCCTGGTATCTGTGAGGAATTCATCGCGATATCCTATGAGGGAACGGGATGGAACGGAAAATTCAATTTTGACGCGTCCGCTCTGCTCATATGTCATAGCAGTCAAACGTCCTTTCCGCTTGAGAAGCTTCTCCGTTACGGCCCCGCTGTACTCTTCGGCGCAATCGATAGCAAGATTTTCAATCGGTTCCATTCTCTCGCCATCGATTTCCTTATAGATGACCTGGGGGCGTCCGACAGAGAGTTCAAAACCTTCCCGTCTCATAGTTTCAATGAGAATGGCCATCTGGAACTCCCCACGGCCTTTTACTATAAAATCATCCTGACTTTCCGAACGTTCAACCTGCATGGAGACATTGAGCAGAGTTTCCTTGACGAGCCTGTCAAAGATTTTGGTAGCCTGGACGTTTTTTCCCTCCAGACCGGAAAGCGGAGATGTATTCTTAGTGAACTTCATAAAAACGGTGGGCTCGTCAACGCTCAGCCTGGGAAGAGCTTCCGGGTTTTCGCTATGACAGATAGTATCACCGATATTCACATCATCGATTCCCGAGAGAACGACAATATCTCCCGTATCTACTGTCTCCGTATCAGCCAGAACTGTTCCACTATAAACCTGAATCTTCGATACTTTAAGAGGAACGATTTTTCCGCCTTTTTTAACGCATGACAGAGATTCCTTGGCTTTTACTGAGCCGTTAATAACCTTTCCGATAGCCAGTCGCCCCAGATAATCGGAATAGCTGAGATCGGAAACGAGCATCTGGAAAGGTTTTGATTCATCATAACCGGGACCGGGAATAGAATCGAGAATCGTATCCATCAGGATATCGAGGTTGGGGCTTCTCTCCTCAGGCGTCCTCATAACGATACCTTCTTTGCCGATTGCATAGAGTACAGGACATTCGAGCTGTTCGTCATCGGCATCGAGATCAATGAGAAGACTGTAAACCTCATCGAGAACTTCTGCCGGTCTGGCATCGGGACGGTCGATTTTATTTAATACAACAATAACGGGCAATTTGGACTGCAGCGCTTTATCCAGTACGAATCTTGTCTGGGGAAGAGGACCTTCTGATGCATCAACCAGCAGGATGACACCGTCAACCATCGAGAGAGCTCTTTCCACTTCTCCTCCGAAATCGGAGTGCCCGGGAGTATCGAGGATATTGATCTTCACACCCTTCCAGCTGACAGAACAGTTTTTGGCGGCTATGGTGATTCCGCGTTCCCGTTCGAGATCCATGCTGTCCATGAGTCTTTCATCAACTTCCTGTCCTTCTCGGAATAATCCGCTCTGACGGAACATGGCATCAACAAGAGTTGTCTTTCCATGGTCTACATGGGCAATAATCGCGATATTTCTAACTTTTTCGTTATTTTTCTTATTCATTAACAGTGGTATACCACCCCGAAGGCTGCCCCTTCAAGTAGTCAGACATTGATTGTGATAATTACTGACAAAAAAAAGCAACCATGTATAATATTATCAGACAAATGGAGGGTTCCCCGTGTTATTTATCATATTGTGTATTTTGGCGGCGGTATCGCTGACTTTCTTATTTCTTTATATTAAAAGCAGAAAGACAGTATCAATCATCCTGGATGACTTGAAAGACATATCCGGAAAAACTGATATCAGAAGCAGAGAGATGTTACTGCTGATTAAGCAGAAGATCGACAATTTGACCCATCAATTACAAGAAGCAAAATCGAACAGTAATTTTTTTAATGAAACAGTTCTAAATAACACCATTGCGGTGAAAGAGGGTTTTAATGATATCCTGAAAGGTGCTGCAAATGTGGGAAAAATGACTGAAGAGAAGATGTCTCTGGTAGAGAGTGCTGCCGAAGCATCGTCAGCCATAGTCTCTGCAGTTTCAACCATAACAGAAAATATGGACGTACAGGTTTCCAGTTTCAGGGAAACAGTTCCCCATCTCCAGAAATTTATCGAAAAAACCGGTCGGATCAGATCCCGCTCGGAAGAAAGTCTTCACAGCTCTGATGAACTTGTGGAAAAATTGCAGAGCGGGCGGCAGGCCATGAATGAAACTTCCAGGGCAATTGAAAAAATAGCCGAATCAGAGATGCTGGTCAGACAAAGTCTGGACAAGATTTCCTCTATTGCATCTCAGATAAACATCCTGGCAATGAACGCGGCCATTCAGGCGGCCCATGCGGGAGATTCCGGAAAAGGCTTTGCCGTTGTCGCGTCGGAAGTCCGGGCCCTGGCGGAGGACAGTGCCAGAACTGTAGAGGAAATAACCTCCCATATCGAAGAAATGGATAGAAGAGTGGTCAACGGGCGGGACCTTACAAAAAGAACCATCGGACTTTTTTCCGATATCGGCTCCGATGTGGATAAATCCAATGAACTTATTTCCCAGATCGACAGCACTCTTTCGGAACAGTCTTCAGAAGCCGGTGAGATGATACCCAGGCTCCGGAAGATGCTGGAAGGAATTTCCCGCCTGAAAGAGCTTACCGCCGAAGAGAAGAAAAAGACAGGAACGATAGAATCGGCCATGGAGCAGATAGCCAGAATATCGGAAGATATTCAGAAGGGAGAGAATGCTCTCATAGCTAAAGACTATGAAGTGCTGGAAATAATCGACAAGATAATTAATTCGATAAAAAAATAGCTTGTAATTTTTTTTCTCATGGGTAAACTTCTTCTAATTGATTCTATCAGGAGTATCATGATGAAGAAACAAATAGTTATTTCCGTTCTTTCGAAAGACAAACCGGGGATTATCGCAGACGTAGCCAATGTCATTTATGAACTGGAAGGAGATCTGGCAGATATGAGCCAGTCAGTCCTGAACGGTTTTTTCAGTATGATAATCCTGGCCAACTTCGATATATCAATTTCTTCGGAAAAAATATCTCGGAAACTGAACGATCTTTCCTCCGGTCCCGATTTAACCTGCATAGTCAGAGAAACCGGAGATTCTCCTTTTCAGATAAGGGAAGAAGAAGAAAGCGATGTATACGTCGTTACAGCACAGGGAAAGAACCGGACGGGACTGGTCGCTGCAATGGGTTCTTTCTGCCGCGACAGGAATATAAACATTATCGGTTACGTTACAAAACTGAGCGGTGATATCTATTCCATGATGCTCGATATAGTGCTTCCCGAAGATCTGTCACCTGATTCGGTTCATGACGAACTGGCCGCCGTGGCGGGAAAACTGGGACTGGCTATTGTCATGCAGCATAAAAGCCTTTTCAAAACCGTTAATGAAATCAGCTTGCGCTAGGAGTAATACATGAATTCAGATCACATTCTGTCAACGATTAATATGATCCAGAAAGAAAATCTCGATGTCAGAACCGTAACAATGGGGATTAATCTACTTGATTGCCGCGGGGGCGACATAGATGAGACGTGTCGACGTATCTATGACAAAATCTGTTTAAAAGCCGGAAACTTCGTCGAAACCTGTAATCGTATCAGCCGGAAGTTCGGGATTCCCGTTGTCAATAAACGGATTTCCATTACCCCCATCGCCCATCTCGGTGCCGGATTCAAAAGCGATGATTTCGTAATGATGGCCAAAGCACTCGACAAGGCCGCAGAGGACGTTGGTATAGATATTCTCGGAGGTTTCAGCGCCCAGGTTGAAAAGGGAATAACGCCCTGGGAGCGTGAGTATTTTATTTCCCTGCCCCGCGTTCTTTCTGAAACAAGAAGAGTCTGCGCCTCGGTCAATGTGGGAACAAGTCAGAAAGGTATCAATATGGATGCTCTGGCCATCTGCGGAAAAACCGTTAAAGATGTTGCTGAAGCTACCAAAGATCAGAACGGTTTCGGCGCTGCCAAATTCGTTGTTTTCTGCAATCAGCCAGGAGACAACCCCTTTATGGCAGGAGCCATTCACGGTCTGGAGGAAGCCGATACGGTTCTGAATGTCGGAGTCAGCGGCCCCGGAGTCATTGCCCGGGCACTTGAACGGCTTATTGAAGAAGAAGGACGAGAAAACCTGACTCTCGATCTCATTGCCGAGGAAATCAAGCAGACGACATTCAGGGTCACCCGCTGCGGCGAGCTTATCGGCCGCGAAGTATCGAGAGCCATGAATATAGAATTCGGTATTGTAGACCTCTCGCTCGCTCCCACACCCACAATAGGGGACAGTGTAGGTGAAATTTTTCAGATTCTGGGTGTTGATGATGTGGGAGCCCCCGGCTCTACGGCCATCCTGGCGATGCTCAATGATGCTGTCAAAAAAGGGGGTATCTTCGCCAGTAAAACCGTAGGTGGCTTAAGCGGAGCTTTTATTCCGGTCATGGAGGATTCCGTACTGGCCGATGCTGTCGGCAACGGCTCTCTCTGTCTGGAAAAGCTGGAATCCATGACCTGCGTCTGTTCGGTAGGACTCGACATGGTGGCCATCCCCGGCTCGATCGATGCCGACACGATAGCCGCCATCATTGCGGACGAGATGGCCCTGGGGATGATTAATCATAAAACGACGGCGGCCCGTCTGATTCCCGTACCGGGCATGGAAGCCGGGGATTTTGTCAGCTTCGGTGGGCTTTTCGGCGCCAGTCCCGTTATGCCCGTACGGAATGCCGGAAAATCCTCCCGCTTTATTGGATGGGGCGGACGGATACCGGCTCCGATACACAGCTTTAAGAATTAGAGAAAATGTGAATCCTTCAGCTGAAGCAACTTCCCGGCTGCAGCTGCGGGATCGCCGGTAAGCAGCTTTACGATACCGGAAATCCGCTCCTTATCCTTGTTCATTCCGTAATCGTAACACTTGTCGTAATACTCCAGGACTATGGAAGCTGCTGCCTTCAAATCATTCTTTTCAATTGCAGAAACTGTAAGAGCGGCTTTTTCTCCGCCGAGCCGTCTCGTAATCTTTCCTACCGCGTCTATGAGCGGCTCTTTCCCCCAACGGGTGTATTCATTGCAAAGCCTTTCAATTCTGGATTCCCGGGGGATCTCCATTACAAACATGGGTGAACGGCGCATGGTCGCGAAGAAATCATCGGGGAGGAAGATTCTCCCGATACCGGCACTTTCATCTTCCAGCCATATGGATTTTTCATTTCCAATTGTCAGAAATTCTTCAAAAAGATTGTTTTCGAATTGTTCCGTTGACGGCTGTTCCTCAAGTCCGATGCTGCCGAAAGCTGACCCCCGGTGACAGGCCAGCTTCTCCAGATCTATAACAGGTTCTCCCAACTTCTGCAGCTCGGAAAGAACTTCCGTTTTCCCCGATCCGGTTCTTCCGCCCAGTATCAACAGAGAAATTTCTCTGGAAAAAAAATCTTTCGCAGCACGCCTGTAACTTTTATAGCCTCCAGTCAACCTGGTCACTTTCCAGCTGTTTCTGTCGAGAAGCTCGCTGAATTTCCCGCTTCGCAAGCCCCCCCGGTAACAGTAAACCGCCACGGGATCCGAACAGGCAATATCCCGGACACGGGACAGATACCATTCTATTTTGGGAACAGCATAGGTTTCCCCCAGGAGAACCGCACGGTCCTGTCCTTCTTTTTTATATAGAGTCCCTATCGCCGCCCTTTCCTCATCACTGAAGAGCGGGATATTCACACTTCCGGGGATATGGCCTCTTGAAAACTCTCCTGGAGAGCGGACATCGATAAGGGGAATCGAATGGCGAAGCTTCAGCAAATCCTCAATTTCCGCATTTTCAATCATCTGATTCAAGCTCCTCCGGGAGCTCCGGTCTGTTACGGTTGTATCCCGTTTCAAGAATATCCCGTCCTTTTTTATATATGACTGATGATGAGATCCCTTTATCCGGTACAGGATGATCCTGAAGACCGAAGGAAATTCTGGTTCCGCTGTATACCCGGTCTTCCGCCAGAATATAGCTTTTAGGATCCGGTTCTATCCTGTCTCTCAGGACCTGAAGATCTTTCGCCTTTGATGCTATTTCGCCGGACAATCTGTCCGTGTCAGCTTCTATCTGATCCAGAGCCTTTAAAATCTTTACGGCGCCCTCTTTATCGGCCGGCTTGAGAGATTTTAACTGTATCCTCTGTTCATCCAGTTTATCCAGTTTTTCCCTCATGTTCTCCAGAGCCTTTTTCAGTGCCTGGAAACTCCCGATCAGCTCCGGATCGATCCCTAAAATAATCACAGTTTTCGCATCGTAGAGATTTCCGATTTTTCTGCAGAGGATTCTTTTGCCGACGATAGCAAAACCGCCGATAAGCTCCGCGCGATTCCCCGTAAGGATAAGGCTTCCCGGAGTATCGAGCTGACTGTTCATAACAACTTCCTCAACCAGAATGTCCGCCCTGCAGCTGACTGTACAGCTTTCAATATAACGGGACAGAAGATTACCGCCGCAGCTGATCCTTCCCTCCCGGTCACCGTTGACCCCGGCTTTAAGAATGACCGAACGTCCCGCTTCAACAAAAGAGCGACCGATTGCTTTTCCAATCTGTATATCGCCTGTCGCTTTGAGAGAAAAGCCGTCAGCAATTGTCCCTTTTACTTCGACAGAACCGTCAAAATCGATATTTCCTGTTTCGTAATCAACGTTTTCTACCGTAACCAGTTCCTCAACTTCAACCACATCGCGGTTCAGGACAACATTCCCGTTTAAAGAAGCCCGGATAAGATTTCCTTCAATTCTGGCATTTCTCCCGCATTTTAACTTTGCCGATTCGCCGTTGGATTCAGCTTTAAAACGCCTGCCGAAAATATCAAACCCCTCTTCAGGAGGAATCGCCGGTCTTAATTCCGCTAGAATATCCCCTTCCTTGCAGTTCTGAATGAAGTTGAGTTCCTTGAGATTTATCCTTCCGTACTGAAGTTCCTGAAAAGGCTTATGCCTTTCCGTATTAAAATGATATTCGACAATGGCTTCCCGGCCGGCTACAGGTTCTTTTCCTTTTGCAATGAGAAATGGCGTACCATACATTCTCTCGCTGAGAACCCGGTTGATCATATATTCATCGATTCCTGATGTAATACCTTTTTTCTCCAATTCGCTGTAGATATCCCGGAGGGACATTTCACCGCCGCCCGGCCTGGGGACTGTAAGAACAGCCTCTGCTTCCATACCGTTTTCAGAGATTTGAATCCTCAGGTTTGAAGAAAGCAGAATTCCTTCTGGCCATTCGATCAGTTTGACGGGAAGAGAGCTTCCATTTTCAATGATTTCAATCAGTTTCTGAATTCTCACTCTCGGAATGCCGAGCAGCTTCATTCTGCTCCGGACTTCCTCGGGGTAAACCGGAAGACCCTGTTCCCCCGGTGGATAGACGACGAGATTGGCATAACCGTCTCTATAGAATATCTCGAATTTTCCATCCATTTGATGATCATGTTTCTCCATGATCTCATCATACCTTTTCTGAGAACCTATTTCCAGTAAAAGGAATCCGGTCTATACTGGGTTATCAGGCACCGCTCAGCGTGTTACAGAGGAGTCATCATGAATTTTAATAAAGGTCAGGATCCCGAACTGGACCGCTATCTCAATGAGATTTATCAGGAAGGTGTCAGCAAAGGGCTTGAAATGGGAATAAAAAAGGGCATATCCCGGGGGATTGCCCTTGAAAAAGAAAACTTTGACAAGCAGTACACGATGACGGCTGGAAAATTGATTAAAGCCGGAGTCGACCCCGGGATTATTTCAGAGTCTACGGGATTCTCCCTCGAGGATCTCAGGGAAATTGAAGCTGATCCCGATCTATGAAAATCATGTCCATAGAGGAGAAGGATACTCTCCAGTCTCTATAAGCTTTTTAATGTTCTCGACGACAAAGGGCTTATCCTCTTTGTAAGTTACTCCGAACCAGTCAGATTCAGTTTTGATGACCTTAATGGAACAATCTCCCTTAGCGGAAATATCGCCCAGAACGATGGGAAGATAAATCTCGGATTTCATCTCCTGTCCTTTTTCATGAAGGAACTCATTAAAGTATTTTTCAAGATAATCGAACACGGCCGGAGTCAGACACCAGAAGTTCATGGAAACTGTCTCATTTCCCCTCAGCTCCAGTTCCGCTTCTCCCGGCTGCCTGCTGATAACTCTTTCCCCTTCCCGGCTGATTTTCAGGTGTTCCTCGATTGATGAAAGAAACCGGTTCTCATCAACTGAGCAGATACCTCTGGATACGGAACCGAAATCAGAAAGGGTGTTGAGAATCGGATAACCTGCCATGGCGAATTCCCTGGAGTCCGATGAAATCCCTTTCAGGTATTCCGCAGTTTTCATAAAAGCGTCGGAACCGTAGAAATCATCGGCGTTGATAACGACAAAAGGAGCTTTCACAGCATCTCTTGCGCAAAGAACAGCCTGGCCTGTACCCCATGGTTTTTCTCTGCCTTCGGGAATCTCAAAACCATTGGGGAGCTGTGATTCAAGTTGCTGAAAACAATAAGTTACTTTTATCTTATCGGAAAAGCGGCTTCCGATATATTTTTTAAAATCATCTTCAATAGCTTTCCGTATTATAAAAACGACTTCGGAAAACCCGGCGCGGACAGCATCGAAAATCGAGTAATCGATAATGGCTTCCCCATTGGGTCCGACAGGTTCTATTTGCTTGATTCCACCGTATCGGCTTCCCATTCCGGCGGCCATTACGACAAGAACTGGTTTCATTTTTCATACCTCATTTCTTTTTTTATTTATCTTAATCCTTTGCTCTTATCTTTCCAATAGAAATCAGACGATTCAATTACCAGCCTCAGTGGACAAGGATAAAATTTGAGAGTAATATTTTTTTTATGGGAAACTGTTATTTTTGCGGCACGGAAATAGATGAACCGGTGTACAGATCATCGGAATGCACGAACTGCGGAAAAGATCTTAAAATATGTTTTAATTGTGAGTTCTATTCCGAAGGCAGTCACTGGGAGTGCCGGGAGTCCATATCTGATGCTGTCATGGAAAAGGACAAATCCAACTACTGCGATTTTTTCCGGCTCAGCCGGACATCGAGAGAACAGCAGGAAAACAAAGACGCAATGGACGCCTTCAATAAACTCTTCGGGGATTGACTTCATCGAGAAAGCTTTTAATTCGTGAGACAGTGAATTCTCTCTGATCCTCCGCTGTTATTGTCGCTTTCCCGTCATTCTTCTGCTCTCCGTACAAACCGTACTGGCCATGGTTTCCCCCTTCTATCTCAATAAATCGAGCATTGGAAGGAAGATTTTTTCTGCTATTATTGAATTCATCGGGGCTGACAAGACCGTCTTCCGATCCCCTGAGAGAGAGAACTGAAAGGGATACCTGATCAAGAGGCTTTTTCTCTATGGGATAGGCGCCCAGGAGTATCAGAGCTTTAAACACTCCCGGATGGTCATATATCCATGAGGCTGCCATAGCTCCCCCCAGAGAGTGACCGGTAAAATACCAGTTTTTGATATAGGAATATTTCTCGAGGATTGCTTCGACTCTGCTTTCCCCCAAAACGGCGAGATTCAAGGGCATTTTCTGGAGAAAAACAACCATCTTCAGAGTCTCTGCCATTTCGGCAGCCAATGGAATATAAGCTTCGGGTTCCACCAGACCACCGGGATAGAAAACCATAGCCTCATCCATATCATAGCACTGAGGCATAACGCGGTAGACATTATCGATATCCTCGACGGTTATTTTTTCAGGAAGACTATAGCTATTGATAAGAGCTTTGTAGGAACAGGATGCTAAAGACAGAATAGTCAGCAGTAAAAATAATCTCTTCATATATACATTATAGAGGGATCTCTTTTAATTGCATACAGATAGAAAGATGCCAATGTTGGCTTTTCTGATTCCTAAACGAATTTCCACCGGGAGAAGATGGAAACCTAATTCTCGACACAGTCAATATTTAAACAATCAGACTTCTTGACAGGGCAGAAGGTCTGATCTAAATTAACTTATCACGGAGTTAAAATGAACGAAATAATCGAATCTCTGGAAAAATTCGGCTTTTCCAGAACAGAAGCATCGGTCTACCTGAACCTGGTGCAGAAAGGGGCCAGAAACGGTTCGCAGATCGCTAAAGATCTCAATATCTCCCGTTCCTCAATCTACTCCGCTCTGGAGAATCTCTACAGCCGGGCCGTTGTCTACCTGCTCCAGGCTGAATCCAGAACCTATAAGGCGGAAGATCCGGATCTTCTTTTTGAAAAATTGAAAAAGACCTACTGCCATTCTGCCGATTTCCTCAGAAAAAGACTCACGGAACTGAACAAAAATGAAGACAATAGTTATTACCTTAACATCCGGGGATTTGAAAATTTTCTGGAAAAAGCGAAACAGCTCCTTTTATCAGCGGAGACAGAGATTTATATAAACACCTGCATCGATCTGAACTTATTTTCAAGTGAACTGAAAACTCTGGAAAAAAGAAATATCCGGGTCATTGTCTTCACGTTCACCGATCTGAAGCCGGGAGATCTTCCCGTTGAATATTATTACAATTCCATCAGGCCCAGTGAAATAGATGAAATCCGGATGATGCTGGTTATCGACCGGCAGAAAACCCTGATAGGCAGTTCCGGAAAGGATGGAGAGGTAATCGGAACCTTTACGGATAATCCGCTTCTGGTCTCCATCGTTTCGGAACACATCCATCAGGATATTTATCTTCTGAAGTTGCGGGAAAAATACCGGAAAGACCTTATCGGGAAGGACATTCTCCTGGGCACACTTCAGGAAAATCAGTAGTAAGAGCTCTGCCTTAGATTTTTACGGCCCAAAGCACTGACGAGAGCTCCGATCAGAATAAACACAACCAGTCCGCTGGAGAGCAATCCCCCGGCCAGAGCCATGGTGATGGGAAAAAAAACTACGGCAAGCACAACGGTAATAACAGCCTTTATGGCAAATCCCATCCCGGTGAGCAGAAGTCCCAGTAGAAAAAACAGGAACTTGAACAGATATATCCCTCCGAAAAATACGGCTCCGGCTACAATTAAAAGTTCTAACATATTTCAACTCCCTTTTACTTTTAAATTACAGGGATAATAAAGCAAAAGATGTGCCAAATCTATAATGGGCTGACATGGGACAATACAGGTATATCCTGTGGATTAAAGGTTTAGCTTTTGGTTTATTTTACCTGACATTGGTTTTTTATGCCTTTCTCAGAATTCAATCCCTTCTCTTGCCGGAACACCGCGATCAGCGTAGTGTTTCTTTTTTTCCATAACTGTAACCAGATCTGCGGACCCGGTAAATACGTCGGGAGCATAGCGACCGGTAAAAATAATTTCACTGCTTCTGTTCAGTGCCTTTATTTTTCCCATAAATTTTTCCGGATCGATTAAATCGTAGTGAGAGGCCGTATTCACTTCATCCAGAACAAACAGATCATAGGCTTCAGATTCCAGGAGATGAAAAAAAAGCTCCTCTCCATGACGGGCCGCAATTCGATCTTTCGCATTTATTTCAGCAAAGAGCTCCCGTTCTGCCCCGGATTGTGTATAAAAAAGATTGTCTTTATACACCTCTTTCAATTTGCTCAGCGCTTTAATTTCACTGAAATTGCCATTTTTTAAAAACTGAATGATACATACTTTTTTTCCCGCGCCAAGAGATCTCAGAGCCGTCCCCAGCGCGGCTGTTGTCTTACCCTTACCGGGTCCCGTGTAATTGTGAATGTATCCTTTCATATAAAAACCTGCCTGTTCAAAACTGATAATAAAAAATATTAAAAAAATATCTGTATAATATTACTAATTTATAATCAAATAAATTAAAATAGAAGCAACAAGGGTATTAAGATATGAAAGAACAGGACTTATCAAGAATTTTCATTGAAATTCTTCCCATGCTGGATAACTTTTTCTTTAAAGAGTTCCAGGGAGTTTTTGAACAGTATAAACTCAATAAAACCCAGCATAAAACCATCATCGTCATCGGAACCTTTAACGGTTCGCATATGACGGAAATTTGGAAGCGTATGGGAATAACCAAAGGAAATCTCTCCATAATAATTGATTCCCTGACGAAACTGGGCTATGTCGTCTGTGAACGGCATACCGATGACCGGCGCAAAGTCAGCATACATCTGACTGATACGGGCATGAAAATCTATAAAGAAGCCATTGCTGAGATCAATGAAAGCATAAACTGGAAACTGTCAGCTGTTTCAAAGGAAGAGAAGAAGAAATTCATCGAATCTGTTACCTTCATCTATAAAATTGCCGGGAAATTTCCCGATTAATTATTTTCTGGTCGAATAGGCTTTCAGATTGAACATAAGTTCTTTCTTTGTTCCAGAACGGGAAAGAGCATTTCTGGCTTCCGGATTATTCAGTATGGCGCTGATCGATGATAGGAACTGTATATGAGGTCCCGAATTATTTTTCGGTGATAATATCAGTATGAAAATATGGCTCGGTTCGCCATCAATGGAACTGAAATCGACTCCTTTTCTGCTGATACCCACTGCTGCACATAATGAATCGACGCCATTGCTCTTGCCATGGGGCAGCGCAATACCGTGCTGCATTCCCGTGCTCATCGTAGATTCTCTTTCAAAAACAGCCCTGCGGCATTCCTCTGTATCTCTCAGTCTTCCGGATTTCATCAGAAGATCAATCAACTCGTTGATAACGCTTTCCTTATCGGTGCTTTTCAGATTTACCGACAGACTGGACAAATCGATGTATTTAAAAAGATCAAAAGCAGCTGCTTCTGTTTCTTCAGAAAGATCTTTTTGAAGAGATTCCGGTTTCGAAGTATTCTTCAGTTTGTTAACGGTTTCATGAAGTTTCAACAATGACTCATATACAAGCGTTTTTACAAACCCCACTTCCGAAACCTGAGAGGTTATGGAAATAGAGTGATCCGAAACTGTCATGGTCAGAAACATCTCATCTTTTCTCATCTGATAGATCCGCTCACCCGCTTCCATAGAGTGGATGTAAAACCCCTCCTCTTTCATTTCAAGCAGGATTTTCGTAATGAGAAAGTCTGTCATTTCCTGAGAGGGGTAATCAAAGACAGTCGTAGTGAGATTGCTGTCCCCAAGCTCATCCCTCGTCCCGCGCATCTCTTTTTTCAGCACTTTTTCGAGCATGGGGGGAGCCGTCAGAACGGTCATAAGGACCATGAGCACAGCAACGCCGAACATCTCCTCGCTGAGATAACCTGTTGACAAACCGATTCCGGCGATAATAAGCGCCACCTCACCCCTGGGGACCAATCCCAATCCGATGCGCAGCGCTCCTGTCCTGTTGAAGTGAAGAAAAAGAGAGGGAATTCCGCCGCCTATAATTTTTCCCCCGATCGCCGCAGCCGAATAAATCAGCCCGATGAGAATGACCTCCCGGGACATAAGCGCGTTTATATTTACAAGCATTCCCATAACTGTAAAGAAAATGGGAACGAAAAATTCATGGAGGGAATGAAGGTGTTCCTGGATCACAAAACTGATATCGGTCTTCGATAAAGTCAGCCCCATGACATAAGCCCCGATAATCATAGCCAGACCGGCCTTTTCAAAAATTCCGGAAAGAATGAAAGCGAGCCCCAGCGATAAGATCGAAAAGACCGTCACGCTGCGGAAGGACTTGAGAAACCTGCTGATCTTCCGGGCGAAGATAAGTCCGGCCGCCGTAAAGCCAAGCCAGACAGCTATGGCTTTGAGGGCGATCAAACCGATTTTCCCCCAGGGAAGAGAACCGCTGTCACCTCCGGATATGATTGTGATAATTCCCAGGACTATCGCCAGGAGAATAATCCCGACAACATCATCTATAACAGCGGCAGCCAGTATCGTAACCCCTTCAGGGGAATCCATTTTTCTCTGTTCGGAAAGTATTCGGGCTGAGATTCCGACGGAAGTGGCTACGCCGATAAGCCCCAGCATCAGGACCTGCGAATCCATAAAAGGCTTCTGTAAAAAAAACATGCCCACAGAGCTGCCGAGTACAAAAGGAAGGATTATCCCGCCCAATCCGATTATGGACCCTTTCAGGCTGTAACGGAGAAAAAGAGAAAGATCAGTTTCCAGACCGGCAATAAAAAGCAGAATGATGGATGCAATCGTACTGAAACCGTAGAGTTCCTGGGATACGGGAATGGACTGATTCACAGCAAGAGGAAAGAGACCATCTGCAAATCCGGGAAGAGCGATCCCTCCCAGCATATAGGGGCCGATCAGTATCCCGATAACCAGTTCCCCCAGAACGACCGGCAGCTTGAATTTCCTGAAGAGTTTTCCGCCGAGCCTGGCGGCAAAAATAATCAATCCGAGCTGAAATACAAGATTGGTCATGGCATGGGTTAATTCCGCAGATTCACCAGCTTCCGCACCAAGCGGAGAAATAAAGAATAGAGCGGATAGCAGAAATAGCGATGTAAATTTCTTCATAGAAAACCCCATGTCTTATTGATTATATTTAAAGTAGTTATCCCATTGGTAATCGAGCCTGATCAGAGCTTCTTCGAAGGAAATGACAGATAATCCGCCATGCTGATCTTTGAAGAGCAAACCCAGTTTTTCCAGTTTCGACAGGGCGTCCGGACATTCGAAATCAATTTCGCTGTTCAGCTTGTCCCCGAGCCACTGCTCGATAGAGAAATCCAGTTCAGTTTCACTGAGCGGTTTATCGGAACGGGATAAAAATGTATAGGCGAGAAGGGCTTCTTTCACTTCCTCTTCTTCAGCTGCATCGATCAGGGAGTGGAAAACTCCGGCGTTATTGACCAGGTTCCGAAAATATAGATTATCGCTGAGCTCTTTCTGGAACTGAAATTTTCTTGTTTTATACTTACTGAACTGTTTGATGATATATCCGCCCAGAGCCCCCATCGCCGATAAGGCGGCGACAGCCTGCTTTAAATGGTCCTCTTCGACCGTTCCTCTATATCCGAGATAAGCCCCCAGAACGGCAAAAATAACAATCAGAGCCGGCACGACTTTGCTGATGAGAAGCGGCACCCCCCCGGCAATGGCCGGAACGGCCAGCATCAGTTTGTCTTTGAGACTCATAACCACTTTCGAGTTGGGAAAAAGGATTTCCAGATCTTCAAGTGGAACATCTTTAAAAAGCTTGATAATGGTTTTCCCTTCGGGGATCTCCGACTTCGCTCCCTCTTTCATCCGGACCGCCATTAAAACCCGCTCCAGAATGATATGCTCGCTTTCCACTCTTTTAAGGCCGAACCATTTTTTAGATGTAATAAGGTCCTTCCGTCTTCCTCTGGCGTAGACTTCCAGGAAATCGTAATCATCCATATCAATTTCAAGGGAAAAGCCCAGGGCTGCGGCATTTTCATAGGCGGCTTTTATCTGATCACTTGTTACCGGATCGTAATTTGCTTTGTCCAGTACCTTTCTCAATGTTTCCATCAGGATACGATTGGCAAGATTAATCGAATTGGAATCGTTCTTCACAACTGAAGTGAGATCGGGATTTATCGGGTAGTAAACATCTTTCAGCGTCTCGAGATCTTTGTGAAACTGAAAGTGCAAAATACTTTCAAGAATGACACTGAACCGGGAAAAGGAGTCTTTATCATCTATTTCCGTCTTCAGAAGATCGATAATATCTCTCTTCCGGCATGGAATATATCTTCTTCTCTCTTTTATCCCATTCACAGTCATACCTTTTATAAGAGAGATCCGCCGTATGAGCGGATCCCGGATTATTGAACTATCATAGATAGAAACAGATTATGGACTCTGAGGTCTTCTGTCAGCTCAGGATGAAAACTGGCTGCGAGCATAGTCCCCTGACGGACCAGAACCGGAGAACCATCATAGAGAGAAAGGACTTCCAGGGAAGAACCTATCTCCGTAATTCTCGGCGCTCTGATAAAAACGGCCGGGACCGGTTCATCGCCCAATCCTTCAATCTTCAGTGTGGCATCGAAGCTGTCGATCTGACGACCGTAATCATTGCGGGAAACCCGGAAATCCATAAGGTCCAGGGTTTCCTGTCCGGGATGGGAATCGATACCTTTTGAAAGAAGAATCATTCCCGCACAGGTCCCGAATACAGGTAAACCATTTTCAATTTTTTCTCTCAGCCGATCATAAATCCCGAAGTTTTTGAGCAGACGGATAATCGTCGTGCTCTCTCCTCCGGGAATGATCAGACCGTCAATGGCATCGAGCTCCCGGGCTTCGCGAACCTTCACCGGGTTAACGCCCAGTTTTTTCAGGGCTTCCATGTGTTTGTCAAAGCCGCCCTGAAGAGTCAGAACACCTATTGCAAGATCGTCCAATTACCAGCCTCTTCCGGCGAATTTCTCATTGTCGATCAGATGATCGCAGTTGATCCCCACCATCGGGGCTCCGAGGTCTTCGGAGATTTCAGCCAGTTTTTTATAGTCGTTGTAGTAAGTTACAGCTTCGACGATTGCTTTGGCCCGTTTTTCGGGATCATCGGATTTGAAGATTCCGGAACCGACGAAAACCGATTCGGCACCGAGCTGCATCATAAGAGCCGCATCGGCGGGAGTGGCCACTCCGCCGGCGGAGAAATTCGGTACGGGAAGTTTTCCCGTTTCCTTGATCTCGAGAAGAAGTTCGTATGGTGCTCCAAGGTCTCTGGCTTCCGTCATAAGCTGTTCATTGGGCATATTCTGAATTTTGCGGATACCGTCTTTAAGGGTTCTCATATGGCGCACCGCCTCGATGACATCTCCCGTTCCGGCTTCCCCTTTTGTTCTGATCATGGCAGCGCCTTCTCCGATTCTTCTCAGAGCCTCGCCGAGGTTGCGGCAGCCGCAGACAAAGGGAACCTGAAAGTCATGTTTGTATATATGATACTGGTCATCGGCGGGAGTGAGGACTTCACTTTCATCGATAAAATCGATCTCGAGAGCTTCGAGGATTTTCGCTTCGACGAAATGACCGATTCTGGCTTTCGCCATAACGGGAATGCTGACGGCTTCCTGAATTTCCCTGATCATTTTGGGATCGGACATACGGGCTACACCGCCGTCCTTTCTTATATCGGCGGGAACTCTTTCGAGAGCCATAACGGCCGCCGCACCGGCCTTCTCAGCTATTATGGCCTGTTCGGCATTGACGACATCCATGATGACGCCGCCCTTGAGCATTTCGGCGAGTCCCACATTCTTTTTCCACTGAGCACTCTGTCTCTGTGACCATAGTTTTTCACTCATATCTTTCACCTTTTCCGCGTAATTTTTTTTGTTTGCTTTAAGATAACTCAATTGTCATACATAGTCTATATCTATTTCAATCATTGAGATTGACTGAAAGCCAGCGCCGGATTTCAGAGGTATCCATTCCTTTCCGGGAGGCGTAGGATTCGAGCTGATCCTCCCCTATTTTCCCTACGGGGAAGTATTTCGCCTTGTCCGATGCGAAGATATATCCGCAAACCGAAGCGGCCGGCTGCATCATATATGACTCTGTCAAAGCGATGCCCAGATTCTTCTCTGCTTCGAGAAGATCGAAAATATCCCGCTTACCCGTATGGTCCGGGCAGCAGGGATATCCCGGTGCCGGACGAATGCCCTGATAGGCTTCTTTGAGCAATTCATCTGCCGAGAGCTCCCGACCCTTTTCATATCCCCAGATTTCCCGCCTGACTCTGGAATGAATGTATTCCGCACCCGCTTCGGCCAGCCGATCGGCCAGGGATTTGAGGAGAAGCGGACTGTAGAGATCATCTTCAGGAAACAACTTAAGAGCTTCATCCAGTTTTTTTGATGATGTAACGGCGAAAAAGCCCATATAATCATCAATGCCCGGTTCAGCAGGATCGTCCCCCTCGGCAACAATATAATCAGCAAGTGAAGGACAATGCCCCATTCTCGGGATCTGACGGCGCAGCATGGGGAGTTCCATAATTGTCTCCCCGCTTTTTTCGTCGTAAATCTGAATATCATCATAATCAACGGTACGGGCTTTTTCTATTCTGACAGCACCGTCAATGGTAAGCAGGTTTTCCCTGACGACCCGATCGAGAAGTTCCCGGCTGTCATGAAGCAGTTCTTCCGCCTCTTTCGACTCACGGGCTTCATTCGTTCTGAAGTCCCAGGTCACCAGGTACATCTTCCAGTCGATCATTTCGGTCACATCTTCCAGGGGAAGATCCTTCAATATGGTTAATCCGGTTTTTACAGGTAATTTCATCAGCGAATCCTTTTGTTGCGCGCCTCTTTGAACGAAAGCATTTTTGCGGTTTGATCTCCGCTTTTGTTTCTGTGTTTTTCTCTTTCCCGTTCCTGCGATTCCGCCTTTTCCCGAAGGAACTGTTCGACTTTGTCACTTCGGAGCATGGACGCGGTATAAACGGCGTCGGACGCATCGCCCGAATGGATGACAACTCCTCCGGATCTGGACGTCGTGAGTTTCACCGCCGTATGTATGGGCGATGTCGCGGCTCCGCCTACCATAAGCGGAATGTCCATGCCCGCTTCATCGAGATCCTCGGCCAGCACCCGCATCTCCTCGAGACTGGGCGTGATCAAACCGCTGACGCCGATGATATCGGCTTTATGCTCGATCGCCGCCTTGATAATATCCTGCTGGGGAACCATGACGCCGAGATCGACGACTTCGAAGTTGTTGCACTGCAGAACAACGCCGACGATATTTTTACCGATATCGTGAACATCTCCCTTAACCGTGGCCATAATGATTTTTCCGCGGCTCGACCCCTGCGAGCTTTCCTTCTCCTGTTCGATATAGGGGAGAAGGATGGAAACAGCTTTCTTCATAACCCGGGCGCTCTTCACCACCTGGGGAAGAAACATCTTTCCGCTTCCGAACAGATCGCCTACCTGGGACATGCCCCGCATCAGCGGCCCTTCTATGACATCAATGGGGTTGGCGGAAGCGAGCCGGCATTCCTCAACATCCTCTTCAATGAATTCTGTAATGCCTTTTACGAGGGCGTGGGTCAGTCTGTCTTCGACCGGTTCCGACCGCCACTGCAGTGTATTCTCCTCTTTTCCCGCCGACTCCTTGAAATCTCCGGCAGCCTCGAGAAGTGTTTCCGCCCCATCGGGAACCCGGTTGAGCACGACATCTTCAACGATTTTAAGAAGATCGGCAGGGATTTCATCATAAACGATCAGCTGTCCCGCATTGACGATGGCCATATCGAGTCCCGCTTCTATGGCATGAAAAAGAAACACCGAGTGAATGGCTTCACGCAAGGGATTGTTCCCCCGGAATGAGAACGAGACATTACTCAGACCGCCGCTTGTAAGAGATCCGGGGCATTCTCTTTTTATCTGCCGGACAGCTTCTATAAAATCGACAGCGTAGTTGTCGTGTTCTTTCATCCCTGTCGCAATGGCAAAAATATTGGGATCGAAGATAATATCCTCCGGGGGGAAATCCGCCTTTTCCACAAGGAGCTTATAGGCTCTTTTACAGATTTCCACTTTTCTCCCGAGGGAATCGGCCTGGCCTTTCTCATCGAATGCCATAACCACAGTCGCCGCTCCGAAGCTTCGTATAATGCGAGCCCGTTCAAGAAATACGTCTTCTCCCTCTTTAAGACTGATAGAGTTGACAATGCTCTTCCCCTGAAGGCACTTGAGCCCCTGATGGAGGACCTCCCAGTTACTGGAGTCGATCATGACGGGAACTCTGGAGATGTCCGGTTCCGATGCCAGAAGATTGAGGAAAGTTCTCATTTCACTGACAGAGTCGAGCATAGCTTCATCGAGATTGATATCGATGATCTGGGCTCCGTTTTCCACTTGCTTTCGCGCGACATCGAGGGCTGATTCGTAATCTCCCCCGGTAATAAGTCTTTTGAATACGGCGGATCCCGTAACATTGGTCCGTTCGCCCACATTGACGAAAAGTGAATTCTCATCGATGATGCAGGGCTCAAGGCCGCAGAAAACGGACTGTTTCTTCTTTCTTTGGATTTTTCTCGGTTCAAAACCCTCAGCGGCTTTGACGATAGCTCTTATATGATCGGGAGTCGACCCGCAGCATCCGCCGACAATATTGATCAAACCGCCTTTGGCAAAACGCTCTATATAGGAAGCCATGACTTCAGGTGTGTCATCGTACTCGCCCAGCTCATTGGGAAGCCCGGCATTGGGGTGGGTGCTGACACCGCAGTCGGCAATTCGCGAAAGAACCTTGAGGTGATCCTCCATATCCTTCGCGCCGAGTGCGCAGTTCAATCCGATCGTCAGCGGTTTGGCATGGGCTACGGAGTACCAGAAGGCTTCGGCAGTCTGACCGGAAAGAATTCTACCGCTGCTGTCGCTGATGGTTCCCGATATCATTATTGGGAGTTTTTTCCCTTTATCGGCAAATACTTTTTCCGCCGCGCTGATAGCAGCTTTACAAACGAGGGTATCGAATACCGTCTCGATCAGCAGCAGATCGCTTCCTCCGTCAACAAGTCCGGTTATCTGGGTGATGAAAGCCTGTTCCACTTCATCATAGGTGACAGCGCGGTAAGCCGGATCTTCCACTTTAGGCGAAAGAGAAAGGGTTTTGGATGTGGGCCCGATAGATCCGGCGACAAATTTTATAGAACCGGGATTTTCTTTTTCAAAGGTATCGCGCGCCCGGACGGCTATCTGCGCCCCATGGAAGTTAATGTCATAGACAGCATCCTGAGTTCCGTAATCAGCCTGGGACAGAGCTGTCCCGTTGAAAGTATTCGTTTCTACAATATCCGCACCGGCATGAAAAAAGGAAAGGTGCAGCTCTGTGATAACATCGGGTCTCGTCAGATTTAGTATATCATTGTTGCCGAAAAGATTTGTCTTATGGGAGGCAAAGCGCTCTCCCCGGAAATCCTCTTCCTTCAGCTTTTTGGACTGAAGCATCGTCCCGGTGGCTCCGTCGAGAAAGAGAATCTTCTCCTGCATCAATTCTCTGATTTTCGCGCTTCTATCCATGACTGAACTCCTTATATCAGTAAATTATCATACCGGAAGAGAAAAAAAGCTCCGATGAAGGAGCTTTTTTTAATTGATGTGTATTTTACAGGAACTACAGAATAGTTCCAATATCTTTTCGACAATATTGATCGGTAAAGTGGATTTTATCAATTATCGCGTAGGCTTCACCTTTGGCGCTCTGAGCGTCGGGAGCCAAACCGACAACGGTCAGAACCCGTCCTCCCGATGTCAGAAGCTTGCCGCCATCGAGCTGAGCTCCGCTGATATAAACAATATCCTCCTTATCGATGCCGGATATTTCATAACCTTTTGCATATCCAAGGGGATAGCCGCCGGAGGCCAGAACGACAGCGCATGAACAGTTTCCGCTCCATTCCAGATCCTCTTCAGATAATCCCGGACCCATGGCTTTTTCAATGATTTCCAGCAGATCCGTTTTTAAAAGAGGCAGAACAGCCTGAGTTTCGGGATCTCCCATGCGGAGATTGTACTCCAGGAGATAGACCCCTTTTTCGTTAATCATCAGCCCGAAGAAGATTATGCCCGGAAAGATCAGATTTTCAGAAATCAATCCTGCAGCAGTCGGGACCATAATGTTTTCTCTGAAATCCCGGAAGACTTCATCGGTTACAAAGGGATTGGGAGCGATAACACCCATCCCGCCCGTATTGAGCCCCTTTTCGCCTTCACCTATCTTTTTATGGTCTTTGGCGGAAATAAAAGGGGTAATCCCCCTTCCGTCAAAAACAGAGAGAATGGAAGCTTCAACACCGGTCAGAAATTCTTCAATTACGACAGATCTGCCCGCTTCACCGAAACAGTTGTCCACCATAATATCCTGAACAGCTTTCACAGCTTCTTCCCGGGTCTGACAGATAATGACACCTTTTCCGGCGGCAAGCCCGTCCGCCTTTACAACTGTGGGAAGAGGAGCTGTTTTCAGATACTCGAAAGCTTTTTCCGAATCGGTGAAGGTTTCATAAGCGGCCGTTCTTATGCCGTGTTTTTTCATAAAGTCCTTGGCGAAACTCTTGCTGCCTTCCATCATGGCCGCCGCTTTATGAGGTCCGAAAACTTTCATTTTCTTCTCTTTGAAGATATCGGCGATTCCCGCGACAAGAAGATCCTCGGCCCCGGGAACAGTTAAATCGACTCCTTCAGCAAGAGCGAAATCAGCAAGTTCAGCGGGAGAGCCCGCTTTAATGTTCCGGCATTTTTCCATCAGTGCCGTCGCGCCGTTACCGGGGGCACAGAAAATTGTTTTTACAGCAGGATTCTCCGCCAGTTTTACAGCCAGGGCATGTTCCCGTCCCCCGCCGCCTGTTATCAGAATTTTCATGTTTCACTCCCTCTGTCGCAGAGAAGCTGAAGAGTTTGCGGAAGCAATATATGCTCCAGTTTCAACACTTCTTTCTGCAATTGTTCGGCACTCCAGTTCTGATCGATTTCAAGACTCATCTGATTGATGATTTCTCCCGTATCAATCCCGTTGTCGACATAATGAACCGTACACCCCGACTCTTTGGCGCCCGATGCCAGAACGGCTCTGTGAACATTCATTCCGTACATTCCCCTGCCTCCGAAATCGGGGAGAAGCGCCGGGTGAATGTTAATAATGCGCTTGTTCCATTTTTCAATAAAGAGACTGTCAAGAATCGAAAGAAATCCCGCCAGAACGATATAATCGACTTGTCCGTAGATGAGTCTATGAATATCATCGGCCAGAGATTCCATTCCTTTTTTCCGGTCGAGAAGATGCGCCGGAATCCCGGCCTTTTCCGCTTTTTCCAGCCCTCCTGCGGGACGGTCGGCAATGACAGAAGTTATCTCATACCCCGCATCGCTGTTTGAACGGGAATAGTCGATCAGACTTTGAAGATTGGATCCGCCGCCGGATATGAGTACGGCTACACGAAGCAAAACCTCTCTCCTTTGACAACTTTACCGACGACAGACGCTTTCATAGACTGTTCAGTAAGATCGGAAAGTATTCCAACGACCTCTTTTTCCGGTACAACCAGCAGAAAACCGATTCCCATGTTGAACGTATCCCACATATCTTCATGGGGAACGCCCTTCTTTTCGAGAAAACGGAATATTTCCGGTATGGCAATTTTCGAGCGGTCAATTTCAATCCCGAGATCTTCCGCTACGGCACGGGGCGCATTTTCCCTCAGTCCGCCGCCTGTTATATGGGCCATGGAATGAATTTCGTATTTCTCGAGAAGCGAGAGAACCGGCTTGATATAAAGCCTCGTCGGTTTGATAAGTTCTTTCCAGACCGGCTCGCCGTTAAACTCCTCGTCGAGATCTTTGACCAGTTTCCTGATCAGGCTGAAGCCGTTGCTGTGCACTCCGGAAGAAGCGATGCCGATCACCGCATCGCCTTCCACAGCCTTTTCGGGTCCTGCCAGTTTGCTTTTTTCAGCAACCCCGACACAGAAACCGGCCACATCGTAATCGCCGTCCCTGTAGAATCCGGGCATTTCGGCGGTTTCTCCGCCGACAAGAGCCGTTCCCGATTCCAGGCAGGCATCGGTAATGCCCTTGACGATCTGTGATGAGACTTCGGCTTCCAGCTTGCCACAGGCTATGTAGTCGAGAAAGAAAAGCGGCCGGGCGCCGTGACAGAGGATATCGTTGGCGCACATGGCAAAACAGTCGATACCCACCGTATGGTACACTTTTTTTTCAAGAGCGACGGCCAGTTTGGTTCCGACGCCGTCTGTACCGGAAACCAGAACGGGATTATCATATTTGCCCAGTTCATAGAGGGAACCGAAACCGCCCAGCCTGTTAAGGACTTCCGGCCCCTGGGTTTTCCTGACCGATTCCTTTATCAGCTCTACGGCTCTGTAGCCCTCTTCCTTATCGACTCCGCTCTCTTTATAGGTAATCATACATCCTCTCTTATCTTGTAGAAATGGGATAAATCCCGTTCAGGCATCCCAGGCAGAAACCGTCTTTACGCCCGAGCGCCGTCAGTAAACCGTCGAGGCTCAGATATTGAAGGCTGTCCGCACCGATGGACTGGCAGATTTCAGCATTGGTCATTTTATTGGCTATGAGATCTTCCCGGTTCGGCGTATCGATACCGAAATAGCAGGGATCCGAAACGGGAGGAGAGACGATGCCGATATGCACTTCTTTCGCTCCGGCCTGGCGCAGTTTTCTCACCATGCGGCGGCTGGTCGTCCCCCTGACGATGGAATCATCGATAAGAAGAACTTTTTTATCCTTCACGAGACTCCGCACCGCATTGAGTTTCAGCGAGACGGCTTTTTCCCGGATCTCCTGGGTCGGAGAGATAAAAGTCCGCCCCACATAGCGGTTTTTAATAAAGCCCTGAACATAGGGGATCCCCGATGCGTGGGAATAACCGAGAGCGGCGGGAATACCGGAATCGGGCACGCCGACGACAACATCGGCATCAACGGGATATTCCTTGTAAAGAGCTTCTCCGCATTTGGACCGCAAATCATAAACATCGATCCCGTCGATGACAGAATCGGGCCGGGCGAAGTAGATATACTCGAAGACGCAGGTCGTCAGATTGTTGTTCTTATCATGGGCGATGGAATTCAAGCCTGTCTCATCGATAACGACTATTTCACCGGGCTCCACATCGCGGACGAATTCCGCATCGACGGCATCAAGAGCGCAGGATTCCGATGCGAGAAACCAGCTGTTGTCCCCCGACCTGCCGATACAAAGGGGTCTGATCCCGTAAGGGTCACGGACTCCGATGAGTTTATTGTCAAGCGAGATAATCAATGCATAAGAACCTTTCACGGCGCTGATGGCATCGACTACGGCTTTTTCAAAACCCTTTGACGCTCCGCGGGCAATCATGCTCATAAGAACTTCCGAATCGCTGCTGGTCTGAAAGAGAACTCCCCCGTCCTCGAGAAGAGAGCGGATGATATCGGCATTGATCAGATTCCCGTTATGGGCGATAACCAGCGAACCGAGTTTACAATGAGCTTCCAGAGGCTGGGCATTTTCCACGCAGCTGTCTCCGGAAGTGGAATAGCGGACATGGCCGACCGATACGGAACCGGTCAGAGAAGCCGGATCGTAATCTTTGAAAACCCAGGCAGCAAGCCCCATATCCTTGTGACCGGTAATTGTATCACCCTGCACGACCGAGATTCCGGCGCTCTCCTGGCCTCTGTGCTGAAGCGCGAGCAATCCCAGATAGGTGAGACTCCCTATCTGGTCATTGTCGGGAGAATAGATTCCGAATACGCCGCACTCCTCTTCCATCTTGTCGGGAAGCTCTCTGTGGTTCATTTTCCCCCCAGTCTGCTGAGAATCTCTTTATAGGCATCTTCGATGTTTCCGAGATCTCTTCTGAAGCGATCCTTATCGAGTTTTTCTCCGGTCTTTTTGTCCCAGAGACGGCATGTATCGGGGCTGATTTCATCAGCCAGGATAATCTCACCATCTTTCGTTCTGCCGAACTCGAGTTTGAAATCGACGAGAGTGATGCCCAGATCATCAAAAAAGGCTTTCATGATATCATTGATCTCAGCTGTCATTTCATATATTTTGTTTAACTCTTCGTAAGTTGCCAGACCCATGGCCACGGCGTGGTGATCGTTGATCAGAGGATCGCCGAAATCATCGTTTTTGTAGCAGATTTCAAATATTGTATTGGGAGGGACTGTTCCCTCTTCGATTCCCACTCTCTTCGCCATACTGCCGGCAATGATATTCCGGACGATGACTTCGACCATGACGATTTCCACGGAACGGCAGAGCTGATCTCTCTCATTTATTTTCTTGAGAAAATGTGTTTTGATCCCTTTTTCTTCAAGCAGAGTGAACAGGATGGATGTAATGCTGTTGTTGATTTCGCCTTTTCCGACTATCTGTCCTTTTTTTTCACCGTTAAAAGCCGTCGCGTCATCCTTGTAGCGGATCAGAACCTCATTTTCGTTCTCTGTCTGAAAAACCTGCTTGGCTTTTCCTTCGTACATTACAGCGCTCACAGTTCTACAACCTCCCCGTTGTCTTTAAGAAAATTTTCCTTCATCTCTTTTCTGAAATTTATCAGTTTCTCTTTTATCTCAGGATATTTAACCGCCAGGATCTGAACGGCGACCATAGCTCCGTTATAGGAGTTATTGATTCCCACAGTGGCAACAGGGATGGATTTGGGCATCTGAACGATCGAAAGCAGAGCATCCATGCCGTCAAGGGCCGCTTCGAGGGGAACTCCGATAACGGGGAGTGTCGTCTTGGATGCGATAACCCCCGGCAGGTGAGCTGCCAGTCCCGCTCCGGCCACAATGGCTTCGCATCCCCTCTCTTCAAGATCTCTGAGAACTTCCACCAGCCTTTCGGGAACTCTGTGGGCGGATAGAACATATGCCTCGTATTCCACACCGAATTCTTTGAAGCATTTTGCCGCTCCACTCATTTTGTCCGTATCGGACTTGCTGCCGAAAATAATAGCCGCTTTCATTATTACCCCTTTTTTCTAACTGAAATATTTCACGCCGCTTTCAAAGATTCTCTGATCTCTGTTGCCGCTTATATTCTTCAACACATCTCTGCCGGTTCTTTCCGAATGCCCCATTTTACCCAGGATTCTTCCGTCGGGAGATATAATCCCCTCGATAGCCGCAACCGAGCCGTTGGGATTAAACCGGGGATCCATTGTGGGATTGCCTTCAAAATCGGAATACTGAAAAGCCACCTGCCCCCTATCGAAGAGTTTTTCGATAATTTCCGGTTTTGCCATAAATCTGCCCTCGCCATGGGAGACGGGAATGCTGTGAAGATCACCCCTGTTGATTCCGGCGAGCCAGGGCGAATTGACCGAAGCCGTTCTCGTCGTAACGACTTTGGAAACATGGCGGTTGATTTTATTTCTGAACAATGTTGCCGAATCCGCCGTCTGAGCTCCGATCTGACCGAATGGCAGAAGCCCGCTTTTTATAAGGGCCTGAAAACCATTACAGATACCCAGTATTAATCCGTCCCTGTCAAGAAGGGACATAACTGCATCGCTGATAATCGGATTCTGGAGGATGGACGTTATGAATTTTCCCGATCCGTCGGGCTCATCGGCGGCAGAGAATCCGCCGGCGAGAAAGAGAATCTGGGCTGTATCTATCTGATTTTTAAGTTCCGCCAGAGACTCTCCGATCGCTTTGGAGTCGGCATTTCTGAACACCGGAGTCACAACCTGTGCCCCGGCCTTGAAAAAAGCGTTGGAACTGTCAAACTCGCAGTTGGTCCCGGGAAATACAGGGATAAGGACTTTCGGTTCGGCACTTTTTGATGCGGAACTCCTCCGATTCACCGTCAGAACAGAATCTCTTTTTTCCAGAGTGTTTTCCTCTGAATCCTCTTTGTGAAAATGGGGAAATACTTTATCGAGAGGCTTCCGCCACGCCTCAACAAGGTCATCAATTTCTACAGATGTTCCGTCGGTAAAGGAAATTCTTGATCCGCCGACGGTTTTCCCGACCAGCCTGGTTTCCTCAAAATCGAGAATCTGTGATGTTTCAAACAGAATGGAACCGTAGGAGAGATTGAACATGGACTTTTCAATTGAAGAATCAGTAAAACAGAATCCGGTTTGATTACCAAAACACATTCGAGCTACAGTTTCCGCCATACCGCCCTGTCTCACAGTGGCGGCAGAGAATACGATTCCCTTCCCTGCCAGTTTCCTGAATAGCTCAAAGTTAACCTTTAACCTGTCCAAATCGGGCATTCCGTTTTTTTCCGCCGGAAGCTCCAGAAGATAGACTGAACTTCCGCTCCGTTTAAAATCCGAGGAAATAACCATCTGCGATTCCATCGTAGCCAGAGCGAAGGAGATCAATGTCGGGGGGACGGTGAGTTCATGAAAAGTCCCCGACATACTGTCTTTACCGCCGATGGCGGGAATTCTCAGTTTATTCTGAACATGGTAAGCGCCGAGAAGAGCGGCAAAGGGCTCGCCCCATGCTTCCTTGTCCGTACCGGGTTTCCTGAAGTACTCCTGAAGGGACAGGCGCGCCTTCAACGGATCAGCACCGGAGGCCGCCAGCCTGGTCAGAGATTCCACGATGGCCCACGCCGCTCCATGGAAAGGGCTCCACCGGGAAATGGCCGGATTATATCCCTGAGAGAGGGCGCTGCAGGTCGAACTGCCTTCGATTCCCACGGGGATTTTGTGAATAGAACATTCGTTTTCCGTATTCTGATACTTTCCGCCATAGGGAAGAAGTACCGTTCCGCTTCCGATCGTCGAATCGAACATACCGGAAAGTCCGTTCTGGGAACTGTTGTTTAAAGAAGTCAGATTATTTGTAAACTTCTCCCCCAGAGTCGAGCCATCCACTTCAACTGTAAAGGGGTTGTTGTCGGAGAGAGGCGCGACAGCCAGATCGACCGAATTTCTCACGCCGTTTGTATCCAGGAAATTTCTGCTGAGATCAACTATGGTCTGCCCTTTCCAGGTCATGACCAGCCTCTCGTTATCTGTAATGACAGCAACTTTGACAGCCTGAAGGTTTTCCTCATCGGCATAAGCAATAAAAAGTTCCGCATCTTTTTCATGAACGACAACGGCCATCCTCTCCTGGGATTCGGAAATCGCCAGCTCTGTACCGTTCAGACCGGAGTATTTTACAGGAACTTTATCGAGATCGATTTTCAGTCCGCGGCTCAATTCGCCGATGGCGACCGAAACCCCTCCTGCACCGAAGTCATTACATCGTCTGATAAGGGATGTCACTTTTTTCTTGCGGAAGAGACGCTGAATCTTCCTTTCTTCGGGAGCATTTCCCTTCTGGACTTCCGCCGAACAGGCATCGAGGGATTCTGTTGTGTGTTCTTTCGATGATCCCGTCGCCCCGCCTATTCCGTCCCGTCCCGTTTTTCCTCCCAGAAGAATGACGACATCGCCTGCAACGGGAATTTCCCGGACGACGTTTTCCGCCGGAGCAGCCCCGACGACAGCCCCGACTTCCATTCTTTTGGCCTTGTAGCCCTCATCATATATTTCGCGGACATAGGACGTGGCGAGGCCGATCTGGTTTCCGTATGAACTGTAACCGTGGGCGGCACCGGTCGTAATTTTTTTCTGCGGCAGCTTGCCCTCGATCGTTTCATCGATATGAACGGTCGGGTCGGCGCTTCCCGTAACCCTCATGGCCTGGTAGACATAAGAGCGACCAGAAAGAGGATCCCTTATGGCGCCGCCGATACAGGTCGAAGCCCCCCCGAAAGGCTCAATTTCCGTTGGATGGTTATGGGTCTCGTTCTTGAACATAACCAGCCAGTCCTCTACCCCGCTCTCCGTTCTGACAGGGACTTTAATGCTGCAGGCATTTATCTCTTCCGATTTATCCAGATCGGGAAGTTCACCGGAAGCGTACATTTCCCGCATGGAAATGGTTGCCAGATCCATAAGAGAGACAGGTTTATCCTCCCGTCCGGTTTTTTTCCGGCAGTTCAGATAATCCTGAAAGCTACTCTCCAGCAGAGTTTTTATGTCTCCGGATCCATAATCAATATTCTTTATTTCCGTCTCAAAGGTAGTGTGGCGGCAATGGTCCGACCAGTAGCTGTCGAGTACACGCAATTCCGTTTCCGTGGGATTGCGTTTCTCCTCGTCGCGGAAATAGTCGCGGCAGTGCTTAAGGTCGGCAGATGTCATAGCCAGACCGAGCGAGGCATGGAGGGCCGGGATTTCATCATCATCTGCCGTTATAAATCCTTCGAAGGATGGGATCCGGTCCGGGCTCTCCCCTTCTTCAAGTCCCTGAAGAACTGAGAGATCTTTTTCTCTCATTTCCAGATCATTGATATAATAGGATTTAATCTTATCCAGTTCAGATGGATCAATCCCCTCGAAAACCAGAAGCTTTCCTGTTTTGACAGAACCTTTCCACTCTCCGAACTTCAGATGAAGACACTGTTCCGCCGAATCGGCGCGGTTATCAAACTGTCCGGGAAGATATTCCACTGCAAAATAAGCGGCATCGAGAGAAGGAGCCTCATAAAAGATCTCATCAACCGGCTCCTCATAAAAAATACCGGCCAGTCCTTCGCTGAACTGGCCTTCACTGAGCCCGGATATCTCGTAGATATTGTAAATGGTGATATTTTCCAGGGCGTTGATACGGAGGGAATCCCTCAGATCCTTCTTAAGCTCTCCGGCTTCCAGATTGAAGCCCTCTTTCTTTCTGACGTAAATCCGTCTACGATCCATGCAGGATTTTCCTCCCGGTTATAATAAAAAAAAGCCCGGTCATATTCCCACTGATTTGCGGAAAGATTAATACCGGACTCTCTCGTAAGGATCTTACGGAAAGGATTTACCGAGAAAAAATGCTTCCGCCCATAGTAAACCATTTACGGTGGTTTGTAGAAACTCTTCCCCGATCGGAAGATTATACGAGCTATTGATTTTCGCCGTCAAATTACCACAGAAAAAATATATATTCAACTCGATATCCGTCATTTTCAAAAAAAAGGACTGCCCCGGAAGGCAGCCCCTTTAAACACAGAATATCAGACTTTCTGCTCTTATTTGATTGTAATACGTCCGTCAGTCATGGGGGAAATTGTTCCGCCCAGATGAATGACATAATCGATAAAAGCATCTCTCTGCATCAGTGAGGTGTCGTAGTAGGAAAGCTGATTTTTGAATACATCATAGCCGTCACCACCAGCCGCGAGGTAGGAGTTAAGGGCGATTTTGTATACTTTATCAGGATCTACGGGCATGCCGTCAATAGCAAGTTCCACGAGTGTCTTTGATGCAGAATCAAAGACGACTTTTACTTCTTTCGATACCTGCGCCATAGCTCCGGCACCGATGTTAGTTGCCGCTTTTTCGAATAGAGCTGTTACATCAGAACCTTTCAATTCAATAAGTGCGATAGAGTTATCAAAGGGAAGAACTTCATAAACAGTCTGTTTCTGGATTTCACCGGAACCGAGTGTAGCACGGATTCCACCACCGTTCTGGAAAGCGAAATCACATTCCATACCCTGGTTCTCGATAAACCATTTCTGGGAATCCGTTACGATATCACCAATAGCAGTTTCCATTTTTCTGGTATTGTCATTGGGGAAGACATCAGTAGCGTTTCCAATGACTTCGCTGAGAACAGCATCAACCTTATCGACATAAGTCTGAAGAACAGCCAGTATTTCCTGATTCTTCTCTAACTCTTCACCGACAGTCGGATAAGTACTGTTGCCGTCCGCATCTTTCACTCTCGTTCTGACATTGATGGGGGCAAGCTCAAAATCGATTCCGGTGACTTCTCCATTCATGAAAGTAAGATCAGTTTTACCCATGTACAGTCCCCAGTGCTTGGAGGAAACAATAGCGACATCATTTCCTGTTTCTGCATTGGTAACCCAAACCGGTTCTTCAGTTTTCGTATGAGTATGCCCATCGACAATCATTGCGATTCCGGGAACTTCCTTTGCCAGAAGCATGGAGCCTTTTGTTTCGTCATAGATACCCATATGAACGACAGCTATGACGATGTCAGCCTTCTTCTGAAGCTTGGGAACAAGTTCTTTGGCAACTTCAACTTCATCGCGGAAAGCATATCCCTTAATGAACTCGGGATTTCCTGTTTCAGCAGTGTATTTGCTCATAAGACCTAGAACAGCCACTTTGAAAGTGGGATATTCTTTAATGACATATGGCTGAACATTTTCAATATAACTTCCGTCTTCATTTACTACGTTAGCACAGAGCCAGGGGAACTCGGATAGAGCGATCTGTTCCTGCATTGTAGCAAAATCGTTATCGAACTCATGATTTCCCATAGTGAGAAGATCATAACCGGCCATATTGTAGCCGATAATATCCGCTTCTGCTTTGAAGAAATTAGATTCGGGACGCCCGGTATTGATATCTCCGGCGTCAACAACCAGAACATTGGGATTCTCCATTTTTACTTTTTCAATAAAAGTTGCTCTGGCCGGGATCCCCCCCTGGTCGGAAGCGGGATAGTCAAAAAACGCCACGGGATGCCCGTGATGGTCATTCGTGTTGAGAATAACCAGGTGCTGTTCTTCATCTTTCGGCGCGATCGGACCGGAAGCACAACCGACAGCCATCATTACAGCTGCAATGATAAAAACCGTTAAAAACTTTTTGATATTCAAGATATCCTCCTTTAGATTCCTAATAATCATGAATCAGGTTAAGTGACCCGTCAAGTTTTTCATTGGATTTTTATCAGTTTATCAGACTTTTGTGAAAAAAATGTTCAAAAATTCTCAATTTTGTCAGACAAAAGCCCAACCTGTCAGTAGTAAACAAGAGAAGATGCCTCGGTAAACAGAATCGGCCCGGGTACAGAAGGACCGCGGTAATAGAGAACGGAACATCCGCTTACCTGCCCGATCAGGCCACAGGCTTCGTTGACAAGTGTGGCCATATTGATCCTGACGGAAGACGCATCGCTGAGATGGATTTCTCCATAGAGGCAAAGCATGTTCTCCAGTTTGACGGAGGATCCGCAGTAGCTGTTAAGATAAAGGCGTTCCACGGGGTATACGGACTGGACTTCGACATAGGAAGCCTCATCGGCTGTAATATTCAGCGTGAGAGCATCAGTAAGATACACATTCATCATCGAAGACTCTGTGCAATGAAGATTCAGTTCACGGTCAAGAGTGAATCCGGAAATCTGTATATCACTGGATTCTACGGCTTTGACAGAATACAGAACGGGCATTGTTATATTTGTAGTAAAAGTGCCACTCAGGCAGGAATACCCGTCGACAAGACGGACATGCAGGGTATAGCCATCATTGTATATATCAACATAGGGCATCAGATTATCATCACTGAGGACAGTGACTCTATAATCGCTGCCGTAGGAAATATTCACTTCGGCGGCATCTCCGGCTTCTACAGCGTAAAAATTATCGCAATAAAAAGAATCTGTTATAATTTCTCCGGATCCGGTTATTCCTTCGAAATAAATAAAACACCCGGTCAATAGTAATACCGCCGGAACGAGAGCTGCAATCAGTTTTCCCATAAAGGACCTCCAACTTTCTTTTATAAATGAAACAAAAGAAAGTGAGGCAACTGTTCCTGTCAGGGAAGAAAAAGCGAAGCCTTTTCCTTTTTATCAATGAGACTGCTTATTATGTTTTCGTGTTTTCCGCAAGCAAGAATCATGGGGATCCCGTATTGAGTGACTTTCTCAGCGGCTTCAATTTTTGTCCGGATTCCCCCGGTACCGAAACTGCCGCTGCTTCCGAAGGAGATCTCTCTTCTCAACCTGGCAATATCAGCGATTTCCTCCTGGATCACCGCGTCAGGATGCTCCTTGGGGTTCTTGTCGTACACGCCGTCAATATCGCTCAAGAGAATAAGCAGATCGGCATTCCAGAGATTGGCGACAAGCGCTGCCAGGTTATCATTATCACCGATTTTGATTTCGTCGACACTGACGCTGTCATTCTCGTTAATTATGGGAATCACACCTTCATCTATAAGGGTAAAAAGAGTATTTCTGATATACACGGTTCTTCCGGGGTCGCTCAGGTCATCTTTAGTCACAAGGATCTGCCCTATGAGCAGATCCTCTTCCTTGAAAGAGCGGCGGAAAGAATCCATCAGTTCGACCTGTCCGATGGCACAGAGAGCCTGTTTGTAATGAAGATCTTCTTTTCGCTTCCATTTCCCCAGTGTCGAAACTCCGGCGATACGGGCACCGGACGAAACAACGATAATCTGTTTCCCCATATCGGTAAGCCGTTTTACCTGGGAAGTAAAATCTTTGAAGAAACTTCTGTTGAGCATTCCCTCATCATCGGAAAGGGTGTTGGATCCGATTTTTATTACGATTTTCTTACTGTTCAGTATTGTTTCCGATATCATGATTACTCCCGGGTCTGACCGTCGCCGTTCATTACATATTTTATAGTTACCAGTTCATTTAATCCCATAGGACCTCTGGCGTGTATTTTCTGCGTGCTGATGCCCATTTCGGCGCCGAAACCCATAGCCCCGCCATCGGTAAAGCGAGTCGACGCATTGACATAGACAGCCGCGGCATCGATATGTCTCTGAAATTTTCTGCTGTTGGCCAGATCGTTTGTAATGATCGCCTCGGAATGTTTCGTACCATACCTGTTGACATGTTCGATGGCCTCATCACAGTCATCGACGATTCTGACAGCCAGTATATAATCGAGATATTCCGTCTCCCAGTCAAGCTCAACAGCGGGAACAACATCAATAACAGCAGCGGTTCTCTCACATCCCCTCAATTCGACTCTATCCCCGATCCTCTCCTTTAGTTCCGGCAGAAACTGTGAAGCGACAGAACTGTGGACCAGAAGAGTTTCACAGGCGTTGCAGACACCGGGTCTCTGGATCTTGGCATTTTCGACTATGGCGACCGCTTTTTCAAGATCGGCTGTTTCGTCAACGAAGACATGGCAGTTACCGACTCCGGTTTCAATTGTCGGGACTCTGGAATTTTCTGTTACGAATTTTATCAATCCGGCGCCTCCCCTGGGAATGACCAGATCGAGATAATCGGTCATATTGAGCAATTCCCCAACGAGAGACCTGTCGGTATCTTCCACGAGCTCGATTATATCGGGAGAAACTGAACTTTCCGACAATCCCTGCTTAACTGTGTCAACAAGCGCTTTGTTCGAATTAATTGCTGTCGAACTACCCCGCAGAAGAATGGCATTGCCGCTTTTTAGTGCCAGTGTAAAGGCGTCGATCGTCACGTTCGGTCTCGATTCGTATATGATGCTGATGACGCCGAGGGGAACGGACATTTTCGAAACGGTTATACCGTTCTCCAGGGTCCAGACATCCCTGCTGTTCCAGACAGGATCTTTCAGGGAAACAACTTTTTCGATTCCCTCTATCATATCATCAATTCTTGCTTCGGTGAGACGGAGACGGTCGACAAGACTGCTTTTCATACCACTCTCTTCCGCTGCCTTGACATCCGCTTCATTTGCCATAAGAATTGTCTTACCGTTGCGTTTAAGTGCCCTGGCGACGCAAAGCAGAGCTTCGTTTTTTGCCCTTGTTTCCATAACGGCCAGGCCGGCCGAGGCTTTTTTCAGGCTTTTACACTGTTCCAGCAAACTTTTCATTGACATTCTCCTGTAACGATCCATAGATACAGAACGGTTGAAGAATAATAGCAAAAAAGTAGATTGTTGAACAGAGGTCGTCACTTTTCTTTTTTTCCTGTACAATAAATCAGAAATTGGTTAATTTCTTTGAATAGTTTAGGAGTGTGAATGAAAACCGTTCTTGTCTTCGGAACATTTGATGTTATCCACCCGGGGCACAGATATTTTCTCCAGAAGGCGTCATCGGAAGGCGATCGTCTCATAGCGGTCATTGCGAGAGATGAATTCGTCATCAGAACAAAAAAGAGAAAACCTGTTCACAGTGAAAGCGATAGGATTTCACAGATACTGGACAGCGGTCTTGTCGATGAAGCCTATCTGTCTGATGAAATTACAGGTACCTTCGAAGTTGTTGAAAAAATCAACCCGCAGATTGTCTGTTTCGGGCATGATCAGCATAGACTGGCCGGATCCTTTACAGATTGGATGCGGGAAAACAAGAGAGATATAAAAATCGTTACGATCGAACCATATAAACGGGACCGGTACAGTTCAACACTCAGGAACAAAATCCATTACTAATTACACGGGAGATTTTTAATTAATGCCGAAAATGACAAATAAAGCCGTCATAATCATTGCGGCAGTTGCCGTCCTTGCAGCTGCCGGAGGAGTGACATCCTATTTTCTGCTGAGAGACAGAGGTGTCGCCGCAGTCGTCAACGGAGTGAAAATCACAGAGGAAAAAGTAGCCGAAGAGGTATCAAAAAGCGCAGCACAGTATGAAGCACAGGGAATGGCTCTCCAACCTGCTCAGCTTGAACAGGTGCGGAGCTCGGTCATCGATAACCTGGTGACGAGAGAAGTTCTCATTCAGGAATCAGCCGGGATCGAAATAACAGACGTCGAAATTGATGAAAAGATCTCATCGTTTCAATCCCAGTTCGATACAATCGATGCTTTCAATGACGCGTTGGGAGAACAGGGATTCAATCCCGAATCATTCAGGGAAATCATTTCTCAGGATATGAAGATTCAAAAACTGATTGAAGAGAGAGTCCCTGAGGAAACATCCGTATCCGACGAGGAAATTCTGTCTTTTTACAACGAGAATCCCGCTTATTTCACCGAGCCGGAGAGGATTCATGCAAGCCATATCCTGGTTTCACTGGAAGCGGGAGATGACGATGAAAAGAAAAAGCTTGCCAAGGCAAAAATCGAGCGGATTCAGACAGAACTGGAAAATGGTGCGGATTTCGCTGAAACAGCAATGAGAGAATCGGAAGGGCCAAGCGGTCCGACGGGCGGAGATCTGGGAGAATTTACAAGAGGACAGATGGTCAGCGCCTTTGAAACCGTTGCCTTCGCTCTGCCGGAAGGGAAAATCAGCGGTATTGTTGAGACTCAGTTCGGTTATCACCTGATTAAAGTCCATGAGAGATATCCCGAATCGAAAGTCCCTCTCGAGGATGTTAAGGATTCAATCGACAGTTTTCTTATTCAGGATAAAAATCAGACAAATCTGACAGACTTTCTTGAAGGTCTGAAAAACAGTGCAAAAATCCGCATTCCCGGAGAAAAGGCAAAAACTGCAATAGAAGAAGTTTAAACTCCGGTCTCTACCCCTCGATCAGGGGTAGAGATCCATATGGTCTTCGGCATCTTTAAGAATGTGTTCCCATTTCCGCAAATCTTTTTCAATCCATCTTTTCTGAATGATTTCGTTTAATCTGTCAGCGATTAGGCTGAGGACCTGTTCTGTTGTTATCCCCAGATTCACATTCACCGAATCGAGGAACACTTCCATAACACCCAATTTTGTATGACCGTCTTTAATACGGAAAACAATTTTATTCTCCGATTCCTGGAAATTCCTGCTTTTGAAAGCTTTATTTCCCACAACAATTCTAACGGCACTGATATGAGCATGCCCCAGAGATTCGGGGATAATACAGGCAATCTGCTTTATATGCCCCTCGAAACTCAAATCCTTGCTCTTTGCGATCTGGGAAATACTGATAAAGCAATCGAGTTCCCTCGCTCTGTTAATCTTATCAATTTCAGCGTGACGACGCGCTGTGATATCTCTTGAAATTCCGAAGATCCCGATGATCTGTCCGTTTTCATCTCGAAAAGGCACTTTTGTGGAAGCGACCCAGGTTATCGACCCATCCTCCCAGGTTTCCTCTTCGATATAATTCATCATACCTCTGCCGCAATCCATAATTTCCTGCTCATCGCGGTATGTTCGGCCGGCATGTTCTTCCGTAAAAAAATCATAATCACTTTTACCGACTGCTTCTCCGGGAGAATCGAGTCTGAAAAGTCTGGTGAGAGATTCATTTATAAGGAGAAAGCGCGAGTTCCTGTCTTTTATGTAAATATGATCCGGAAAAGTATTAAAAAGAGAACTCAGGAGGTGTTCGACAAAATTCGTACTTACACCTTTATTTTTAAGCTTACTCAATAGTTCCGAATCAAACTCATTTTCCATAAATACAGTATAAATGAGCTTTTCGAATTTCGCAAAATTAACTTGTTTTCCGATGAGAACCCATAATTCTGGCCATGACGCTCAGAGAATCGGAATAGCCGAGAATCAGCTTCAGTATAACCATCAGGGGAACAGAGAGAAGCATGCCGGGAATCCCCCATATAATCCCCCAGAAAACCAGACCGAATATAACGGTAACCGTATTGAGTAAAAGTCTGTCTCCCATTATCTTAGGTTCCAGAAAGTTGCCGATAGTCATTTGAATTACAAATAGTAGTACCAGAATAGCTATGGCTCGATGAAAGGTATCGAACTGAATGATAGCCATCAGGACTGGCGGAATTGTGGCAATGATAGAACCTATGGAAGGGATGAAATTCAGCAGAAAGGTCAGAAACCCGAATATCAGAGCGAATTTCAACCCGAAAAGCATACAGACCGCTCCGGCTATCAGCCCAGTCGAGGCGCTGACGATGATTTTAATTGTCATATAGGTGGAGACCGATCTCTGTAGTCCTTGTATCTCTTTCATAAGTTGTCTGTTGTCTTTTACAACATAACGGATGTATTCCTCATAGTTCGTCATACTGGAAAGCAGGATAACAAAGTAAAGAGAAAACATAAAAAATGACCGTCCGAAATTTCCCAATCCCGAAGCGACTGAGCTGACCGCTTTCGTAACGCTCCCGCTGTTGAAAAAACTGAGCAGGTATTCTGTAATATTATCGAGATTTAACCTGTTATTTGTTAATATCTCGACTCTGAGGATTATGGATTCCATTTTCTTGATAAACTGGGAAGCCAGAAAATTCGATTGGGAAGCGAAATTGCCAATTGTTCCAATAAAGATATTAACGATAAAAAGAATGATAAGAATTGTCAGAGTCGCTATGATCGGTACGATAACGGCAGTCGGAAATCTGTATTTTCTCAGGAAAAGCATCAGGGGCTGATACATTATGACCACTAGCATTGCGAAAACCAGCGGAAGCAGAAGTGAGGATAAAATCTTGAGTAGATAAAAAGCCAATATAAAAAGAAAAACCAGAAGTATATTGCGAATTGATCTAAGCATAATATATCCTATTCACCCGATGAAGATTCTTCAACCTGATCTTCTTCTATTTTATTTAATATTATAATAGCTGTCTTTGCTTTCTCATATCTCCGGGCAAAGATTTCCGCTTCCGGTTCACGACCTGCTTTCTTATAAATTATGGATAGAGCTTCCAGATCGGCAGCAATACCCTGTGCGAACTCAACCATTTTATCATAACGCAGGGCTTCTTCACCAAAGAAAACAGCCTGATCATATTCTTTTTTTAATGAATAAATAGAAGCCATCAAATAGTAATCAGTACCCAGAGCTTTATAGAGTTTGTTTTTTTCATTGTATTTAATACTGCTTTCCAGATATGTCAGGGCTTCATTCAAATTACCCTGTTTTCTCATCAGGAGACTGAACTTGTGGGCGGCAAGAGCGCTTTCCGCGGAATCAACCGATTGCGGAGACGGCAGTACATCTCTGAGAATTCTTTCAGCTTCCGCCAGATTGCCGACTTTTATATAATAATCCGCCAGGTTGCCGGAAGTCTTCATAATAAGCAGGTTTATATCAAGCCTGACAGAAATTGCCATAGCGCTATTCAGAATATCCAGAGCATCATCGAAACGCCCGGCCATAAGCAGAGTCTGTCCTATCGAATTATAGACGGCAACAAGCCCTTCTTCGTAATCGAGAGAAGCGTTCAGCTGCTCAGCCATTTCGAAAAGCTCGAGAGCTCGGCCGTAACGCCCCATATTGAACTGAGCGTTACCATTCTTAAGATACTCGGCCGCTTTGTTCCTTATTTCGACATTTTTCGTTTCTTTCTTCCCGGGCAGAGTTGAACAACCGGACAATATGAAAGATAGAATCAAAAAAGGAATTGAAATGAAAAGCCTCTTACGAACCATTAGAATTCACCATCCCTTATTGGAGCCGCAACCGAGTCCTGGGGAGACTCTTCTTCTATGCCTCCCCTGAGAAGCGGATTGTTCTTCAATCCCTGAAGAACTTTTTCCGCTTCATCTATCGTAGCGCCGGTCCCCTCTACGAGAGAGGAGATTTCCGGGCTCAATCCGTTCAGATATGTCATCAATTCCCGGACCTGTCCCATACTTTTCTGAAGTTCATCGAGAATTCCGTAGACCTGATTAAACAACTGATTATCATCATTGAGAAATGTGGCGATAGAACCTTCCGGGTCGAGAATTTTCGGAACCAGCCCCTCGACGGTTTCCAGTTCCCGGGCTAACAGAACCATTGACATGGAAATCTTCTTCAGATCAGCCAGAACGGCTTCAACACCCGGAAGGGTTCTATTCTGAACATCCCCAAGGACTCCCGAGATTCCGGGCATAACATCTCCCAGACCATCGAGAATTTGACCGACAGGTCCCGGATTATATCCCAGCAAGGTTTCGTCCAGCGTAATCAGAAGACTGTTCAGAGACAGGACCATTTCATCGGCATCATTGAGGATCTTAACGATAATATCTCCGGAACTGTCTTTATCAACAAGTCCGTCCTTGATGAGTCTCCGCCCTTCGGGAACGGCAGTGGAGTAGATAAAAGAACCTTCCTGCAGGGGATTACCCTTTTCAATTCCGGGATAAAAAACGATCTGGGCCCCCAGCCCCAGAGGGTTTGCCTGAAGCTCAATAACTGAATTTTTAACGACACGATTAATATATTCTTCGTAAACGACAAAGGAGACACCGATCATATTGTCCTCGCCCAGCTCAATGGACTGCAGCTCTCCGATTTTGAAACCTCTCAGTGTGATAGACATCCCGGTTCTCAAACCCGTAGCAGAAGGAAAACTGCTGAGATAATATAAGTCTTCCCGGAGCCATCTTTTATTGATTCCGATGAGGATAAGCGCCATGCAAACGAGGATAAGAGAAATAAGTACGAATACTCCGACGATCTGCTCCGCAAAACGGAATTTGAATTTCAACTTTCAGTCAGCCCCTTTCAATTCATCAATAATATCATCGATATCTTCATTATGTTCTTTTAGGATATCTCTGAAAAGCCCCTGCCTCAGCAACCTGCCTCGATCCAGAATGATCGCCTTATCCGCGATCGTCCTGGCCAGCGTAAAATCGTTTGTCACTGTTATTATGGTTTTTTTCTGATTGTTCAGTTCTATAATCAGATTTTTGATGCGGTCGCTGCTTTTCCTGTCGAGTGAACTGGCCGGTTCATCGAGAAACAGGATGTCCGGATCGGTCATGAGAGCCCTCAGAAATGAGAATAATTTTCTTTCCCCGGAAGATATGGCGGAAGGACGGATCAAGAGGCTCTTATGGACCCCGAGCATTTCAACGGCATTCCCGATTCTTCTGTCTATGTCTTCGGCACTCATCCCCGGCCTGAGAATCCGGAGAGGAATGGCGAGATTATCATAGAGTGTCTTATTGGCCCACAGAGCAGCGTCCTGGAAGACGAAACCCGACTGGGCCTGCATCAGAAAGAACTCCTCTTCACTCATCCCGGCAATGTTTTCACCGTTGAAGAGCACTTCTCCGTCATCTATGCGTATTAAACCGGCCATGGACTTGAGAAGAGTTGTTTTCCCGCTTCCGGAACGTCCCAGAATAACCGTTGAGGATCCCGGCTCGACGGCCAGGCTGATATGATCGAGGACCGTAGCGTCTTCGAATTGTAAAGTCAGGTTTTTCGTTTCTAAAGATTCCAGCTTTCACTCCTATAATCTGGATATGACAGTTATGATCGCATCGGCGATAATAATGTAAGAGAAACAGTTCCCGATTGACTTAATCGCCGCAACAGGAACTTCCGTAATGGCGTGATTAACCCTGAAACCATGATATGTGGATACCACGGCAATAATATAGCCGAAGACAAAACTCTTCAGAAAGGAAATAAAGAGATCCCAGGCCGTTAATACCTGGAGCAGATTTTCCAGATATTCCTTGAGAGGGATGGGGTTCATCATCGACGTAACGACAAAAGATCCGAATAATCCGAATATGTCAAAATAAACGTTGAGCAGAATCATGGATGCGACGAGACCGAGCAGACGGGGCACAGCGAGATAGGACACGGGATCGATACCCACCGATTCATAGGCTTCGATTTCATGGGATACAATCATATTCCCCAGTTCCGTAGTGATTGCCGTACCGGACCTGGCCGCCAGAATCAGCGCCGTGAGAACAGGCCCGAGCTCCCGGACGATAATCAGGACCAGAATATCATATACCATTTCACCCTGGCCGAACTGGGGTAGAATGGCGACCCCCTGGACGATTATAACACCTCCGATTCCAAGTGAGATCAGAGAGATAATCGGAAGAGCTTCCACGCCGGTAAAAAGGAGCTGCAATATCAGAACTTTTTTATCCTGCTTCCCCGACAAAAGGAATTTCAAGGTCTTTCTGGTCAGATAGAAAAAATACCCGGACATATAGGAGATGCTTTTTACATAGGAGATGACCATTCTGCCCGCTGCTTTTATCATACTATTATAATAAGACCGGTAAACCATTCTGTTCAAGATTGATGTAAAAGTTAAGAGACAATTAGCCGCCTTTTCAGGATCGTCACTTGACCGCGGCTTAACTTAATTGTAAATTACAGACTGATTAAGCATTACGAAGGATTATTACGATGGCCAAACCACCCAAAATGCCCAGCATGGAAATACAGAAGGAAATTCAGAAATCGCAGGAAAAAATTCTGAGAGCGTACAAGAAGAGGCTGACCCAGAAGGATCTTCTGAAGTTGAATGAGTTCATCACTTCTGGCAATGCTCCGGGTTCAAAAGAATTCCAGAAACTGAGACCTGCTCTGAAGGAAGTTATCATTAAACTGAATGTCGCGGGTCTGGAGATCATGAAGAAATCCACAAAAAACCCTTTCCAGAAGATTCGATACGCCATTGCAATGTCAGCAACGAAAAGAATCCCGACCATGGATAAGGAAAAAAAGAAGAAGAAAAAGAAATAGTCTTCTGAATCAGAGAAAAGGGTTGCTTTGTACAGGGCAGCCCTTTATTAATTATAAATACATGACAGACTTCACGCAGGCAGTTATCAGAATAATATCTTCCATCCCCGAAGGGAAAGTGATGGCTTACGGACAGATCGCCGCGATGGCCGGTAATCACAGAGGAGCGCGTCAGGTTTCCTGGATTCTGCGCAGCAGCAGCAAATTCGATCTGCCCTGGCACCGTGTTTTAAACGGCAGAGGCGGGATATCCCTTCCAGATCACGATGGAGGGAATCTGCAAAGGGATCTGCTGGAGAAGGAAGGGATTATTTTCGGGATTAAGGGCACCGTTCCGAAAGAATATTTCTGGAACGGTGCAGACTGATTATTTTTTGGAATACTTGTATTTCCGGCTCTTTCTCTGTGAATGATTGAAATGAGATCCCTGTTTGTATGAATCACGGTGAGGCCGGCCGTTCTGAAAGCTCTGACGGTCTCCTCCTTCCGAAGGTTTGGCTTTCTCGACCATGGGGCGATGTCCCCTGCCCTCTTTTTTAAAGACATCAATGATATGCTCCGCATCTTCAAAACCGACAGTAATAAAAGAAAACATCTCGAAGACCTGAACATCATCAATTCTGGAATCGGGTATTCCCGTTTTTGTTTTAATCAAAGAGACGACATCACGGGCACTCATATCATCTTTCCGGCCTTTGGCTACAAAGAGTCTGGTCCTGTTCCCGTCTTTGTTCATTTTGATCGTCTTGATTTCTTTGTACCGGGATTCATCGAGATCCTGTTTAAAGGAATATTTAAGCAGAGACGATACGACCTGTTCCGGATCTGCCTGTTCGAGAAGGGTTCTGGCCATCAAATCATAATGCTCATTCGATTTATCGAGATTGCCCTGAATTGTTTCAGTCAGGTCGCTGATGATCCTCTCCCGCTTTATATCTATGACATCTTTTACATCGGGAATTGTCTTTTTAGTTATAGTCGTATTGGCCATACGCTTGATTCTGACAAGAAGCCTGTATTCGGAATGGGTCACAAAAGTGATCGCCGTGCCTTCCTGGCCGGCGCGGCCGGTCCGGCCGATTCTGTGAACATAGGATTCGGGATCCTGGGGAAGAGAATAATTGATGACATGAGTCAGATTGGTGACATCTATCCCCCTGGCAGCCACATCGGTTGCCACGAGAATGTTTATCCGTTTTTCCTTGAACTGGGAAAGAATCCGCTCTCTCATGTTCTGGGAAATATCCCCGTGGAGAGCCGCCGCGGCATAACCCCGGTTCACCAGTCTTTCAACGACTTCATCGGTTCTGATCTTTGTGCGGCAGAAGACGATTCCGTAAAAATCGTCCTCAATATCAACGATACGGCAAAGAGCCTCGAACTTATCACGCTCGGCCAGCTCGTAGTAAATCTGTTCTGTCAGATTGGTCGTAAGCTGTTCTTTCTTCACGGCCAGGACTTCATAGTCCCCCATGTATTTGCCGGCTATATTCAATATAGGTGGAGGCATCGTCGCTGAAAACAGAACCATCCTTTTGGTTTCGTTAACGCTCTCGAGAATCCTCTCAATATCTTCAACAAACCCCATATTCAGCATTTCGTCGGCTTCATCGAGAATCAGCCAGTCAAGCCGCGAGAGGTTGAGACTTCCTTTATCTATATGATCCTGGATTCTTCCGGGAGTGCCGACAATGATATCAACACCTCTTTTCAAACGTCGGAACTGCTCACCATAGGACTGGCCGCCATAGATCGGTACTATCTGCAGATTCTTCTTTCCTTTCAGAGAGTTGATCTCTTCACAGACCTGAACCGCCAGCTCTCTGGTCGGAGCCAGGATCAGAGCCTGAACGCGGCCCGCATCAGGTGTTAATTTATCAATCAGAGGAAGACCGAAAGCAGCGGTTTTACCCGTTCCGGTCTGAGCCTGTCCGATAATATTTTTATTTCCATTTAGCAAATGGGGAATCGTTTTAGCCTGTATCGGAGACGGTTCCTCGAATCCTTTTTTCCTGATTCCTTCCAATGTGCTTTCGGAAAGGCCCAGATCATCAAATTTCAGTTTTTCTTCCATATTTTATCCTTGGATCTATTACAACTTTACACTTTACAACGGCAGTAACTATAAACATTATTGACATTTATGAGAAGCTCGCCTTACCTCATTGATAAACATTTGACCTTTCCATTGACTTTTTCCCGTCTGAAGGATATATTTTTCTCAATTCTGTAAACTATTATTTGGAGATACATATGTCTAAAGCCCATAGAGGTGCAGGAATCAGAGATCAGGTAAGAAACGGAAGAGGTGACTGTCCGCTCTGTAAAAGAACTGCCATTAAAGTCGGATACGAAAAAGATTTTGACGGGAAAAAAGTCAAAATCTGCAAACAGTGCAATGCCGCTGTTGCAAATGGAAAAATGAAAGAAGCAATCGCAGCTCTCTAATCCGGTTTTATCCAAAATAGCCCTGCTCCCATGCAGGGTATTTTTTTTATCAAGGTAATACAATGAATCAATCGGCAATTCTCTTAATCTTTTTCCTGATGTTCAGTGCTGAATTCCTGGTCTCAACTGTGCTGATAATCATGAATCTCAACAGTTCTCTGATCAACAGAAACAGCGTGCCTCGCTTTATCTCCGGGATACTCAGCGTCAAGCAATACGAGAAGACAGTTTCCTATACTCAACGGCAGGGAAAATTTTCGCTTCTGACCGGCACGGTAATGGCTGTTGTTACGGCTTCGGTCATTTTAACCGGGATCACGCCTCGGATACTGGAGATAATTTCCTCTCTGAACTGGCATCCCTACTGGGAAGGCATATTCTATCTTTTGATGCTTTCCGCTCTTTCATCACTGATATCTCTTCCCTTTGCACTTTATTCCCAATTTATAATTGAAGAGGAATTCGGCTTTAATAAAATGACCTTCCGTTTATTTGTTACCGATCTCCTGAAAAGCACGATTCTCTCGGTGATACTTTTTATCCCGCTGCTGCTGGGACTGTTCTTTTTTATCGATAAGGCTGGAAGCCTGTGGTGGGTTTATGCCTATCTCTTTTTTACCGGTTTCCAGCTCCTCATCTCGCTGATCTATCCTCTTGTCATAGCACCGGTATTTAACAATTTCACACCATTAGAGGATGGAGAATTGAAAAACAGACTAAGGGCCCTCGCGGAAAAGACTTCTTTTAAGGCTGGAGGAATTTTCCTTATGGACGGAAGCCGAAGATCCGCCCATTCGAATGCCTATTTTACAGGCTTCGGGAAAGGAAGACGGATTGTCCTGTTTGACACACTGATCAATCAGTTAAGTATCGAGGAGCTGGAAGCAGTTCTGGCCCACGAAATCGGCCATTTCAAGAAAAAACATATACTGAAAAGATTGGTTTTTTCCCTGATTTCGGCATTTTTTCTTTTTTACGGTTTATCTCTTATCCTCGATTATGAACCCTTGTACAAAGCATTCGGCTTCAACGGGACTTCTATAGCGGCGCTTCTAGTTATCCTTTCTTTTGTCACAGGACCTTTTTCGTTTTTTATCAAGCCATTATTCTCCCGCCTGTCGAGAAAAGATGAATATGAAGCCGATAAATATGCAGCCGAAACTCTTGGAAACAGCCAACCGTTGATACAGGCTTTGATCAATCTTGGAAAGGAGAATCTATCCAATCTGACCCCTAATGGACTGTACAGCGCATTTCATTACAGCCATCCTGTCTTGTCCGAGCGGATTTCTGCACTGGAGTGCATAAAGTAAAAAAGGGATGCTTCAGGGCATCCCTATGAAGAAGCTCAGGGCTACAGGCTCCTGGACTCTATATAATACCTTTTTTCTTCCGCTTCCCCGATAGAGAATGTCTTCCGGGGCAGAGCTCCTCCGGCGACAATCATCGGGAAAAAATCAGATTTCCTGATGGCATTGAGGTACAGGCCGAGATTACCTTTCCTGAAGGAAAGATCGACAAGAGCCTTTCCCCCATGAATATAATCAATATTGACGTCTCTGTGGCTTTCCCGGTAACTGTCAATGAATTTCTGAATTACTTCGTAAGTGAGTTTTATCTCAGGTTCTTTTATGGAGATATAGCCGTACCCTTCCGCATGGGCAAATCCGATACGATGATCCTCAGAAACTTCCCTGACTTTCTCTTTCATGGCAACTTCGGAATCAAGCCATTCAATATGACAATCCATTTCTTTTTTCATGGAATCAAAGAAATCCTTCCGGTCGATATTAAAGAGAACCCGGTGTATAGGTTCAAATATAATACCATCATTAAAAATATTTTCCACTTCCACCAGGGCATACCGGGCAGGATGATCTTCGGGAGCACCGTCTTTTTTAAGTTCTTCCCAGATTTCCTTGGCAGTAGCCAGAGAATGATTCCCATCGCCTACGGCAAATAGCATATCGCTTTTTTCATAGAGCCTTTCAAATGCACTGCAGATTCTTTCGAGGGAACTCTCATTGCTGATCAGTTTTCCGCGGACATGACCGCCACCCTGCATCAGATCGAAATCGTAGACAGTCTCAAAGGAATCGCCTTCTTCAAAGGCTTTTTCAATTATCGATTTTTCAGAATCATTTATCAGAAGCAGAATATGGGGAAGATCCAGGGGAGCATTCTTCCTTATTTCAATTCTGGGAGGAAGGCGGTCGAGCACCGTGCCTTCCGTTGGTCTTATCAAACTTTTCGAATCTTTTGAGAAACTGTATTTCTCAAGATCCACTGAAAGAATCATCCCCTGCCGGGATTTGACATAGGGAGTGCTTCGGTCAACAATCACAAAACCACGATCCAGTTTACGAAAGATACCTTCATCCAGATACCGGTTCATCATGGAGTTGATTCTAACGACTCTTTCCTGTTTATCACTATCTTCGAGATAACATTCAGGAAGAATCAGATTGAGAGTCGAAGGTTCATTTCCGACAAGTTCAGCCGTTTTTTCCCAGTAATTTTTTTCTGAGGAATACTGATCACAGGCCACGACTGCCCATTTTTCCATTTCCGCAGCTGCGGGTAGCAGTATTTCGGGAATATGTATTCCCATTTTTTCAAATCTGTTTTTTAAACTATTCATTTTAAATTCTCCAAGCGGGACTCTCCGGAGAGAGCCCCCTGGTTTTTTTTTAAATCAAAAGGCATGGAAACTTAATTCTTTGATGCAAAATCCTTCATAAAAGAAGTCAGTTTCTCAACTCCTTCGATTGTCATTGAATTGTAAATCGATGCGCGGCAACCGCCGACACTTCTATGGCCTTTAAGACCGAACATGCGCTCAGCTGTGGCTTCTTCGATGAATTTCTTTTCAAGATCCTCACTGGGAAGCCTGAAAACCACATTCATTTCCGATCTGTATGTTTCATCAACTGGAGATCTGTAGTACCCGTTGCTACTGTCGATGGCACTATAAAGAAGTTCGGCTTTCTTTCTGTTATGGGCTACCATTCCTTCAAGACCGCCATTTTCCTTCATTCTCTTGAGAACGAGATTGATTGCGTAAATGGGAAATACGGGTGGTGTATTGTACAGAGAATTATTATCGGCATGAGTCTTGTAGCTCAGATAAGCCGTAAGAGAATCCGGACATTTTTCAACAAGATCATCGCGGATAATAACAACAGTTGCCCCCGAAGGGCCGAGATTTTTCTGAGCACCGGCATAGATCATTCCGAACTTCTCAACAGGTACGGGACGGCTGAGGATATCACTGGACATATCGCAGATTAAAGGAACATTGCCTGTATCAGGCCAGTTCTTCCACTGTATACCGCCGATAGTCTCATTTGATGTCATATGGAAATAACTTGCACCTTCACTGGGCTTCAGTTTCGAGGCATCAGTCAGGGTTGTATATCCCTTGTCTTTTCCATCGAATACAGCATTCACCTTACCGACTTTGCGGGCATCTTCTGCGGCCTTCTTGGACCAGGTCCCGGTTAATGTGTAATCAGCTGTCTTCCCTTCTCCAAGAAAGTTCAAAGGAACCATGGAAAACTGAAGAGTGGCTCCGCCGCCGAGAAACAGCACTTTGTAATTGTCGGGAATCGAAAAAATCTCTTTCATCATCTCCACAGCGCCATTATGTATTTCGTCATAGGTTTTGGATCTGTGGCTGGTTTCAATAAGAGACATTCCCGTTCCCTTGTAGTCGACCATTTCATCGGCAATTTCCTGAAAGACTTCCACGGGAAGTACTGACGGACCTGCAAAAAAGTTTGTTGCTCTGCTCATTTTTTTCTCCGTAATTAGAATCCTTTTTTACGCTTGATACAGCGATAATAACCCCGCTGAGTCCAACCGTACATAAATATTAGCAAGTATGAACATTTTTTTCAGTAGCACCGATTAAAAAATGCAATTTTATATTTTTTATCAAAAAAATATTTCAACTCCATCGTTTTGTCGTATTATCATACAATAGCATGAAAAAAATAAAACAAAAAGAAAAAAGGGTCTGTATTCAAAAAAAATTAAAAATGAAAATCGAGACAGATTACAGAATTGCTGTTATTCCTGATCTGGTAAACCAGAGGCTTGAATCGTATTCCTACTTTTTTACAGGCATCATCGAGATAATTGATGTAATTCAAGCCGAGTTCGGTTGTCATTCCCCCGACCTGATCATAAAAATCGCTAATGTTTTTTCCTTTCTGCTGCGTATTGCTTTCGTCGATCATGTCCTTCATGTTATCAAAGACCTGACCCTTGCTGTAAATGAGGATTTTCAGCCGGTTTGAAGTGCCTATGGATGTAGAATTGGGATTGCCGATCGCCCAACCGAGAGAGAGAAACAGTTTTTTTCTTTCCATTTCGGAAAAGAGCTGCTTTCTCGTTTCCGGATCGAACATCAGCTTCTGCTGACTGATCTGTCCCTTGTAAACATCATTGACATAAGCTTTCAGATTACTGTTTTCTCCGGACGTGAGAAGCTCCATGATAACCATGGATAAATATTCTCCTATTGTTGACCGGTCGAGATAGAGCTCTAGAATAGCTGATATATCTTTAATTACATCATCGTAACTGTTTTCATTGCGGAAGCGGTGGAGAACGAACCAGCAGACCGGACGTATACCGTCTACAAACCTCTCAATAAGAAAAAGCTTTATTCTTTTTTCCTCATTGAGAAGTTTATCATCTCTTTTAATATTCAAAGCTATGGAACTGGCGATCTCTTTGAGTATCTGCTTTTTGACATCACCACTCTGAAGAAGATTTTCAATATACGATTCGTTTACTACGGTTTTTTCATCAATGATATTGGAAGGATTATTCCGGTTCCATGTTTTGACGAGGCTCGAATGGAGAATGGCATCCGACACTTCCTCATCAAACTGCCTGTAGAAGTTGCCATACACGAGGATCTTTGTCAGATCGACCAGTTCCGATCGCTTTGAAGTGAACTCAACTCTTTCTATCTCTATACGTTCAATATAACCCAGGAGCATCATGTGCTGAACCGCGGGGGGGGCAACTTCGGAAAAAGATACGCCGTACTGGATAGTATCATCAGCCATGACGAATTTATTGAGTTTTTTGTTATTGCGGATAAAAAAGTTTATACCTTTCTGAGTAAATATAAGCTTAATGGGAAGATCCAGTTTCGGGTTTTTATTTTTCGCACACATCCAGCTAATTCAACGGCTCCTTTCATCTGATTGTATTCCAATCAGGGCATATCATGCAACAATGATTCATCAGTGTTTTTTTTCCGGTATATTTCTGCCGTCAGATTATTTTTCGGCAGCTGTCCCCATTAACTTCTATAATAATTGACGCGCCACTGTTTTTAAAACTATTCTTAACCCAGATGCGCAAAACCACACTGATTATTCTACAGCTAGTGATTTTTCTCTCTTTTCCACTAACCGGCGATGATTCATTCCAATACGGAAAACAGGTCCTGAAAATAATGGAGGATTTAAGACCGCTATTCCCCAGAAAGGAAAACTCACAAAATGAAAATCTCCTTTTTCAATACCTCGAAGACCAGTTCGATCAGAATCAGGTCCATTTTGATATTCTCGATTACAGCCGATCCGATAAATACCACTCCTTCTCAAAAGGGTACAGAGTTTCAGTAACAGGCCGGAGAGATGATACACTTATGATCATAGTTCCGCTTAATAACCGGAACAATCAGAATTCTATTAGAAGCGGATCTATTAACATTGCAGCAGCTCTTCAACTATTAAGGATTTTCTCCAGGTACACGCCCGGTCTCTCTGTGGACTTTCTCTTTCTGGGTGCGGAGAGAGGGACCGAAAGCCCCTATCCTATCGGTTCAAATATTGTAATCGAAAATTTCGTACCGGATCAATGCGCAGCGGTTTATCTCGACCTTTCAGCACCGGGAGACAGAATTATAATCCGAAAAAGCTCAGGAGCCGATCAGTCTCCCCGTTGGCTGGTCGAAAGCCTCGCCCGCTATTTTCTAAGCAGGAAGCTATCATTCACAAATGAAAATATCGAAACACTTGTCTATCAGTCCGGATTTGAAAAACCGCCTGAAGTAATTGAAACATACCATACTGCAGAAATTCCCATGGTTCTGCTTCAAAGCCGGATGGATCCGGATCAGAATAAAACCGATGAACAATGGATAAATGAGTTTATTGAATCGATACTTACTTTAATTCTCAATTATTCGGAAGGCTTTCCGGACGAGTGGGACCGGCACTATCTCATTGCAAAAGCAGGGGATAGACTGATTTCCTTCGGTGAAAAAGAAGCCATTGTCTTTTTTACTTTACTTACAGCTGCACTCATGCTCATTCTTCTTATAAAATCAAGGAACCTCCATCTGAACCTGAAGCGTTTCAGAAATCATTTATGGACGCTTCCCTTACTGTTTTTCCTGGCTTTTTTATTTCTGTTCCTATCGACTCTGATTATTGAAGAACTGTCGGGAATGCGCGACTATCCCGATTTCTGGATGAGATTACCCCTGTTGTTTCTAGCTTTTAAACTCTTTCTCTCTTTCTTTCTCTACTCGGGTTTTCTCTTCGTTGTTAAAGGCATTGCACTATCCCCTTCTCATCACTTTTACACCTATACCGCTTTTCTATCTTTGATAATCAGCCTGATCACGGTTATGCTTTTCAATGTTTCATTCTCATTCTTCTTTTTATGGAACCTGGTTTTTATTTCTTTTTTTATGATGAGCCGCAACAAGATTCTGAAAAGAATATTTCTCATCCTGTCCTCTCTTCCAATCGCTCTTGTCGGATTGAGTATTTTCAATTACCCATACTTCAACATCGCTCGTTTTTTACTGACATCGAGAGTAACCGGCAATATTTTTTTTACAGTCATCATTATGCCCGTCCTAATGCTCAATTCCAGCTTGAATCATTATATCCACAGATTTCACAGACATAGAAAGAGTTACAGGAATTTCTATTCACTATTTATCACAGGAACTGTATCACTGATTCTGCTATACCGGATTATAATTCTTCCGACCTTTGATGAAGAAACAAAACAGCCCTTATATCTGAATGAGAAAATAAATGTAGGAGATGCGAGCCGGACACTGAGCCTGAAGAGTCCGGCACCGGTCGGCAATCTGACTCTTCAGCTCGATGGAAAAGACCTCAGACTGAACAATGTAGGTCGGGAAGCAGAGATAACCGCTCCGATGATAAGCGACCTGCTGGAAGTTTCACAGAGCAGATCGACATTTCTCGACAGAATGAACCTGAACTACATAATCGAGGCCAAAGGATCACCGGACCAAATTATCATTGAACTATTATCTGATAACCCATTAATCATATTTGATTCCAACTTTCCCTCTCAATCCTCAGCAGACGGCAAAAGGATAGAATTTCATATAGGCGTCAATCCGGAGCTTCCCCTGAATCTCAATTTTATAATATCCCGGTTTGCATCTCCTCAAATCAATATCCTTGTTAATTACAGCGATTTCCCCTATCAATTCAATATAAGCGATAGAAGTTTCGAACTGCACAAAAGCCTTGTCGTAACCAATAGTATTCCATGGATTTGATAAAGAGATTTGAATAATCAAATTCGGGAGCCTATAATTATTATAAGTGAGAGGTGAAACATGGAGTCTTTACATAGCGGACAATATCTGACATTCACACTGGGCGATGATTCATTTGCCATTCCCATTGAACACGTCCTGGAAGTTCTTGAAATAGAAAAAATAACAAGGGTCCCCAGAACTGCGGATTATCTTTTAGGTGTCATCAATGTAAGGGGAAGCATAAGGCCTATTGTCGATTTGAGGACAAAACTGAACCTCCCTCCTATGGAAAAACTGGATCATGAGGCATATAACATTATCATTCTGGAATTATTCATAGACAATGAAACAAACGTTCTGGGAATCGTCACAGATATGGTTGACCAGGTCGTCACATTGAAAGAGGAAAATATCGATCCGGCGCCCAAAATAGGAACCCGGCTTAACAGAGAGCTCATAAGCGGAATCGGAAAGCTCAATAATCTTTTTCTTATCATACTTGATACAGATTATCTCTTTTCTGAAAGTTCTACCAATTTAAAAACTATGGCACTTCCTTCTCCTGCACGGTGACAGTATAAAAATATATAAAAAAAACCCGCTTGCAAGCGGGTTTTTTTCAGCAGGGTCATCATTACTTATCCAGAACAGCTTTAATTCTCTCGAGAACTTTTACTCTGTTCAGCGGCTTCACGATATAGTTTTTGGCCCCTTTTATTAAAGCGTCCTTAACAAGATCCTCTTTACCCAATGCACTGATCATTATCACTTTGGCATCTTTATCAAATTCCATGATTTTGGATAGCGCCGAGACCCCATCAAGTCTGGGCATGGTAATATCCATAGTTACCAGATCAACTTCGGGATGAAGCGATTTATACATCTCAAGCCCTTCGAGCCCGTCATTGGCAGTACCGACAACTTCAAATCCTTCCGATGTTAAAATCTGTCCGATCTGCTTCTGGACAAACATCGAATCATCGATAATCAGAACCTTGTAAGGCTGACCCATGGAGTTCAGGCCTTCAGGCTGCTTTGAATTTATATTGGGAAAATCTGCATTAGCTTTCAAAATGTCCGCCTTTAAGTCATTTCATATAAATTTACTTTAATATCGGCTTATTAACAAGCCGTATTTAATACAGGATTTTCAAATCAGCTTAAGATTTCTCATTTCCTTGGTTATTTTTTCTTTCGTAAGTGGTTTGAAAATATAGGCATCAGCCTCGGCTCGAAATAAATCCATCAGCGTAGCGCTTTCCGTCGTGGTTGTTGAGACTATGACTCTGGAACGCTCCAATCCCCGCACATTGAGACTACCTTCAATTTCTCTGATTTTTTTCAGAACTTCCGCTCCCCCGATACCGGGCATAACCAGATCGAGCAGAATGATGTGGTATGGCGACTTTTCTTTTAGTGCCAGTTTGAACAACTCAATTCCGGCTTCTCCATTATCAACCGCATCGCAGATACCGAAAGAACGCATGATCGATTTCTGAAGAAGTTGAGCAACCGGATTATCTTCTATTATGAGGATTTTGTAATCCCTCTGCGTGAGATAGAGATCTTCATCAAAAGGCTGCGAATTTTTTAGAAGCGGATCCTTAAGTTCCTTTTGTTTTCTGTCCGTTACGAAAACAATTTTCAAAGGGACTTTGTCATCGGTCCGGAGAACTTTCAGGTTGACGTATTCCGGTGTTTTCAGGGCAATAATCCCTATTTCGTTTATTTTTTCAAAAATGGGAAGCTCATTGTAGCCTTCTCTGCTTATGGATGGATCCAAAGAATATTCCGCAAGGAAGATATTCAGATTGCTGTTTCTGGCATCGCGCAGAAGCGCCTTTTCGTCGGAAGAGAGATTGAATGACTGCATTCTCGAGTTTACATCTGATTCATTTGAGAGTAGATCTCTCAGCTTTCCGATTAGAACCTCTCTATTCTCCTTCTCATCCTCAATGATTCCGAGATCGCATTTGATCCATCTGATGGCACCGGAAAACGCAAAAAGAGCTTTGTCACTTAGTGAGATTTCTCCTGTTCTCATTTTCTCGAAGTGCTGTTCCAGCATATAGACGAGCTTGAGGCTTTCATTCAGGTCCATGAGATAGAGACTGCTTTTCAGGTTGTGTACCCGTCCGTAAGTTGCGCTTATGCTTTCGGCTGTACTTTCCTGATCATTGAGCTTTCTGCCGAGAACGTCCAGATCTTTTTCAAGAGTGCTGAGCTGTTCCTCCAGTTTTTTTCTTTCAGCTGTTATCATCGTTTTTCTGCTCCAGAGCTGTAAGTAGTTTCATAATTTTTTCATTTGTAAAGGGCTTGTCCATAAAATGAAAAGCACCGAGTTCCTCTGCTTTCTTTTTGATGACTTTATTGTCCACCTTGCTGATCATGACGAAAGGTATGGAATCGAAATTTCTGTTCTTCCTCAATGCGGTCAGAAACTCAATTCCGTCCATTTCCGGCATTTTCAAATCACTCATTATCAGGTCAAAGGGGTCGGAATCCTTAAGTTTCCTCAACCCTTCCCGTCCATCTATTCCGTATTCGACGGTAAAGCCGGCCGCTTCCAGAAAGAGCTGCAGGAATCGTCTTTGAAAAGCATCATCTTCCAGTATAAGAATGCGTTTTATTTTCATACGCTTCCGTTTCCGAAACTTATTTTGCCATCTCGATAATAGGATATGGTTTCTTTTACTTTTTCTTCCACATCTTTAATCATAGGCAAGATTTCTTTCAATTCAAGTTTCATTTTCGCCGATTGTTCGAGCTTGAGAGCGCTTTCATATAAAATTACTGCTCCGATACTCGATGCGGAACTTTTTACATCATGGGCGGCCGCCCTGAGAGATTGGTAATCTCCCGACCCATATGAATCGAAGATCCTGGTAATCTGCTCCGGCGAGATCTCTTCAAAAAGCTCCATCATCTGATCAAACAGTTCACGGCTTCCATCAGTAATATTATAAACGAGCTGCTGATCAATTAATGTTTCCTCATCCATACCTGATCCCTCTGCTTTACGAATTTTAATACACTGACAAAACAATTAAAAGTTTTATTATGGATATGGAAGATTCCTTAAATCCGGAGTATTATCTGTTTATGGATGAAACCATTATGACTGAGAGCCCTATAGGAAAGAGGCTCGAAAAAGTTAAAAAGAAAGAAAGTCGCTGTCTGGTCTTTAACGGAAAAAGAATCAGCCTGACCTCACGGATTACCATCGGCCGTGCTTCGAATTGCGATGTCGTCATCGATGACATGCTCGTTTCCAGAGAACATACGGAGATACAGCAGATCAAAACCGACTTCTATATTAAAGATCTGAACAGCCGCAACGGTACTTTTGTGAACGACATCAAGGTTCCCAAAGGGAAATATATAAAACTCTCGCCCAATGATATAATCCGTCTGGGCTCAAAAATCGAAATAACGTTAAACTGATAGAAACGGGGAATAAATGACTATTAACTACAAAAAATGGTCCGATATGCTGGAAGAGGATCGGAATACCATATTCAAACGTTCGGAACTTGTTATAAATGATGTCTTGGATACAGTTTCAAAAATAATCGAAGATGTAAAGAATCAGGGGGATGCCGCTCTTTATCGATATAATCGCGATTTCGACGGCGTCAGGCCGGATGAATACGGCTTGAGAGTTTCACAAGAAGAATTTCTCGAAGCCGAATCATTCCTATCCGGTGAAGTGAAGTCAGCAATCGATTATTCCATAGAAAATGTATTGAAGTTTCACAGAGCCCAGATTCCCGAGGGTATGAAAATGGTTGAAATCCGCAAAGGCATTTATGCCGGAGAAAAAGCCATAGCCATAGAATCCGCCGGATTATACGTACCGAGGGGACGGGGCAGCTTCCCGTCGATGCTTTATATGCAGGCCATACCCGCCGTCGCCGCCGGAGTTAAACGGATCTGCGTCGTGACTCCCCCGGACGGTGACGGAAAAGTTGATCCGGCCTGTCTCTATGCCGCCAGAAAATGCGGTATTGACGAAGTTTACAAGACAGGAGGTGCCCAGGCCATTGCGGCTTTGACTTACGGAACAGAATCGATAAAACCGGTTGTTAAAATTACTGGACCGGGGAGCAAATATGTCAGCGCCGCCAAACGCCTTCTTTCAGGGATTGTGGATCCGGGACTGCCTGCGGGACCATCCGATTCTGCCGTTCTGGCCGACGGGACTGCCGACCCCTATAAAACGGCTCTCGACCTGATGACCGAAGCAGAGCACGGTTCGGATTCCTCGGCTATTCTCGTGACAGATTCCGAGTCTCTTGCCCGGAAATGCATGGAACATCTGACTGAATTAACAGCGGCTCTTCCCGCACAGAGAAAGGGATTCGTCGAAGATGTCTTTGCTGGTTTCGGAGGCATCATTCTGGTGGATTCCATCGAAGAAGGAGCCGCTGTCGTCAATCTCTATGCACCGGAGCATCTTCAGATCGTAACCGAAGATCCCTGGGACACGGTTCAGCTCATTGAAAATGCAGGAGAGATTCTTCTCGGAGACAATACACCTTTTTCAAACGCCAACTACGCCATAGGAGCCAATGCGGTTCTGCCCACCGGCGGCAAAGCCAGAACCTGGTCCGCTCTATCGGCCAGGGATTTTATCAAGTACAGTTCCATTGTTTACACTACGGAAAAAGGATATGACGATCTTGCACCCCATGTTATAGCTCTGGCGGAATATGAGGGCTTTGCCGCTCATGCCAATGCTCTGAAATTAAGAGACAAGAATGTTCAGTAACAGCGCTGAGGGCTTCCTGTGGATGGAAGCCTTTACGAATTTTGAGAAGGCACCGGATCTTACCAAAAGGGGCTACCGTCTCGACAGAATGAAGCTTCTGCTCGAGTGCTTCTCCAATCCGCATCATTCTGCGAAGGTAATTCATATCGCCGGGTCCAAGGGTAAAGGTTCAACCGCCGCATTTACGGCTTCAATTCTAAGAGAAGCCGGATATAAAACAGGTATGTATTCATCACCCCATATCAGCGATTACAGAGAGAGAATCACTGTGGACGGAGAGTTTGCTCCCGAGCCTGTATATGTCGAGAATATGAACCGGATCAGGGAGTTGATCGAAGGAGATGAGTATCTTTCTCTCCCCGGAGGGAGTGAACCCACAACTTTTGAGCTACTCACCCTGCTGGCTTTTCTGGTTTTCAGAGAAACCGGCTGCCAGTGGACCGTTCTTGAAACGGGTCTGGGAGGAAGGCTGGACGCTACAAACCTAGTCGATCCGGAAGCGGTGTTTCTGACTCCGATCGAACTGGAACATACAGACCTGCTCGGTGATACTTTAGAGAAAATCGCCGGCGAAAAAGCGGGAATAATCAAGAGACACCGCCCGGTCTTTTCTTCGAGACAGCCCCGTGAGGTACTTCAGGTATTCAGACAAAAATCACAGGAGGAAGATGCCCCCTTTCAATATCTTCCCGATCTGATTGAAGAGGCCAGATCAGAAACCAATTATCCCCGGTCGAAAATGTACATTAAATGGAAAAGCGGACGCTTTAATTTATCGGAATTACTGATGGCCGGTGATCATCAGATTCAGAATTGCGCTCTGGCCATATCGGGGATCCATACAATTCTTCCGGAACTGACCGATAATCTGATAAACAGAGCCATTTCGGAAGCCTTCCTCCCCGGGAGGATGGAAGTCGTTGGAAACAATCCCCGGTTCATGCTGGACGGGGCTCATACGAAACGCTCTGTATCCATGGCTCTGGATACTTTCGGCAAAATTTTCAGAGAGAGAGGAATACTCATTTTCGGATCTGTTGAAGGTAAGGACGCGAAAGCCATGGCTGAGGTACTAGCGGGGGCTTTCGAAGCGGTTATTGTAAGCCGTCCCGGCACATTCAAGAAAAGCCGGCCCCAGGAACTGTACAATTTATTTGAAAATTTCAACGGGAATTGTTACCTTATAGAAGATCCCGCGGAAGCTGAAAAGAAAGCCCGTGAACTATCCGGAGGAAAAATTCCTGTTCTCGTAACAGGGTCTTTTTATATGATTGCGGAAATCCGGAAGATTTTAAAGAAGAAGGATAAAAACAATGACTGATCCCAGAATAGAAAAACTCGCTCAAAACCTCGTCAATTATTCCCTGAAACTGAAAAAAGGGGAGAAAATCCTTATAAACGTGAACGGCCCCGATGCGGAGCCTCTTGTCAATCAGGTTATAAAAGAAGTGTACAAGGTTGGAGCACTTCCCTTTGTCAATGTTGAAAACGACAGGCTCAACAGGACGCTGATCATGAATGCTTCGACAGAACAGCTCGAAGAGATGGCCCGCTTCGACAGATACAGAATGAAGGACATGGATGCTTTTCTCGGAATCGGTTCGGTTGAGAACAGTACTGAGACAAGCGACGTGCCCGGTGACAAAATGGGACTCTATATGGAAAGATATTATAAACCAGTCCATTTTGAAGAAAGAATTCCCAATACGCGCTGGACTGTCATGCGCTATCCCACGAACTCCATGGCTCAGCAGGCCAATACAAGTCTGGAGGCCTTCGAAGATTTCTACTTTAAGGTATGTAACCTCGATTACGCCAGAATGTCCAAAGCCATGGACGGATTATCGGAACTTATGAATAGGACCGATAGAGTGAGGATAACCGGGAAAGGTACCGATTTGACTTTTTCCATAAAGGATATACCTTCGGTAAAATGCGACGGAGACCGCAATATTCCCGACGGTGAAGTGTACAGTGCTCCGGTCCGCAATTCGGTGAACGGAGTTTTGACCTATAACACACCGGCCATATACCAGGGATATACTTTTGAAAATATCGTCCTGACATTCAAAGAGGGAAAAATAATCAAAGCCGAAGCGAATGATACAGATAGAATCAATAAAGTTTTCGATACAGATGAAGGCGCAAGATACATCGGAGAGTTCGCAATAGGTGTCAATCCCTATATCGTCAAACCGATGAAGAATACTCTTTTCGATGAAAAGATCATGGGGAGTTTTCATTTTACTCCGGGAAACTGTTATGACGAGGCCCCGAACGGAAACCGGTCATCCATTCACTGGGATCTTGTCTGCATTCAGACGGAAGAGTACGGTGGCGGAGAAATCTGGTTCGATGACGTTCTGATTAGAAAAAACGGCAGATTTGTTATTCCCGGGCTCGAATCGCTAAATCCGGAAAACCTCATATAAGTGACCAAATAATGAGCGAACGGATTATCAAAAAGAATTTTTTATCCAGATTCCTGGCTTATTTTCTGATAATTCCTTTCATCCCGGCGCTGAGACCTCTATTAAACCGCCACAGCACGGGAGAACTCATTATTTTTATTGTCGGACTGATCCTGATAATAGCAATGATTCTGGTCAGTAACAGGCGGCCTTTTCTCAAGATTTCCGACGAGAACCTTTTTGTTTACCTGCTCTATAAATACAAACCGGAAATTCATCTGCTGAGCTCCATAAAAGAAGTCCGACTGTCATCTCCGCGAAAAATAATCATTGAAACGAAAGGATACGAACCCCTCGATATCCGGCTGAGAAAAAAAGATATGATAAAATTGTGTACTTACCTCGAAGAAAAAGGTATTCCGATCAATAGAGTTTATCGTAACTTGTAATTCCCAGCGATTCGCAGATTCTGATGGTTGATCTCGATCGGTTCAGCGTATAAAGATGTATGCCGTCTACATCATTGTCTATGAGATCCCTGATTTGCTCGGTAGCCCACTGGACTCCGACTCTTCTGACAAACTCATCCTCTGCACGGGATATCGCTTTCAGCAGCGGCGCGGGAAAACGGGCACCGGCAGCCAGCTCAGCCATCCTGTTCATTCCGGTTCGTGAGGTGATGGGCATGATCCCGGCAATAATGGGAACATGAATACCGGCGAGTTGACATCTCTCCTTGAAATCATAGAAATCCCGGTTATCGAAAAACATTTGTGTAACGATATAGTCCGCCCCGGCATCAATTTTGGTTTTAAGATAGTCAATCTCCTTCAATCTGTTGGGCATTTGAGGATGTCCTTCGGGAAAGCCGGCGACACCGATACCTGTCTGCGGGCTTATTTCTTTGATATAGGAGATAAGATCAGCCGCATGAGTAAATCCCTTTCCGTCTTTATTGAATTCTGAAGTTCCCGGGGGAAGATCCCCTCTGAGAGCGAGTATGTTGAAAATTCCTTCACTGTTGTAGCGCTCGATAATGCTCTTTACTTCTTCACCGGTCGAGTTCACACATGTGAGATGAGCGACGATACAAAGATCTGTTTCATTGTGGAGTTTTGTTACCAGGTCGTGGGTTTTATCTCTTGTTGAACCTCCGGCGCCGTAGGTTACGCTGACATAGGAGGGTTTGAGAGGCATAAGCTTGGATATGGATGAGAAGAGTTCATCCCAACCGGATTCGTTTTTGGGTGGAAAGAACTCAAAACTGACTGTCAGTTTCTGTTTTTCCAGGATATCTTTAACAAGCATATTTTCTCCTTATTAACCAGAAGTTATTTCAACAAACCTACAACTGGAATACAATTTTACACACAGAATCAATGATATTTTATTTGGAAGTATATCAGTTTGTCTATAATCAACTAAAATCGGGATATTTTTCAACAGATTCTTATGAAAAAGAACAGTATTTAAAAAAAACCGGAACTGCCAATAACATTGACAGTTCCGGAAAATCATAAAAAAGGAGAAATTATTTCCCCATAATCACCTGAACAGAATGAACCTTTCCATCTCCGGAAACGGGAATGACATTTCCCTCCACGTCTTTGCCGTCAACAATCATGCGGGAGACGCCGCGACTCACGGAATCGGGATTTTCTATGGAGATCTCATATGTATCACCACGGAAAATCCTGTTTATTTTATACCCGTTCCATCCTGTTGGTATACAGGGATCGATTAATAATCCGTTATATTCAGGCCGGACTCCCAGAATATACTGGGTTATCGCGTAATAGTTCCAGGCAGCCGTTCCGGTCAGCCATGAGTTTTTACCTTCACCCGGCTTAAAAGCATCCTTTCCGGCTATCATCTGGCAGTACACATAGGGCTCCATTTTATGGAGTTCCGAAATATCTTCCAGATAGGCCGGAGCGATTTTACTGTAGTATTCGAATGCTCTGTCCCCTCTCCCGATTTTTGTTTCACCGATCATGATCCAGGGGTTATTGTGACAGAAAATTCCGGCATTCTCCTTGTAACCTGCGGGATAGGTGGAAATCTCGCCATATTCAATATAATACTTCGTAAAAGCAGGATTATTCAGAACGATTCCATAGGGGCTGTCCAGCCGCTCTTTGACGGAATCGAGAGCCTTCTCGCATAGGCCTTCTTCCGCACCTATGCCGGCCATGGTACAGAACCCCTGTGATTCAATAAATATTTTCCCTTCTTCATTCTCATCGCTTCCCACTTTCCTGCCGTAATAATCGTAAGCTCTGAGAAACCAATCGCCATCCCAGCCATCTTTTTTTACGGCTTCGATCATCGCATCAATATGTTTTTCCGCGGAAGCGGCTTCCTCTTCTTTACCGAGAACCCTGCACAGTTCGACAAAGTCTTTCCCGTAGAGTACAAAAAGCCCGGCTATCATCAGCGATTCGGCTGTTCTTCCCATTTTATTATTTGTCGTCTGAAAAGATTCATTGGGATCTTCGGAAAAGCAATTGAGGTTGAGACAGTCGTTCCAGTCCGCCCTCCCGATCAGGGGAAGACCGTGGGGGCCGAGATTATTCACGACATGATAGAAAGAGGCTTTGAGATGCTCAAAATGGGGCTTTGCCTTTGAATGGTCATTATCGAAGGGAACAATCTCATCCAGTATAGTAAAATCCCCCGTTTCCTTGATATAGGACACAGTGGACAGTATCAGCCATAATGGATCGTCATTGAAATTCCCGCCGATGGCATCGTTTCCTCTTTTCGTCAGAGGCTGATACTGATGATAGGCTGATCCGTCTTCAAACTGGGTCGCGGCGATATCGAGTATTCTCTCTCTGGCTCTTTCCGGAACCTGGTGAACAAACCCGATCAGATCCTGATTGGAATCGCGGAATCCCATTCCCCGGCCTATACCCGTTTCAAAGAAAGATGCGCTTCTGGACATATTGAACGTCACCATGCACTGATACTGGTTCCATATATTCACCATGCGGTTGAGATTCCCGTCATGGCTATCCACTCTATAGGATGCCAGAAGCCTGTCCCAGAAATCATGGAGATCACGGAAGGCCTCATCCACTTTCTCGTCCGTATCGTAGAGACTGATCATCTCCTTTGCAGGCTGCTTATTGATGATGCCTTTGGACTCCCATTTCTTATCCTTTTCAACTTCCACATAGCCCAGCATGAAAACGGCCGTCTGAACCTCTCCGGGCTCCAGGTCAATTTCAATATAGTGGGAAGCAACGGGAGACCAGCCGTGGGCTATGGAATCGGAGGCCTCCCCTTTCAGGACATTCCGGGGATTGTCGAAACCATTATATAGACCGATAAAACTGTCTCTGTCCGTATCGAAGCCGTTTACGGGCCTGTTGACTGAGTAGAAGGCGTAATGATCCCGCCTCTCCTTAAATTCCGTCTTATGGTAGATGACCGAATCCTCTACTTCAACTTCCCCGGTAGAGTAGTTTCTCTGAAGGTTGTTCATATCATCTTCAGCATTCCAGAGACACCACTCGAGGAATGAGAATAATTTGACCTTTTTGGCTTTCCCGCCCGTATTTCTCAGGGTGACTTTCTGGATTTCTCCACGAAATCCACGGGGTATGAAAAAAAGAGTTTCCGCTTCAAGGTCATTCACCTTCCCGGTAATTTTTGTATAACTCATCCCATGACGGCATTCGTAGGAATCGAGCTCCCTCTGAACAGGCTTCCAACCGGGAGACCAGACATCTCCCCCATCATTGATATAAAAATACCGCCCTCCCGTATCCACGGGAACATTGTTATAGCGGTATCGGGTAAGCCTTCTGAACTTTGCGTCTTTATAGAAAGTATATCCCCCCGAAGTATTGGATATAAGACCGAAATAATCCTCATTTCCCAGATAGTTGATCCAGGGATAAGGTGTCTGAGGATTCGTTATGACATACTCCCGGTTGTCATCATCAAAATAACCGTATTTCATCGGTTCCTCCCGATTTTATTATCTTATGGCAGCCAGGGCTGCGGTTGGTAGATTTTGTCAACCAACTTGATTGATTATCACTTAACTCTTTTCATTGGTCAAGAGAAAAGTCTACTCTTTTTTGATATTGGTTTTTTGCATCCGCTGTGTTAAGGTTTTTCCGTGTATGACAAAATAACTGCTTTGAATGCGAACAGCCGGAAAGTACTGAGATCGATATGGAAACATGATGGTATCAGCAGAATAGAAATAGCAAACCGGCTGGATCTCGATAAATCGACTATAACGAAAATCACCAATAAGCTTCTGAAAGAAAAAATCATAAAGACCTCGGAAATGGGAGACCCCGGACCTCAGGGAGGCAGAAGACCCGTCGGGCTGTCTATTGTCGGCGAATCGGGAATCATACTCGGTGTGGAACTCCGGACCTATGAGTGCTTTGTCCTGGCTCTGGATCTGAAGGGCCGTATAAAAGGAGAATATTCGAAGAAGTATGAACAGGTCAGCTTTGACGGCGCCATAGAATCCCTGATCAGCCTTATCAATCAGCTCATCCAAACCGAACCTGTATTCTCAATCGGCATAGGTCTGCCGGGCATTGTCGATCATGAAGAAGGCATAATAGAGAAGTCCTATCCCCTTAGCGTCGTTGAGCCTTTTAATCTGGGAGCCTGTCTCAGGGAGAAGACAGGGTTGACAGTTCTGCTCGAAAATGATGCTAATTGCGGATGCTGGAGCGAATACCTCTCGAAGGAAAACAGCAGCAGGACGAATATGCTGTATTTGTCGGGAACTCTGGACAGGAAAATCAAAATCGATGAGGAAATAAGAGGAAGCGGTGTCGGGGCCGGTATCCTGATTAACGGGAGAGTTCTTCACGGTATGAATTTTTCAGCCGGAGAGTTCCGGAGCGTATTCGTGAAAAAAAAGGAAACGGAACAGTTTCTTGCGGAAAACAGAATTGATATGCTCGAAGAACTCGCGTCAAACATGGCGATGATCATCAATACTTTCAACATCAATGATCTTGTTCTCGGAGGTGATTTTCACGATTACGGAGAAGAGCTTCTCGAGCTTTTTGCCCGCTATGCGGATTTGAACTGGGCTTATGATGGCCCGGCGAACTGCCGGTACAGGTTTTCCGGAATGAAAGACCGGGATGTAGCTTACGGAGCCGGGATTATGTGCCTGGATCGTTTCTACTCAGTCTAGGATTTTTTATTCCCCTCATCTTCATACCAGTCATATTTGCCGTACAGCTCTTTGGAACAACTGTCGCATAGGCCGTGTGAAAAGAGCAGTTCAGTATGGGATTCAATATACTCTTCCACCAGCTGCCAGTAGCCGTCCTCATCTTTGATTTTACGGCAACGGACACAGATGGGAAGCGTTCCTCTTAGAATCTTCAGCTCTTCTCTCGCTCTTTTCAGACCGAGATGGGTTTTTATCCTTGCCAGAAGTTCTGCATTATTAAAAGGCTTTGAGATGTAATCGACAGCACCGGAATCAAACCCCTTAACGATACTGTCCGGATCGGTTAAAGCGGTAAGGAATAAAACGGGAACTTCGGCGAGTTTTTCCATCTGCTTGATAATCCGGCATAATTCAAATCCGTCTGTACCGGGCATCATTATATCGAGAAGAATCAGATCCGGTACATCGGAACTCAAAAAATCGAGGGCTTCACCGGCATCGGCAGCTACAGCTATCTCATACCCTTTTCCAGACAGGACAGCTCCGAGGACCTGAAGATTTGAAACATTATCATCAACGATAAGAATGAGTGAACTGCGATTCTCTACCATAATTAAACAATAAAATAAAAGTCACGGCTTTTCAACAAGATTATGGCTCGGTTTGGCGCATCTCTTTTTAAAGACCTTAAATAATGTTACAGTAGAGCTATGATTTCCCTTCCCTATATCGACAAAGAACTCTGTACAGGCTGTGGACTATGCGCTGCAGATTGTACTGCCAGAGCCATAATTAAAGAAAAAATAGAGCTGATTGAAAAGAAATGCATTTTCTGCGGCCACTGTTATGCCATATGTCCTGTCGGAGCGGTAAAAATAACGGACCAGATTCCCATAGAGGACCAAGGTGATAGAGTTGGTTTTTCCGGTCAGCTCGAATTATTGATGACCATGAGAAGAAGCGTGCGGCATTACAAAGACAAACCGGTTTCCAGAGAGCTTCTCGAGAGAATTATCGGGACGGTGATACACTCTCCTACGGGGACAAACTCCCGCCTGACCGGTATTACAATAATTGACGATAGGGATAAGATCATTGAGCTTTCTCATATTATAATGAGGCATTTCAGATTATTGACTAAATTTCTTCTTAATCCTCTGACTTACCCCTTTCTCAGACTGTTTCTGGGTAGAGACAAGAGTGCGAAAATATTTTCCTACAAGAGACTGATCCCGAAGTATTTTGCCGGAAAAGACATACTTACCCACAAAGCGCCCTTACTTATGATTTTTCACAGTGACAGGAGGGCTTCCACACCGGGGCAGGACGCTTTGATCTGGGCGACATCCGCTATGTTTCTGGCGGAATCGCAGGGGTTGGGAACCTGTTTTAACGGTTTTCTTGTACTGGGTTTCGCCAGTTGCGCAAAGGCCAGAAAATACATAGGTCTTCCTCGGCGAAAAAAAGTCTATGAGACTTTTACAGCCGGTTATCCTCTCTACAGCTATAAAAGGTCCGTCCCCAGGGAGAAAGAATTTATAAATTTCCTCTGATTTTCAGCATTTGAATCACCGCTTTTTTTTTATCTGTAAATATATTATGGATATAATACAGGACCCTATCAATGAATCGGCGCAGAAGCATTTCTCAATAAACTATGTATTTCCTTTCCAGAGACTGGTTATTGCCAATATTCTCAGATCAGCGGGAATAGATGGTTTTGAAGTGGACAGAGAGTTAATTGGCGAATTGTCTCCCCGGCAGATCGTACTTCTTCCGACCGGTGCTGGAAAAAGCCTCTGTTTTATGCTGCCTGCTTTCCTTCTGGACGGCATAACTCTTGTCATTTTCCCACTCCTGTCACTGCTTGGCGACCAATTGAGAAGAATTGAAGCGGCTGGATTACCCGGCGCCATCCTCAGAGGAGGACAATCCCCGGAAGAGAAAGAGGACATATTCAGAAAGTGCCGGAACGGTGGAATCAGGATGATTCTGACCAATCCTGAAACTCTTCAGAACAGCACTATTCTCAAAGCTCTGGAAGGAATAAACATCAGCCATCTCGTCATAGATGAGGCTCATACCGTATCGGAATGGGGCGACACCTTCAGGCCGGCTTATCTTGAATTAAACCGGATTATTAAATATCTGAATGTCGATATAATAACCGCATTTACAGCTACGGCTTCCCCCCATATTCTGAGTAGAATCAGGGAAGTGATTTTTGAATGTACCGAACCCAATATCATATTCGGCAATCCGGACAGAACCAATATACGTTACCGGGTTATAGAAAGCGCCAACCCGACTTTCACTCTTCTGAAAAAAGTTCGTGAAATGGAAAAGCCTCTGATAATATTCACATCCTCGAGAACCTCGACAGTGCTGACGGCCAGAATGCTGAAAAGAATAACAGGCTTTAAAAGCATTTACTTTTACCATGCCGGTCTTGAAAAGGAGGAAAAGGAAAATATCGAAAAATGGTTTTTCCACTCTGATGACGGCATATTGGTTGCGACGACCGCTTACGGCATGGGCGTGGATAAAAGCAATATCCGATCGGTTATTCATCTGGAACCTCCTTCAACGGTTGAATCCTATCTCCAGGAGTCCGGTCGGGCCGGCAGAGACCGCTCGCCGGCCGAGGCCCTTCTGATCTACAACAGACAATCGGAAGAGCGGCTTGATAAGATCGGAAATGAACTTTCGAGACAAAGATTCACAGCCATGCTCAATTATGGAGAAAACAAATCTGTCTGCAGGAGAGAATTCCTGTTGTCGAAGCTGGATTCGGCTCCTGAAATATGCAGCGGCTGTGATATCTGTGAAAATTCCATAGAATCAGAAAATTATGAAAAACAAGTCAGAAGCATTATTTTAAAAAACAGAGGGCGATTTACCAGAAAGGAATTTATTTTTTTTCTGAAAGGATATAAAACTCCCCATCTGATCGACAGGTTATTTCCCGGTCTTGCGGGATTCGGATTATTCTCCCGCTGGGATACGGAAATGATCGAAGAATTGATCGATTCCATGCTGTATTGCGGTGTTCTCCGCCTCCCGTCGAAAGGAATGGGAAAACACCGGCTTACGACAATAAAATCAGATATGAATAGCCCCGTCAAGAAATTCTTTCGAAGCTTCCATAATCGATTCAGATAATGAAGGATGGACGTGTATCATCTCAGCCAGCTTTTCCAGAGTTATCCCCTCTTTTTTGGCTAGTAGGAGCTCATGAATCATTTCCGAAGCATTTCGGCCGGCAATATGAGCACCTAATATCAGTCCGTTTTCATCACTGACAATTTTGACCAGCCCCTCACCATGACCCGTCGCTTTAGCCTTGCCGTTTGCTGAAAAGGGGAACCGGCTGATTGTTATATTCTCATTCTCATCAGGAGTGGTTTTCATTCCGAATGAAGCTGCCTGAGGCTCACAGTAAACGGCTGAGGGAATCTCTGAAGCATCGATTTTCTTCGCAGTTTCTTTGCCGGCAATATGCTCAACGGCTATTTCCGCTTCCCTAGATGCCACATGGGCCAATTGGGGGGATGGGAGAATATCGCCTATGGCATAAATATTCTTTTCGCCGGTTTCATAATAATCTCCGGTTTCGATGAAACCTCTATTATCGATAGAGATTTTTGTCTGAGAAAAATCCAATGCATCGGTATTGGCTTTGCGCCCGATTGCGACCAGTACCTTTTCAGCTGAAAGAATTGTATTGACTTCATCGGAGAGCACCACGTCTATGGAATTTTCTCTTTTTTCAAGCTTTCTCGCCGCAACGCCCTTAATGAATTTGATGCCCTGCCGGGAAAGGGACGCTTCGATCTCTCCGGCAATTTCGAAATCCTCAAGAGGAAGAATCCGGGGGAGAAGCTCCACGACCGTCACCTTGACTCCGAAAGAATTCATAATATAGGCGAACTCTATACCGATCGCTCCGCTTCCAAGAATGATCAATGACTCCGGCAGCTCCGTCATGGACAGCATACCTGTCGAAGAAAGAACTCTATCCTCGTCAGTTTCAAAGCCCGGAATGTTTTTGGGAGAAGAGCCTGTGGCAATGAGGATATGTTTTCCTGCAATTTCGGTTCCCTTATCCAGAGTTACCTTTGAAGGACCGACTTTGACGGCAGCTCCCTCTATATAATCAACTTTATTTTTTTCCAGAAGATAACTGACGCCTTTTGAAAGCCGCGCAGAGGCCGTAGCGGCTTTCTTCTGCACTTTAGCATAATTGAGCTCACTTTTATCGGCCTTAACGCCCATGCTCCTCAACTCGGAAAGACTGCTGAATATTTCCGCTCTTTCGACAAGAGCTTTTGTCGGTATGCACCCTACATTCAGGCAGACACCACCGGCTTTATCTTTTTCTATGACACATGTTTTCAGTCCCAGCTGGCTCGCTCTTATCGCGCCCACATATCCACCGGGTCCGCTGCCGATGATAATGAGATCATAAGTCGGGTCACTCATTAGAATCCTCCTCAAACCGTTTTAAAATAACACGGTAAAGAAGAGAGTACAAATTAATTAGGATAGTATTCTTTTTTTATTGAATCCTGAGCAGCGGGCGGCATATTTGAAGTTCATATATCTATGTACATCTTCCTCATCAACGAGTCTCAATGCTGTAGCGATCTCGCCGAAACATCTTTTATCTCCACAAGCCTGAACAATCAGAACCTGGTGGACAGAGCTTTTCTTCATAGCTCCTTTTCTGACGAGTCCATCTCCGATTTTTTCCCTTAATAGATCTTCTACTGTCAATTGAATCTCTCTTTACAGATGACTGATGAACCGGTTTTTCACAATATGTATTTTAAAATGTAATATGGAAATTTCGAGAAGTAAATAGTCTGGACAAAGTTTTTAAAATGAATATTCTTCTATCCTATGACAATTACGATTATGGGGTCGGGAACATCTCACGGAGTGCCGGTTGTCGGGTGCGCCTGCCCCGTCTGCCTTTCCGAGAATATTAAGAATAAAAGATCGAGAGCCTCGATCCTGGTCCGTGAAAACGGTACGGATATACTGATCGATACGGCTACGGAATTCAGGTTGCAGGCCATCAGGGAAAACGTGATGAAACTTGATGCCATTTTTTATACCCACAGCCATGCAGACCATCTCCACGGACTGGACGATATTAGATCGCTCAGCAGAGACAGAGAGATCCCCCTATACGGTTCCGGAAAGGATATTGAAGAAATAAAAAAACGTTTCCCCTATATTTTCAATTCCACACTTCAGAAAGGCGGGGGAAAGCCCAGAGTCGAACCTCATGCATTGAGAGGAGAAGCGGTTTCAATCGGTTCGCTGGAAATCAAACCAATTCCCCTGAAACATGGAAAACTAGATATCTACGGATACAGATTCAACAATAAGGCGGCCTATCTGACAGATTGCAGCGATATACCTGATGAAAGTCTGGCATTGTTGAAAAATCTGGATGTTCTGATCATCGGGGCGCTTCGATACAAACCCCACCCTACCCATTACAATATTGAACAGGCTCTTGAAGTTATAAAAAAAATAAGCCCCGGAAGGGCTTATCTCACTCATCTCTGTCATGATCTTGATCATGATCAGCTTGAAAATGAATTACCGGGGGGCGTATTCACCGCCTATGACGGTCTGAAGATAGATCTTCTTCCCCCCGTATTTACTGCTTAAGCTTTTTCTACTTTACCGGCTTTAAGACAGCTGGTGCAAACTTTAACAGTTTTTTTGTTACCACCGAACAGAGCGGATATTTTTACAATATTGGGTTTAAAAGTTCTTTTGCTTTTAACACCAATGTGCTGTCCGGCTCCGCCTTTCTTTTTGGGAAGACCCTTTCTGGGTACACTGTTTCCGGCAACAGTTCCTTTTCCACAAATTTCACATTTTCGAGACATATGTATCCTACCTTGCAATAATTACTAAACAAGTAGCTGAAAAATATCAGATATACACAATAGTGTAAAGACAGATTCTGAAACATTCAGCCCATTTGTTATTTATACTATTTTTTCCTTTTAAGGACAAGGTCTCCGGCTTTTATACCTGTTAGCGAAAATGCAGAATTTTCAACTAAATTCGCACTTTTTGTAAATGTATCGCCGTAATTTGCCAGCAGGCTCCGCATTTCCCCAACCAGATCGGGCCTGATTCCCAGCATCCAGTTAATTTTTCCCCTGAAGTAGGCATCGGCCAATTCTGTCTTCTGCTGCATCAGATAAGCCTGGAACTCATTTATCAGGAGATATTCATCGGAAACATTATATCCATACATATCCAGAAAAGAGCGCCAGAAATTCCGTTCTTCTTCGGCAAGAGACTGCCAGATCCCGGTAACCGATGAAACATATTCATCAGAAAAAAAGAAAACTCCGTGATAGCACTCATGGGTGAGAAAAAGATATCGTAAATTATCACTCGATTCCCTGGAAATCGAAAGAATGCCTCCCTTCGATGGTCTTACCCGACCCGATGTTTCCTTTAAAACATCGTTGGCGATTAGAATTCTCCTCAACTCATGTTCTCGATCATTGAGAGGAAAGTTTTCTTTTGCCGCTTCATTGAAAAAACGCGCCAGGTCGGCAGCTCTGTAGTCATGAGCGTTCCAGCCGTGGAGAGGTTTCAATTCGGCATCAGAAAGGAGTTCTCCCGCAGAGATCTTTTTCTCCGTAAAGAAAGCCATCCTCTTAAAAAAATCCGACTGTATACTGTAATCAGCCGTATCGATAATCAGCATTCCCGGAAAATCATTCCAATTATAGATTTCATATCCTTTCTGCCGCCAGAGCGCAGGATTTCTGTACAGGAGACTTTCGAGATCTATGGGGAGAGCCGCATCTTCGGAAAAAACGAGCGACCGTTCTATTTTCGATAGCACGGAATTTTCAACGGAGACAGAAACCTCTCCGGGAACAAGATCACTTTCATCCTGATAAAGCCAATAGGGATTATCACCTGTTCTGGTCCTGATTCCAAAATTCTCGGTTTTTTCATCATATCCTAGAATCAACTCGATGTTTTCAACGTTCTCTGTCGAATCCGATTCGAAATTCAGGAAAAGCGGAAATGAATCGGTTCCGGTTCGAACCGACGTCACCTTCCCGTTGAATACAACAGAAAGAAAGGATGATTCGGGATATTCTCCAACAGCGGATAAATCAGTCAAATTGATTTCAGGATTGCGGGACTGGAAGGAAAAATCCCTCAGGACAGTATCCTGATCAATAAAAATTATATACCGGGTCATTTCATCGGTCGCCGGTATATCAAACCATGCACCACCAAGCTCCAACCGGGAACTGGCATTGGTTGATAAATCAAAATATACATATGAACCGGCGCTGAGACTTACTGGTTCAGCGAGAATATATTTCCCATCTGAATTCAACGGTTTGTACGATGAGGGCCACTTGAGAACCCCGGTCCGGACATTGTAAAGATTGTAGTAATTCAGTTCCAAAGCCGGGAGCTGCAGCGCCGAGAGAAAAAAAGCTGAAGCAAATACTGCTTTTATAACCCTATTATTCCTTTTGCCAGTAATTCTGCCACCTCCCTGTTTCTCTCCGTGGTGAAATTGTCATCAATTCTGAGAAGCACATCGAAGTTTGCCATAAAACCGGCGGGAAGTACAGGAAGTTTACCGATCAGTTCGCGGAATCTTTTTGCCGAAGGTTCGAATTTCCGGTTAATCGCAAAAAGAGTACAACAGGCGGAGTCGAGAAATCCAGCTATGGAAATCTTATAAAAAAGATTGTCTTTCTGAAAAACCGCCGCTCCAATATCACTCAGATAGTGTTCCATCCTGCTTTGAGAAACTTCACGGAAGATTTCCCAGAAGCGGTCCGGCATTTTCTCCAGTTTTTTTCTGATGTCAGACAGCCATGTACTTCTTTCAAAGAGAAGAATCCCCTCCTCAATTCTGTGAAAGATATAGGTACCCCTCTCTCTGTAAAGAGCATCGGGATTATCGAGATCACTAATGAGTTTATCGATTCGCTCCATTTTTTTATATTCAATCCTAACGGGAAAATCCTCCATCATAAAACGGTCTTTATCGGTAACTGTCGAGGATTCAAAATAGAGAGAATCAGAAAAGAGCTCTTCTCTTTCCAGTCTGGAAGGAATGGTTCCGCCACGGTAATAAACATCAATTGTTATGGAAAAATAAGGATCGTAGATATCTATGGTCGCCGCATCAGTACACGTAATGACTTCGACATTACTCCACGAGGATAGTCTATTTACCAGTTCATCTGTAACGCCTTTAACCTTGTATTTCAAGTGCTGCCCCTTTTACAAATAATCATCTTCGTATATTTTCTTAATAATACCCTTAATCGGCGGAAAATTGAATGATATTTTTTCTGACAACACTTAATCCGGCCCCGCAGGTAACCGGGGAAATAAAAAAATACAAATCACTTCTTTTCCGCAGTAAAATTTTGATTCCTCTGCCCTTGACAGTCATAGCGCTGTCCTTAAGCAGAGATCTGCCTGTACGGCCGGAACGGAAAAAAATCGCCGATCTGTATCCGGATCAGTTGACACCCTCCACGCTGAGAAAAGTGAACAGCTCCCTCATTTTAAGTTTTAGAGAAGAGCTGACTTTCCATTCCGATTTTGACGAGAGTTTCGATTCATTTTTTTTCCCCGGATCTCTCTACCTTGGAGATCTTAAAACTGAAGGGACGACAGCCGAATCAGAATTTCCGCACAGGGATTTCAGTTCCATCACCAAGTACAGCCTCGGGTGCTACAGGATAAGCACATCTACACCTGATGACTGGTGGTTTAATATGAGCTGGGAGAAGATGTGGGAGGTAAAAAGAAGCGTTACAAAGAAACCATCAATTAGCTGAAACAAAGTTTGTTCTTTAGTTGTGCATTATTGATAATTCTGCTATTTTTTAAATATTATGAAAAAAAGCGAAAAACTAACCACAAGTCTTGAAGACTACCTGGAAGCAATTCTCTTTCTTGAAGAAAAAAACAGAGTGGCCAGAGTCAAGGATATTGCTGATTTCTTATCGGTTCAGATGCCTTCAGTAACCGGAGCTTTGAAAAACCTCAGAAGCAAAGGACTTGTCGAATACGAACGGAATTCTTTTATTAATCTTTCAAAAGAAGGGCTGAAAATTGCCAGATCAATCAGAAAAAAACACGATATACTCACAACCTTTCTGAAGTCCGTCCTGTTTATGGATGAAGAGCAGGCAGAAGAGGAAGGTTGTAAAATCGAACACGCCATCAGCCAGAGCACGGCGTTGAAAATACAAAACCTGACAGATTATATTCTGTCTGAACTTGAATCGGGAAAACTGTCACGATCGTCCTGGCAGGATATCGTTTCGGAGTAAGAAAATTGAAACAGTTTATTTCTCAAATATCTGATCTGCAATCAGTAGCCGAAGGTTATTACAGACTGGATTTCCAATGGCTCATCGACACTGTACCCCGGGCCGGTCAATTCCTGACTATAAAGATCGGCAATTCGACCTCCCCGCTACTGCGTCGTCCTTTTGCTATCTCATCTTTCGACGCCAGTACCAGCACTGCTTCTATTATTTTTCAGAAACGGGGGAAAGGAACGGAATTGCTGAGCGTCATGAAACCCGGTGATGACATAGACATACTCGGCCCTCTGGGGAACAGTTTCTCCCGGATCGTAAGTGAAGAGGATGAATCAAAAGAAAATCATATTGTCGTTGCGGGAGGCATCGGAACCGGTCCAATGCTTTATCTGGCCGACGAACTGAAAAATAACGGTAAAAACCCACTTCTGATAATCGGCTGCCGGACAAGAGATCTCGTGCCCTATTCCGTTCTGGATAACTCAATCAACACAGTCATCTGTACAGACGACGGCTCAGCCGGATTTAAAGGGACTGTCGTAGACTATATGCGCAGCAATCCCGGACTGGACAGCAATTCTGTGATTTACAGCTGCGGGCCCGAGCCCATGCTGAAAGGGTGTCAGCTTTTTGCCGATGAAACGGGAAAAAGCTCCTATGTGTCTCTGGAACAGATGATGGCCTGCGGAGTGGGAGCCTGCATGGGATGTACCTGTGAAACCAGGGGAGAGAAACAGTACGCCCGGGTCTGCAAGGACGGTCCCGTTTTTGCGGGAGGAGAGATAAAATGGACCTGACTGTTAAAATCGGTTCTCTTACCATGTCAAATCCCGTGGGGACGGCTTCGGGGACTTTCGGTTTCGGAGAGGAATACGGAGAACTGATAGATCTGTCTCAATTGGGCGCGATTTACACCAAAGCGCTTACCCCGGAACCCAGACCCGGCAACGCTGTGCCGAGACTTGTGGAAACACCGTCGGGAATTCTCAATTCCATAGGCCTTGCAAATCCAGGTGTAGACAGGTTTATGTCGGAAAAGGTCCCGTTTCTTGAGACTTTGAAGACTTCCGTCATACTGAATGTAAGCGGCTCGACAGAGGATGACTACAGAAAGGTTCTCGAAAAAACCGATTCGCTTTCCTGTATCGACGGCTATGAAATCAATATATCCTGTCCCAATGTGAAACACGGCGGGCTTGCTTTCGGAACCGATCCCCGTCAGGTGGAAACACTGACTGCATCTCTGAGGAAAATGACTGATAAACCTCTTATCCTGAAACTGACTCCCAATGTCACCGATATCTCGGTCATAGCGAAAGCAGCGGAAGCGGGCGGCGCCGATGCGGTTTCGTGCATCAATACGGTCAGGGGAATGGTCATCGACACCAGAAAGAGAAAATCCGTTATACCCGCAGGAATCGCCGGTTTATCCGGACCGGCTGTAAGGCCCGTGGGAGTCGCCGCGACTTATACGGTTTCACGTGCCGTATCCATACCCGTCATAGGACTGGGTGGGATTATGTGTGCCGATGACGCGATCCAGTATCTCCTGGCAGGTGCCTCGGCGGTTCAGGTCGGAACCGGATTATTTGTCGATCCACAGCTGCCTCTGAAAGTCTCCGGGGGAATCAGCGCCTATATGAACGAAAACGGATTTGAAAAAATTATAGATTTCCACGGTTTTCTATAATGATTTTCCCATGTCTATTGACCGGTTCCCGGTTAAAAGATATACTCATTTTTCGTTGACGGAATGTGGCCCAGAGGCTAGGGCACCTGGTTTGGGACCAGGGGATCGCAGGTTCGAATCCTGCCATTCCGAACCA
>JAFGXR010000032.1 GCA_016936555.1 Spirochaetales bacterium | reverse complement strand
TTATCATGAAAAAAGGACATGGTCACAATTTCTTGTTTCCATGTCCTTTAGAACTCCTACTTTAGGGAGACTTTTTCAGTGGCCTCGCCGATAGCCGGGTTTTTTTATCGATCAGACAGTTTTATGTATTTCTTGCTGGACGTGACATTTTTATAGGCCGGCCTGATAATCCTGCCGCCGCTGACGATCTCTTCGATCCGGTGTGCGCACCAGCCGGCAATTCTTGAAACGGCGAAAATCGGAGTATAGAGCTCACTCGGAATATCGAGCATGGAATAGACGAAACCGGAATAGAAGTCCACGTTGGCGCAGATTCTCTTTCCGTTTTTCTTGTATTTGTCAAAAATATCCTGGCTGAGCCTCTCCACAAGGCAATAGAGATCAAACTCCTCTGATCTTCCCGCTTCTTTGGAAAGTAGTTCCGCGCGGTTTTTCAGCAATACGGCCCGGGGATCGGAAAGCGTATAAACAGCGTGCCCCATACCGTAGATCAGACCCAGTTTATCGTATTTTTCCTTTCTCAATGTGGCTTCAAGGTATTCCGTAACTTCAGCTTCATCACTCCAGTCCTTCACTTCGTTCATAAGATCTTCCATCATTCCCCGGACCCGGATGGCAGCTCCTCCATGGAGGGGTCCTTTAAGAGAACCGACTGCCGCGGCAATGGCCGAATAGGTATCGGTACCCGATGAGGAAACCACATGAGTGGAAAACGCCGAGTTGTTACCGCCTCCGTGTTCGGCGTGAAGGACGAGAGCCAGGTCCAGAACTTCCGCTTCCAGAGGGGTGAATTTTTTATCGGGCCGGATCATCAGAAGAAAATTTTCCGCCGTACTGAGAGTTGTTATCGGAGTGTGGATATAAAGGCTCTTCCCGTGAAAATAATGTTCCATGGCCTGAAAGGCATAAGCGACTATCGTGGGAAACTGGGATATAAGCTCCATACTCTGCCTGAGAACATTGGGAACGGAGTTATCCTCGGGATTATCATCAAAACTGTAGAGAGCCAGAATGCTTCTGGCGAGCTTATTCATGATATTGCCGCTGGGTGCTTTAAGAATCATATCTTCAGCAAAACTGTCGGGCAGCTGCCTCCTGGCTCCCAGATCTATATTGAAATCTTCCAATTCCTGCGGTTTGGGAATATTTCCGAAAAGAAGGAGAAAAGCCGTTTCCTCGTAGCCGTGGCGGCCGCAGATCTGGAATCCCTTTACGAGATCCTCGACATTGTAACCCCGGTAGCGCAGACGTCCGGGAACGGGAATTTTATCCCCTTCCTCCATAATATAACCGTGAACATCACCGATTTCCGTCAGCCCGACAAGGACACCGGTTCCGTCGCTGTTCCTCAGGCCGCGCTTGACATTGTATTTCTGATAAAGATCCAGCGGGATTCTGCTGTTATGATCAATCAGGCTCAGGTATTCTGTCATATGCTTGATATCAAGTCGACTCTTCATGGAACGCTCCTGTATTCACTTATATTTTTTCGAAGAAGACCTCCCTGATGAGATGATCTTTCTTCAAACCTTTCCGCTCAAATTTGGTCTGAGTCCGCCATTCCTGCGGATCGGCCCAGCTTTCGTATTTATTTTTCAGACTCTTTTCTCCAGAAAAAACAGAGAGAATCTGTTCAGCGTAATCCTCCCAGTCGGAGACAGCGTAGAGGTACCCCCCTTTCTTCAGTTTCCGGGCCAGAAGCGCCGTAAACTCCGGCTGAATCAAACGCCTTTTATTGTGCTTCTTCTTATGCCAGGGATCGGGAAAAAACACATGGATCCCGGTGATGCTTTCGTCGGGAATCATGTTTTCCAGAACTTCCACGGCATCATGCTCTATGGCTTTCAGGTTTTTCAGACCTCTGTTCTCTATCTCCGCCAGAAGTTTGCCGACTCCCGGTTTGTGGACCTCTATTCCGATGTACCCGTTATGAGGGTTCTCCCGGGCAATGACATGGGTGACATCTCCCATGCCGAATCCTATTTCAAGAAAAAAATCATCTACGTCGGGGAAGATCCGTTTAAATTCTATCGGTTTTTCTTCGTAGGGGATGCAGTGGGCATCCTTCAGTGTATCGTAAGCGGCTTTCTGACCGGAACTCATCCGGCCGGCGCGAAGCACGTAGCTCTTAATAACTCGTTTTTCACTCATTTTGCCAATTTTATTTAAATAACCGATAATTTGCAATATTATAAGATTAAAGAGAAAAAAGGAACTACTTTTTTGATATATCCTGAAATGTTTTTATCATTTCCTGTTAATTTATATATCTATAAGTAGAAAATTGCCCAAAATGAAACGATTATTACTATTTTTTTTACTAATTTCTGCATCAAATCTTTGGAGTAATGACTTTATCGGTTGGAAAAGAATACAAACCGAACATTTTACATACATCTTTGAAGAATTTGACATGGAAACGGCTCTGGAGCTTTCCTCCTACGGGGAAGAGATCTATTCCCTGATAAGTGATTTCTTTGATTACCGTCCGCCCCGTATTTATGTCTATATAAACAGCCGCGTAGACAGTCCCAACGGAAACTTCTACCCTCTCCCCGGTTCCATTGTCCTCTATCCGGTTTATCCGCTGGGAAGTGAAAATACAACGAAGAGTTCCTCCTGGCTCTACGAACTGCTGCTCCATGAAATGGTCCACTATGTGCAGCTGGAGAAACCGATAGGAATCTTCGGGGGACTGAGCCGTATCCTGGGAAAGGATCTGGCGTCGGCCAACGGTGCCTTTCTGCCTGCCTGGATGGTCGAGGGCATAGCAGTTTATCTGGAAAGTAAACACACCGCCGGAGGGAGGGGAAATAATCTTTACTTCCAGGCATTTACCAAGGCAGCTGCCTGGGAGAGAAAATACCCTGCTGTTAACCAGCTTGCCTATTCATCGGATTTCCCTCCTTATAACAGAATCTACTCCTACGGTTATATCCTTACAGAATATCTGATGCGGACCTACGGGGAGGATATCATGAACAGGATTTACAGCCGCTACGTCCGTTTTCCTCTTCTGGGACCATTTCATGCGATAAAAAAAGAAACCGGAAGAAATCTCAGCGAGATATACGGGAATATGATAGCTGCTGAGAAAGAGAAGTACATCTCCGCTTTCTCTGAAGCCTCGCCCTATTCTTCTAAGAAGATAAGTCCTGCCGGGGAGATTATCGGCGACAGAATCCATCCTGTTCCGACAGACCGGGGCACAATCCTCTACAGAAGGGATCAGCAGTCTCCACCGGCCCTTATCCTTATCGATAATGAAGGAGGAGAAACTCTTATCCTTGAGACAGGATTGACCGAAGGGAGCTCTTTCAGCGCCGATTTAATGGGAGAGACCCTTGTATTTGCGGCTCCGGATTACAGTATGTATCACAGTTACGGCTATTCGCTTGTGTCGGACTTATTCATTCTCAAGGGGGGCACAACAGAAAAGCTCACCAAAGGAGAATCGCTGTACCAGCCGGCTATATCACCTTCAGGAGACCATATTACCGCCGTACAGCGCAGAGGATCCTATACCAGGCTCGTCTCTGTTGACAAAGAGAACGGATCGGTATCAGTTCTCTTCGAGAGGCAAAACACAAACGTGATGAATCCTGTCTTCTCCCCCAAGGGAGATGAACTGGTCTTTACTTTAAACGAAAAGGGACAACAGGATATCTGGCTTTTAAAACTCGCCGATCCCTCTTCGGCAGCCCCTCTTTTCGGGCAGACAGAAGATATGGCATATCATCCCCGTTTTACCGACAGAGGCGACATTACCTTTATCTCTGACAGAGACGGATCTCTTTCCCTCTATCTCCATGAAAAAGAGAGAAACAGAACAACATTGATATTTAAGGATCCCGTAGGAGTAGCGGACGCCTATTTGAAGAAGGGAAAAGTCTTCTATCAGGCATACAGAACAAAAGGATACGGTTTTCTTGAGGGCGCGCCACGGGAAGGTCAGACCGTCGCTTTCGGAGCTGAAACAACAGCAGAGACTTCAGGGGCGGATACCGCCGATTGGTCCCCGGAAATTTCCAGGCACAGAGATCTGGCACTCCCCTATCTCTGGCTACCGAGGCCCTTTGTCGAAAACAGTCAGTCCGAAGGTTTGATATGGGGAGCCGGAGCCGCCGTTTTTGCGGGATCAGTCAGCCAATCGACAACCTGGCAGCTCAATCTGGGATTTTTTCCGGGGCCTTTGCAATTAACAGGTTCGCTGGAATACAGCAGAAAAATCGGTAAAGCAGCCTTGAGTTATTCAATTGAACAGAACTATAAGGAATATGTGGTAAACAGTGAAACTTTGTGGAACCAGAGCACCGATCAGACTCTGCTCTTTTCCTACCCCCTTCTCGAATCGGGCACGCTCAATTACAGGCAGGTTCTCCAGAATTACGTTTATGGAAACCACAGACTCTCCACTTTCGATAAGACCCCCTTCTCCTTTGTAGACGGTTTTAAACTGGATAATGTTCATTTCCTCTACGGAGGGGCGGGAATAAGCCACGATTTTTTCAGAATTAATAATGCACGTTCCGCCCTTTTCGGAGGTTCCGGTATCCACAATCAACTGGATTTATCGATTCTTCTTCCCCTGCTCTCAGCCGACAGGACATCCCTTATAGTTCGGGAATCGGGAAATGCGTCCCTGAGTCTGTCACAGAGAGGTACAAGATGGAAGACTGATTGGCAGGCCGCCTGGCACAATGGCGGTTATGCTTCTTCCGCAGTAAAAGCGAGGGGCTGGACAGCAGAGTACAGTGCTTCGGATTTTTCCTTTTACTATTCGACCTCACTTCAGGTACCGATCGCTCTGGTTGACTGGGGGATGCCTTTGGGGGTCAATATTCAGAATCTGGCATTCGCTCTCAATCTGGAAGGGATAAGTCATGTCCAGATCGAAGGACCGGAATATAACCGGTTCTACGGGAGCCTGGAGTTTATAGGGACTTATGGCTACAACTACGGAGCCACCCCCTTTGGAGCGGGGGTAAGTTTCCGTTTTTACAACGACGGGTTTAATTTCGACCCGGCAGCGGATATTGCCCTGTATTTTTTCCTGTCCTTCAACAGCTAATAGATCAGAGCAGTGCCGACAGTTTTTCCCGCAGGAATTCCGATTTCTCCTTCAGGCCGATTTTTCCGGTTTCGATGAGTATTCCCGCCTGGCTGTGGGGATTGAATTTTATCAGGCCGCCGCTCTTGTTTGTCAGCCGCATCACTTTATCGATGGAGAGCCGCGCGATCTTGCCGAATTCCACGGCGACTACGCCATTCCTCTCTTTCATCGACGCGATCCAGAGCTTGCCGCAGATGATCCTGATTTCCGCCAGAGAGAGAAGGCTCTGTACCTCATCGGGAAGAGGCCCGAAGCGGTCGTGGAGCTCGCCATGAACGCGGTCCAGATCTTCATCGGAGAGAACCGAAGCGATTTTTTTGTACACTTCCATTTTCTCCGTGGGATCATCGATATAACTGTCGGGAATGAATCCCGTATAGTCGAGCTCCAGATAAACTTCCGGCGCTTCCTCTTTTTTGTCATCTTCTGTCCGCAGGGCGACAGCCTCTTCAAGAAGGCGCAGATACATATCGAAACCGACCGATACGATCTCTCCCGACTGTTCCCGGCCGAGAAGATTGCCCGCGCCTCTCACTTCCATATCCTTCATGGCGATTTTGAATCCGGACCCCAGTTCGGTGAAGTCGGAAATCGCCTGAAGGCGCTTCATGGCCAGTTCGGAGAGGGCTCTCTGTTCCGGATAGAACATATAGGCGTAAGCCAGTTTTCCCGATCGTCCGACCCGTCCGCGGAGCTGATAGAGCTGGGATATTCCGTACATATCAGCCCGGTCAATGATAATGGTATTCACATTGGGAATATCAATCCCGTTCTCGATAATGGTCGTGGCGACCAGGACCTGGAATGCGCCGTGGACAAAGCGGTGCATAACGTCCTCCAGTTCATGGGCGGACATTTTTCCGTGCGCCGTTTCGATAAACACTTCAGGCACCAGTTCCTGGAGGAAGAGCTGCACGCTGTCCAGACTTTCCACGCGGTTGTGAAGAAAGAAGACCTGGCCTCCCCTTTCCACTTCCCGGCGGATGGCGCCGGCGATCGTATCGGGGTTGTATTCCTGTATAAATGTTTCGATGGGCTGCCGGTTGTATGGAGCCGTTTTGAGAACCGACATATCCCGGATTTTCAGAAGAGACATATGGAGGGTCCGGGGAATCGGCGTGGCGGACATGGCGAGGCTGTCGATCGAAGCCTTCATGTTTTTAAGCTTTTCCTTGTCCTTGACCCCGAACCGCTGTTCTTCATCGATTACCATAAGCCCGAGATTCTTGAATTTGACATCTTTGGATAATATGCGGTGGGTTCCGATAACAATATCGCAACTGCCCGCTTCCAATCCGTCCAGAACCTCTTTCTGATCCTTTTTGGCGACGAAACGGGAGAGATGGCCGATGGTAATGGGAAACCTCTTGAATCTCTCGGAAAAATTCTCATAATGCTGTTCAGCGAGAATGGTGGTCGGGCAGAGAAGCGCCACCTGTTTGCCCCCCATAATGGCCTTGAAGGCCGCTCTCATGGCAACTTCCGTCTTCCCGTAACCGACGTCCCCGCAGATCAGACGATCCATGGGGTTGGGTGCTTCCATATCCTTTTTAACTTCTTCGATACTGACAAGCTGGTCTTCCGTCTCCTGATAGGGAAAGGATGCCTCAAATGCCACCTGAAAATCGTTATCCGCCGGAAAAGCGTAGCCCAGAGTTTTCTGACGTCTCGCATAGAGCTTGACCAGCATATCCGCCAGATCCTCCACAGATTTGCGGACTTTGTTCTTCTTGTTGTCCCAGGATTTCCCGCCGATTTTATCCAGCTTGGCGCCGCGGCCCTCACTTCCGATATAGCGCTGAACCAGGTTCACCTGTTCGATGGGCACGAAGATGGAATCCTCTCCGGCGTATTCGATGGAAATATAGTCCCGCTCGTTTCCCGCGGCGGTAATTCTCTCGATCCCTTTGAAGCGGCCGATTCCGTAATTGACATGAACGACCAGATCGCCGGGATTGAGTTCCACAAAGGAATCGATAACGGCGCTCTTGACCCGTTTTACCGATGAAGGGACACGTTTTCTTCTGCCGAATATCTCATTTTCCTGGATGACGATGACACGGCTGCCGGGAAGGGAGAAACCGGCGGAAATGCTCTCGGGAATAATTTCCAGTTCAAATCCCGTCAGCATATATTTTATGCGTTCCGCCTGGGATTCCGACTCGGCGAAAACAAAACATTTATAGCCATCTTTTATAAGGAGCGTCAGCTCTTCCTTGAGATAACTGATGTTCCCGAAGAAAGACCGGCCGGGATCGCATTCCATTTCATAAAAAATCTCTTCGCTGCCCCGCTCTTTTTTCAGAGAATGAAGATTGATCTGCTTAGCCCTTGAGAAAACCGCCGGCTCACCGAGAATGAACCGGGGAGACGGAACGGCGTATTTGTTTCTCAGCGCCTCAATATACAGATCGCCGTACTCCCTGGTCAGAACCTCATAGGATGTATCAAGCCTTTCCTTCTGAACGAGAAAAAGAGTGGATCTATCGCTGATATAATCAATCAGTGTCGAAGGTTTTTCAAATGCCAGAGGGAAATACAGTTCTTCACCGCGGATTTCCCGGCTTACCCTGAGGGTTTCGATAATCGGACCGAATTCTATGTCTTCGAGCTTATCGTTTGTCACTTCATAGAGACGTTTTTCCAGGATATCGATTCTGTCATCAGACCAGAGAACCTCTTTTACAGGATAGAGGGTCATCTCCTCATTAAGCGACGTGCTGCTCTGGTCCATCGGATCGAAGAGCTTTATCTCTTCGATCTCATCGAAATCGAATACGATTCTGACAGCCTCATCCATGCCCGGCATATAAATATCGAGAACTTCTCCTCTCAGAGCGAACTCACCGTGAACCGAAACGCGGGGAACCCGGGAGTATCCGAAAGTCTGGAGAAGAGTTTCCAGTTTCACCGGATCGAACTCATCGCCTTTTTTCATGGTGATACAGTTCGTCCTGACATATTCGGGCGGGGGCAGAAGGGAGAGGGCGGCCCGCTGCGATGCAAGAACGATATTTTTTTCCCTTCCGATCTCGATCAGGGCCTTTACCCGGGAACCGAAAATCGATGCCTGGGCGGAAATTCCCTTGTAAAGCATAGTCCCCCACCAGGGGAAGAGGATGGTTTTATCCGTGTAGAGCAGAAGATCGGCCTGAAGCTCTTCAGCTTCCTTTTCCGTGGGCGTAACGACAAGGAGAGAGTCTTTCGTATACTTGAACAGGTCGGCCAGAACCGCGGCCAGATAAGCGCCTTTGGGGCCGGAAAGGTTCAGAGGTCTGCCCGAAGCCGTGCAGTACTGCTGAATAAGATTCTGCCACTGTTTATTATTTTTCAGAGAAGTTGAAATTTCATTTAAGAATAATGTAATCATCAAAAAATACCGAAGATAAAAAAGTATAATTATAACCGGCCGGAGAAAAAATGTTTTACAGGAAATTATTAGCGATACTATTCATAATATCAACATTTCACATTTATGCGGCAGATTACAACAAAGTTGATTTCAGCATACGCTATTTCGATAAGAAAATCTATTACCCCGGTGACAGCGTTCAGATCAAGGCTTCCATCATCAACAACTCGCCGGATCAGTTCAGTTTCAATCTCTCGGAAAATAAGATTTTCAATGTGAAACTCAATGTAAAGACCATGAGCAATCAGTCTCTCGATCCCAGCGAGAACTATATCATCAACAGCAGCCGCAACAGCAATACATTCTACAGGGAAATAACCCTGGATCCGGGCGAAGAGTTCAGTTTCATCGTCGATCTCGACGATTACACGGATATAAGCAGTCCGGGCATGTATATAATCGACGGCATGTTTACGACGGACCTGAACAACCCCGACAATTTTCTGCTGATTTCAAACAGACTCCCCCTCTCCATAAGACCGGGAAGTTCGGAAAAGGAATTTACGGAATATCTCGATTACAGAACCGGTGAAATTCTCAGAGCCGAGCCGATACCACCCGATGAAGCTGTACGCTATATGCTCGAATCGAGACAGCAGAGCATCTGGCCCCGTTTCTTTCTCTATATAGATCTTCTCGAACTGATGCTCAACGACAGCAATAAAAAGAGGCAGTACGAACGCTCAACAGAAGAGGAACAGCAGGTCATGCTCCGCAATTTCAGGGAAGATATGGAAGGTGAAAGACTGCGATCCGATCAGTCCATTGTCATAATCCCTTCGGACTTCGAAATACTACACACCTCCTACAGTGCAGACAGAGCGACTGTTATCGTAAGAGAGGAGTTTCTCCAAACCGGATATACAGCGGTAAAAAGCTATACCTATTACCTGCACAGAAAGAACGGTATATGGAAAATCTACAACTATGAAGTGAAAAATATCGGGACAAAGTAATGAAAATACTTCTGATCGCTGAAGATGTGACGCTTAAAAAAAAGATATCAGAACACTTCAAACCGAAAGGTCACGGTATTATTCACTACACGAATCCGTTGAAAGGGATGAATAATTTTGAAGAGATAGAGCCTGAATTCGTACTTTTCAACTCAACGGACTATCCCCGGCACTGGAAAATTGCAAATTATTTTCTGAAACAGGATATTCCCCAGGTCTCCCCTGTGTTCATACTCATGGTAGATAACGGATTTCCCATGGAGGAAGTATGCAAAGCGGTTTATCTCGGTGTTGATGCTATTATTTCCGATGATTTCGAGGGAGATGAATACCTGAGACACCTGGATCAGCTCTTTTCCAGGTTTTACTCCTCCCAGGTGGAAATTCAACAGCCGCTCCTGCTGGAAAATCCCGAGAACAGAATAGATTTTATGTTTATGAATCCGGAAAATTTCCAGCTGGCCACGGGAAAACTGACCCAGTTGTCCACAGAGGGAGCCGGATTCAAGCCCGACAAACCGGAAACAGTCTTTCCCCTTGTCAAAGGTACAATTCTTGAAGGTTGTTCATTGAGAACTGAAGAGGGAATCATTACAATTAAAGCAGAGATTCTGAATAACAGTGGAATTATGGATCTCCGCTTTCTCTCATTTTCAGACAATGGCGAGGAGCTTTTAAAGAATTATATCAGAGACAAGGAGCAGAAATGAGTGATTTAAAGTACCTGACGACAAGACAGATTACGGAAATCATCAAGTTCAAAGGCTCCCGGGATTACGAAAAGGATTGCGTCCCCATTTCGGGAAATCCCCGGAAGCACCCCTACGATACCAACAGACTGATACTTATCATCGAAAGTCATGATGACAAAACCGTGTTTCACGATTTCAAGCTGAACGATATTGCCCACATAGAGGAGCTCCCGAATATTACCCGGGAAGATGTCAGCCTGAGACAGGTTCAGCTATGGGTCAGAAAAGACAGCTGGATTATTAAATCGGAAGCCTACCGATGTGTTCCGAAACGGTAAGACGTCTATATTGACTAAGTTAGTAGAGATTGGTGTATAATTAATTACTTATTTGCAATGGAGGACATCTTGAAAGACAGATTAAACTATAGATTCACTTCGGAAAGTGTCGGCGAAGGACATCCCGACAAGGTCTGTGACCTCATTTCCGATGCAGTTCTGGACAAAGCACTGGAGCAGGATCCCGAATCCAGAGTCGCCTGCGAAACTTTCGCATCGACCGGTATGATTCTTGTAGGTGGCGAAATCACCACTCACGGCTATATCGATATTATCCAGACAGCCAAAGAGACCTTGTCTGAGATCGGCTACAATAATCCCGATTTCGGAATAGATGCTCACTCCTGCGCTGTCATGTCGGTTATAAAACCCCAGTCCCAGGATATTTCCCAGGGCGTAACAGCCGGGGAAGGACTTCATAAAGAGCAGGGAGCGGGAGACCAGGGCATGATGTTCGGATTCGCCTGCCGCGATACGAAAGAGCTTATGCCCGCCCCTATTCAGTTTTCCCATTCCATAATGAGAAAAGCGGCTGAAGTGAGAAAGAATAATGTGCTCGATTTTCTGAGGCCCGACGGAAAATGTCAGGTGACTGTCGAGTACAGGGACGGGAAACCCGCCCATGTTTCGACTGTAGTACTCTCCCACCAGCACAGTCCCGAAGCATCGTACGATACTATCAGGGAAGGGCTGATCGAAGAAGTCATTAAGAAAAGTCTTCCGGCGGGAATGCTGACAGGGGATACGGTTTACCATATCAATCCCACGGGCCGTTTTGTCATCGGCGGACCCGAAGGAGACGCCGGCCTGACAGGAAGAAAGATCATCGTCGATACCTACGGAGGTGCGGCAGCCCACGGTGGCGGGGCATTCTCCGGAAAAGACCCTTCCAAAGTTGACCGCTCAGCAGCCTATATGGCCCGTTATATTGCCAAAAATATTGTTGCGGCCGATCTCTGCGATACCTGCGAAGTCGAGCTGGCTTATGCTATAGGTGTGGCCGAGCCGGTTTCCATTTTTGTCAATACTTTTGGAACCAGCAAAGTGGACGAAGAGCTGATTGAAGCGGCGGTAAGCCGTCATTTCGATCTGACGCCGGCGGGAATTATCAGAACGCTTGACCTCAAGAGACCTATCTACAAGCCTACGGCAGCTTACGGCCACTTCGGTCGGGATATATTCCCCTGGGAGAAAATCGATGTAGCTCCTGCACTCAAGGATGATCTTCTTTAAGAAACTTCGATTTTGAGATAACCGGATCTGAGGGTCCGGTTTTTTTGTCCTTTTATTTTTTGACCGTTGACAGAATGAAGTGAAAAAGATACATTAACCATCGTTGCTATATTCCCCTGTAGCTCAGTTGGTAGAGCGGGTGACTGTTAATCACTAGGTCGGCGGTTCGAGTCCGTCCGGGGGAGCTAAAGAAAGGTTCAGCTTTTACGGTTGAACCTTTTCTTTTTTAATCAGTTCGGACGGACTCGAATGGTCCTCATGGATGAGTGCTCGCCGGCTCGCACTCTTTGTAAAATCGCGGCATCGCGATTTCATGTCCGGGGGAGC
>JAFGXR010000031.1 GCA_016936555.1 Spirochaetales bacterium | reverse complement strand
TTTCCTCTTCAATCTGTATAGCGCTATGGTCGGAAAAAAACATGAAATCACTGTCATGTCGACAGGCGACGGTTCCCTGCAGGCTCTCGAGCTGGCCAGGAACGGCGTCTCGGCTGAGAAATATCTGCTTCTTTCGCCGGTCCACGGAGAGCGGATTAACCGGGGCGCCGGGTTTTTTCAGAAGATAGCTTCCCTCCCTTACTTCCATTATCTCATGCCCCGGCTTCCCTATGGTTACGGCAGGAACAGAGCCGGTTCCTTTGATATTCTCAACGATGATCTGAACGCGGCATTTGCAGCCGGAGCGGCAAAATCCTATCCCCCTTTTGCCGATTATGCCTCTCTGTCCAATATCGATCGGCAAGCCCGGGAAAGCTCCCGGTCAATGGATAAGGTGAAGCCCAGCCGTTTTTTCATCATTTACGGCGACGATGATCTCTCTTATTCTCTGGAAGGCTTTGAGCGCATGGGCGATGCCCTGAAAGAGGGGGGGAGCGAGGTGACGATCATGCGTATTTCCTCATCGGGGAGAATGCTTCTTTTTGACAACGGAAAAGACCGGATTCTCGATCTCCTTTCCATACTTCTCCAGTAGAAGAGCGCTTCCACAGCAATATCTTTTATGCTAGTATGACTCCATTCATAGAACAACTATTGGAGTTAGTATGGCAAAGGAAAACATAGTAATCGAAGAGGAAAGCGAAAAAGGAAAAAAGGGACCGGATTTTATCAGACAGATCATTAATCACGATCTGGAAACCGGCAAGAACGGAACCAGGGTTCACACCAGGTTTCCGCCGGAACCGAACGGCTATCTCCATATCGGACATGCCAAATCCATCTGTCTCAACTTCGGAATTGCCGAAGACTACGAAGGGGGGAAATGCAATCTCCGTTTCGATGATACCAATCCCGAAAAAGAGGAAACCGAATATGTTGAGTCCATTATCAGGGATATCGAGTGGCTCGGTTTTGATCTTACGGACCGGATTTATTACGCTTCGGATTACTTTGACCAATTCTATGAATACGCCCTCCAACTGATAAGAGCCGGAAAGGCCTATGTCGACAGCCTCAGCGCCGAAGAGATCAGGGAATACAGGGGTACGCCGACAACTCCCGGAAAAAACTCACCCTACAGGGACAGATCCATTGAGGAAAATCTCGAGATGCTCGAGAACATGAAAAATGGAAAATACAAAGACGGAGAGCATATCGTCAGAGCTAAAATAGATATGTCCCACGTCAATATGAATATGCGTGATCCCGCTATCTACCGGATCAAAAACGCGGCTCATCACAGAACCGGTGACAAATGGCATATATATCCCATGTACGACTTCGCTCACGGTTACGAAGACGCCATCGAAGGGATTACCCATTCCATCTGTACACTGGAATTTGAAAACCACAGACCTCTCTACGACTGGTTTCTCGATAATGTGACGGCGCCCTGCCATCCCCAGCAGATCGAGTTCGCCCGGCTCAATCTCACAAACACGGTCATGAGCAAGCGCTACCTTCTGGAGCTGGTCAGCTCCGGGCTGGTTGACGGCTGGGACGACCCCCGCATGCCCACCATATCGGGACTGCGCAGAAAAGGAGTCACTCCCTCCGCCGTGAGAAGATTTGCGAAGGAAATAGGCGTTTCGAAAGTCAACAGCCTCATTGATATGGACTTTTTCGATTTTATTATCAGAGAGGAGCTCAATGAGACGGCGGACCGCGTCATGGCCGTTCTCGATCCCCTGAAGGTGGTCATTACCAACTGGGAAGAGGGAAAGACGGAGATGGTCGAGGCAGAGAACAATCCCCAGGCGGAGGATGCGGGCTTCAGGGACGTGCCCTTTTCCGGTGAGCTCTATATCGAGCGGGAAGACTTTATGGAAGAGCCTCCGAAAAAGTACTTCCGCCTGGCTCCCGGCCGTGAAGTCCGGCTGAAACACGCCTATTTCATTACCTGCAACGAGGTCGTAAAGGACAGCGAAGGGAAAATTGTTGAAATCCGCTGTACATATGATCCCGAGACAAAAGGCGGGAACGCGCCTGACGGAAGAAAAGTAAAGGGAACTCTGCACTGGGTATCGGCAGAACATGCGGTGAATGCCCAGGTGAGACTGTATGAGCCTCTTTTCACGCTGGAAGATATGGCGGACATGGAAGAGGGGAAAGAGTATAAAGACTATCTGAACAAAGAGTCCCTGACCATACTCGAGAACTGCAAAGTCGAGCCTTCTCTGGCCGAAGCCATTCCGGGGCATCCCTATCAGTTCCTGAGAAAAGGATACTTCAGCGCCGATTCCAGACATCACAGCAAGGATAAGCCTGTTTTCAACAGAGTCGTCGCTCTGAAAGATACCTGGGCGAAAATCCAGAACAAGTAAAAGCGGGTATCGATTGAGTGTATATCAAAAAGGGGAGCGTGAAGTTCCCCTTTTTTTATATAAGATAATTTATCTTGTAAAGGCGATAGCTGTTTTCGCTGCTACAATCGCGTTATTGAGCACAAGCTGGATATTGGATGCCAGACTGTCTCCTCCTGTCAGTTCCGATACGCGGGCCAGGAGAAACGGTGTGGATTCCTTTCCTTTTATTCCATTGTCATTCAGTTCTCTTAAAGCCTGTTCTATGGCATGGCCTATAACCGAATCGTCCATAGCGAACTCCTGAGGAATGGGATTGGCAATAACGGCTCCGCCTTTGAGATTCAGTTCCCATTTCGTCTTGAGAACTGCCGCAATATCCTCCGGTGTATCGAGGCGGTAATCGACGGAATATCCGCTTCGCGGCGTATAGAAGGCCGGCATTTCCTCTGTGCCGTAGCCGATGACCGGCACGCCGTGTGTTTCCAGGTATTCGAGCGTGAGTCCGATATCGAGAATGGATTTGGCTCCGGCGCAGAACACGGCAACTCCCGTTTCCGCCAGTTCCTGGAGGTCCGCTGATACATCGAAAGTTTTCTCCGCGCCCCTGTGGACTCCGCCGATACCGCCGGTGGCAAAGAAGCGGATGCCCGCCATGGAGGCGATGATCATGGTCGATGCGACTGTCGTTGCTCCGTCCTTTCCCGTTGCCGCTATGAAGGGGATATCCCGGCGGCTCACTTTTGTGACAGCGGTACCGGCTTTTCCGAGATAATCAAGCTGATCTTCGGTCAAACCCGCTTTCAAGCGCCCTCCCAGGATGGCGATAGTCGCCGGTACGGCTCCTTCTTTTCTGATTGTATCCTCAACCCTGCGGGCCGTTTCCACATTCTGGGGGTAGGGCATGCCGTGGGAAATAATGGTCGATTCCAGTGCGACGACCGGTCGTCCCGCCTGTAGCGCCTCTCTGACTTCATCGCTCAGGTCCAGATATTTATTCATTGTATTCTCCCTTTATCATCTGCTCTAATTTATCAGCCGATATGTCTTTATTAATCGTTTCATGGCTCATTACAGCCATGCGGGATGCTGCCGAGGCGAAAGCCAGAGTCTTATCCGCCGGAAAATCGTTCATATAAGAGTACGCCAGGGCCGCTGTGAAGGCATCGCCGGCACCTGTTGTATTGACCGGTTCAACTTTCACACCCTTGTAGTGCCTGGATATACTCCCGTCTTTATAGAAAATACCCTCATCTCCCAGAGAGAGGTAGATTCTTTTTATTCCTGTGTCCAGGAGCTTATCGGCCATCTGCTCGATAGATGCACCGGATTCCCCGATCATTCCTGTCAGGATTCCGGCTTCCAGTACATTGGGTTTGATCGTGTGAAGCTTTTTTAAAAGAGGAATAATTTTGCCGGCTTTAGCTGTGGAGACGGTATCGACGAAAATATCTTTTGAGTCTCCGTATTTCTCTGCCAGAAAAGTTAATACCTGTTGTGAAAGATTGGCATCGAGGATAATCAGAGATGCTCCATTAATGACTCCCTGTTTGCTTTCAAGATAATTCCTGTCCAGTTCGTCAATCAGATGCATATCTGATACAGCTGAAATCATATCACCTTTGCCATCCAGGATGGAGAGATAAACAGACGTTCCGTAACGGGAGCTGAACTTTATATGGCTTGTATCAATGCCGCAATCTGCGCAGGACTCGAGGAGTTTACTTCCGTAAAGGTCATCGCCCAGTACGGTCAGAAGTTTAACTTTCGAGCCCAGCCGGGAGAGATTTTCCGCTATGTTGCGACCCACACCACCGGGCGAGAGAGATACCTTTCCGGGATTGGAATCCCTTTCCACGAATTTACCGGCGGGTGTCCCCAGTATGTCCATATTCGCCCCGCCGATGATCACTGCATAAGGTTCTTCATTGAGAATATAGCCTTTTCCCGAGATGTACCCTTTTGCTGTGAGGTTCATAATATGCCCTGCAGCAGCCGAACGGCTGATTCCAAGTTTATCAGCACATTCAAGCTGGCTGATAAGAGGGTTGGATCGGATAAGATCAAGAACTTCTTTTTCCCGGTTTGTCATAAAAATACTCCAAACAAATGTTAGATTAACAAACAGATGTTTGGAGTTTAGTCCATGTCTCTCGATTAAGCAAGGATTTTCGGAACTTATTGGGAATTCAGCAAAACGAAAGACTCCTGTTCCTTGTCGTATTGATAAACTTCTCCTGTACTTATGATATAGTGCCATCCCAGGAGCTGAAGCTTCCCGTTTATGACTTTTTCCTTAATGTAGGGGTAGGTCAGCAGGTGCTTAAGCTGTTCCAGAACATTCATCTGTTCCGTAAGCCAGGCTCGTGCTTTTTCGTCATTGTGATCGGGAAGCTCCCTGTTGACCTGTTCCTTGACCGAGGATGCCAGTTCCAGCCATTTGGAGGCGTTGGGCAGGTCTCTCTTTGCTTCGACGGGCTGATGAATCAGAGCACAGCCTCCGCAGTTACTGTGGCCGCAGACTACGATGGTCTCCACTTCGAGAGCTTTGACAGCATACTCGATCCCAGAGGTCGTCGAGAGATATTCGTCGGCAATCCTGTATCGGGGAACCATATTGGCGATGTTTCTGATTATGAACAGCTCGCCGGGCAGGGTCTGTGTAATCATATGGGGAACGACTCTGGAATCAGAGCACCCGATAAAAAGCGTGTGGGGATGCTGACCTGATTCCAGTTCCGAGAATAGTTCTTTATGCGCCTCGAAGTCGCTTTTGCGGAAATGAACGACTCCTTTGAGCAGTTTTTCCATTATATGACTTTCAGTTCCTTCCCGATTTTAATAAAGGCTTCAACAGCTTTATCCAGATCAGCCAGGCTGTGAGCCGCCGATATCTGGGTTCTGATACGGGCTTTTCCTCTGGGAACCACGGGGAAGGCAAAGCCGATAACATAAATCCCCTCTTCGAGAAGTTTGTCCGCCATATTGAGAGCCAAAGGCTCATCATAGAGCATAACGGGAATGATTGCCGTGTCGCCCGGAACAATATCGAACCCCGCATCGGTCATTTTCTTTTTGAAATAAGCCGCATTGGAGCGGGTCTTCCGGGACAGTTCATTGGATTCGCTGAGAATATCAATGACTTTAGACGTCGCACCCACGATGGCCGGTGCCAGCGTATTGGAAAAAAGGTAAGGCCGGGATTTCTGCCGCAGCATTTCAATAATCTCTTTCCGTCCCGATGTGCAGCCGCCGTTACCGCCGCCCATGGCTTTACCGAAGGTTGTTGTTATGATATCCACACGTCCTGTGACACCGCAGTGTTCCGCCGTACCTCTGCCGTTTTCGCCGATATATCCGGTGGCATGGGAATCATCGACCATGACCAGAGAGTCGTATTTGTCAGCCAGATCGCAGATCTCATCGAGTCTGGCAATATCGCCGTCCATGGAGAAAACTCCATCGGTGACGATTATCCTGTAACGTGCTCCGGAAGCCTCTTTCAGGGCTTTTTCAAGATCTTCCATATTGGAATGCTTATATCTGAATCTCTGTGCCTTACAGAGCCTGACCCCATCGATAATGGAGGCGTGATTCAGCTCATCGGAAATTATGGCATCCTCCTCCGACAGAAGGGGTTCAAAGACCCCGCCGTTCGCATCGAAGGCGGCGCAGTAGAGTATCGTGTCTTCCGTTCCCAGAAATTCCGAAACCTTCTTCTCCAGGTTTTTATGAATATCCTGGGTTCCGCAGATAAACCTGACTGAAGAGAGCCCGTAACCGCGGTCTTCCATAACATCCTGAGCAGCTTTGACCACTTCTCTGTTTCCCGACAGGCCCAGATAGTTATTGGAACAGAAATTCAGTACCTTCGCTCCGGACGATACGGTTATTTCTCCGCCCTGGGGCGAGGTGATGATTCTCTCATTCTTGTAGAGCCCCTGTTCCTTCAGTTCTGTAAATGTCTTTTGAAGATCCTCTTTCATTTTTCCGAACATACTTGTTTCCTCTAATTGTATTTTTCTATATTTTAATAGGTAAGTTCATATTAACATGGAAAGAGGAGTTCTCCTATGGAGTTTGTACAAGAGGAACTGGAATCCCGCTATATGGATCTGACGGAGGAGAACCGGTTGAGACTCTGGCAGAGATTCGCCACATACCTGAACGATTTCGAGATAAAGACCTGTATGAATGAGGTCCGGAGAGGGAAAAAAGATCTTTTCAGCATTCATTTTACAAACGGCCTGATTCAGAAATATCAAATATATTACAATCAGATTCTGGGAAGCCTTGAAGAGGAGGAAGAGAATGGAAGGAACAGTTGAAGAGCAGGATCCCTATGAGCAGATTCTGGGAAAATCCTGGAAAATTTTCCTGGTACGCGGCCTCTTCATAAGCCTCGTCGGATCCGTTCTGCTTATAAATCCCACTTCGGGGCTTGCCTTAACGGCAGTTCTTTTCGGAGTATTTATCGCCCTGGACGGAATCACGCAGCTCGTGGTCGGATTCAGAACGAATACGGTAAATGATTTATGGTGGGGGACTGTGCTCAGGGGGGCTTTTGAAGTCATCCTCTCGGCTGTCATTGTTTCCCATCCGAAAGGATTCGGCGAACTGGGCGCTTCCGCCCTTCTCATCCTGCTGGGAATTGTTTTTCTCATATCGGGAATCATCGACTATCAGTTCAGGAAAGGCCGGACCGGAACATTCAGTTCTCTCATACTCTTCCTGCTGGGAATTCTGCTTCTGGCCGCCCCTCTTTTTGCAGCGGAAATCATATTGCGGCTTATCGGCATCGCCGCCTTAACTTCGGGATGTGCGAGAATCTACAGAGCTCTTCAGTACAAGCGTTTTAATTGACTTTCATCAGGAGGAGGGTCTGATCGTCGTGCTGATCCATCCCCTCGGTAAAAACGTTCAGATTGTTTCTGATCTCTGCCGTCAGGCTGGCCGGATCGAGAGCCGCATTTTTTCTGATGATGGATAGTAGTCGATTGGTGGAAAATTCCTCTCCGGCGCTGTTCCGGGCTTCATTGAGACCGTCGGTAAAGAGAACCAGGTAATCTCCCGGGGAAACCTGAAATCTCTTATGCCCGAAGACCGTGTTCGCCTCGAGTCCCAGAGGGAGTCCGTCCGTATCGAATTTTACGAATTTATCTTTATCTGCCTTGTACACATAAAGGGGGTGATGCGCCCCGTTCGTATAGGAGACAACTTTTTTTTCCGTGTCGTAAATGAAGAGGCCGATAGTGGCGAAGTGGTCGATCCCGAGTCTGGCCGTCAGAAGATTATTCAGCATCGTAACGACCGAGCGGGCATTATGGGTGGAGGATGTAATAAGGCGGAGAATCGTCCGTATCATGGTCATGACCAGAGAGGCGGGTACACCTTTTCCCGCAACGTCGCACACTGTTATCAGCAGTTTGTTCTCGTCTAATTTGAAAGCATCGTAGTAATCTCCGCTGATACCTTTGGCTGCTTCCGAATAGGCATGGAGCGAAGCGCTGCCGACAACGGGCAGCTTTTCGGGAAGCAGGTTTTTCTGGATGTCCGAGGCAACGTTCAGCTCTCTCACCAGCTCGTGGCGGGACAGCAGCTCCCGGTATTTGTTCAGGTTGTCAAGAGCCATGGCAGAGTACTCGCCGTAGGACCGGAGGAAAGAGAAGTCCAGATCCGAAAAATGATCTCCTTCACTGGTTTTGCAAACACCGATAATTCCGAGCAGACGGTTTCCGACGATCAGGGGAATGAGGAGCATGGAGCTGATGTAGAGCTCATCTTCGGGAAAGCTGTTGAAAGGCAGCCTGTTATCCTCAAAGGAATCGCGGATAAACACGGGAGTGCCTGAAGAAGCCACTTCTCCGATCAGGCCCTGCCCGACATCAAAAGTAATTGATTTAAAATAGGCTATGAGACTGTCCTTTCGGTTACTGACTTTTCGGGATACCTGAAAAGGAGGCGGGAAATATCCCGATATATTGGAAACGACCAGTTTTCTCGATTCCTCCTCGACTGTGAACATGATTCCCGCATCGGCTTTCGAACTATCGATTGCCAGTTCAACTATATTGTCGATAAATCCCTGCTGGTTAAGATCAACGGAAATGGAGTTGCCAATATCCCTCATAACATCGCGGAGGGAATTCATTTTTTCCCAAAGTGTATCAGTGAACACTGAGAAGTCTCTTGAAAGGATTCCGAACTCATCACGGGATCTGATTTCGAGACGGGCTGAAAAATCCCCCTCAGCCAGTCTTGCAATATATTTTTCCATCTTCTGGATATTTACTGTCGTCTGTCTGGAGAATAGCATACTGATAACGACAATGAAGCCGAGAATCAGGCCGATAAGTTGAATCGATTTGATCCGGTTCGCTAAAATCAGATTTCTGATACCATTGTTTATTTCAAGAAGAGTGACAGCGAACAGAGCATTAATTTCATTCATCGATTGATCGATAAGGGCCATGTTGTTTTCGAGCAGAGCAAACTCCTCTCTTAACTTCCCATTGTCTATTTCTCCGCTTTTAAGCATTTCGTACAGATCGATTATACTGGTTCTGTCCGTATCAATTTCTTTAAGAGCCTGATCATTCATCAGAACATTCAACTGAATGTTGATCGGTTTGTAATAGTCGTTAAAGAGAGTATCCCAACCGTTGGTAATATCCGCAAGGAGATAATTGATTTTTCCACCCAGGTTGTTTATCCCGGGATTCTGCGTAAAGTTCTTCAGTTCCTTATAGAACTCACTGTAGGAATCGAGCCAGTCTTCATAGGTGTCGCTTATCAGATTCCTGTCGGAAATAAACTGGGCGCTTTTCAGGGACAAGCCGTTCTGAAGGGTCTGGATCTTGACACCTTCCAGTTCAATTCTCTTGAGATCCATGGCTTCCTGAAACTGAAGATAAATAAAAATCGACGCGGAAATAAAACCGAAAATAATCAGAAATCCTATGGAAAAAAGTTTTGTCCTTATTGTCATCAGTTATTCACCTTTATACTTCATTATTAAAAGAGACTGATCATCGTAGAGGTAGGAACCGCGCATGAATATCTCCATTTCCTTGCCTATGATTTCGGATATTTCTCCCGCATCCTTCTCATTGTATTTTTTTATTTCACGGAGAAGTGTTTTCATGGAAAACTCGTTGCCGTGAATGTTTCTGGCTTCCGTCAATCCGTCCGTACAGATAGCCGCGATATCTCCGGGATTAAGTTGTATGCTCTGCTGAGGATATACAGTCTCCTTATCAACCCCGACAGGCAATCCTTCCGTATTAAAGCTGCTGAACCGGCCGTTTTCCTTTCTGTAGATATTCAGAGGCAGATCCGCAGCATTGGAAAAGGTCAATTCACCGGTTTGGGTATCTACAATTATAATACCCATCGTCGCGTACTGATCCGAACCCACTTTTCCGGAAATCGTATTGTTCAATGTTGTCAGCATGGTACCGGCGTCCCTGTCGGGATGAGCTATAACCCGCAATATGGTTCTGATCATAACCATGACAAGCGCGGCGGGAATTCCCTTTCCGGCCACGTCGCATACGACTACGGCAGTTTTATGTTCGGAAATGCGGAAAATATCATAATAGTCACCGCTTATCCCTTTGGCTGTTTTATGAAAAGCCGATATTTCAAAATTTTTAAACCGGGGCAGTTTATTGAGGCGGAGACCCTGCTGAATTTCCGTGGCGATTGAAAGCTCTCTTGAGAGCTCGAACTTTTCCTTCAGTTCCTTATATTTGTATCTGTTGTCAATCGATAGAGCCGTATATTCCCCGAAGGTCTTCATATTCGTAAAACTCAAATCGGTAAAATAGACATAGGGTTCTTTTTTTGCCAGAGCGAATACGCCCAGTACGTTATTGGAGACAAGCAGGGGGATAGCCATGAATGAGGAAATATGAAGGGGGTCATTGGACCAGCGTTGAGGGAGCTCTCTTGTCTGGTCCCCGTTTTTAATAAAGATGGCTTCACCCGTACTGGCTACTTTTCCGATGACGCTGTCTCCCGGAGTTATATCGGTTTTTCTGAAATGCTCGAAAGCTTTTTCGGGGTTCTGGGTTATCGATGCCGGAACAGGGTAGGGCGGAGGAAAATCTCCTTTGACAAAAGCGGGACGGAGAAGTTGTTCCTCCTCATCGTAGAGGAAAATCGCTCCCGCATCGGCCTGGGAGTTCTGAACTGCCAGATTGAGGATTTCCCGCTCGACAGTTTTTATATCATCCATATCACCGCTGAGTTCAGCCATATCCTTCATAATAGTCCGGACCGCATCGAGTCTGGTCCAGAGCATATCCGTAAAGGTGTTGAAGTTGTCGGAAAGGGCTTTGAATTCATCAGTGGAACGTATATCGAGCTTTACATTGAAGTTTCCTGCCGTTACGAGTGATGCCGTGTTCTGTATCTGCCGGACCTGACTGGACAGCCCCCTCGCATAGAGGAAGGCCGCGATAAGAGCCGCCGTAATAATGAGGACGAGAAGACCCAGAATCAGATAAAGCGTAAAAGCGATTCTTCTTTCTATTTCTACGGAGATTCCGTAAATCAGAGTTTTCATGATGGTCGTATAGCTGACCATTTCCAGTTCAACCGCTCTTTGTTCCTCTATGAATTTCCCGAGCAGCTCTATTTCCGTCTCTGTCAGAAGGTCGTCGAGATCTTTAAAGTTGTAAGCGTAATTGAAAGTAAAATCCCCGACCTTCATCTTCAGGTTTATCAAGGTGATCTCTTTTACCAAACTGCTGAAACCGTCCAGCGTTTCCTTTCTCAGGTCTTCCCACCGGTTTGTCAGGTGCAGAATATCCTGCGAGAGCTTCTTTCCGATCAACCGCATGTCGGGGTTTGCGTTCAGTTCCTCCAGGTGCCGGGAATAGGTGGAAACCGAAGCTTGCCAGAGATAATCCATTTCCGTAAAATTCGAACGGCTATTAATGAGCATGGAGGTTCGGTAGTTAATCTGATTGAGTTTGTTCAGAACTTTTTGAGATTCGATCTCCATGTTTTTAAAACTGATAATATTTTGAAGAAGGATCAGAAACAGCGTAATGGCGATGATAAAGGCCCCCGCTGTTGATAATTCCATTATAAGCATTTTCTGCCGGATTTTCATCTGACTTCTCCCTTACCGAGTGTTCGTTTTTGCGGTTTATAATTCCCTTGGAATATAGGGATTTTATCATAATCGGAAGCCTTAGGGAAATGAAAAAAAACACAGCTTTTCCAGTATAGCCATATATGATAGATTTTCTATTATGAAAGTAACAAGCCGGCCATTCGGAATTCTGAATCTTCTGATCATAATCATACTCGCTTCCTGCTCCTCAGAAGAATTTAATCCCCGCTCCGATAACCGTCTCCTGCTGGGCACGGTTTGCGTTCTCTCTCTCGACAGAAGTGAACCTGTTGAACTGTTTGAAAAGGCTTTTGAAATAATAGCGGGAGAAGAACGCCTCATGAGTCTTCAGATCGAAGACAGCGACTTGTCCGAAGTTAACCGGGCTGCCGGAGAATCATATGCAAAGGTTTCTCCCGACACGATGGAGGTCCTTCAGGCTGCAAAAGCCTATGCCTCCATGTCGGGCGGAGCTTTCGATCCTACAATTGCTCCTCTGGTCGGGTTGTGGGGGATCGTCACGGGAAACGCTGTCAGTCCGCCCGATCCTGCTGAAATTGAAGCGGTACGGAAATTGACTGATTACAGAAAAGTGCTGATCAATGAGGAGGATCATAGTGTTTTTCTGACCGACAAAGGTATGAAAGTGGATCTGGGCGGTATCGCCAAGGGGTATGTAGGTGATAAGGTTAAAGAATTTCTTCTATCGGAAGGGGTCGAGAGGGCTATCATCAATCTCGGAGGCAATATAGTTGTTCTCGGAAGCAAGCCCGGCGGTGTCCCCTGGAAAATCGGCATTCAGAATCCTTTCGATAACAGAGGAAGGCATATCGGTCTGGTTTCCGTCGTCGACAGTACTGTTGTCACTTCGGGAATCTACGAGCGCTTCTTTGAATATGAGGGGAAGAGATATCATCACATACTGGATCCCTGGACCGGATACCCCGTCGAGAATGAACTGGCGTCAGTTTCCGTTATTGCAGAAAAGTCCATGGATGCCGATGCACTGTCAACCTCCCTCTTCGTTCTGGGGATCGATGAAGGGATGAAGCTCATAGAGGAAATCGAAGGAGCCGAAGCCATTTTCGTTACAAAAGAGAAAGAGGTTGTCCTGTCTTCCGGAGCCGGAAATTATTTTGAATTGAAGGATAGTGATTTTTCGATTATTTCGTGGCGATAGCAATCAGTCGCCGGGCATTCTGATCATAGGGAATACCCTCATAATCGCCGAAAAATTCTATCATCTGAAATCCCGTTTCCGACAGGAGCTGTGCCAGTTCCAGAGCGGAAAAGATTCTGTGGCGGAATGTCGCATCGGTTTCCTTTCCCTCTTTGAGGAAAATCCATCTCGTCTCAAGTTCCGTCCAGTTCAGATTGATGGCATATTCCACCATAATCTTGAAATCGTCGTACTCATACCAGAAACAATCTCTGAAATCTCTGGCGAGGACTTCCTTGCCCGTGCATTCGATTATGAATTTCCCGCCCGGTTCCAGTGAATCATAAATGTTCCTGAAATATTTTCTATCATCATCGGGATCATCAAAATATCCGAGGGAGTTGTAGAGATTAAAGGCAGCTTTATAGGCATTCGCTCTACTGAAATTGAGTATATCCTCATGAATGAACTCAATATCAAAACCGGATTTGTCTCTTTTCTCCCTGGCCGTTTTCAGATAGGGGCGCGTGATATCCACGCCTGTAACCCTCATCCCTCTATCGGCCAGGATCAGGGAATGACGTCCCTGTCCGCAGCAGCTGTCAAGAACCGCGTCACCGGGCTGCAGATCAGCCAGCATGATGAGATTGTCTATTTCATAGGAGGCCGATCTGTTCCTTTCCCTGTCGAACATAACGGGTCCGTATGTTATCCAGAAATCATCGTCATAATACCATTTTTTTGTCATAGACGCCCCCCAAAAAACCGAAAATATTGGATATAACCGATCTCTACGATATACTATTTTACTGAAAGTTTTATGTTAAAATCCCAAGGAGGATTGTTCAAATGAAAAAAATCGCAGCTTTGGTATGCTCCATTATATGGGTTTCCGCCCTGTTCGGGCAATCGGTTCATTCCTCAGGCGATACTATCTTTAACTTGTATTCCATACAGAATCTCGGCGGGGGCGTACATATTGTCGATATGGATACACCCCATAACACGATGTACAATCCGGCTGTCGCGGCCGGATTTCAGAGAATGACAGCCGATATCAACTACATAAATCTGCAGGGGCTCGGGACGCTGACCGGTTCCGGCCATGCCGTGAATCTGGGTGCCTCGTTTCCCACGAAATACGGGGTTCTTACAGGTTCTCTCCGCTGGATCGGCACGAACGGTATAGACGGGTCGGTCATGGATTTCGGAAACGTTTTTACGGGGAATTTCACTTTTTCCAAAGAAATCTATTCCGATTTTTACATAGGCGCCGGTTTTAATCTTTCGGGAGGATGGGATGCCGGAACTTCGACCTCATCGGACTGGGGATTGGGACTCAATCTGGGATTCCTTCATTTACCGGGTCAGATATCCTTTATGAAAAACTTCCGCTGGGGCGCCAGTCTCACGAATCTGGGGAAAGGATTCGGAGATGCCGCTTTCGGATACGACCTGGCTATTCCGGGAAATATTACCCTCGGAGCCGGCGTCGGTTTTGATCTCTTTGATATGAAAAATTTCAGATGGTCCTTTACGGGAGATCTCAGGGTCCCGACCTTTGTCGATGTGAAACTGGATATGGGAACTGAAATCCTCATAGCCGGAATAGTCAATATTGAGGCTTCCTCATCTTTTTCTTTCCGGGACGCCATTGCCGGAGAAGCGAAGACTTTGATTCCTTCGGTCGGGGTTTCTGTGAAAATACCCCTGGGCGGCAAGGAAAAGGCGGATCTGCTCGGATCCAGCGAAATGAATATCAATGCCGCCGCCGCGCCTCTCTATGGTGATGTCTGGGCTTTCGGTGGAGGGCTTACCATTCCCTTCGGCGTACTCGATGACAATCCGCCGGATCTTCGCGTCGATTTTGATAAAGTGATTTACATCTCTCCGAATTTTGATGGAATCCAGGATGAGCTGAATATTCCCATATCAGTAGAAGATGAGAGATATATCAAGGGGTATTCGCTTTTAATAAAAAACGAAAGCGGAGAAATCATTAAATCGATTTACAATAAAAACGAAAGGCCGGAAAACGAATCCATAAAAAACATCTTCCACAAAATTGTCTCCGCGAAAGAGGGAACTTCCGTGCCCCAGTCATTCCGGTGGGACGGTAAAGCGGATTCCGGTGAAATGGTGGAAGACGGAATCTACAGCTTTGAAATAGTCTTCTGGGACGACAATCTGAATTATACAGAACCCTATTATGGACAGTTCATCATCGATACCCTGGCTCCCACCGTTGAAGTAGCCGCTATTGAGGGAACCGATCTTATTTTCTCTCCCGATGGCGACGGAAACAAAGATGTTATTCAGTTCTCCCAGTCCGGTTCAGAGGAGTCGGAATGGAAAGGAACCATAACCGATGCTGCCGGAAATGTCGTAAAAGAATTTGTCTGGTACGGAACTCTGGACAACGCGGTCTGGGACGGTACGGACAACGAAGGTAACCTCGTTCCCGATGGTGTATATCAGTATGAAGTCATCGCTATAGATGAAGCGGGCAACACCGTCAAAAAGGAAGTTGAAAATCAGACTTTCCGGGATGATTTGACCACTGATGAAGCGCTTGTTCCCGCTGTAGAATACGATTATGCGGTTATTGAACTGGAAGACTCACTGGATGAAGTCAAAAACAACATCATATCGAATATTATCGTCAATACAAAAAAGCCGCCTGTACATCTCTACATCGACAAAGCCTGGTTTGCGCCGGCGACTGAGACAGGAGAGCAGGAGATCATCTTCTCCCTCGATGTTCCCGTTAAAACCGGGATTGTCGAATGGCAGCTCGATATTCTCAACGAAAGCGGTACGGCGGAAAAGACATTCTCCAGCAGGGAGGATGGCTGGGGCGTCATTCCCGAGAATATTTCCTATAACGGCAGGAACCGCTTTAATGCTGTTCTGTCTGAAAAAACATATAAGGGCAAGCTGACTATCAGATATCAGAGCGGTTACAACCCCACTGCTGAATCACCGGAATTCCATGTCGATATTACGGTACCCTCCGCCAGTCTGAGCAGTTCCTACGAAATCTTCTCTCCCAACGGCGACAGCAATAAAGATGAAGCCCGCTTCACCCAATCGGGGTCCAGGGAAGACGAATGGACAGGAATCATTGAAGACAGCAACGGCAAGGTCGTCAAGAAATGGAGCTGGAAAAGCGGACTAGACAATACCCTTTTCTGGGACGGCCGGGACGAGAGCGGTAAAATCGCTCCCGACGGAACCTACAACTATTATCTGACGGCAACGGATAAAGCCGGGAATATAGGGCGGAGCGAAATCGTCACCGTCAAACTGGATAACAGCGAAACCGAAGCGGCTATTTCAGTCAATCTCGATGCGTTCTCTCCGAATAGAGACGGGAACAAAGACACCATAACCCTGCAGCCAATTAAAAAAGAAGGCAGCAGTATTGATAAGTACGAAATCTCTGTCAGAAACAGCGACGGTGAGGATATTAAAAACTGGAGCGGTTCGAGATCTATGCCCGGCCAGATAAACTGGGACGGAAAAAAGAATGACGGAACCACCGCTCCCGACGGAACCTACTCCGCCTATATTAACATCGTATTCAGCAACGGCGACGTCCGGAATGCTTTATCGGGGAACTTCATTCTCGATACGGTCAGTCCTGTTATCGACATTTCAGCGTCCTACACGCTGTTTTCGCCGAACGGAGACGGAAGCAAGGATTCTGTAACAATCAGACAGACGTCGGGCCGGGAAAAAGAGTTCTACGGGGAAATGACAGACAGAACGGGTAAAAAAATCCGAAGCTGGTTCTGGAGCGATTCTCTGGAAGCCCTGGTCTGGGAAGGTAATGATGAGTCCGGTAACTTTATCGGTGACGGTTCCTACAAATATACGGTCTGGAGCGAAGATGCAGCCGGTAACAGAACCGTCAGAACAATTGATAATCTCCTTATCGATACCGAAGACACGCCTGTCTTCCTGACCGCTAAAAACAGCGCTTTCTCTCCCTCTCTCGATCAGGGACTCAATCATCAGGAGTTCTCCATTATTGTCAGCAACAGGAAGGGAATAGATTCGTGGAAACTCGAAATGAAAACAGCGGGAAGAGCTGTTAAAACATTCGACAGCACTCAGATGGCTGAGATCCCGTCGAAACTGAACTGGGATGGAAAAAGCGATGCCGGTTCGGTCGTGGAAGGTGAGTACACAGCGGTTTTTTCCATCGAATATGCCAAAGGAAATAAGCCGGTTATCGAATCCACTCCCTTTCTGGTGGACAGCAGCGCTCCCGATGTGAGACTTACAATGAATCCCAAGCCGTTCTCACCGGACGATGATAATGTCGATGACGAACTGAATATCGCCATTGCCGTAGATGACCTCAGTCCCGTAAAGGACTGGTCCATGGTTATCAACGATCCTAAAAACAGAGAGTTTATATCATTCCAGGGACGGGGGCGGCCATCGGAAAGAATAATCTGGGACGGGCGCTCTATGAAAGGGGAACTGGTTCAGTCTGCGGAGGATTATCCCTATATCTTCACGATCACCGATATGCTGGGCAATTCCCGAACAATAGAAGGGGATATTCCAGTCGATGTTCTTGTTGTCAAAGAGGGAGACAGGTTCAAAATCCAGATATCCAGTATCACCTTTAAACCGGATAGCGCTGAATATAACGATGCGGGTGATCTGAAAGAGAAAAATGAAAAAATCCTATCCAGAATTGCGGAAATCCTTAAAAAGTATTCCAGTTACAGGATTATCATCGAAGGAAACGCCGCCAGCACTAAATTCTACGATAAAAAGCTGGCGGAAAAAGAGGAGATCGAAGAACTCCAGCCCCTGTCTCTCCAGAGAGCGGAGACCGTACAGGCCAGTCTCATCGATCTCGGAATCGCGAGATCCCGGTTGGACGTAGAAGGGAAAGGCGGGACTAATCCTGTTGTTCCTCACAGCGATCTTGAAAACGCCTGGAAAAATAGAAGGGTTGAATTCATTCTGCTGAAATAACTTTTCAGCCGGAAGCGGTCTAATCCGCTTCCGGCCGAAAAAAGACTTGTTTATAACAGTTTTGAATGTAAAATAAAAATCTGTTATTTTGTTTGAAGAGGTTTGATGTGATCGATAAGTACAAAATGGAATTGAAAGAGATTCTCGATGAACTGGTCGTTGTTAATCCTTCTCTCTATGCCCTGACTGGTCCGACGGAACTTTTCAACTGGCGGTCCATATTCGATTTCTCTTCAGTCGCATGGGAGGTCTTTCCCGAAGAATACCGCCTGACGCTGCTTAAGAGCCTGGCGGAGAAAGAGTCACTTTTTATCGCCTTGATGACCTATAAGAAGCTCTATCTGGAAATGGGGCGTCCCGATATCGCCAATGCCGCCGGGTTTTCCCTTGCCAGATTCCTGGAAAGTCTGTTTTTGCCCGATTATGAGGATGTGTTGAAAAATCCCTCTTTAATGATCAGCGGCTGATGAGGTTTTCTCAAAAAAACAGATTCCGTTTTTATTCCCTTTTTTTATCGTGTACATAGCCGAATCGGCATTGATAATAAGCTGTTCCGCGGTTGTTTCCTCTTCCGGAAATGTCGATATTCCTATGCTCATCCCCACTTCGACTTCATGGCCCTGAATCAGAATCGTTTCGCTCACCGCTTTTAAAATCTTCTGACTGACTCTGCGCGCCTCGCTTTTGTTCTTTACAGGATCGAGTAGAATCAGAAACTCATCACCACCTATTCTGGCAACAGAATCTGTCGTTCTGACGGTTCTTTTTAATCTGTCCGCCACTTCTTTCAGAACTTTATCACCGAAATCATGACCGAAATTATCATTAATCGGTTTGAAATCATCGAGATCGATAAATAGTACCGCCAGTATTTCACCACGACGGCGCGCCTGTTCCATAGAGGCTTCCAGCAGTTCGAAAAGAACTCTCCGGTTTATCAGTCCGGTCAGGTTATCATGAGTCGCCAGCTCCATTATTTTCCTGTTTGCTGTTTCCAGCTCTTCTTTCTCACGGGATATGATCCGGTTGAGTTCATTCACTTTCTCATAGTTACGGGCGTTATCAATTGCAATGGAAAGAAAAGAAGCAAGGGATTCGAGAAATTGAGTATGCTCTTCCGTATAGGCGTTTTTATGACGGCTCAGAATCGCCAGGGCGCCTATCTCATCATTTCTGAAACATATAGGAACGGTCAGTATGGACTTCGCCAGCGGCCCCTTTCCGTATGTGGCTCTTTTCTCGATATACTTTTTGTATTCTTTTTCTATATCGTTTATAAGCAGAACCTTCCTGTGGGCGATTGTCCACCCGGCAAAGGATTTCTCCGGAGCATCGGTAAAACGGAAAGGTTCCAACTCCCTTCCGTCTTCGTAGGCTTTTATGACTTCCAGTTCCGCCGCCTGCTTATCGTGTATGACGGCATGGAAATGGGTAACTTCCATCAGCCTGTTTATATTTTCGAAAATACCGGAGAGTATGCTGTTCGTATCAAGACTGGCAAAGGCCTCTTTTGTAATGTTATTCAAAAGAGTCATCCAGTTGAGCGACTCCCGGAGTTCCCTGTTTTCATTTTTGAACAGTTCGGCGTTCCTGCGGTTTCTTTCTATCTCGTATTCCATTTCGAGGTTCTGAAATTTCTTTTCGGCCGCAAGATTATTCAACTCCTTCTCGATCTGGAAACTTTCTTTGAGAAAAGCATGGGCTTTATCATAGATAGCAGACTCCTCATAAAAGAGAGAAAGCTTTTTGCAGGCTTCCATATAATACTGCTTGCTGTCGATCTCTTTGCTCAGTTCCAGAGCTTTTTCATAGGATGCGACGTCCTTATTTTTTTCACCTGAAAAAAGGAGGATTTCGCATTCGAGCCTTTTATTATCCACTTCGCGGCACAATTTCAGAGATTGTTCAATATACGCGGCGGCTTCTGTTTTTTTCCCTTTTTTATCGCTGATCTGAGCCAGGTCGAATAATATCTCCGATTCACTTATTCCGCTTTTTATCTCCCGCGCATAGGAGCGGCTTTCCAGAAAATACTGTTCCGCCTTATCCAGTTCCCCCAATTTGAAATAACAGTTTCCCGCATTGGACAGAACGACCGAAAGCAGCTCTTTCGACTGATTGTGGCTTTTTGCCTTTTCATAAATTTCCAGATAATGATTGAGAGCCTGTTCAAAATTTTCCGAGCTGAGATAATAGCCCCCCATATTGTTGAGAACAGAGAGCTCCCTCTCTATCAATCCGGCTTCACGGCTGAGCTGCAGGCTCTTCGAATAGTAGAAAAAGGCATTGGAATTGTCCCCCAGGTCATGATAGGCAACGCCAAGTGCATTGAGAACCCGTATATAATCTTCATCGAGAGGAGATTTCCCGAATTGCTCTGCCAGGTCGGAAAGTATTTCAATGGCTTCTTTGAGTCTTGAAAGAAAAATCAGACACCAGGCCTGGTAAAAAAGGGAATCGCTGATTCCCTTGCCGTATCCGATCTGCAGGGACTGCTTCCGGGCTTCCTTTGAATCGTCAAGCGCCCTTAGCGGGTCGGCAATCATGGAATCCCATATGCGGTTCAATTCGTTACGGATAGCTTCTGTTTTGTCAGTATCTGTATTCATTATCAGGAGAATCCTTATTATTAATTATAGAATATATCTTTAAATATGATTATTGTTTTTCAGTAATAACTTCTGTATTATTACACGGAAAGGAAGGGATTTTAATGTTTTTTAATAATCTGGTGAATGACGGACTGATTTATTCCGGAGGTTTTGCCCTTATTATTCTTATTTCCGTACTCGTTAATCCCAGGATCTGGCTGCAGGACTTTCCCGATGATCTGCAAAGCGAAGTTCCCCCGAAATCGAGACGGGAATCCCGGCAGACCTTTATTACCGGTTTCCTTTTCGCCATGTTTATTGTGGGGTTCCCTCTCTATTCTGTCGCAGGGAAATTTTCCGGTTCCCAGGTCCGTATTTCATTCCTTCCCATGTTTCTCCATTCATTTTATGTCATGATGATCTGCAACGTCCTCTACTGGCTTATTTTCCATATTCTGATTTTCAATCTTATCATCAGCCGGTTCAGAACTGTTCCGGGGTTGCGGAAGCGGTTTCATTTTACCGGTTGGAGGAATCAGCTCTTCGGACTATTCGTCGGCATTATCTCCTGTCTTCTCATTTCCGGCTTTGTCGCCATGTTGGCAGGTTTCTTCCTTTAGAAAAATCCTTGTCATATTCGGGAATATAATGGAAAATCTTTAATACGGCTTAACTTTTGTCAGGCCCTATTAAAGGAGTTAATTTAATAATGAAAAGAGTGATCTTTTTTTTGGCTTTGAGTGCAAGCGTTTGCATAGTTGATCTTTCAGCTGAAACATCAGTGGATCTCACATCGCCAACGCTGGAAGTGGAAGTGGGAAAATCAATTCCCCTGTCCTGCCGGGTGGATGCGGGGCGTTCCGGATTTCCCCTGTTTACCTGGAATGCGAGCAGGGGGGATATTCTCAAAAGCACTGTAGAAGGTGAAGTCGATTTTCTGGCACCTGAGCAAAGCGGACCGGTCTCCATTACCGTAGATGTCATGATCAACGGTGAAGGGATAAGCCGGCAGATTGATCTGAACGTGCTTCCTGCAGGTGCGCTGAAAAAAACGGCTGATATCCTGATAACTGTCGATACGGAGACCCTAAAAAATGTCTGGTTGAATTCAACTCATCAGAGTGAAAATTTCAAAGCCCCCTTATCGATCAAGGGAACTTTCCGCTATGATCCCGACAGCGAACTGGCTTTTGCCGGAGGCAGCTGGCCGACCTATCCCATGTATGATGACGGTACCCACGGCGATGTGACTGCCGGCGACGGCATCTGGTCTATCTTAATGAAATTCGAGAAAACCGACAGCAAGGTTTATTTCGCTTTTGATGATGGGAATTCATACAGAGTGGAATACGAAAGCGGTCTTGCCTGGACTGTAAAAATGGCCTGGATAGAGTTGGACGAATATCCCGACGACCACAGTAATCCCGCTTTTACGCCTGATAGGGACAAGACTGTCAGCTGGACAGCTTCCATGGCAATGGAGGGAGGAATTTATAATGAAAGATAAAATACTGTTCAGCCTATTATTCCTATTGATAATTTCGGGTCTTAGTGCAAAAGGCCGCGACGACAATAAGCCTCTGGAACGATTTGAAGCCCGGTATATTTATTCCGATGGAACAGAGCGCTACAGATTTCCAGCTCAATCCGGTGCTTTCGAACCGGTTACCGTCAGAGTCCGCGTAAAAAGTCATTCAACTGATACAGTACGGCTCATTACGGATAGAGGTGAGACGGAAATGCTCCTGAGCTCCAGTGACGGCGTTTTCGATTATTTTGCAGCGGATATCAAAACAGCAGACGAGCCCTTATTTTATTACTTTCTGATTGGACAGGGCAATAAACAGGTTTATTACAGCCGGCGGGGAATTGAGTTGAAAGCGCCCCGGCAATCCTATCAGTTTAAAATCTTTCCCGGTTATCAGGTCCCCGAATGGATGAAGGGCGCCGTGCTCTATCAGATCTTTGTCGACCGTTTCTACAATGGCGATCCTTCCAATGATGTCCTGACCAATGAGTACATGTACGATAATTTCCCGTCGGTTCAGGTTGAGGACTGGAATAAATATCCCGACGGGACAACCCGCTACGCCGAGGGCAGCAACAGAACGAGAGAGTTCTACGGCGGCGACCTGGAAGGAGTGATTCAGAAGCTCGATTACCTCCAGGAACTGGGAATTGACGGGATATATTTCAATCCTCTTTTCGTTTCCCCCTCTAACCATAAATACGATACCCAGGATTATGCGAATATCGATCCCCATGTGGGAACCATCGTCAATGACGGCGGCGCTCTGATCATACCCGAGGAAGATCCCGACTTCGGCAATCCCGATATGAGCAACGCCAGCGCCGTTAATCAGTATGCGGAGCGGTATATCAGAAGAACTACCGATCCCGAAAATCTTCAGGCCTCGAACGACAAGCTCAAAGAGTTGATCGATGAAGCTGAAAAGAGGGGAATCAAGGTGATACTCGACGGAGTTTTCAATCACAGCGGGTCTTTTAATAAGTGGTTGGACCGGGAGCACATCTATGAAGAAGAGGGTGCCTATGAGTCCGCCGATTCACCCTATGCGGAATACTATGTATTCGAAGAGGATGACTGGCCCGATAACGAGAGCTACGAAGCCTGGTGGGGATTTAAAACGCTTCCCAAACTCAATTACGAAGGGGACCCCGCTTTGGAAAAGGCCATTATGGATGTTATAGCCAAATGGGTCGAGTTCGGTGTCGAGGGCTGGAGAATCGATGTCGCCGCCGATCTGGGGCACAGCACATCGTACAACCATGAGTTTTACCGGACCATGCGGGAGCGGGTGAAAGAGGTGAACCCCGAAGCGGTTATACTGGCTGAAGTCTACGGGGACTCCTCGGCCTGGTTGAGAGGAGATGAATGGGATACGGTCATGAATTACGATGCTTTCTTCGAACCCCTGAGCTTCTTCTTCACCGGGCTGGAAAAGCATTCCTATTATTACAGGGATGAGCTGAAAAACAACAGTAAAAACTTCGAGCAGGACCTGAGGGAGAAGATGGCCAAAATGCCCTGGAACTCCATGGAAATTGCCATGAACCAGCTCGACAACCACGACCATTCCCGATTCTACAGCCGTACTTCAGGTTTTGTCGACGAGCAGAAGAGCGCCACCGATACGTCGCAGCCCGAACTGGCCGATGAGAACCTGAACAAGGGAATCATGAAAGAAGCGGTGGTTTTTCAGATGACTATGCCCGGAGCGCCGACTCTCTATTATGGAAATGAAGCCGGACTGGCGGGGTTTACCGATCCGGACAGCCGACGGGCTTTTCCCTGGGGGAACGAAGATAAGGAGCTGCTCGATTTTTACAAAGAGATTATTTCCATCAGAAAAGAGTATTCCTCACTGAGGGATGGTTCTCTGCTTTCTCTCAAGTTCGATCAGGAAGGCCTATTCAGTTACGGGCGCTGGAATGATGAGAACAAAGTGATCGTTGCTTTGAACAACAATGAGAAGGAACAGGTTGTCTCCATTCCTCTCTGGTCGCTCCACATCAGCGAGAATGAGAAGCTTAATGTGATTTTCCGGAGCGATAGGGAAAACCATTATAGAGTCTCCGAGCCGGGGGATGTTTCCAATGGAAATCTCGTTGTAACGGTACCCGCTTTCGGTTCTGTTATAGCTGTATCGGAAAAAGGAAGCGGAGTCGGTTCTATCAGAGATAGCGTTTCTTCGCTCAGGCCGGTGATAAAGAGTCTGAAAACGTCACAGAAAGAGGGTGAGCCACTGGTCACAGTCGAGTTTTCTGCAGCCATGTATCAGAGAGATATTGCCGATGCTTTTTCCATCAGTCCCGCAGTGAAAGGGCATTTCGCCTGGAACGGTAGCCGCGTCGCTTTCTTTGCCGATGATACGGTGAATCCCGGTGATTATACCGTCAGCATTTCAACCGGCATGAGGGCTCTTGAAGGGGATTTCTTCCTCAGCGAAGGGATGGAGAAAAGTTTCAGAGTCCGCTGATTCTTTTAGAGTTTCAAGTTTTACCCGGCGGCCTCTTCGGAGGCCGTTTTTTTGGTGCGCCCGGCAGGGCCCATCCACATGGGAGTGAAAGTCTACTACAGGCCCGATAGGGGGAACTGTTAGCCGAACGGCAAGGGTGTCCATTGTGAGGTGGAATCTGAAGGAAGCTGTAGGCAAAGTGCTGCCCTGACGTACAGAAATCACATAAAGGCATATTATTCGGATGAGAAGGCCAATATCTTCAAAGTCACATACCTATACGGAAGGATGGTATGTAGATGTGGCGGGGATAAGCGGGAAGGTGGATGCGCATTACCCGGGGAGATCTCATGGTCTGCCCTGTGCTACCGGCATCGAGAGGTGTCGGGATGGATTATGAGAAGTCAGCCGAGGGCATAGTAGATCTGTCGACCGGATTGAAGGCTTGAACGTAATCAAAGGATGGACGTTCTGATGTTCATCGGAGAAGGAGAAGCAGACAAGATGAGTGAAATCTCTGAATCTGTTACAGAGGAGAAGGGCCAGAAGCCCGTACACTCTGTTTCAGATGCTTCAAGCTCTGGTATGATCAGGAATGGGATCGATCCCGATACGGACAATTTGTTGAAACGAATGGTCGAAAGAAACAACATGATGGAAGCCTATCGACGGGTATTGAGAAATAAGGGGAGCGCCGGAATCGATAATATGACGGTAGACGGACTTCACTCTCATCTTCTCGTTAATTGGCAGACTATCAGGAAAGCTTTACTGGAAGGGCGTTACATCAAATTCTGTCACCCCTGTTTAATCGGGATTTCTCGGACAATAGTTATGGTATTCGCCCCGGACGCAGTGCACATCAGGCTGTAATGGCCGCCAGAGAGTACCCGTCAGAAGGGAAACGCTGGGTAATTGATCTGGATCTGGAAAAGTTCTTCGACAAGGTTAACCACGATATTCTCATGTCGAGAGTAGCCCGAAAAGTGAAGGACAAGAGAGTCTTGAAATTAATCCGACGCTATCTTAAAGCGGGAATCATGGCTGACAGGATAGTTTCTGTTCCCAGTCAGGGGACACCTCAAGGGGGACCGCTTTCGCCGCTCCTTTCAAACCTCCTGCTGGATGATTTTGATAAAGAGCTCGAAAAGAGGAACCTTAGCTTCTGTCGGTACGCCGACGACTGCAACATCTATGTGGGAAGTCTGAGAGCTGGTAAAAGAGTTCTGGAATTCTTAACCGGTTTTCTGGAAACGAAACTGAAACTCAAGGTGAACAGAGAGAAAACCAAAGTCGACCGACCTTGGAACCGCACCTTTCTGGGGTACTCCATGACGAGTCACAGAATCCCCAGATTGAAAGTCTCACCCGATTCGGTTAAACGGCTTAAGGGCAAAATCAAGATTTTGTGCAGAAAGGGTAGAGGTAGAAGTCTCTTGACCACGATTGCGGATTTGAAACCGATCCTCCGAGGTTGGTTCAATTATTTCAGTCTGTCTGAGGTCAAGAATACCTTTGGGGATTTGGACAAATGGCTGCGGCACAGGCTCCGATGTATCATACGGCGCCTGTGGAAACGACCCAGTACGCGATTCAGGAAAATGATCAATATGGGAATTACCGAAGAAACAGCCAGAATCTCTGCCTCTAATGGCAGAGGACCCTGGTGGAATTCGGGCAAGTCCCATATGAATTTTGCTTTCCCCAAGAAGTACTTTGACTCTCTTGGGTTGTATTCGTTCGTCGACAGTTTGTCGGCGTATCGCAATGATTTACGAACCGCCGTGGTACGGAACCGTATGCCCGGTGGTGTGAGAGGACGGTAGGCGCAAGCCTACCTCCTACTCAATCCGGATATCTATTGACAATAAAAAATCTGTCTGATATATTTTTTTTTGCAAGGGCAGCCAGCCCTGAAACAGACGCGCCTGTGGTATAGTGGCTATTACCTCAGCCTTCCAAGCTGATGATGTGGGTTCGATTCCCACCAGGCGCTCTTAAAAAAAAGTTCGACTCCGGTCGGACTTTTTTTTTGCTGCGCCGAACAGGTGGGAATCGATCGGGAATGAGCGCCGAGCAAGGGCGAGGAAAAAAGCGAATGGACGCGGCTCTGAGGGAGCCGGAACGTTTCCGGCGGAAGGAGAGGATTCCCACCAGGCGCTTAAAAGAAAAGTTCGACTTCGGTCGGACTTTTTTTTGCTGCGCCGGTTAGGTAGGTATCGATCGGGAGTAAAAGTCTCCTACTGACCCTATAGGGGGACTTTTAGCCGAACGGCAAGTGTGCCAACTGAAAAGACTTCGTTCGAATAAACGCGGGTATGTTTGAATAAGGGAAAGGTTTATTTATTACGGTAGTTCCAGGATGAATTCCGATGAGATTTCTGTCTGTGAGCTATTCTGAGGGGACTCCGATGGTGTTTCGTCGTAGGCTTGCAAACGTGAAAGCTCTTGAGCGTCCATTAGATCATGAAACCAGTCCATCGCCTGCTGTTCGGATTCTATTTTCTGAATCTTGATCATAACACTCCCACTTAAATCAAATAATGTATATTTCCCATTATAGTCCTCTTTTTGAATAATCCAGCTAATACTGATTGAGATAAATCCGGGTCATCCTTCCCTCAGATTGCATAAACTGGAAGGATAAGTATCAGAATTATGCGGCGTAATAAAAAATCCGGAGTAAAGTCTTATCTTCTTCAGGCTAACAAGAATTCCGGCAATTGAGAATTCAGAATGGAAAGAAATTGGAACGTAGTTCTGGCGGGATGCTTTTCTTGCATATTGAAACATTCCGTTTTATCTTGTTTATAATCAAAAGAATCTGAGGAAAAGAAATGAAAAAGCTGGCAATTTTAATGATTACATGTTTCGTACTTTTATTTAACTGTACCGACGGCTCCCAGCTGATCGGTGTCTACTGCTATACGCCGAACCCGGATACAACGGTCACAATCAATGGTATTTCGGGGATTGAAATATATCAGATAGATCTGCCGAATGTAAGCGAAGGCTATTTCCGGCATTACCTTAATACATCAGTCGATGCTGATGGCGCTCTTTATTACTATGAAGATGAAGTTGCTTTTATCTGGTCCGCCAATATATTTGATGGGAGACAGGAGATCGCTTCATTCACATACAGCGATGGAACGGCAAAACATATAATATATGATCCTGTAGCTCAAGACGCGTTAATTGATGAAAATGATACTGTCTATGAATTTATAAAGAATTAGAGATATCATCGTTGTGCCTGTTCGGACGCCGGGAAAATCATGTCCCGCTGCAGTTTCCCGGGCAGGCTGAGAAATGTTTCCTGTCAGCCCGTGCAATGTATGCTTCCTGGTTCAGATGCAGGTAAGCATTCTGAAAGCATCTCAGTATCTGCCTATTTCATTTGACAATTCATCTTTTCCCTTTAAGACTTATAGTGTTCTTCCATTCCAGGTAATAATCGGCGGTATCACAATGAA
>JAFGXR010000004.1 GCA_016936555.1 Spirochaetales bacterium | reverse complement strand
CCGCGATGGCTTTGGGGTTCAGTTTCACATCTTTGAAAACGGGATGCCCGGTCGAAAAGAAGAGCACGATGACGGCGGTTACGACCAATCCGGAGAGGAGAACGGACGGATAAATATTTCCGTTCAGCATCAGCCATGAAGAGAAGACCAACAGGGCTGAAATAATGATGTTTTTCATCATTCCTCCTAATTTTATATATACATATATATTTATATAAAAATATCTATATGTAATAAAAATGATATTCCCTAAATATTTACCGGTCAAGGAAATAATATAATTTAAGAATGCTTTTTTTATACTGTAAAAGATGACAAAAATGGTGATATTTATGAACAAAAGGCTTAAAGGTTCTAAAAATAGATAACTAATTATTTAAGGTGTATAAAGTTGTTCTTTTCAATTATTTAAAAGTAAAAATAATCGTATAAATACACAAATAATAGATAAAACAATTGATCAAATGAGATAATGAATTAGAATTAAAAATGTACATTCTGTAAAGGGGAGAAATATGACAATATCCGAGATTCTGAAACAGAAGAAAAGCGTTATTTATACGGTCAGTGATAAAGTGACTGTCAGGGAAGCTGTCATTCTTATGAATGAGAAAAAGATCGGATCGCTAATAGTGGAAAATGAAAGAAAAGAAGTCGCCGGAATTATTACCGAAAGAGATATATTGTCTAAAGTCTGTCCCCGTGACGACAGCTGGCAGAAGTATGTTTATGAGATAATGACTCCCCGGGAAGAACTCATCATCGGAATGACAGACGATACGGTTTCCTATGTTATGAATATCATGACCGAGAAGAGAATCCGTCATCTCCCCGTATTCGAAAAAGAGAAACTTGTGGGCGTGGTATCGATAGGTGATGTTGTCAAAAATGTAATGGAGCTTTCAGAAACGGAAGCGAAAATGCTCAGAGAGCATATCATGAATCCCTACGGGATCAATATTCCCTGATATTGATCAGACTGATAGAATCGGGAGTGTTTGATTCGATTATCGAATCATATCTCGGGGAATAAACTATCGTCGAGAACCTTCTCCCATTCCGGAAGGGAAGATATGGTCCCTGTCTCATTCAGAATCCGGCTGAGATTTTCCATCGTCGCTTTAACTTCCGAAGCCTTTCCCACAGAATGATCGTGCAGCGAAAGACTTCCATCCACCAGTTCTCTAGAAAAATTATTCAACTGCGAATGTATGGAAAGAACTTCCTCGTAATTCTCTGTGAGAAATAATTCTGCCTTCTGAAGCGAGGCTATAAGAGCCGTCAGATCCTCTGATTTCTCTTCAATCGTTTTCTCAGAAGCGACCAGGACGATCGGGTAGCTCATATCTCCTGTCGCGAGGCTGTCGAAAAAGGTTCCGATTCCCTTATCCTCGGCGATGGAAGGTGTCGGCTCCGAAGCGACGAGAACATCAATCTCTCCCGAAGCGAGAGCCGTCAGCTGAACGGACGGGGACATCTCAATCAGCGAGCTTTCCAGATCAAGACCCATCTCACAGGATTTAATAATAAACCCGCCGTAAGTGGATGTTCCTTTTTTGATACCGATGCGCAAACCTTCCAGATCCTTCCAGCTTTCGACTGAAATATTTTTACCTACAATTATGCGATGCCTTTGCGCCCCGGAGCCGTGGGTGGTTATAATTTTGAAATTATCGTATTTGGACAGCAGAATAATGGCTGCCGAATCCCCCATCGCAGCGACATCGGCGCTGCCGGAGATCAGCGCCTCGACCGTCTGGGGACCGGATGAGAAAATCTTCCCCTCCACATTTCCGGCAAAGAGATCCTTTTCGGCGGCAATGACCGAGAGCGTATCGACAATCCGGTCCTGGTAAGCATAGACGAGTTTGTCATGACCGGCGGAACAGCTCCAGAATAAAACGGCCAGAACCAGTAAAGTGAAAATTAGTCTGTTTCTTATCATAGTTTGCAATCCTTGCAGCACAGATCCATGCTGTTTTTCATTTCTTCTCTTAAAGAAAGCATTTCCGGCGAGTAAAAGTTCCACCTCTTTTTCCTGTCCAGTTCCCATTCCCGTTGTATCGATCCGGGTCGTTTGGTCAGCAGAACCACTTTTGTCGAGAGGAAAATGGCCTCTTCGATACTGTGGGTCACGAAAATGATGGTTTTCCTCTCCCGTTCCCAGATCTCCTTCAGTTCGTAGTCCAGCTGTATCCGCGTCTGCTCGTCGAGGGAGGAAAAAGGTTCGTCCATCAGAATCACTTCCGGATTGAGTGCCAGCGTTCTGGCAATGGAAACCTTCTGCTTCATCCCTCCCGACAATTCGTGGGGATAGGCTTTATGAAAGCCTTTCAGGCCGACGATGTCCAGGTAATAATCAACAGTTCTATTGCTGTTTCGAAGCGCGAGATAGAGATTCTCTTCAACGGTCATCCAGGGGAACAGGCTGTTTTCCTGAAAGACCACACCGCGGTCGGGACCGGGTTTCCTGACCGGTTTCCCTTTGAGTTTGATCTCACCCTCCGATGGCTTGAGAAAACCCGCTATCATATTAATAAGGGTCGATTTTCCGCATCCGCTGGGACCGATCAGAGATATGAAATCTCCTTCTTCTACCCGGAGATTTATATGGGACAGGGCTCTTATCAACCCTTCTTTTGAACGGTATGTCCGCGAAATATTCTCAATGCTGATCATAAAATCCTCTCAAAACCCATTCTGCGGCGCAATTTGTCTTCGATGATCTGAAAGAGGACTTTTTCGATAAAAAGCCCGATCGCCGCGATTATGACGATCACGGAAAAAGCCGAAACGAAATCGAGGCTCCATCGCGACTGGATAATGACATAGCCCAATCCCTGAGCCGAACCGACAACCATCTCCGCCGCAATCAGCACCCTCCAGCCCGAAGCCAGGGCTATCCTGAGGCCGTTGATAATGGAAAGGCTCGATGCGGGAATGAGAATCCTGAAAAAAGTCTCCATCCCTTTCAGGCCCATCATGCGGGAGGCTCTCATATAGACCGGAGGTGTTTCCCTGATTCCCCCGGCTGTGTTGACGATGACCGGAGGCAGGGAGGTTATAAAAATCATGAAGAAAGTGGCGCCTTCGCCCAGACCGAAGAGCAGGAGCGCGACGGGAACCCAGGCCAGGCCGGGGATAATCTGCAGGAATGTCACGACAGGGATAAACAGATCGAAGAGAAACTGGTAGTACCCCATAGCTATGCCGAGCCCTACACCTATCAGGGCGGCCAGGGCAAATCCTTTAAACCACCGGATAAGGCTTATTGCCGTATGATTCAGAATTCCCGTTCCGTATAGCGGTTTCCCTTTCAGGTAATCCATCAGACCCGAGAGTGTCGAGAAGGGAGTGGGGAAGTAGACTTCCCTGCCGTAATTGGCTATTGCCGCCGCAATGTGCCACAAGAGAAATATGATTCCTATTCCGGCGATATAGCGGACGACTCTTAAGATTGTGTCTTTAACTTGACGATCCATCATAGATCCCTAAAGATATATATAAAAAACCATATATACAATATCCAATGGATATTTTTTTCTCATAAAATCTTCCCCATTGCGATTGAGTTGTAATACTTCCCATCAATCAGAAAGTCTCTGGCAAGAATGCCTTCCGGGACGAATCCCAGATTCTTGTACAACTCAATGGCTCTTCTATTGTCTTCTTTAACTTTGAGATTGATCTTCGTGATGTTGTTTTTTGGGGCCCAGGAAAAGAGTTCGCTGATGAGAGACCCGGCAATTCCCTTTCCCCAGATAGATTATCAGCTGCTCCGCATCGGATTCCTGCAATTCCCGGATTCTGTAGGGCAGGGTTTCATTCATATATTAATCACCTCTTTTTTCTTTCATTGCCATGTTTGAACTGGCCTGTAATTTTTGCCAGAAACAATTGGATTCCGTATTCATCTTCTCTCTCCAGGACGGTGCGGAATTTCCTGTACTCTTTTCCCTGAATGATCATAATCGGTTTGCCCCGGAAAGTTATCTGTAATTTTGAATCTTTCAGCTCTTTATATCCGAAGGGTTTTTCATCTCTGAGAATGTTTCTCTGATCTTCCAAGCTTCTTCCCTAATTCCGTAAAAACTGGATTTCATCGGATTTTGCTGTCCCGCATTTCCTTCCGGGATATCTGAGCCATGAAAAAGCAATATTCAGCTCAGCTATGATACCCTTTGCCTCGATAGTCGTGCCGTCAGGCAGATCTATGGGTTCTGTCGTGTGGGCGTCGCTGATTAACGTCAGATTGAAACCTCTCTCCAGTGCTCCATAACCGGTAGCTCTTATGCACCAGTTGGACTGGGCTCCCGTCAGAACGATATCGGTAACCTGCATGTCCCGCAGGGTTTTCTCCAGATCCGTATCTTCAAAAGAGGAGTTGTACTTTTTGGGTATGAGAATATCACCGGATTTCCAGTCGAGTTCCGGCGCAAATTCCCATTCACTGCAGCCCTCGACAAGTTCATCATTGGAGTGCTGTACCCAGATGACGGGACAGCTGCTTTTCCTCGCTTTCCCTATCAGTGAATTGATATTCTTCAGGACCGCGTCCTTGCCGACCGTTCGGGATATAACGCCATTCTGGACATCGACGACAAGCAGAGCCTGTTTACAAATTTGAACTGCCATTTTTTTTGCCTCTCTTTCGCAGATAAAGGATCCTTCATATTCATTTAAATACCGCCTGCTTCCAGTTCATCAAGCATCTGATGTAATCATTCTGCTGATTGGCGGGCCGGTTCAGATAATCGCTCATAAGCCACTATTCTTATAAAAATCATTAATCGGATGCTCAGGTTTCATAACTCAGTTATTCCATGAACCGGAGTACTTCGGTCAATGAATCGATTACATCGATTCCGGGAACTTTTTCTTCATCTCCCCTGCAGTATTTACCCGATCTGATAAGAAGACCCCGGCATCCGGCGTTTTCCGCTCCTTGAACATCGGTTCTCCAATCATCACCAATGACAATGACATCTTCGGGAGGGCAGTCCAGGATATCCAGAGCTTCGTTATAATATGAAAGTGAAGGCTTTCCGAATACATCAATTTCACAATTGCCTGCAGCTTCCAGGAGCCTGACAAAGGCTCCCGTATCGAGCTGCTTCCTTCCCCCGGACAGATAGAAAGGAGAGGCGGAAGCTGTAATGACGGGAACGCCCTGCTGCTGGAAGAGAAATATATCCTGCAGATCCGAATAGGACAGATTTTCTTTTTCAAAGTCGAGCAACAGGACAATCTCCGGCAGCCTTTCGTTATGGGGTACGCAAACCTGAACAGCCTCCTGCTCGCTCCCCACGATGTAGGCGGAACGGATTCCTTTGCGCTTCAGATAGGAATTGATGGCTATGATGGGATTGATGATCGAAGGCATCGGTACAGCCAGGCCGGCTATGGAAAGACGTCTCTTTATCTGCAGGGGAGATTTGACCGAATTGGTCATAACCAGAAATTCCATTTCAAGCTCCTCCGCTTTTTCAAAGAACTCCCGCGATTGATTGATAGGCAGTGTCCCGTCGAGTATGGTTCCGTCCAGGTCTATGAGGAGCTTTTTCTTCATGATTTTAACCCATTTCCTATAAGAACTTTACAATAACGAATAACTTTCGCATTGAATTTTTCCATTATCTTTTCGCTGCCGTCTGCCACATACCCCTGTGCTTTATAAAACAATCTGGTCGAAGAATTATCTTCCAGAACCCACAGGACATTTTCACGGCAGCCATTTTCCAGAGCGATATTTTCGCAATGCCGCAACAACTGAGATCCGATGCCCTGCCTTTTCATCAATGGTTCCACATAGAGTCCCCAGAGCTCATAGGCTTCAAGCTTATCTTCATTCCTGCACATGCCGCTTTTTATTAGTCCGATTTTTTTCAGGTTTTCAAAACCCGCGGCTTTTTCCGGCACGCCAATCTTTACCGGAATGAGATAAAGAGTCCCGATGAGAAGGATCGCGAGCTTTAAGGTCGTACTGAGATAATCGGAATTGGATACCTGAACAAATCTCCTGAGAAACAGGGGCGACATCAGGGCGATGATATAAAAAAGCATGGGAATGGCAAGTTTCAACCCGTAGTACAGTTCATTCTTTTCTGTCTTGTTCATTTTCTCTCCAGCAGAACATTCATTGTTCCGGGTTCGATTATGTCGAAAGGATCCAGATATTCCATTTTGTACTTCTGCTGATATTTGCTATCGATGCCGGGATAGATCAATCCGTTTATTTCAAATTCGCCCAGAGGAGCGTCGGATTTTATAAAGGTAATCTGTATCCTGTTGTCCCGGCCGTTGCCGGTTATTCCTATGGTCCGGCCCCGGGAGATTTTTTCGCCCGGTTCCAGCAATACCGTTTTGAGATTATAGACGACCATGGCCGTGCTGTCCTCGAATTGAATGACGACCATGTTTACAGGCTGTTCCATAAAAAAATCCGGGGGAAATGTTTTTTCCGATTCCACGGCAATGACGACTCCGTCCTGTGGAGAGAATATTTTTTCTGTTTCCCTGAACTCCAGAACAACCCCTTTCGAAAGATACCATTCTCCTTTTGCATTCTGCTGAGGGCCGAAGCCGCATAAGCTGATGACATCAGCCTCCCTGTCAAAAACAGGTGCCTTATCATCAGCCGGGAGACCGGCTGTCATCAAAAGAAGAAGAGCTGTCCCGAGTAATTTTAACTTATAATTTTCCACATAATACCTTTTACGCATATGTCAAATTGAATAGTCCAATTATAAATCATTTTGGTAGAACATCCAGCCTTTTTTTCAGGTATGCCCGTTTCATTCCCCTCATTCGTTAATGAGATAATCGGAAGGGCCGGGATATTTGGCCATGGCCGTTCTGTGCTTATTGAAACCAAGGCCCGCATAAAAATCCACGGCTTCAAAAGAAGAGGTCAGTCCGATCAGAAGTCCTTCATTCCCGGCGATCAGCTCTTCGATGATATGTCTTCCGATCCCCTTTTTCCGGTAGGACTCCAATACGGCTGCATCTGTATTCAATCATTTTCCACTCCTGAACCCATGGTAAAGGTGTCCGGTCTCGAAAAAAAGGGAGTAAATATATACATTTATTTTTTCTTTGAACCTATTATCGTTTTCCATGAGTTTCTTTACTCCGCAATTATAAATCTGCAATCAAAAAACAGATAAGAAGGTAACAGAGCCTGCAGCGTAAAATTTAAAGTAAAAGAATTGGAATCATTGGTTCGATTTAATTATACTTATTAAATAGTAAGTAACATTATTCCGGAGGAAATTATGGAATGTGAATGTTTAAGCCAATGTCCTTTTTTCAATGACAAAATGGCTGAAAAGCCGGCTTTGGCGAATATAATGAAAAAGCGCTACTGTCTTGATGATTTCAACAGCTGCGCGCGTCATAAGATATTTCTTGCAAAAGGGAAGAGCGCCGTACCGCCCAATCTCTATCCGAACCAGATAGAGGAAGCGGAAAAAATCCTGGCACAGCTTTAAAAGCGGGTTCTTATCTCTATCTCAGAAATTCTTTAAATCTGCACGGGGGGGAGGAAGTCCTTTCTGTTGAAATGTTCTTTTCCTGATTTTTTTTTCGGGAAGTTCATTTGTCCAGCTTCCGGCTCATCAGATACTTGTGGTTTTGTTTTTCCATAATTCCAAACCCGTATTTTTTGTAAAATGTTAAAGCCGGGTTATTCTCCCAGACCGATAGCAGAATTTCCTTTTTCCCGTTCTGCTCCGCCCACAGTATAACCGAATTGATGAGCTTTTCTCCAATCCCCCGTTTTTGAACCTTCGGATGCAGGAAAAGCCGCAATAAGTGCACCGATTCAGCCTTCTCAACCATCTGATAAAATCCGATCGGATTTCCATTTTCTTCAATTATTTCGATTTCGGAAAAATCAGAATCGAATCGTTTGTGAAACATATCAAGATCTACTTCGTAGTATTCCTTCACCTGTTTAAAAATAGTTTGCTGATAAACATCAAGAATGAGGCTCCTGTCCGCTTTCCTGCAGGTTCTGCTTGAAAATGATCTTTCATAGTTAGAGAAGCTGTACCGGGCCGGACCATCTGTTTTTACTTCCATCCGGTGTTTCCGCAAATGTTGTGTTTAATCCAGTTTTCATCGACGACACCGTATTTCGCCGCTTCTTTATTCTTTAATAATGCCCAGTATCTGTCTCCTATGGACCAGTGCCACCACTCCGGCTCGTAATTGACAAATCCCATCCGCGACAGAGCTCTGCTTAGGATAAACCTGTTTTCTCTGGCTTCCTTCGGAATATTCTCAGCATGTAGATAGGTCGCGTTATCTGTTTCTCCTGGCGTTTCATTGAACTTCGTTCCCATATCCGATTCGATTCCCTTGTCGCTTATCAGTGTTATATCAATAGCCGCGCCGGTAGGATGGGGAGCCAGTTCCGGTGGTGCCACGTATTTGCAGGTTTCAAGGTATATTTCATGTTCGGTTAATTCTTTCAGGTTTTTCCTGTTATATTCCAGAACTGAGTTGAAAGAATCGATCTGCTGCTGTAATGGTCTGTAGGCTTCCTTGATGTAGAAGTTGATGCCTTCCGGCAGTAATAAAGCAGCTTCCAGCAGTTTTATAGCAATAGTTTCTCTGACGTAACAGAAATATTCACTTTTACTGGCAATTTGAGACATGGAAGAATCGACTTTGATTCTGCCGTTTATTTCCTTCAGATTGCAGAAAGGCTCTTTGCTGTTCCTGACAGGTATCTGAATCACTTCAATATCATTGATTAAAATCACTAATTTCTCCGGGTCGGCAATAGTACAATATTAAACCGTAATTCAAAGAATGTAAAGAAGATAACCATTCTGCTGATCCGGGGGATAAATTTGTGACAATGGATTATACTGATTGTATACCAGTATTATTAGAAATCCTGTATTTATTTATCGTTCCGCTGCTTTACAGTCTCTTCGAATTATCTGAAGGGACAGCCTATCTTCTCAATACGGCCCATATCGGCTTCTGGTTCTTTGCTCTGATCTTTTCCATTCTCAGATTTATCAAGCTTTCCACAAAGCGCCGAACTAATAAAACGGTAGAATTCAGTTATATTTTTCTCAATGTATTTATCTTTCTCTTTCTATACTTTTATTTCGATACGTGGAAAGAAATTCAGAGTTCCGATCAATTGACAGTAGTCAACATCTGGAGCCATCTCAATTCCTTTCTTGTCGATCCCACCCATTGGTACATTATATTCGGAGGCGCTCTGCTCGCTTTGATTATCGGGATCGGACGTTATGAAAATTTCCGTCTGAATGAAAAAATCATCCGGCTCTTCGGGAAGTACGTAGATGAGAATGTGAGGGATACGATACTTGAGAAAGGGGAGTACACTTCAACCAGAAAGTATCTCTGCGTACTTTTTTCCGATATAAAAAATTTCACGGTATACAGCGAGCAGAACGATGCTGAAACGGTATCCGAAATGCTTAATATCTACTTCGAATACTGGGATCGGATCGTTACTGAGCACAACGGCACAATAGACAAATATATTGGCGACGCCATCATGGTCATATTCGGATTGGATCGTAAAGACAAGGCCTGTGATGACGCTGTCTCCTGCGCGCTGGAGGTCTGTGAGTCGGAAAATATCCTCAAGCGGCGTCTCGAGGAAAAAGGCCTCCCTGTCCCGGAAGGATTCGGTGTGGGATGCCACTACGGTGAGTTGATAGTCGGAGATATCGGCAGCGACAACCGCAAAAACTTCACGGTCATTGGCGATACGGTCAATGTCGCCTCCCGTCTCGAATCTCTGAGCAGAAAGACAAAGCACAGGATTATAATCTCCCGGGAAACTTTTTCGCAGTTGAGCGGAGAACTGCAGAACCTGTTTGAGAAAATCGGATCCATACAGTTAAAGGGGAAGAGTTCCCAGACGGCTGTCTGGGGCGAAAAGAATCAATACCCGCTCTGGAATCGTCGAGAGATCTAAGGCCCATGCCAGTTTTATAAATCGCATTTCCAGGGCTGTTGTTATTTCAACTGTAAGAGATCCCACAAGTTTCCGTAAAGATCCTCAAATACCGCTACCGTACCGTATTCCTCTTCCTTCGGGTCACGCACGAAATGTATGCCTGTCGATTTCATTCTGGTATAATCCCTCCAGAAGTCATCGGTGTTGAGAAAGAGGAACACCCGTCCGCCGGTCTGGTTTCCGATATGCTTTTCCTGTTCCGGACTGGAAGCTCTCGCAAGCAGTATTGATACGCCCTTTGAACCGGGAGGGGACAGAACAACCCATCTTTTGTCCTGTTCGGGCTGATAGGTATCCTCTATTATTTCAAAAAGCAGTTTCTGCGTATAAAACTCAATTGCCTCATCGTAATCTTTCACGACGAGGGCTATATGGACGATCGATTGTTTCATATCGGGTTCTCTCTTTTTCGGAATACTGCTCTGTTGAATACTCCCCGCTCATCTTTAATCTCATCCATACATTCCGGTCCTATTTTACACCAGCCCGTTTTATTCCGGCCGGCTGAATTAATCTGTCATATTTTAAACAGTGTATCTTTCTTCTTTCACTATTTCAATAAAGTTAGGGAATGATGGAGCGGATTTCTCTCTCTGGCATAGTGCGGCTGGTTTTCTGAAATTCTAAACATTCCGTTATATTTTAAACTGATGCTATACGGCGGCTGAATAATAATTTATTCTTTTATCAGGAGAAAGCCTGAATTATGAAAGCCGTATACAGTACCAGAGCCGGTTCCCCGGAAGTTCTGGAACTCCGGGAAGTGCCCATACCCATACCCGGAGATAATGAAATCCTCGTAAAGGTCTATTGTGCCACCGTCACGGCGGGGGATGCGATTATGCGCCGTTTCAACAGGACTGTTCTATCTATCCTCGGGGTTCTGGCGGGTTTCAAACCCATGATTGTCCCGGGAGTGGAATATTCCGGTGTCGTTGAGGCGACAGGGAAGAGTGTTACATCTTTCCAGCCCGGCGATGAAGTCCGCGGTACGACGACCGGTCTTGCCAGGGGAGCCAATGCCGAGTACGTCTGTGTTCCCGAAAACCCCAGACAGGGCGTCCTGATAAAAAAAGCTCCGGGTCTCAGCCATAAAGAGGCGGCAGCCGGAACAGTCGGCGCCATGACGGCTGTCCAGCTCCTTAAAAAGGCCGCGCTTAACCAGGGCGATTCCATTCTTGTCTACGGAGCCTCGGGGTCGGTCGGAAGCGCCGCCCTCCATCTAGCCGTTCACTACGGGGGCGCCGTCGACGGGGTCTGCAGCGGTTCCAATGTGGAATTCGTTCAGTCTCTCGGCGCCGAACGGGTCTATGACTACAATATCGTCGATTTTCTAAAATCGGGAAAACGGTACGATGTTATTTTCGATGCGGTCGGTAAGCTGAAGAAATCCGATGCCCGAAAAGCTCTTTCTCAAAAGGGGCGATTTGTTTCGGTCAAATCCATGACAAAAGAAGTCCGGGAAGAGCTGGAGTTTATTCAGGAGCTTCAGGTTCAAGGGAAACTGAAGCCCTATATTGATAAAGTCTTTACTCTGGAGGAGATACGGGAAGCCCACAGCCTGGTCGATACGGGACGGAAAAGGGGAAATATCGTTATCAGCATCTGCTGAGAAAGGTGACTCATATGAAAAATACTACATTGCGTTCCAGATCATTTCCGGCCGGTCGGTTCATTCTGACAGCTTCAGGGGGGCTTGCCGGTTCCGTATTATCCTGAAATTTTTCCGGTCACTTCAACGGTTCTGATTTTATAAACGGCTGTCCGGTCGACTGCCGCGGCCGGAATATCCCAGGAATCCCGTCCCGTATGTTGTCTCATAATAGCCCGGAGTCCTTCGGTTTTCTCATGTCTATCGGTGATCTTCTCAATGACTCCTTTGCAGATTACCGAGCGGAATTCTGTGCCGAAACCGCAGGCACTCTCCGATGTTTTGATCTCGATCGAATCGGATACTTCCAGGCAGACATTCCCGTTCCTCCCGATAATGTCGATTTTTTTCCCTTCAGTTGCGGAATGGAGAAATATTGTTTTATTGCGGTATCCGTAATTCATGGGAATGATATAAGGTTTGTCCCCGTCCACAAAGGCGACATGACAGATCCTGTTGCTTTCCAGAATCTCCCCGATTAAAGCCGCATCAGTTATTTCTTTCTCATTTCTTCTCATAGTTTAGTACCTGCTTCAAATCAATCATTATCAATATGATCGAAATTTTATTTTATGAAAATATGGGGATGTGATGTGCGAAGGGTGGAGATCGGCTTCATTATAAAAAAAAGCCGGATGAACCGGCTTTATTCGGAATACTGTTCCGATTAATATCTGTCGTTGTATCTGGGTCTTTCTGATCTTTCAGCTCTTTCTCTGGCCACGTTAACAACCAGTTTTCTGTCCATCCAGATCGCATCGTTGAGCTCTTTGATCGCTTCTTCAGCGGCTGCCTTCTCTTCCATTTCGATAAAGCCGAATCCTTTGGATCTCTGTGTCTCTCTGTCGAAAATGATTTTTGCGCTCATAACGTTTCCGAACTGTGCAAAAAGCTGCCCCAGATCATCCTCCGCCACTCTGAAGTTCATGTTACCAACATATAATTTTGTAGTCATAGCTACTCCTTGTCCGGCCTTGCCGGTAAATAATTGTTTAGAAACCGAAGTACCCTTAGACCGTATATGATGATTAGTAATTGGAACAATTAGAAATGATTAAAATACAGGAAAAATCAATACTCAACTTTAATAAACTTATATGACTATATACAGATCCGGAATTAAAATCAAGATGATGCGGTTCAGTTCATCCTGTAAATCAGGGAATCGCGCCGGTAAATATGTCTTCTGAATTTGCAAAGTCTGAGAATGGCGTGTTTTCCTCCGGGATTTATAAGATATTGATTATATATAGTTGCTATTTAAAATAAATAGGGAGAATCCATATATGAGCAGCTTTAGGTAAATAGTTCCATTTCCTGTTCCTGCAGAACCTTAGATATCTTATATAGCTACATTAAAGAGCCTCTGCTTTTTTGTAATGCGTCATAATAACACCACAGGACGTTGTTATGCATTGCACGAGTGAATAATCCAGGGCGGCTGACTGGCGGGAAAACAGTTTTTTCCCCGATCCGAGAACGACCGGATATATTTTCAGCCTCAGTTCATCGACAAGCCCCCATTCCATCAGAGACTCCATGAGAACGGAACTGCCGTATATGTGAAGATCCGGTCCCTCCGATGATTTCAGGTCAGCGATTGCTGCCTGAAGATCACCCTTCAGAATAACGGTCTTATCCCAGGTTCCCGAATCGATTGTCCGGGACGGCACATACTTAACGGCGCGATTGGCTGCGGGCCATATACTATCATTCCGAGGCCAGTAAGGAGCCCATATATCGTAGGTTTTTCGTCCGAGGAGCAGATCGAAGGAGAGGTTCATCTCCTCCCTGATAGCTTCGCTCAAAGCCTCATCGTTAAAGCGGCTTATCCATCCTCCGAGAGTGAACCCCTGTTCTCTGTCTTCGTCTTCCCTGCCCGGAGACTGGATGACTCCGTCGAGAGATATAAATTCAAAAGCGATGATGTTTCTCATAATCCATGTCCTTGAAAAATTCGAATTTCTGCTGATCTAATGGTGTTCAATATATTCCATCTTTCATCAATTTTCCGCAGTCAGAAATTTGACACCGGCAGATGAATACAGGAAAATTAAAATATCTGAAGTTCTTTGATTATGAGTCACTTCCCGGAAAATTCAGAAAGATTCAGGCGGAGGCGCGGCTCCATGAAAAAAAGTATTTTTATAAGTATATTTTCAATAATTTTGCTTAGTTTATTATTCTCTCAGGAATTGACGATCCTCACTGAAAACTCGGGTATGGCGAATCGCCTGGATGAAGAGGGGAAACTCGTCGGCTATGCCACAGAAATTGTCAGAGAGATTTTGCAACGACATGGTGAACCGGATAACATTCAAGTCTATCCCTGGGCCAGAGCCTATAAACGATTGGGGGAAGAGCCCAATATCGCCTTATTCTCCACGACCCGGACAGCTCAGAGAGAAGATCTCTTCAAATGGGTCGGTCCGCTGATCATGATAGACTGGGCATTCTATAAACGCATAGATAATGATGTGACAATCAATTCTCTGGAAGAAGCAAAGAAGCAGAAGGGAATCGTCGTAATCCAGCAGGACGCCAAGGAAAAATTCCTCCTGGACAACGGCTTTACCAATGTTTATTCCGTTAATAATGATACGAGCTGCATTCTCATGCTGGATAATGGCCGCGTCGATCTCTGGGTCACATCGAGCCGGGGGATTGTTTCCGCTTCAGGCCATGCCGGTCTCGATCCCGGAGACTTTGTCAACGCCTTCACCATAAAAGAAGTCTATCTCTACATCGCTTTTTCCATGGGCACTCCCGACCGGATCGTCAATAAATGGCAGGCGACTCTCGACGAGATGAAGAGGGACGGCTCATACGAACGGATCATGATGGAAAATGGAGGCGAAAGCGTCATGGTTCTATCTTCAGATTGAGAATCTCCCTTTAACAAATACCTCAATTTCTGATATAAAAAGACCATGAATATTCAGATTATAGGCACGAAAAAGTGTTCCGATACAAAAAAGGCAATGAGATTCTTCAAAGAGCGCAATGTCAGCTACCACTTCCTGGATCTCGGAGAAAAACCGCTTAGCAAAGGCGAGCTGACCAGAATCGCACAAAAGATGGGTCCCGATAATCTGATTGACAGAGAGTCCAGAGCCTATAAGGACAAAGGGCTGGCCTGGATGGACTACGACGCGGTGGAAGAGATTATGGAAAACAATCTCCTTCTGAAAACACCTGTTGTCCGGAACGGAAATGAAGTGACGGCGGGAACCGATCAGAAAACCTGGACTCTGTGGATTAAAGAGGGCAGATAGTTGTTCCGTTACGCAGTCCTGGGTAGTGGATCAAGCGCCAATTCCTACATTTTCGAATACGGAAATTTTTCGTTTATACTCGATAACGGTTTTTCCTCCCGCGAAATCCTGAGGAGGATGAGAGAGCTGTCTTTCAATCCCGAACACCTCGAGTTTATTTTTCTCAGCCATATTCATTCCGATCATCTGAAAGGCGTGGAATCGCTCTCCCGAGAACTGGGGCTGCCGGTCGTTATCCATGAAGATCTCGATCTCGACCAATATACTGCCGGAGAAATCCGCCGGAAGCTTTCGGTTTCTCCGGGGCGGGAATACAGTTTCAAAGATCTCCGTTTCATCCCCTTTGCAACCTACCACGATGCGCCTTTCTCGCTCAGCTATTTTTTTGAGCTGGGAGATATTTCCATGACAGTTATAACCGATACGGGAAAATATGATCGGGATATGCTCTCATACGCCGAAAGTTCGCACATCCTGTTTCTGGAATCCAATTACTCCGAAGAGTTGTTGAACACCGGTAAATATCCGCCTTATCTCAAGGCGAGAATCCGCTCGGACAAAGGTCATCTGTCCAATTTTCAGGCAGCTGAGTTTTTAAATGAGGTAACCGCTTCCGGGACCTGCCGGATCGAGCAGATTTATCTCTGTCATCTGTCGAAAAATAATAACTCTGTAGAGAAAGTTCTGTCGGAGATCGGCGGCGAATGCAATAAGGGGATTCCCCTCCGTATCTGCGACAGGGGAGAGATGGTCCGGGGAGCAGAGATTCAGGCAAGAAGGTCCAGTTTCGTTCCCGGCGGTTCCTCTTCCCGTTCCTCGTATTCAGAAATGTCAGCCCGCTGAGCGGCGACCTGTTCTTCTTTAAAACGGATTTCCTCCAGGATCTGCATCTCTCTCGAGCGGTTGTATTCTTCGGCTTTTTTCTTCTCTTCCTCCGCGGTCAGATCAGCAGCCAGACGTTCCTCATCGGAGAGGTTTTCCATTTCTCTTGTTTTAAGATCGGCTTCCATCGCTTTGCGGATTTGTGATTCGGTTTGTTCCCTTTCTGCGGCTTCAATTTCCTCGACAGCTTTCTCATACCCTTCAGATGTGTATACATAATAGCTGTTGAACTCGTCATATCGGGGAGGAACAGACCGGATGCCGTAGTCTTCGGGCATAGCTCTATCCTCCATATCTGTTATAAATATAATAAAAATATAGGATTAATGCAAAAAAGGGTGCTATCTGTCGCTGAGAAGGGAGTCTATTTTTTCCGCAAGATCGGCGGGGCTGAAGGGCTTTTCGATGTAAGCCGATGCGCCCGCTTCCAGAGCATTGATCTTATCCCGGTCTTTTCCTTTTGCCGAGAGGATGATGATCCTGGAGTCTTTGCTCAGGTCATCGGATTTAATCTGCTGCGCCGCTTCAAGGCCGTTTATCCGCCCCGGCATCATAATATCCATAATAATGATTTCAGGTTTTTGCTCCCTGGCCATTTTTACGGCTTTGCTCCCGTTCTCGGCAAAGTGAATCTCCCGGTTCTCGCCTTCAAGAGTATCTTTTAGGAGCTCGCGGATTTCAAAGTGATCATCGGCAATGAGGATTTTTATCATTATTGTTCCAGCAGCTCCCTGATGCAGTCCACAAAATCCTTGTGGTAGAAGGGCTTTGACATGGTCCGGTCCACGCCGAAATTTTCAGCAAGAGTAAGGTAATTGGTCGAACCTATTCTTCCTCCACCTGAAATCGCCAGAATCTTTATGCCGGGGGTTTTTCCTTTTATCTGAACAATCGTTTCTATCCCTTCCTGATTGGGCATAATGATATCGGTTATGATAAGGTCAAAGGTTTCCTCTTCCAGCTTCTTGAGTCCCACCATACCGTCTTCAGCCTGAACAACAGTGTGTCCTTCGCCTTCCAGCATAATGTTTATCAGTTCCCTGATGTGTTCATCATCATCAATTACAAGGATGTGCGACATGTTTTCTCCATATAGTATATTCTTGAAAAAAAATCGGGAAAAATCAAATTAACAGTTAACATATGAAGCAATTTTTTCGAAAAGTTTTTCTTCGTCGAAATCATTCCTGTTAAAAATGACACCGCCTGCCATCTGTTTATGACCTCCTCCCGTTCCGATTCCCCTTACTGTTTTTTTCATTAACTCGGCAGCATTGATATCCGATGTCCCGTTGCGGAAGGATATGTTAATCGAATCGCCGTTTTCCGCGAAAAGGGCTGTAAAGCGTATTTCGTCAATCGACAGGAGAAAGTCGCCGAGAATGCCCAGCAGGTTCTGGTTGCAGGGGTCTTTCAGTCTGCAGAATGCCAGTCTTCCCTTGCGCCTCATTTTGTTAATGACGTAGTTGAAAAACTGCAGATCCTCCAGCGTTATATTGTTCAGAACCATGGTGCTCATCCATTGATAATCAGCCGTTTTAAAAAGCTCTCCGTATGCCGCCGCATCGAGCGGGCTGACGCCCCGGGTCAGTGAGTCCGTATCCCGGAATAAGCCGATTAGCAGAACGGTCGCGGCTTTGGGGGGAACGGGAATTCCCAGCTGCATGTAATAGGATGTTATAATGGAAGCGCAGGCTCCCGCTTCAGGCCGGATATCCACCAACTCAACCCCTTCGGGCTCCCGTACGGGATGATGATCTATAACGGCAATCTCCTCTCCGGTCAGATCGGTTACATTGGTATTCCACTTGCACCCGTCGACAATGATGATCTTATCTTCCGGTTTCAGTTCGTAATCGCTGCATTTGCGGATATCGATAGACATCTCTTTTATCATATTGTTCAGAGCAGCTCTCTGGATCAGGCCGTCGTAAATCAGCTTCGCGGGAATGCCTTTTATCGCTAAAAGCTGCTGAAGTCCGTAGGCGGATGCGACCGCATCGGGGTCCGGAAAGTTATGGGTTTGAATGTAAATGTTCTCATTTATCTGCTTGAGTTTATCCAGAAGTTTATCAATCAATGGTCGAACCTCACTAACAATATATCCGTGATTATGGGAAAAAAGTAGAATTTTATCATAAAAAAAAGATATACTGCCACGGGAGTTGCCAATTGAAACCTATACAGTGGTTTCCCGGTCATATGAGCAGGACCAGGAGACTGATTAAAGAAAATCTCAAAAAAGTCGATGTCATCGTGGAAATACTCGATGCGAGAGCACCCGAGTCGAGCCGGAATCCCATAATCGATGAACTGACCGGCGATAAGCCGAGGCTCGTGGTTCTCAACAAGTCGGATCTGGCCGATCCCGCTGTAACGGAGCAGTGGATGAACTTTTACGACAATCCGGAACAACACAGGCTTCCCGTAGAGGTTTCATCGAAAACCGGGCAGAATCTCGGTGCCATTTCAAAGGGATGCCGAAGGCTTTGCGAAGGGGCCAAATGGCTCAGCCGGCGGCCCGTCAGGGCGATGATTGTCGGAATTCCCAATGTGGGGAAATCCACCATAATCAATGCCCTGGCCGGAAGGAAGAAAGCGGCCGTGGGAAACAAGCCGGGTCTGACGCGGGAAATGCAGAGGCTCGATGTCTCTCCGACCCTGCAGATCTACGATACGCCGGGAATCCTGTGGCCCAAATTCGAAGATCAGGCGATCGGGTATAAGCTGGCGCTTCTCGGTTCCATTAAGGATACTATCCTCGTCCTGGACGAGATTACGGCAAAAGGGCTGGAATATATGGCCGTTCACTATCCCGACAGGATCAGAGACAGGTATTCCCTCGAAGAGCTGCCCGGAGATACGGTTCAGCTTATAGAGGAAATCGGCCGGAGAAGGGGATGCTTAATGTCCGGGGGTGTGATCGATTATGAAAAGGCGATCAATCTCTTTCTTCTGGATCTCCGCCAGGGAAAACTGGGGCGCTTCTCACTGGAAACGCCCGGTGAAGAAATCAGTTTTTTTTCGGAACCTATTCGGGAAGAGCAATAAGTTTCCATTCTCCCTCTATCATCCGGACCATAAAGACCAGAATTTCGTCGTTCAATACAGCTTTTCCGCCTTCGCGGACCGCTGAGCCATGGAACAGCCATGTATGGCGGTCCGGCGTCCAGTCCCGGCTCTCTTCGAGCCATTGGGGGAACATGGCGGCGTATTCGTCATAGCCGTAGATGGATGCTTCATAGTTTTCCCTGTAATCGGAAAAACTGAACCCCTCGTACTGTCTCGCCGGAGGGGGGACTCTGTATTTGGATCCGCTGTTACCGGTCTCCAGAGAATACACTTTTTCGCTGATGCTGTTGTAGAAGGCCGGAAGATCCCCGTTCAGACTGTCATTAATAAAATTCAGGGCGAAACGGAGGGCCTGGTCCTCATCGGGTTCTTTTCTTTCAAGCGTGCGGTTTTTGTCCCCGGCTTCCCGGCTGACAGCCCGGATTTCGGGAATAACAGCCGTTGAGGCCATCTGAACCATTGTTTGAATGGCTTCTTCGGAATCGCTTTCTCTGATATCCCAGGCCTGCAGTTCTATTTTGTAAATGATTCCCGGAGTGGATACGCCCGGAGGAGCTATAAGCCTGACGCTGGATACGCCCTGTTCGCCCAGAAGGGGATGATGGCCTTCGAAATCTGTCTGAAACCAGTTGCTGTAGTTTTCTTTCCAGCCCGTTCGGCCTTCCGACCAGGGGAGTGTGAAAAGAGGCGCTCTGGCACCGTCGGTCCGCAGTTTGATCTGAATCGTGCTCTGGCCGCTTACCGTTTCATCGGAGTAGGTAGTCAGGACGCGCCATTTTCTTACAACGCCTTCATCGGGTTCGGCGATGCTGTTAATTTCTCCCGTATCGATCTGCCCCAGGTCGATCCAGCTTCTGTTACTGTTTATATTCAGGGGTACATCGCTCTCGCCGCCGTAGAGTACAGTCGAGTAAACAAGTTGCTCTTCAGAGTCCTCCGCGCTGTAGAGAAAGGGGGGTAAATGCAACAAACCGATAAGTAAAACCAGGTGAATTTTCTTCATAAATACATCTCCAGTTTACTTATCGGCTGTTTAGGAAAGGCCATTAGTATTTTTCTAAGGGCTTATGCTGTTTCCTCATCACCTCTGGCCATGAGGATTTTTCCTGTCCTTACGATCTCCAGAACGTGATAGGGTTCGAACATTTTTCTCACCGCATCGATCTTGGAAGATTTCCCCGTTACCTGGAAGGTCATGGTCGAATCGCTGATATCGACATTCCGGCATTTGAAGGCATCGGCGATCTGCAGTATGGATGTCCGGTTCTCATCGGTACAGCCCACCTTGATCAGGGCAATTTCCTTTTGTATCACGTCCGTATCGGAGTAGTCCTTCGCATGAACAACATCGATCAGCTTATTCAGCTGGTTGAGCATGAGCTGGAGGGTTTTGGCTTCTCCCGTCGCGACGATGTTCATCCGCGAATAGTGAGGATCCTTCGACTCCGAAACGACGAGGCTGTCGATATTGAAACCTCTTCTGGCAAAAACCAGAGCGATTCTGATCAGTGCTCCCGGTCTGTTACAGACCAGGAGACTTATGGTGTGTTGTGAATTTTTCATCAGGTGCTACCCTCCGGTTTTTCCAGTTTATGTTTAGGCGGTTCCAGAAGCATATTGTCCAGGGTCGCGCCGGCGGGAACCATGGGGAACACATCGTCCTGCTGGGCAACTTCCGCATCGATGATACAGGGACCGTCATTATATTCCATGGCGGCAGTAAGAACTTTTTTCACATCGGCGCTTCTTTTAAGCCTGAAGCCTTTGCAGCCGTATGCCGAAGCCAGTCTGACGAAATCGGGATTCCCCACGAGATCAACTCCCGAGAGGCGGTTTTCGTAGAACATGCTCTGCCATTGCCGAACCATTCCGAGATAGTTGTTATTTATAAGGAGAATCTTGATCGGCAGCTTCAGATTAAAGGCCGTTGCAAGCTCGCAGAGCGTCATCTGAAACCCGCCGTCTCCGACGACAGTAACAACAGTTTTGTCTTTATGGGCAAGCTGGGCGCCAATGGCAGAGGGAAACCCGAACCCCATTGTTCCGGCACCGCCCGAGGAGATCCATTGATTCGGTTTCTCCGTCAGGCAGAACTGAGCGGCCCACATCTGGTGCTGGCCTACATCTGTGGTAATAATCGCATCGGGGCCAGCCAACTGGGCCATCTCCTCGATGACATGCTGGGCTTTGAGTTTCCCTTCTTTTTTATATTTAAGAGGGTAGTCTCTTTTCCATCGGGCAACCTGTCTAAGCCATTTCTCCGTATCAGCCGGTTTGAGCAGGCTGTACATTTTATCGAGTACTTTCCTGGCATCGCCGATAATCGCGCAGTCCACCTGAATACTCTTGTTGATTTCTGCGGGATCGATATCGATATGGATTTTCAGGGCGTCGGGACAGAACTTGTCGGGATTTCCCGCAATCCTGTCATCCCATCTTGCGCCGACTGAAATTATAAGGTCCGCATTGATGAGGGCTTTGTTGGCATAGGCTGTCCCGTGCATTCCCGGCATACCGAGGTTCAGTTCGTGAGTTTCGGGAAAAATGCCTTTGCCCAGAAGCGTATTGACTACGGGAATCTGCATTTTTTCGACGATTTCAGCAATTTCCTTCTGAGCCCCTGAAATGATGGCTCCATGGCCGAGCATCAGAACCGGTTTTGTTGACCGTGAGATCATGGCCGCAGCCTGGGCTATGTCCTCGGGATTCGGTTCCGGATCATTGATATAACCCGGAATGGTAAAAGACGTATCGATATCATCATCGATAATCGTGCTGGATACGTCTTTGGGCAGGTCTATGATAACAGGACCGGGACGGCCTGTACTGGCGATATGGAATGCTTCCTTGGTAATCCTGGGAAGATCCTGGGGATTTTTAACCAGGTAGGAATGCTTGACCAGAGGGAATGTAATTCCTGAAATATCCGCTTCCTGAAATGTGTCCAGACCCAGGTTTCCTGTCGTCTGCTGCCCGCAGATAACAACTATGGGAACCGAATCCATATGGGCTGTGAGAAGTCCTGTAATTGTATTTGTAGCTCCGGGTCCCGAGGTGACAAGCACGACTCCCGGTTTACCGGAAGCTCTTGCGTATCCATCGGCCATATGGGCGGCACCCTGTTCATGACGGGTCAGGACCAGTTCAATGGGAGACTGTACAAGAGCATCGAACATGGGTATGGCAGCACCGCCGGGAAGTCCGAAGATATAATCTACACCCTGCTGGTGAATTATATCAATCATGACATCGGCAGCTGTCCGTCCAGTATTACTCATGATTCCCTCCGAAAAATGTTTGATATTTTCTTACTATAGATAGGTGATGGCTCAAAGTCAAATGAAAATGTTGAAAAAATAGTTAAAATCAGGATAAAAAATCAAGATTCTTTAAAAAAATGGTTAAAAATGGGTGATGTTGTCAGTTTGGATCGAGAAAAACGCGAAAAAATATGTGAAAAATGTTCTTTGGTATAGAAATCATGTTAAAAAAACAAAAAAAAAGGTTAATGCCTTTTACGCATTAACCTGTGGAATTCTTCCGGCGGATTTTAATTTACAATAGTTTCAATAATCATTTTGTGCTCCCGGGTACCGATTATCTCCATCAGCTGTTCAGAACCGGAGAGGTTCTGATCAAAAATGCCTCTTTTCAATTTGACTCTGAGAATCCGTCTTAGCGATTCATTGATTCTTTCCTCAGTCAGGGTTCCTGAAACCAGCGCATCTTTAATACCTTTGACGGCTTCTTCCAGACTGGCCGGCATGAGGATAATATCCGCGCCGGCTTTGATCGCATTAACGGCAGCTTCATCGGCGGACCAGTAGTTTTTAACGGCACCCATATCCATGGCATCTGTGATTATAATGCCTTTGAATCCCATTTCCTCTCTGAGAATTCCCTGAAGGACCATGGGGGACATGGTCGCCGGCAAATCATTGCCGGTTACGTCGGGAATTTTAATATGGGCTGTCATCACCGCATCAGCTCCCGCTTCAATTCCCATTCTGAATGGAACAAACTCAACACTTTCCAGCCTGTCTATTTGATGATGGAGAACAACATCCCCCATGTGGGAGTCCGAACTCGTATCGCCGTGGCCCGGAAAGTGCTTCAGAACGGAGATCATATTTTCATCCGACATGGTTCTCACAACTTCCGCTACAAAGATTCCCGCTTTTTCCGGATCACTTGAATAGGTCCTGTCCCCTATTACGGGGTTCAGGGAATTGGTGTTTACATCAGCCACAGGGGCCATATTCATATTGAAACCAAAGGCTTTAAGCTCCCGGGAAATTACCCGGGAAGCCATTCGGGCATACTCTCTGTTGCCTGTGCGGCCGATCACCGCGGCCGGAGGCAGTTTGGTCACGGACATCCTGTCGGTATTGCCCAGACGGGCCACTTTGCCGCCTTCTTCATCTACGGCAATAAAAAGGGGAATGGAGCTCAAAGACTGGGTTCCCCTGATCAGATCCCTTGTCTGGACTGGATTGTCAAAGTTTATGGTAAAGAGAATGATTCCGCCCGGTTTGTACGTTTCGATTATCTTCTTCATATACTCATCGGCGACAAGCATTCTCGAACCATTGTAGCTGTTTCGAACGGAAATAAGAAAAAGCTGGCCGATCTTTTCATCAAGGGTCATGGAATCCAATATTTTTTTTATCCGATCCTGATAGGGATCTTCAGGTAGAGTGATTTTATCCGGTTTTTCCTGTAAAATGTCTTTTGTTTCTATGGGAAGATTCGAATTTGTGTCAATTTTGACATCGGGGTTGGTTGCACAACCTGAAAATAAGATTAAAATAAGAAGAAATCGGGGTATAATACCGTTTCTCAGTGAGTTCAATTCAGAACGCTCCATGGTTTCGGTTTATTACTTTCAGTTTAAGGAATCATAATGGATAAACTCAATAATGTTAATATATCGGAAGTTCAAAAGCTCATCCCGCCCAAACAGCTGAAGGAACTGTATCCCGCTTCGGAGGATCTGGCGGAATTCGTCCATACCACACGCAGAGAAATTTCCAGGATTCTCGCTGGAGAGGATGACCGGCTTCTGGCTATCGTCGGTCCCTGTTCCATTCACGATACGGCAGCCGCCATGGAATATGCGGAGAAACTGAATCTTCTGAGAAAGAAATATGCCGACAAGCTTTACATCGTCATGCGTGTTTATTTTGAGAAGCCCCGCACGACCATAGGCTGGAGGGGGCTGATCGTCGACCCCCATCTCGACGGATCCTATCAGATCGGAGATGGTTTGAAAGAAGCGAGAAGCCTTCTTTTAAAAATCAATTCCATCGGTCTGGCTGCCGCTTCGGAAATGCTGGATCCTATTGTGGCCCAGTATCTGGCCGATCTTATCTCCTGGGCGGCTATCGGAGCCAGAACGACCGAGTCTCAGACCCACAGGGAAATGACTAGCGGACTTTCCATGCCTGTCGGTTTCAAGAACGGAACGGACGGTTCGATCCAGACAGCTGTCGACGGCATCAAGTCGAGCCGTTATTCCCACAGCTTTATAGGAATAGACCAGTCCGGAGATACCTGTATCTTCACGACAAAGGGAAACAGAGACAGCCATCTGATCCTGAGAGGGGGCAGACGGGGGCCCAACTACTACGAGGAATCTATCGAGGAAGCGGAGAGGATTATGAAAACAGCTGATCTGAAACCGGCTCTCATCGTCGACTGCAGCCACTCCAACTCCGGAAAAAAATCGGTACGGCAGGAGCGGGTGCTGAGGGATATCGTCGATCAGAGACTGAGAGGGAAGGCCTCGATCCGCGGATTTATGCTGGAAAGCAATCTCTTTGAAGGTTGCCAGAAAATTCCTGAAAATCTCAGCGATTTAAAATACGGCGTTTCCATAACGGACGAATGTATCGGATGGAAGGAAACGGAACAGCTGCTGGCGGCCGTCGCTGAAAAATTGGAATAATCTGTCCCGAAAGAGTCTTCAGGCTATGGAAAGTTTTCATTCTCTTCATTATAACTTATCTTGATTTATAAATTTATAGGGAGTGAGACTGTGGCTGAAGACCACCTGGTTGTTGAGGTCATCGATGAGATTTCAATAATACTGGACGGAAAGGTTTCTATTTCCGGAAAATCCGAATCATCTCTTTTGCTGGACGGCCGGAGCTGTGCCTATCTTTACGCCCTGACCCGGGTTGATCTTCACACGATTATTTTCCATGAAAATATAATCGCAGGAGATAACAGCCGACATACTTCCTATAACTGGATTTTTACGAAAAACGGTGGATGGACCGTTTCCAACAGCGAAAAAAACGGCTTGACACTCGACCGTGGATCAGTCTCAAGAGAGCTCGCCGATGCTCTTGAAAGACTGATGAACCTCAAAAATAAAAAAAAGAGTGTTCTCGATATTCCCCTTGGTCATTCCGGGCCTATTCCCCAAGCCTCATCATTCGCTTCCAGGAAAATCAATAATACGGTTCTGCTCATAGCCGCCGCGGTTCTGGTCTGCGGGTTTTTCACGGCTCTGATCTTTAACAGTTTCGGCTACAGCAGAATTTCCCGCATCGTCGACGGACTCGATAATTCCATCGACACATCGACGAGCCGCAACAGGGAGGCGTTGAGCCACTTATCCGGTGTCATTGAGGATGTTCAGGGAGAACTTACGGCTCTCCAGGCGTCCGTAGCCCAGGAGAAGGAAGCTTTTTATTTCAGCCGGCAGAATACGGCTTCCAATATCCGGCGCATGGCCGATGAGCTGCCCAATAAATACTATTCACGTAAACGGGCTTACGAGTTTATTGCCGTTCAGGTCGAATCAGCTTCCACATACGGAGATCTCATCTATCAGGTTTCCCGTCTTCCCCAGAATGAAGATCAGGCGGAAACTCTTCTGGCGACCGATGCCGGAAATGTAAAGACTCTGGAAGCCTATAATCTCGTCTTCGACGGTCTCGTCTATCCGGTAAGGCTGGACGGCGGATTTAATGACGGGGCGAGTTTTATGGTTTCAAGCGGTTTTATGGAGAAGAGAATCACTCCCATCGGAACAGGCGGGGCAAGGCCTCATTACGCTGTGGATATAATAAATATTAATAACATAATAGATATCACTCCCGATAACGCTATAGTCCGAGCGCCGGACAAACCGGGAAGCATTGTCTCTGTGTCCGATGGAATCATCAGGGATATCAGTTACGATTCGGTTTACGGCTGGAATGTCGAGATAGAACATATCATGACTGATGAAGTTCTCGATCAGTATCCCCAGGCTGTGAAATGGACAACATTCTACGCCCATATGGATGAGCCGACGGGCTGGAAAGTCGGAGATGAAATCATCCGGGATGAAAAAATCGGCGATATAGGAGAAGCCGGGCGTTCTACGGGACCCCACCTTCATTTCGAAGTCAGGATCTACAGCCGGTACGGTAGCGAAACAGGTCCGCTCGGCACCTATGATCAGATAAATCCTCTGCTGGAAAAGGGCGATAAGCTTAAGGAATAGCTTTTTTCAGATCTTCGACAACCAGATAGACAATAGGGCAGATGCTGTAATTTTTCAAAGTCGGTCCAAGATATTTTCCGATTTTCTGGCGGTCCGTGTGGGGATACTCGCGGCAGGCGGCCGGTCTGTCTTCGTAGACTATGCAGAAATTGTTGCCGGCGATGAAAGGGCAGGGAAGTTCCCTGAATATCAGATCACCTTCATCATCGGTTTGCAGGTAGGCTGCGGTAAAATCCCTCGGCTTCATGGAAAGGGATCTGGAGAGCCTGGAGATATCCCTTTCCCGTATCAGCGGACCTGTGCCTCTGCAGCAGTTGGCGCATTCCAGGCAGTCTATCTCTTCGCTGTACCGGATATGCCGTTCCAGAAAGAGCCGATCCAGTTCCGCACTATTCATTTTCTTGATTTTTTTAAAGAAGCGCGAGGTCTCTCCTGTTTTCGAAGAGGCTCTGTCGAGCATCTGTCTGTACTGCTCTTTCACTTTTTCAGAGGAACCACAATATTAAAAAAACAGCTTCGGGCTCCGGTGTGACAGGCCACTCCGCCGATCTGGTTGACTTTGAGAAGTATCGCATCGCAATCGCAGTCGAGGCGGATCTCTTTTATCTCCTGCAGATGCCCCGAGGTAGCTCCTTTTTTCCAGAGCTCTTTCCGGCTTCTCGAATAGTAAACCGCATAGCCGCACTTAAGGGTCTCCTCCCAGGATTCGCGATTCATATAGGCCTGCATCAGGATTTCTCCGGTTTGAAAATCCTGTGCTATGGCCGGAAGCAGGCCGTCCTGCGGTTTGGAAAAATCCGGATCTATCATGGCTTCAGCTCCAGTTTATCAGCCGGAAGGGGTTCCCACCGGCCTTTATTCAGCTTCAGACCGTAGACTGTTGAGAGTTTTTTTTCAAGCCCGGTGCTCAGCTTCTCCGAGAGCTCTTTCAGGTCTTCCGGGTAGTCATCGGTTTTAATGCCGCTTGTCATCAGATTTTCCATGATCAGTTTGGCCGCCAGAAAGCGGTCGTATTTATCAACGGCAAAGATGAGAATATCGTCGAGGAGTCCGATCACTTCCCAGGTAACCTGTTCTGCCTGGGAGTAGAGTCCCGCATCCTTGTCCTGATCGCTGAACCGCATCGGCAGAGAATCTATGATCCGGTCGATATTATCCATAAGGTAATCGAGATTGAACAGACCGGTTGCGCAGTTGAACAGAATCGATTCGCCTCTCGCCTGGGCATCCTTTACAAACTGATAATCAATCGCCACGCCCAGATCGGCGCAGTTGAGACATCCCCTCTGATCCCTGACGAGAACGCCTCCTTTTACGTCGACAGGAGTTTTGTAGGAGAAGTCGAAACCGGCCTGTTTCCCCGACAGCGCCAGAACGGCCAGGCTCAGGGGATCGGGAGTATAGCCTGAGTTATCGACATTGCCGATGGAAATAAAACGGATTCCCTGTTTCTGCAATTCGGAAAAGGTCTCCTTTAAAGTTATGAAACACTGGCCGTGACCGCCCGGAAGAGGAAGAAGTTCACCGTTCTCCTGTTCGAAAAGCTTTTTCTTTTTTCCGGAACGGCTATGGGTATAAGCGGCCAGAAGAGGCTGGACTCCGGTGCGGACCCGGCAGATGTTGTTGTCTCTCAGGCTGATCAGATCCTTCAGGAAAGGACTTTTCTCGTATGACTTGTAGGTTTCTCTTACCGAGTCATTGTTGAAGTGGCTGGTCATCTGAAAAAGAGAGGGAACCCCTGCTATGAGAAGAGCCCTCATCTTCAGTTCAATGAATGAAGGTCCGGCTGTTCCGTCTCTATTGAGAAAGGCGGGCGTGATCCCTTTGGCCCGGCCAACCGAAAGTTCGGCAAGAGTCCGGAATTCCTTCTCGGTCAGTTTAAAAAGCTCCCTGCTGAAGGCTCTGTTTTTCTTTGTGTCGGCGTAGGAGGTCGCGGAACCTCCGTTCAGTATGCCGAAGGAATAAAAAGGCATAAGCAATGATCCGATTTTTTCGAGATCGGTCTGATTAAGCTTCGACTTTTCCTGATTCCGATTTATAAAATCCTCCGGATTGATTCCGTATTTTAAGAGATTGGCGCTTATTTCACCGGTCCTGCCTTCATAGGAAGGGGAACCGCTCATATCAATAATTGTCTCATTATCCACTGGAGGGAACGATTCGGCTATGACAGGCTCAACATGATCGTATTCGCCCCTGTTGTATTTATCGAGAATTTGCAGTGTCAGATCCCTGTCTATAATGGTTTTTTTAAATTTTTCCATCATCTTTCCATTCTCCTTCTGCAGAAAGGATATCACAAATAGATAAAAATACTGTTTACTTTTTCTCTTGTCAAAAAAACTGAAAAGGTATATATTTACATTGTTGATTTAATAAACAAACGTGCTTGTCGTAATCATCAGTCCCGACCGGCACGGTATTACCCCGGCGGATCAGGTCCGTGCCGGAGCAAGGAGCGCCGATGCCCGACAGCAAACAGTTGCAGAGGATTGTCAACAGATCCCATGTTTTACAGACACTTAGAGTGAGCAGCGGGATAAGCCGGATTGAGATTTCCCGGCAGCTGGGACTGGATCGGTCTACAATTACTAATCTGGTTAATCCGCTTCTGGAGATGTCTATCGTCAAGGTCCTTTCCGAGGGAAGCTCGCCGTCTAAAGGGGGACGACGCCCCGTTCTTCTGGGCATCAATGAGAATTTCGGCTCGATTCTGGGGATCGATCTTCAGAACAGTTCCTTCAGCGCCGTTCTGACGAATCTCAACGGAGAGATTCTGAAAGAGTGGAGGGGCGATATGAAATTCATGGGGCTTGTGGAAACGATACTGCGAATCTACAGTCTCCTTGAGAATGACATAAATGAAATGCCTGTTCCCCTCATCGGAATTGGCGTAGGCATACCTGCCATAGTCGATACAGAACAGGGTTTTGTCCGTAAAGCAACATCTCTCCATATTCGCGAACTGGATTTCAACCGGGAAGCCGAGGGGAAATTCCCTGTTCCCGTTATTATCGATAACGACGCCAACTGCTGCGCCTGGGGACAGCTGGAACGGAATAAAGAGAGAAGGCTCGATAACTTTCTCAACATCATCTGGAAACTTCATCGGCTCGAGGGGGAGGAAGCTCCCGAGGAAATCGAGATCGGTATGGGAATCGTTCTGGGCGGCGAAGTGTATTACGGCTCCGGGTCCGCTGCCGGAGAGCTGCCTGAGGATCTTTTATCGCGCGACGCCGCCAATATTTACAGGCAGAGCGGGACCGGCTGGGAAATTGATGAAAAGGCGCTGGGAATATATCTCGATAAGCTCTTCAACTTTCTCATTCCCATTTTCAATGTTTTCGATCCGGGAGAGATTTTTTTCGGCGGTCATTTTACCAGGTTCCGGAGTCACGTGGAGAAGCATATGTCCGGAACGTCCTTCAAGGTGAATTTCCCCCGGACCGACGAGCTCGATACGGCATACGGAGCCGCTTCCATGTTTGTGGAGAAGCTTTTTCAGACCCCCGTTCTCAAAGGGGACAGAGAGGGCGCGGAAATCAGGGAATACGATCTGTTCAGCAGGTTTGAACAGGAAAGATAAGATAAACAGGAGATTGGTTAATGATAAAGGGAAATGCTGTCGTCGGGCAGTCGGGAGGTCCTACCTCCGTCATCAATTCATCGCTTGCCGGCGTTATGTCGGCTGCAAAAAAGACCGAAGCTATTGAAACGCTTTATGGCATGCACTTCGGGATCGAAGGCTTTATGAAAGAAGATCTCTGGGATCTATCGGCCCAGAGCGATGCTGTCATAGACGGTTTGAGAAAAACCCCGTCCTCCGCGCTGGGATCATCGCGCCATAAAGTGCGGGATGAAGATTTCCCCCGCATTCTCGAGGTCTTTAAAAAATACAACATCCGCTTTTTCTTTCTGATCGGCGGAAACGATACGATGGATACCATCCACAGGGTTGAGGAATACTGCCGCGCTCAGGGGTACGAACTTTACGGCGTGGGAATACCCAAGACTGTCGATAACGATCTATTCGGTACGGACCATACCCCCGGGTTTGCTTCCGCCGCCCGTTACAACGCTCTTTCGGTTCAGCAGGCGGGAGCTCTGGCAAGAGATATGAGAAAGGTGGACCAGTTCGTCGTATATCAGACTATCGGCCGCGATGCGGGATGGCTGGCGGCCGCTACGGTTCTGGCCAAAAAGCACGAAGATGACGCGCCCCATCTGATCTACTGCCCCGAGAGGGTCTTTGATGCGGACAGGTTTCTCGAAGACGCCAAAAAGTTCATCGATAAATACGGATGGGTCTCGGTTGTGGTGAGTGAGGGCCTGAAGTACGCCGACGGCACACCGGTCAGCGCCTCCCGGGATGCGGACAAATTCGGAAACACCGAGTTCGGAGCCATGGGCGGGGCCAGCGTCGGACTGAATGTCCATAAAATGCTCTCGGACAAACTCGGTCTCAGAGGGGAGTTTCAGATTACCGAATCCCTTATCATGAGCGCTATTGATAGAGCCATCCCCGAAGATCTCCAGAGTGCCTTCGATTGCGGTGTCAAAGCCGTGGAGCTGGCGAATGCCGGAACGTCCGCGGTCATGGTGACAATCGAGCGGGGTGAAAAAGACGGCAATGTGGTTTTCGAATACGGAACGGCTCCGCTTTCCAGCGTTGCCGTCCGGGCCAAGTCGATGCCCGAAGATTTTATCAACGAAGAGGGGAACTTCGTTACGGACAAATTCCTGGACTACATTAAACCGCTCATTCCCGAACTGCCGGCCTATACCAGGCTGGAAGAAAAATTCGCCTGAAGGAGTTGAATGTGGGAAGATTTAACAAAACCGTGCTGGCCATACAGGCCCATCCCGATGATACGGAAGCCTGGTGTTCCGGAACGCTCAAGCTTCTGAAAGATAAGGGATACCGCATAGCCATCGCCACGATGACCGCCGGAGGTCTGGGCGGAATCGATACCGGTGAAGAGGAGACCATGGCCGTCCGGAAGGGAGAAGCGGCCAGAGCCGCCGGAGTACTCGGCGCGGAATACTACTGCCTCGATCAGCGCGACGGCTATGTCTACGATACGCTTGAAGCCCGGATCAGAACTCTGGAACTGGTCAGGAAAGTGAAACCCGGCCTGGTTATGACCCATGTGCCGAATGATTATCATGCGGACCACAGAACGACGGCGGCGATTGTCGATGTGGCGACCATGCAGGCGACCCTTCCCAACGCTCCCTGCCGGGAAGCTCCTCTGGACGTGACGCCCCTTTTTTACCATACGGCGCCCATGTCTCTCCGGGGACCATTGGGGGAACCTATGGCGACCCCCCAGTTCTTTGTCGATATCAGCAGCGCTGTGGAGACAAAAGAGAAAATGCTGGCCTGCCATCAGTCGCAGATCAGTCTGATGAAGAAAATGTTCAATATGGATAATTTTTTTGAGGAAGCCCTCGACTACAACCGCCAGATCGGAAAGCTCTGCGGGTTCGAATACGCCGAATGCTTCTGGCAGCACCTGGGCGGAGGATTCGAAACATTTCCTCTGATCCAGAACGAATTAAAAGACTATATAGAGGTTAGTGATGAATTTAAATGAAGAAAAGTACAGCAAATTCGCTCTCTGCAGAGAGATGATGGAAACTCCCGATGTGGTGAGAAATTTCGATCAGGCAAAAGTCGATCCTTTTGCCCGCGATGTCAAGGGAGCCGAGCGGCTTCTGTTGACAGGAGAGGGGTCCAGCAGATTGTTCCCTGCCAAGAGGGCCATTTATGAAAACCTGATAAAAGGCGGCAAACTCTCACTGGTGACCGAAGGTTCTACTCAGGCTCTGGAATACGATCTTGAAAACATTCCCGTTTTCGGAATGTCCAATTCCGGCAGGACAAAAGAACTGGTCCGGCTTTATAACAAACTGAAAGAAAAAGGTCATGAAGCCGGCATGTTCGGTATTACGGCTTTTGATAATACCCCCGTTGCCGATCTTCCTGATCGATCCTTCGTTCTCGACTGCGGAAGCGAAGACGCCGTAGCGGCGACAAAAAGCGTTGTGGAGCAGGGACTCTTCTATCACGCTCTCATTGCCGCAATGAAAGGTGAAAAGCTGAACGGGCTGAAGGAAGCCGGAGATGCTGTGGAAAAAGCCCTGACTCGGGAAATCGATCCCGCTATCGTTAAAAAGATCGCCTCGGCCGGCATGATTTATTTCGCGGGCCGGAATAACGGTGTCGCCGAAGAGCTGACTCTGAAAACCAATGAAATCACAAGAAAAAAATCCGATTATCTCGAAGGTACATACCCGGCTCACGGCATCGAGGAAGTCATGAACAAAGAGGATATTCTTATCATTGTCGAGCCCTTTGAAGAGGAAGAGGATAAATTCCGCCAGTGCATCGCCGAAGGGGTGGGCATGGATATCATAGCCATTTCAACCCGGCAGACTTCCTTCGATACGGTAGTCATTCCCGACGGCGGAGAATACCGCAACTATGTGGAACTCGTGGCGGGGTGGAGTCTTCTGGTGGAAACGGGAATCGCTCTGGGCGTGGATCTGGATAAGCCGGTACGTGCCCGCAAAGTCGGCAACGAGGTCGCAGACTGATCTCCTGCCGATTTTTTGATTGTAAATTAAAGACAGCCGCCCCTGTTTTTCCAGTTTTTTTATAGAATCTCATCCTTATGTTTTGTATGTACCGGCCGGGCGGGGCCGGGTTTTTTTTATGAGACTTTTTTTCTTTCTTTTACTTTTTATCCCTGTGGTTTAATCTTTCGGGGTATGGAAAATATTCTGATTGTTTATTTTTCCGGGACAGGCTGTACCCGCCTTGTGGCCGAAACTTTTGGTCAGCAGCTGGTGAAGAAAGGTATACCCAACCGAATTCATGAGCTTCGCCATGATTCCGCTGATCCCGATGCCGATACGGCAGCGCCGCAGTTTCTGAGTCGGTACTGGAGAAAGATGCAAAGGGTTGGCTCTGGGCCGGCGTGAAAAAATATATCCTTGACCGGTCGGACATCCGGTCTGAAATTCAGTGAACAGCAGGAGAGATGACTGACCATGGCTGGAAGCAATTTAAGAGAGCTGGGACCCTCCACCTGGGTTCTTGAAGGCCCGACCAATATCGGGTTTATCGCACAGAGCGACGGTATCTATCTTGTCGACAGCGGTAACGACAAGGAGTCGGGGCGGAAGATCAACCAGATCCTGAAAGAGCGGGGATGGTCTCTTCAGGCTATTATCAATACCCATTCCAATGCGGACCATATCGGCGGGAACGATTATCTTCAGAGAAATCTGGGCTGCCGCATCTATACTTCTTCCATTGAAAGGGCTTTTACCGAATCGCCACGCCTCGAAGCCGCCTTTTTGTGGGGCGGAATGGAAGTGAAGGAACTTCGCAGCAAATTCTTTCTGGCCAGACCTTCAACAGTCACTGACGTCCTTTCTGACGGACAGTCTGTCGGAGAGGGAATAGGAACCTTTCCTCTGCCGGGCCATTTCTTTGACATGATCGGAGTCGAGTCTCCCGACAGTTGTCTCTTTGTCGCAGACGCCCTTTTCGGTCCCGATATCCTGGAGAAATACAAAATCCCCTTTGTTTTCGATGTTAATGAGTTCAGGAAAACGATAGAGTTCATAGGGAAAAAGACGGCTGCCTGTTATATTCCTTCACATGGAATGGTGGTTGACGACGCGGCCGAACTCAGGGAGAGCAATATGGCTGCGGTTGATAAAATAGAATCGGACCTTCTGAATATTCTCAGTGAAAAAAAGAGCTTTGATTTTATTCTCCGGGATATGTGCCGGATAAACGGAATCTCTCTTGATCACGGACAGTTCGCTCTGGTCGGCAGTACCATAGGGTCTTTTCTTTCTTTTCTTTATAATGAAGGGAGGATCCGGTCTTTTTTTGAAGACAATATCCTGTTCTGGCAGGGAATCTGAAAGGGTCAGTTATCAGAATCGGGATCCAGATAGGGTGTCAGCAGAAAACTCATCTCGTTTTCAGAAATCTGTTCTGTCGTGTTGCTGATTTTCTCATGTGTATCGAGCTGGCTCTGAAGCGTGCCGAGATCCCTTGTGTGATTGGCCACTAGGCGCCGCAGCTTCGGGAACGCCTGCTTCAGGTCGTTGGAATAGGGATTCCCGCTGCGGGTCAGGTTTTCGAGGTAGGAAATGAAGTATTTCTTCACTTCCAGGACCGAGAGGAGGTGATCGCGGCGTCGGATCAGATGGGGATTTTCCTCGAGCGATCCGTAGAGTTTGCCGATCGTGCTTTCTATGAAATTAATATCCTCCAGTGTTTTTTCGGCGAAGATGAATGAGTCTATATTGAGCTTCAGGGCATCGCTTAAAATCCTGATGTAGGTTTTCAGATAAAAAATGTCATTCTCATAGTGTATTTTCTGTTTCATAGTCCCTCTCTTCTTTCATCGGCGGCGATGTCATGCACCTTGACATCATAAGTCTCATATGGTATTTTTTTTCAGCCTCTTTATTCGCCCGGTAGGGGCGAATCACTATAGTCCGTAAGGAGGATTATTATTAATGAGAACTTATGAATTTGTGAGTATCTTCAACACAAAAGAAGATAACTACGCAGTGGGCCTCAAGGCCGTAAAAGAACTGCTCCAGAAACACGGTGTTGAGATCTCTTCCGAAGAGGATATGGGCGACAGACAGCTCGCTTATATCGTTAAGAAAGAAGAGAGAGGACACTACCACCTGTTTGTCATCAAAGCAGCGCCTGAAAGTCTCGTCAAGATCGATGAAGATCTCAAGCTGACTCCCAGTGTGCTCAAGTATCTCTTCGTAAAACAAGAAAAATAATGCAGCAGACAGGAGGTGAGTGATGGCTGGTGATATTAATCGTGTAATACTTGTAGGGCGTCTCACCAGAGAAGCCGAACTGAGTTATACAACTTCGGGTTTTGCTCTGACGAAGTTCAGCATTGCCATAAACCGCAGAAAAAAGCAGGGAGATCAATGGGTTGATGAGGCCAACTATTTTGACTGCGTGCTCTGGGGGAAAAGAGGCGAATCGCTGAATCAGTATCTGCAGCGCGGCCAGCAGGTCGCTGTGGAAGGAGAACTCCGTCAGGAGAGATGGGAGCAGGATGGCATGAAGAGGAGCAAAGTCTCCGTCGAAGTGACAAACATCCAGCTGCTCGGCGGCAAATCGGAAGGTTCTTCCTCGTTCAGCAATAACAATAACGGTGGAAGAAGTTATCAGTCACAACCATCTCAACCGAATCAGTCCCAGAATTCCCAGCCCTTCGACACGTACAGCGGCGGAGGAAGTTTTGAGGACGACATCCCGTTCTAAGACGGGAGATTTCTAACAAGGAGTTAATCAATGGCTGACGATATGAAAGATATGGGCCAGGATGGCAGAAAAGATGCCAGAGGCGGTAAAGGCAGAGGCAGAATGTTTTTCAGAAAGAAAGTATGTAAATTCTGCATCAAAAAAGTGGACGTGGATTACAAAAATCCCGACAGTCTCAGAAGATTCATCACGGAAAGAGGAAAAATCCTCCCCAGAAGAATCACTGGTACCTGTGCAAAGCACCAGAGAATGCTGGCAAGAGAAATCAAAAGATCCAGAACTCTGGCACTTCTGCCTTTCGTTACGAAATAAGCTATGGATAGAAGAGGGTGGACTGAGGTATCGCTTGCGGCGGTGCTCTCTCTGATAATGAGTATGACGGGGCTATTGCTGCTCTTCTTTATGCTCCCTCTTCAGGTGATGGCAATCAGGCGCGGTGAGAAAGGGTTTCTCATCAGTGCGTCAGGGGTCCTTTTCGGGAATCTGATTCTCAAACTGGCCCTCACCCCGGAAGCGGTTTCCGCAGGGAGTCTGATAATGGCGGATTTTGCTGTTTTTCTGCTCCTCATCGGCGGTCTTTATGCAGTGAATTTCAAAATGGAATCCTTTTCTAAAGTATGGGGATTTCTGATCACAACTGCTCTCGCCGGTCTGCTTTCTCTTCCGGTTCTGCTCTTTCTCGGTTCCGATCCCGCATTTCAGGCGGTTTTAACGGAACAGATTGAAAGCGCACTGGCAGTGCTCCAACAGGCATTCCCGGGAGATTCTGTTGTCGGTTCCATTAGTGCCGACGGTATGTTCCGCATATTCAGGAATTCCTTCCTGAGCAGTTATCTCGCCGTGTATTGCTTATTTCTGGCACTGTCGTGGCGGCTCGGACTGCGCATCGGCTTAAGGTCGGTGGGGCGGGAAAACGAGCAGCCGAAATTACAGGAGTTGAATGTACCGGATAGGCTCATCTGGTTTCTGTTCATCCCCCTGACGCTTGTCCTGCTGCGTATGCTGCTGAACGGCAAAGGGATGAATCTGGATCCGGGTATAGCCGGGTTTGCTGTCAGCAACAGCCTGTACATTGCGGGGGCTCTCTACGGTTTGCAGGGATTCGGTCTTCTGCAGTACCTGATGGCCAGGAAAAATGTGAATCCGGGGATTCGGAGGATGACGGGATGGTTGATTCCCCTGTCGCTTCTTATTTTTCCCCTGAATCTGGCAGTTATTTTTCTGCTGCCTGGACTGGGAGTTTCCGAACTCTGGATAAACTACAGACATAATGATAAGGAGTTGGTCCAATGAAAGTAATATTGAAACAGGATTTATCCAACCTCGGCGAAGAGGGCGACGTTAAAGTCGTTGCTGACGGATACGGTAGAAACTACCTCATTCCCAAAGGGATCGCCGTTCCCTACACAAAGGCCAATGTTGAAGTCTTCAACCAGAAGAAAAACGCCATTGAAGCCAGAAAAGATGCCAAGAGAAAAGACGCTATGTCTCTGAGAGACAGAATGGCTAAAGAAGAACTGAAGTTCGCTATGCCCGTCGGTGAAAAAGGAAAGCTTTTCGGAGCTATCACAAGCGCCAACATCGTTGAAGAGCTGGCAAAGCTCGGCGTCGTTGTTGAACGTAAAAAAATCGACGTTCCCGATCATTCCATCAAGGTTGTGGGAACATACACTGTAAAGGTCAAACTTTACGGTGGAGAAACAGCGGATCTGAAAGTTGTTGTTGAAGCATCTGAAGTAAAAGCTGAAAAGAGAGAAGAGCCTGTAAAGGAAGCTGCTCCCGAAGTGGTTGCTGAGCCTGAAGTTGACGTGGAAGCTGATACTGAAGACGCCGCTGCTGACGAAACAGAAACTGAAGACGAAGCTTAATCTAAAGGATTAAATGAATATTTCTTCGTTGAAAGACAAAGTGCCGCCCCATAATGATGAAGCTGAAAGAGCCGCATTAGGGGCGGTTTTAATTAATTTCAAACCGGAAGTTCTCGATACGGTACAGCGCCATGTCCGTTCAGAGGACTTCTATAAGACAGCCCATCAGATCATATTCGCCGCCATTTCCGAACTCTTCAATAAAGGCGAAGCTGTCGATATCCTGACTCTGACAAATGAACTGAGTCACCGGGGCGACCTGGAGAAAGCGGGAGGTCCCGGTTATGTAACCGGTCTGACATCAGCTGTACCCACCAGCGCCAATGTGGAGTATTACGCCAAGATCGTCAAGGAAATGAGTATCAGGCGTACTCTCATCGATATATCGGGAAAAATCACCGTTAACGCCCACAGCGAAACCCGCGAATGCGGGGAAATTCTGGAAGAGGCGGAAAAATATATATTTGAAATCAATGACCGTCAGCAGAATTCCGGCTCCTTCAAGGATGCCCGGGAGGTTATTCAGCAGACTATAACGGCCATTGAAAAACGGTATCAGACCAAGGATAATTATACGGGAGTTCCCGGCGGGTTCTCCGCGCTGGACGATATGACATCGGGGTTCCAGAATCAGGAAATGATTATTATCGGAGCCCGTCCTTCGGTTGGTAAAACGGCCTTTGCCCTTTCATTGGCCGCCAATATTTCCATTGCTCAGGGGATTCCCTGCGGATTCTTCACGCTGGAAATGTCGGCGATGTCTCTAATGCAGAGAATCATTGCCGCCGAGGCGCGCATCAACTCGCAGAGACTGCGATCCGGTCTTCTCAGACCATCGGACTTCAATGCCCTCACCGATGCGGCGGGACGCATTTATGAAGCGCCGCTTTATATTGACGATACGCCCAATATCAGACTGCTCGAGCTCCGTTCATCCGCCAGGAGAATGAAGTCCAAGCACGATGTGAAAGTGCTCATCGTCGACTACATCGGACTTATTTCGACGGAAGACAGAAGCATACCCCGCCACGAGCAGATGGCGGAGGTCAGCCGTTCGCTTAAATCTCTGGCAAGGGAACTGGATATTCCCATAATCGCTCTTTCCCAGGTAGGTCGTCAATCCGAGGGTAAAGAGCCGGGACTGGCGGATCTGAGAGAGTCGGGAGCGATCGAGCAGGACGCCGATATGGTTATGTTCCTTCATCGAGACAGAGGCATTTCCGATGAAAACGAGGGACCTCCTGAGATGATAGAGACTCAGCTTATCGTAGCCAAGCAGAGAAACGGCCCGGTCGGAACGGTCAAACTGGCCTTTATACCGAATTTTACAAAGTTCGAGACTTTGACATATCAGAACCCTTAAGTTATTCTCATTAAGAGAGGTTATTATGGCGATCAGAGATAAATACGATCTGGAAGATCTTAAAAATGAAACAGAGGAGTTTGTTTTTCAGGAACTGGAGAAGCAGCTCGATGCCATCAGTGACGATGATATCTGTAAATGCCAGGACTGCGTTCTCGATATGATTTGTCTGTCCCTGAACCAGCTTCCGACCCATTACAGGGTCTCCCTGATGGGAACGCTCTATGCCAAGGTCGAATCCTACGACCTGGAAGAGAAAATCAGGGATGTCGTGGCTGATGTGATCATGAAAGTCAGCCAGAACCCCGGGCATTGATTCAAAAAATTATATATATAAATAATTAATTAGCTTATACACTAAACCTTTCCTTATACTTATAGCATAGTATTACCAAAGGAAAGGTGTATGATAAAGAAAATTATATTGCTGCCTGTTTGTCTCTCCTTAATGGGTGGCCCGGTTTTTTCGATAGATTTTTCCGATCTTGTTGCTCAGATCGAAAATTCCTATAACGTCCGAACCGCGCTTCTGGATCTTGAACAGAACCGCGGGGAGATTGATCTGATGACCCACCCGGGGGACATCGTCTTTTCCCTGGATCCCTCTCTCAAAGTCGTTACCGAAGAGAGCGAGAGTTTCGGCGGGGAAATTGCCCTGTCCGGTGCCGCCTCGGTAAAAATTCCCCTCGCTCTATCGGCCGTCGAAAAGGAAAAGCTGTCCTTTTCTCTATCGGCGTTGAAAGCAAAGGAAGCTGCTGTTGAAACGGCAAAAAATGATACCTATATCAAGCTGTTTTCCCTTTATCAGAATATCTGGCTCCTTCAGCAGGAGGAACGGCTCCTCGTTGATGAGCAGGACGCTGCAGAAGTCGCACTCCGCTCTGCCGGGGAAAGGTACGCTCTGGGAAGTCTCACCCTTAAAGCGCTCGAAGAGGCGGGAGATGATCTTGAATCGGTTCGTACCGATCTTCTTGAGAATCAGCTGAGTCAGCGGGTTTCCTGGTTCGAACTGAGATCCCTGACAGGATTGGAGGAAGATCCAGTACCGTTGGCAAAGATCGTGCTGGAGATCGACGAACTTCCGAAACCACCGGAGCTCTATGACTGGATGATTGCCAGTCATCCCCTGCTCAAAGCGGAAAGAGAAAAGCTGAATCAACTCGTGACCACACTTTCCCGTCTGAAAAAAGCGGACCTCGATATGAATGTCAAAGCTTTCTTCAATTCCGTGGGAAATAACCTTACAGCCAGTATCAATTTTGATATCATGGATCCTGTGCTGACCCCGTCGATCGGGTTTCCCGTTTACACTTTTGTTATAAATGAAATCCCCTCTTCTTCAGGAGGGACAGCGACCTGGAATACGGGTCTGACATTTAATCTTTCTCTGGGTACGGGAAAAAGTGACCGGTTGAGCGGAGAGGGGCTGGAGCTGGAGATAGAAAAGACCCGGCTTCGCATTGAATATCTCTCCGAGACAGTCAATCTGGCTCTTCGTTCGGCTTATCAGCAGCATGTCCGGAATATGACGGCCCTGGAAGAAGCGGAAAGGAATCTCTCCCTATCCCGTGATAACCGGAAAGTCGTCGAAGCCCGCAAGGAGCTGAACCAGGTTTCCGAACTTGACCTTATTGTTTCCGGCAATGCTGTAACCAGAAGCGAGTGGAAAATCGAAGCCGCCAGAATCAATCTGGAAAAATCCTGGCTGGCGCTTCTGAACATCGCTGTGAAACTGAATACCGATGAGCTTGCGATCAGGGAGGGCGGCGATGACTGAACGTAAAAATTTTCTGGGACAGATTTCCCGGCTCAGTATTAAGCGTTACCGCATTGTCTATCTCTTTATGGCGGCGATGATTGTTCTCGGACTGTATTTCTACAACATACTTCCCCGGGAATCGAAACCCGAAGTGGTTTTCCCCAAGATCAAAGTGAACGTCAATTATGCAGGAGCCTCTCCCGAAGATGTGGAGGCGCTTATTACCAATAAACTGGAAGCGGCGCTCTCTCAGGTGGAGGATGTGGAGTTCCTCACATCGTCATCCATGGCGGGGCGGTCGGAAATCCAGCTCGACTTCTTTCCCGAAGCGGATATCGATGAGAAGATAAACGAAGTGAATCAGGCTGTCTTTTCCGTGGGAGATCTTCCCGAGGAAGCCGATCAGCCTTCCGTGAAAGTTTCCACAACGGCCAACCGCGCCTTTATGGTTATCAGCCTGAGCGGTGATATGACACCCGCCGATCTGAAAGAGGCGGCTGATACAATTTCCGAAAAGCTGCTTTCCTTTAAAGGGATTAATGAGGTCAAGGTTTCGGGACTTCAGGCTTCGGAGATCAGAATTAGTGTGGATCCCGCAAGACTGGCGGAGTTCAACCTGACCGTAGACACTCTTGTACAGGCTTTGAGGCTCCGCCATAAGGATACGCCGGCAGGCGATGCCATTCTGGACGGAACCCATTACTTTGTCCGTGTTCTCGCCGCCTATACGCAGATTGACGAGATAAAAAAGACCCTTATTCCCCTGCCCGGCGGCGGAACTGTATTTCTTAAAGATGTTGCAGAAGTCAATGAATCCTATATTCCCCGTACCGACTATTCGAGAAGAGCCGTTAAACTCGGAACCGATGAGGCGTCCATGATGTCGGCGGTAACCCTGTCGCTTTACCGCGATGGGGGAACAGACATTATCGGTCCTAGCGAGCTGGTAAAGGAATTTCTGGCGGACAGAGTGGGAAACAGATTTCCCGATGAGTTGGATATCCTGGTTATTCAGGATGATGCTGTCACGGTAAAAGAGGATCTGGCCGCAGTTCTGGCCAATGCGGGCTCGGGACTGATCATTGTTGTATTGATACTCTTTCTCTTTCTGGGACTCAGGGAAGCTCTTATTACGTCTCTTATAATCCCCTTCTCGCTTTTCCTCTCGTTTATCATGCTCAATCAGTCGGGAATGACCTTCAACACCATGACACTGCTCGCCATGATCATCGCCCTGGGGCTTCTGGTGGACAATGCCATCGTTGTGGTTGAAAGCGTCGCGGACTACAGGGCCCGGGGATTTTCGCGACGGAAAGCGGCCATTGAGGGGACTTCTGAAGTTGCTCCTTCGATTCTGGCCGCTACCCTGACGACTATGGCGGCTTTCGTTCCTCTGGCTTATATGGAGGGGCGGATCGGTCTGATCATCAGTGTCATACCTCTGACTATTATCTTCATTATAGGCTCTTCTCTCCTTGTGGCGCTGACAGTTACACCCATGCTCTCTTCCCGCGTATTGCCGAAAACGACCGGAAAAAAAGAACTAATTAAGTTTTCTCCGGTCCGCGAGGTACTCGCTGCGGTCATAGTGGTTCTGTTATTCATGTTCAGCTTTTTTATTGATGGAAAACCGGGCGTTCTTTCCTTTGTCATGGGAGCTCTGATGGCCCTGATTTTTGCTATCAGGATATACTCGCGCTTCAAAAAAGTGGATGCTTTCGGCAAGGCCTCTGATATATACAGAAAGATCCTTAAAAAGCTGATCAGCAGCAGGAGAAACAGGGTTATTGTTCCGATTGTTCTTATTGTTCTGCTTCTGGCTGTCCTTTCGACCATTCCTCTCGGAATGCTGAAAATTGAGCTTTTCCCCGTCATGGATGAAACGTCTCTCTATGTGGTTATTTCCACACCGCAATACAGCACTCTTGAAGATACCGACAGGGCTACAAGAGTGATCGAGCAGAAGCTCCTGGGACTGGACGGTGTTCAAACCATCTATTCGGAAGTCGGAGTGGATTCCATGCGCGAGGCAGAAATAGTTCTCAACCTCAAACCTGCGAACGAGAGAAGCTGGACGACTAAAGAGAAGATTCCGCTGTTGATGAAAGATATGGCAACTGTGCCCGGTGTAAAAGTAACGATAGGAACATCAGCCGGTGGAAAAACAGCCAACAGTCCGGTTCAGATCAAACTGATCGGCAGGGATATGGACATTCTAAAGGAAGCCTCTGAAAGCGTTTCTGCTGTACTACGGGGTGTGGACGGGATTGCCGCGACCTATACAGACCTGGAACCGGGCTTTCCCGAAGTTCAGATCCTTCTCAAGCCTCTGATCGCTTCCGATCTGGGAATCGACGGGACCGCATTGGGAAATGCTGTCAAATCGGTTATCTCCGGACAGTCTTCGGGAACTCTCATCACTGGTGATGCCGATCTGCCCATACGCTTTATAACGGTAGATGATAAAATGAATTCGGTTGAAGATCTGAGTAAGATACTGCTCTCTCTGAAGGACGGAACAAAACTGCCTCTTACCCATGCTGCTTCCATTGTCGAAACAAGCGGTCTCGGTACAATTCGCCACAGTGGCGGAGACCGGACGATAACCGTTCTGGCCCAGATGCTTCCCGATGCCAATATCCGCGAAGTGGTTGCGGGGTTCGATCGGAACATAGGAGCGTTATCGCTAGGTTCGGGGATCCGCTATGAGTGGGCCGGTGACGCGGCTGATCTCGATGCTTCCTTCAGTGAGATGACATTCAACCTCGTTCTGGCACATCTTGTCGTTTTTCTGATTCTTGCGGTGCAATTCAATTCTCTTACCCAGCCCCTGGTTATTCTCCTATCTGTTCCCATGGCCGTTATAGGTGTTTTCGCCGGACTTCTTGCCACGGGTAACAATTTCGGACTCTACGCCTTTATGGGGGTTATCGCACTGGTCGGAATCGCGGTTAATGATGCGATTGTACTTGTCGATACGGTCAACCGGAACCGAAGTGAGAAGATGGCTCTGATCGAAGCGCTCTACGAGGCGGGGAAAAGCCGGTTCGGACCTGTTCTCGCCACGACTGTCACCACAATCGGGGGAATTCTCCCCCTGGCGTTCAAGGATGAGAATTACGCACAGCTGAGCCTGTCTCTTATCTTCGGACTTATGGCTTCCACAATTCTGACTCTGATAGTACTCCCTATTTTTTATTATCTGGCGGAAAATGCGAAAGCCCGTTTTAAAACCATAATTCCCCTGTTAGTTGATGAGGAGGACAAAGATGAGTAAAAATATTTTCCGATGGACAATCGGGTTTCTGATAATTATTCTGGCGGGCTGCACGGCGGCTCCTGCCGATAAAGAGAGCGGTTCTTCCGCGCCTGCAGCAGCTGCCTCTACGGCTGGGGAAATCGTCGTCGATTTGTCGGTTCCCCCCCCCGGATCCCAGGCCACGCAGGAAAAATGGGATACTTTCGACGATGCGAAACGTCAGGATTCCTGGGATAAATATATCGATGGACTGGCTGCGGCGCAAACAGCAACGGCAGAAGAGGCTCCGGCGGAAGAAGTTGTAAAAACCCCGGGCAGCGGTGGAGGTGGCGGCGCTATGTCCGTTATCCCGGTTATTGTAGGGGAACTGACCAAAGCACCCATGGAGCTTTATTATTACGGTCTTGGGGAACTGAACGCCGGCCGGGAGATCCGGGTCCGTCCTCTTTCTGCAGGTACAGTCGCTTCCGTTTATGTCTCTGCAGGTGATATCGTGGAAACGGGAGATCTGCTCTTTTCTCTCGATAACAATGATCTCGTTAAAAATATCGAACGAACCAGCGAAAAATGGGATAAAGATATTGAACTGGCCGAGATTAAACTGAATGAAGCCCTTGATAATCTGGAAACGGCCAATAGTTTGTTCGCCAAGGATCTCATCGCCCAGGCGGAAGTGGAAAACGCCAGAAAATCCTGGGAGGAAGCGAATCTGAGCTACGAGAAAATCCAGCTCTCCAAGAGATCGGAACTGGAAAATCTTCAGGAGAATCTGAGAACCACATTGGCCATCAGTCCCGGAAGAGGTGTCGTCTCCTCTCTTTCCTTTCAGAAAGGGGACCAGGTGAATAATACCGATTACATGGAAATTATCGATATCGAATCGATTCTCGTATCAGTTCCCGTGCCGGAGAATATCATAACGAGGATCCGCACCGGTCTGAAAGTCTATGGAAAGAAAGCTTCATCTCCTGAATATTCCCTTGAGGGTACGGTCATTTCGACAGCTTTGAAAGCCGATAGCAACCGCACTTATGAAGTGACTGCCAGCTTTGAGAACACCAATCAGAAACTCCTCCCCGGAATGCTTATCGAAGCACAGATCCAGTTAACCAGGCTTAACAGCGATTTTATCGTTCCCAAGGAAAGCATAATCTCTTCGGGAGCCGGCAGTTTTATTTTCAGAATTAAGGAAAATGCGGCGGAGAAAGTTCCCGTAGAGACAGGAGCCTCCCGCGGCGCTCTGATCCAGGTTAGAGGAGCGCTGGCTGAAGGAGACAAACTGGTTCTTCAGGGCCAGAGCTATCTTCAGCCGGGGATGTCTGTGAATGTAATAGAAACAAGGGCTTATCTCCCCGAGAGAACTGAGTTTTAAAAAGACAGATCAGCCGCCGTTTAAGGGCTTCAGATCGATGCGGCGGCCTGATCTGTAACTGATAATCTTATCTTCCACTCCTTCAGAGCCGAAATAAATATCACTTGAAGCCGGAATAAGCGCCCACGAATCATCCTTGAAAATATGAATACTGTAGAGCTGCTGGCCCGAAGAGGCTCTGAACATGGAGATGGAGTTGTCCTCATTGAGGCTGTAAAGAATGGAACCGCTCAGATAGATTTTTTTTACCGGTTTGTTATTCTCGTATTTCGTTACATTCCGTCCTGTAATCTTGTAGATTCCCGAAGTTCCGAGTTTCGCGTAAATCGTTCTGCTGTCGCTGGGATCAATCAGAACCTGGGCTTTTATATCCTCGCCGGTATAGATCAGAATGGTTTCCGATTCGTTGAGATTGTTATAATTATGCCTTCTCAGGACAGTTTTGGTTTTTCCATCCTCCTCGAGAAGACCGAGAGAGAAAAACTGATCATTTTTCTCAACAGCGATGGAATCGAAAATCAGAAAGCGGTTGTCTTCGACGGTCAGTGTTTCTTTCGTGCGTATGTCGATCGTAATGGCAGGGCTCTTGCCCGCTGTGGAAGCCCGTCCGGCAAAGAGGGTCCGGTTGTCCACCATGGAGATATCCTGCAGCCCTATGGCCGAATAGGAGAAGATTTGATTTCCCTGCTCTCTGTTGATAATTTTTATTGTTCCGTTCCGCTCCAGAGTTATGATATTGCCATCCTGATAGGTAATGTCCTGAATCGGTGAGGAAAAATCGCTGTATTCAAAAAGGGGTTCATCTTCGATGTTCTGAATTAAAATTGCCGGTTTGTCGTTTCCCTTGTTCCAGAGAAGGGTTGAACCATCCTCCAGGGCCAGAAATCCCGTATCTTCTCCCAGAGGATTTTCTTTCTTTTCAAAAACCGGAGAGACATTAGTGGAAAGGCTGCCTGTGAAGAATGGTGCTTCTATGGAAATGAGGCCCTTTTCAGCTGCCAGCGTAAGAATGTTTCCGCTTATGGACAGATCGGATATGGTTTCTGTTATATCTACGGAAAATGGAATAAGCCGGCCCGCTTCCCAATCGGCTTTGTATAAAGCGCCTTTATCATCTCCTACCAGAGTCAGAGTTCCCGTTTCGACAAGGGAGGTAATATTAAAGGCCGATGTGAGGATGATGGGATTTTCCAGTTCGGAATAATTGTTATTGTCGGTTGACCACTTTTTGAGGATAAAGCTTCTGTTGGCCCGTTCGAGAGTCAGAGCGAGGCCATTTTCCCGGTTCTGAAAAAAACTCCGGAGTTCCTGAAAACTCTTTGAATCGACCGATGTACCGGTGAGTCTTTCGATAAGGTAAATCCTGTTGCTTTTCAGAGCTGACATCAGCGCTTTTTTTTCTGTCTGAATCACATTCAGATTCGTCAGTCCGTCAACGGTCGAAACAGCCTTGATTTCTCTCGATGTTCTGAAGTCATAGAACCGGATTGAACCCGAAGAGCTGTAGGTCATCAGATTGCTTTCTGTCGTTCCCAGATAGCCGAAATCATAAATCGAGGGAAGCATTTCCATATAATTCAGCTGCACGCCGTTTCGGGCATTGAGAAATGTCAGGGACGGGTTATTCACATTCCCGTAGAAGAGATAACGGCCCGTCGCCGAGTATTCGAGAAAGAGGGGCTGCTCGTCAATCTTGCGGGTAAATATTTGCTTTTCTGTTGCCCAGTTCCATACGGAGAGATAATACTTCTCCGCATCGTGGGAGAGAACGGCTACATTATTATCCTCGGGACTGATCAGAAGCTGATCGATCGTATTGCTGGTAATCTGAAAGTGATTCCTCAGAGTTTCTTCCGAGGCATTCCACACGGAAACGGCACCTCTCTGCTCCGCAGAGAAAATCAGATCCCTTTTTTCGTCATAACGTATATCGACGATAGGACTGAAATGCCCTCTGTTTATCACGAATTTGGTAGCTCCCGCGGCATTGAATGCGAGTAGGCTGAATATAAGAGCTGTCAGAATCTTTTTCATTTATTTCCCTGCCAAAAATAAGATATCGCTGGTTGTCGTGAGAAGCACCAGAAGAAGTATGAGAAAAGTCCCGATCATCTGATATCTGTATACAGAATTGGGGGATAAAGGGGACTTTTTTATTATTTCATATATAAACAAAACTATCTGCCCTCCGTCCAGAGCCGGAATGGGAAGAAGATTCATAAAAAAGAGCGCTATGGATATAAAACTGACAAACTGGAAAAACGACAGGAATCCTTTGCCCAGGCCCTGGGCGAAACCGTTTGCGGCGACTTCTCCGGCAAAATAGGTAATGCGGATCGGTCCGGAAACCGCTTTGTTCAGATTCAGTCCGCTGAAAAGGAGCTTAAGCCCCCTGGCGCTTAAAACAAGGGTCTCTACAGCGTCCCCGAAGCCGCGGCCGAAAGCCTGAATTATATTATAATCAGGTGTTCTGTAAATGTCGTACCTGTAGGTTATGCCCAATCTGAAATCTTCAAGACTGAAATCGGTTTCGATGGAACAGTGTCTTAAGGATCCCTCCCGCTCATAGTCAATCTCCAGCAGTTTCGGTTCCGAAGCCATGATCATTGAAATATCAAGAGAATGGCGAATCGCTGTATTATTGATGGTTCTGATTATATCACCCTCTTGTAAACCGGCTTCCGATGCTTTCGAGTTTTCCTTGACAGAGCCTATAACCGGATCGATCCACTGGTAGATTCCGGCCATTCCCGCTCCTGTGTCCCTGTTCAGTTCCGGAGTCAGATGCAGTATGATCTGGCGCCCCTCTCTGAGAACGAGAAGCTCAAGGCTTTTTCGTGCGGAAACTCCCAGGATTTCGGCAATTTGGTTGTAGTTCTCTGTTTCGACACCGTTTATCGCGATTATCTTATCCCCGGTTTGCAGTCCCGCTAGATCGGCCGGCCAGACTTTCCCGGTATTGTCAAATGAGGACGCGAGAATGATTTTGTTCTGGAAGGACGGTTCTTCATAACCGACAAAGAAGATGACTGTCAGTACCAGTCCGGCGAAAAAGAAATTGGCCGCCGGTCCGGCCAGGGCAACGGCAATCCTTTTTAAGGGGGAGGCCGAATAAAATGCTCCTTCTTCCATTGGAATGGATTTTTCCTTCGCTTCAATCGCTTCGATCAGGGCGTGTTCCCCTTTCATTTTGCAGTAACCGCCAAGGGGGAGGGGAGCAATCCGGTATTCGGTATTTCCTATCTTTTTTTTAAAAATGGCTTTGCCCCAGCCGATGGAAAAAGCCTCTACTTCGATTCCGCTTAATCGGGCGGCGGCAAAATGGCCCAGTTCGTGAACGAGGACTACGACTGAAAGAGCCAGAAGACCGAGCAATATGGTAAAAAACATTTCAATTCCTTTTCAGTATAAGTTCATCGGCTTTTTGACGGCAGAGTCTGTCAACCGCCATGACTTCTTCAAAGCTTTGCGGTTCACCGGACCAGTCCCGGCTCAACATTAAATCCGTGACTTCCGGAATCTGAGTAAATCCGATTTTTTTATCGACAAAAGCCTGAACGGCCACTTCATTGACGGCGTTATAGACAATGGGATAAGACCCTCCGCTTTCTGCGGCTCTGTAAGCGAGGGGAAGCATGGGAAAATTCTCACTGTCGGGATCGAAGAACGTCATTTCTTTACCTGCCAGATCAAGAAAGCTGCTTTGAACCGGTTGTATTTCGGGGTAGTAGAGAGCGTTCTGTATGGGAAGACGCATATCGGGATGGCTGATATGGGCGTACATGGCCAGGTCTTTGGTCCTGATGAGAGAATGTACAAGGCTCTGGGGATGTACAAGGACTTTGATCTTTGCCAGGGGAATATCGAATAACCTCCAGCATTCAATCACTTCCAGACCTTTATTGGCCATTGTCGCCGAATCAATACTGATTTTATAGCCCATATCCCAGGTCGGGTGCTTCATAGCTTCCCGGGGCGTTACCTTTTTCAATTGCCCGGCTCTATAGCCGCGGAAAGGTCCGCCCGAAGCGGTTATGATAAACTCTTCTATCTGACCCGGGTCTCTCCCTTCCATAAGGTGGAAAATGGCGCTGTGTTCCGAATCTACGGGCAGAATGGTTCTGTTGTTCCTTGCCGCCAGATCGTTTATCAGCCGTCCCGCCATAACCATGGTTTCCTTGTTGGCCAGAGCCAGATCCTTGCCGCTTTCCAGAGCCGCTACAGAGGGGGGCAGCCCCACAGCTCCGGAGATACCGTTTACGACGATATGGGCTTCTGTTTCCCTTATCAGATTAATCAGCCCTTCAGAGCCGCAGTATGAAATCCTGCTGTCAGAAGCGGCAGCACCGGTCAAAGCCAGAGTCGGAACATCGAATTCCTCTGCCTGGGCGAGCAGTTCTTTCTCTCTGCTGTTGGCGCTGATTGCCGCAAGTTGGAAGTCTTCTCTGTTGTGGCGGATAATATCCAAAGCGGAAGTTCCGATCGAACCTGTACTTCCCAGGACAATAACCTTCTTCAATTGAATCTCCTGATTGGTTTCTGCTCTATAAACCGGCGGTGGCCAGAAGTATTACATAATAAAACCCCGGTGCGGCAAAAATCAGTGAATCTATGGAATCCAGCATCCCTCCGCGCCCGGGAATAATACTTCCCGAATCTTTTACCCCGGAAGAACGTTTCATAGCAGATTCCACCAGGTCGCCGATGATTCCCGTCACACCGGCCACGATTCCCAATCCTATGAGAAGAGGTATGGAGCCGGTGATGATTTCCGGAAATATGAAACGGCTCGATACGGCGACAATAACTGATGCAAGAACCCCGCCGAAGAATCCGATCAGGCTCTTATTGGGGCTGACGGCGACGAATCCTCTGGATTTTTTACCCCAGAGCATACCGAAAAGCCAGGCATTGGAATCGTTCAGATAAACGATACACATAAAAATGAGAAGGATGACCGGACTTTCGGGCAGCGAGGTAATTCTCGTAATATAGCTGAGAAAAACCCCGGGATAAAAAAGCGTCATGATCGATGCGGACATGACTGGAAGGTTCTTCGCGAAACTCTCGTCCGCCGGTTTCAGGCTGATAACAAAAATCAGAATAACCAGAAGGGTTATGAAAAAAAGAACGCTGCCCGAATTGACCATCCCGATCACCTGCATCCAGGTGATAGCGGGAATCAGAGCACCGCTGACCGTCAGAAATGTTTTGTTGACTGGAATATCCATGGCATGGAACATCCCGGCCATTTCATAGGAGCCGAGGGCGCCGAGAATGATGACCAGTAAATTCACCGGCAGGTAGTGCCAGACATTTCCGAAGAGAATGAGAGCCGAAAGACCCGGTATGGCAATGACAAACAGCAGAATCCGTTTTGTCAGATTATTCATTTTTTAACTCCTCCGAATCGTCGGTCTCTTTTCTGATAGGCGATTATGGCATCGAACAGATCGTCAGGATACCAGTCCGGCCAGAGTTTGTCTGAAAAATAGTATTCCGTATAGGCGCTCTGCCAGAGAAGGAAATTGCTGAGGCGCCTTTCCCCCGCTGATCTTACGACAAGATCAAGAGGCGGAACTTCGGGAGCATCGAGATATCGGTATAGAACCTCTTCTGTCAGCGCCATCTCATCGCCCGAACTCCGCCACCGGTTTACGGCTCTCAGGATTTCATCCTTGCCTCCGTAATTGATGAGCAGATTCATTGTGAGACCGGAAAAATTCTCAGTATCATGTACTATCGTGACGATCTCTTTCTGAATATCCGCCGGTAATCCTTCAAGATCACCGCTGTGGACGACTTTAATTTTATTGTCTTTGTAGAATTGGAATTCGCTCTTCAGGTAAGTCTTTATCAATACCATGAGAAAGGAAATTTCATCTTCGGCTCTCTTCCAGTTTTCCGTGGAAAAGACATAGAGCGAGATGTACTTCAACCCCAGATCCGATGCGGCTTTTACAATGCGCTTCGCCGATTCGAGTCCTTCACGGTGCCCTTTGGAACGGATAAGTCCGCGGTTCTTTGCCCAGCGGCCGTTTCCGTCCATAATAATGCCGACATGGTCCGGCAGTTTATTCGGATCAATTAATGCTGCAATATTTCCAGACATTAAATCTCCATTATCTCCTTTTCCTTTACGGCAAGGATATCGTTTATCTTTTTGATGTAATCATCGGTGAGCTTCTGGATTTCTTCTGTGCCCTTTTTCTGCTCATCCTCTGGGAAATCGCCTTTTTTAACGGCATCATTGGCATCTCTGCGCAGGTTTCTGATCGCGACACGGGAATTTTCCGCAACAGCTTTAGCCTGTTTTACCAGATCCTTTCTTCTCTCCTCTGTCAGAGGGGGAATGGAAATGCGGATCACTTTACCGTCGTTAGAAGGATTCAGTCCGAGATCGGACGTGAGTATAGCTTTTTCGATATCTCCCAGGGAGTTTTTATCGAAAGGCTGCACGACTATAAGCCTGGCTTCGGGAATGGATATATTCGCCACCTGATTGAGGGGAGTGGGATTCCCGTAATACTCCACCATAACTCTATCAAAAAGAGATGCGGAGGCACGTCCCGTTCTGATCGTGTTGAACTCATCTCCCAGAGATTTAATGGTTTTCTCCATTTTGTCCTGAGTGTTTGATTTTACAGTATTCATTTGTTCTCCCCTTTAAATTCAGAATATCCGCCCCTGAAGTCCAGGGGGGATATAACTCTGTTAAAAATCTTATCCGGCGGTCTTTAAGCCGGCTTTCGGCTTAAAGACCGGTTATGTCCGAAGGGAAACTTCAGAGTCTGAAGCTTCCTACAGTTCTTCTCCAACCTGGAAGTAGATGTAATCTGTCAGTGCAACAGTTCCGCCAACGGCTTTTCCAGCCTGGTCTGCAGCTTCTTTGACAGAAATCTTATCATCTTTTACAAACTTCTGGTCAACAAAACAGATCTGGGCAATATGCTTGGACATTTTACCTTTAACGATACCTGCGGCAACGTTTTCGGGTTTTCCGAGCGCCAGAGTCTGGGCTGTGAAGATTTCTTCCTGATCCGCGATGTATTTCGCATCTACGGAATCTTTGTTGAGGAAGGTGGGATTGTACGCGGCGGCGTGGAGAGCGGCATCGAAAGCGAAAGTTCTGACTTCTTCTTTCGCTGCTGTCGCGGCGCTGTCACATTTTACTTTGATGAGAACCCCGATTTTTCCGCCGGCGTGAATGTAATCCACGACAGCTTCGTCATCCGCGATATCCATAACAGAGAATCTCTTTACGGACATGTTCTCGTTGAGAACGGCAATGGCTTCTTTAACCATGTCATTCAGTTCATCGGTTACTTCTGTAAGACCTTTTTCGATTACTGTTTCCACGAGCTTCGCTCCAGTTCCCTGGAATGTGTCGTTGGAAGCAACGAAATCGGTTTCACATGTCAGTTCGAGAATTACAGCTTTGTTACCGGTGATTTTTGTAAAAATGTTACCTTCCGTAGTCGCTCTGCCGCTTTTCTTGTCCGCTTTGGCAAGACCGGCTTTCTTGAGCACTTTTTCCGCTTCGGCGAAGTCTCCGTTCGCTTCAACAAGGGCGTTTTTACAGTCGAGCATACCGGCTCCGGTTTTGTCTCTCAGTTTCTTTACGTCTGCTGGTGATACGGCCATTGATTACTCCTCATCCTCTGTGCTGTACACAACGTTCTTGTCTTCCGCAGAAGCTTCTTCATCGTAAGAATCAGCAGCCGCTTCATTGTAAGCTTCTTCATCTTCATCATCCTGAAGAGTTTCGATAACTTTAAGACCGGTTTCGTTGTCGGCTTCGATTACGGCGTTGGCGATAACCTGTGTGAAAAGGCTGATCGCTCTGATAGCGTCATCGTTACCGGGGATGGGGAAATCAATCCCTTCGGGGTTACAGTTTGTATCGACAACCGCAACTATGGGAATGCCCATTCTGTGCGCTTCCGCCACAGCGATGGATTCTTTTTTGGTATCGATGATAAAGACGATTCCGGGGAGATCTTTCATCTCTTTGATACCGCCGAGGTTTTTCTCCAGTTTTCCCTTCTCTTTCAGAAGTCTGGATACCTCTTTTTTCGTGAGCTGCTCAAATGTTCCGTCAATTTCCATCTTCTCAATTTTTTTAAGTCTGAGGAGTGATTTTTTAATGGTGGAAAAGTTTGTGAGCATTCCGCCGAGCCATCTGTTGTTGATGTAATGCATTCCGCATCTTTCGGCTTCTTTCGCTACGGCTACCTGTGCCTGCTTTTTTGTTCCAACGAAGAGAACCGACTGACCTTTGAGTACAGTCGCTCTTACAGCATCGTAAGCGTCTTTGATGGAAACGATTGTTTTCTGGAGATCGATAATGTGAATACCGTTTCTCTGGGCGAAGATGAACTTCTTCATTCTGGGGTCCCAGCGTTTTGTCTGGTGACCGAAATGTACACCTGATTCAAGCAGGTTTTTCATTGTTACTACAGCCATGTAGCCTCCTGGGCATACTTTGAGTCAAGTATGCATCCTTCTCGTTGAGTCTCAGCAGAACCGGTCTGCCGGAAATTAGTCGAACGTAAAGTCCAACTTCGATAACATGCCATAAAAGCGGGTGATTGGCAACCCCATGACATTGCTGTAGGAACCATTAATTCCGCTAATAAGGCACTCTCCCTTGCCCTGAATGCGGTATGAGCCGGCCACGCCTTCCCATTCTCCCGAATCGAGGTACCATTCGATCTCCCGGGGGGTCAGAGAGCGGAACGTCACATCGGTTATATCGACTTCAGATAATATGACATCGTCACGCCTGCAATAGAGCGCAATTCCCGTTAAGACCTGATGGGTTTTGCCGGAGAGGCTTTTCAGTTCCCTTTCCGCATCATTTCTGTCGACCGGTTTGCCGACTCTTCTGTTCATGTATGAAATGAATGTATCGGCGGCGACGGCCCAACTGACATCGGCGGGAGGGTTTTTCAGAAAGGCGTGGAGTTTTTCTTCTGCGATTGATGCCGCCAGTTCCTCCGGGGAGAGATTCCGGGTCATATCCTCTTCTGTATCAACGGGATTGACCGAATAGGGAATCCCCATCTGTGTTAGAAGTGTCTGTCTCCGGGGAGAAGACGAGACAAGATGTATTTTATCCATGGCAGCAGTATAACAGGAATGGGGAAGGGCTTCTATCAGAAGTCCTTCCCCGAGGTGTTAAATCAATCTATTGATTCGGGCAGATCGATAATTGCTTTTTATTTCACAATTCCGAGCAGGATCTCTTTGCCCTCTCTCAGAATCCGGAAGTTGATCTCATCTCCCTCGTCATTGAGAGCTTTGTAGAAGTCGGTCAGATCGCCTATTCTGGTGCTGTTCACTCTTGTGACGATATCGCCCTGGCGTATACCTGCTGCGGCCGATGAAGAACCTTCGGCGACATAGGCCACGACGACACCTTTTGTTCTGCCGGCCACGTCGAGCTGATCCCGTAATTCATCAGTCAGCGAAATGACTGATATTCCCGGCCACAGACCTCCGTCCCTTCCGATTTCCTCTTCGGTCTTTCTTGCATCCAGCCTGATCCTCAGATTCTGCTTTCTTCCCAGTCTGATTATATCGAGAGAGATTTCCCTTCCCGGAGGCAGTGTTCCGATCAGTCTCTGGAGCTGATCGCTCGAATCCACTTTCTGACCGTCTACCGCGGTGATGAGGTCTCCCGGCAGCAGACCGCCTTTTTCCGCAGGCGATCCGGCGAAGATGTTTCCGGTAAACGCACCGGTTTCGCCATTCAGGTCTATTCCCTCAGCGGGAGGATTTCCTATTGTTACGCCCAGCCATCCGTATTCGACCCTTCCCTTTGAGATAAAGTCATCGACAACGCGTTTTACAGTGTTGACCGGAATGGCGAAGCCCAGCCCGACGCTGCCGCCCGAACCGGAGGCAATCCACGTATTGATTCCGATCAGCTGCCCCTTGAGATTAACCAGGGCTCCGCCGGAGTTCCCGGGATTGATAGCGGCATCGGTCTGTATGTAATCGGTGAAATCCGCAATGGTGCTTCCCTCCTGGGCTTTTCTTCCCAGAGCGCTGATGATTCCCTGTGTAACCGTCGATTCAAAACCGAGAGGATTGCCAACAGCGAAAACGATATCGCCGACCATGAGCTGTTCCGAATCGGCGAGAGTCATAAGGGGAAGAGCCTCCCGGCTTTCAAATGTGATAAGAGCCAGATCGGTTCTGCTGTCGGTTCCCACTACGGTGGCGTCAAAAGTTCTCCCGTCATAGAGTTTGACGCTGATTTCGTCCGCTTCTCCTACGACATGGTTATTGGTTACGGCATAATACTTCCTGCCGTCCTGTCTGACCAGGACTCCCGAACCGAGCCCTTCTTTCCTGAATTCTCTTTCCTGGGGCTGGGGTGCCTGGTTGTTGCCATTGTTGTTATTATTCTGATCGGGAAGAGCAAAAGGCCAGGAATCTCCGAAGAAATTCCAGGGGAAAGCCTGCCCGGGTATAGTCTGCTTCACTATTTCAGTAACATTGATTTCAATAACCGCCGGCAGAGTCGTACGGGCGACTTCTCTGAATTTATCCTGCATGGCATAAATGTATGAATCATTGGCGCTGCTTGAGCCGGGGTTTTCTCCGTACAGACTGGACCATCCGATTAGCGCCATAATCAGAATCAGGGAAAATTTTGATGTTTTTTTCATAACATTACCTCCTGTGAATTCGTTCCGGGCGTAAATTACCCATCGTGTAATTCATTGTGAGCCAATAATTTATTAGGCTGTTTTTTGACAATTGTCCCGGCGGCTGTACTTTTCGCCGCCTTTACTAATAAAACAGCTTACCCCGGCTCTGATAACAAATTTTTTCTAAAAAATAAAAGAAATAACAAACAGGGGCTTTAACCGCCCCTGTTTGAGCCCGGAGTTCCTCCCTATTTCACATGGACCGTAATTTTTCTCGGTTTTTCCGATTCCTTAACACCCAGCTTCAGGGTCACCAGGCCGTTTTTAATTGCCGCTTCGATTTTATTTCTGTCTATCGTATCATCAAGAGTGTACTCCTGATAAAAATCCCCGTGGCGTATTTCCCTGATTTTATAGTGTCCCTCAGTCTCTTCACTCTTTCTTTCCCCATGGATGATCAACAGATCCTTATCCACTTTTATATGGAGATTCTCCTTGCTCACTCCGGGCATTTCCATCGTAAGAACCACAGCTTCTTCATCCTGATAAATATCCGTCGATGCGGGAAATCGCCTTGTTTTGTTTTCTATCTCTTTCTTCCTTTCCATAGGACCCTCCTTACTTCACACTCACTGAAATCTGTTTCGGTTTCGTTTCCTCTTTCCGGGGAAGAGTGATGGTCAGAAGTCCGTCTTTCAGCTGAGCCGAGATTTTTTCGGAATCGACAGTAGCCGGGAGCGATATGGTTCTCTGAAAGCTTCCGCTCCAGATTTCCTTCTTGTAGTATTTACCCTTCGTCTCTTCCCTGTTGTCCTCTTTCGATCCTTTGATGGTCAGGACATTTGAAGCGATGGACACATCGATGTCTTTCTGTTCCAGTCCGGGAAGTTCGCATTTGACAGTGTAGTCGTTTTCTCCTTCAACAAAATCAATTGCAGGAGTCACACTGCGGTCGAACAGTCCGGTTGAGCCGGGCATGCGGTCGTAGTTGAATAGATCGTTGATCTCATTCTGCAGACTTCTCAGATCAGCCCAGGGATCGTAAAGTTTCGGGTTTTTCCATTTTACAATTGCCATAACAGCACCTCCATTTGAAATTGTTTTCAGTAATAAATATGCAACTTCCGTGCCAGATCTGAAAGGGGGAAATAATGCTGTTTTGCCGGTTTAATTTGCTTCTGCTTAAGGAGTTGTGTCGAAAATTGACACATCGGCTGAAAAGAGCTTTTCACCGGCTATGTCAAATTGAAACATAGGTTCTTATCGGGGCTTTTTCCGCTGTGTCATTTTTACCCTGAGAGCATAGATTTTTTTTCTCTCATCACTCATAATCAGAATCCGGCGGGTTTATGACAGAGAAACCAATAGACGAACAGTACTGTTTCGGATGCACTTGCTGCGGCGACTGCTGCTCCGGAGATATGGAAATACATATCAATCTATACGATCTCTATAAAATGGCTCTAAGATCGGGGTATTCTTCGACTGGGGAACTCTTCAGTAAAAAACTGATCAGACTGGAGCAGGGGCAGAACGGAGCCTGGATTCCCGTGATCAATTTTAAAACAAAGCCCTTTTCCTTTTGCCCCTGGTTGATAAACGATCTGGGAGATGACGGGGTGCTCCGGGGATTCTGTTCCCTTCACCCTTATGACAAGCCGCTTGTCTGTAAAATGGCTCCTGTCGGGAGAATCGCCGATCTGGAGGCGGGAAGGGAAATATTTGTTTTAACCCCTCCGACGGAACATTGTCCGGGCATGAAGGTCTGTGAAGAGAACCGTCTTTCCGAACTTAAAAAGGAGCTGCAGCCTGAGCTCGATTTTGAACTGCGTTTTTTTGCGATTCTGGAGAAGATGTCCGGAATGCCGAAAGAAGTTTATGAAGAGCTGTACCGGTTGGATTGTACAGAAACTTTTGAATCCCTTCTGAAGGCTCTGGAGAATAAATATGAAGCTGGATGAACTGCAGAAATATATTCACGATAATATTCCCCTGGTTGGAAAAGCGGGCTTTGTGATCGAAGAATCATCAGATGACCGGGTTCTTGTCCGGGGGCATTTCAAAGAGAACCGCAATCAACATGGTTCGGTTTTCGGGGGAAGCATCAGCGTCATTTCCGTTCTCGCCGGATGGCTGCTGGTCCGGGAGATAGCGGAAAGGATCGATCCGTGCGCCTCTATTGTCATCAGCAGGCAGGACCTGGAGTATCTCTGTCCCCTTCGAAAAGCATTTACGGCGGAAGCACTCAAACCCGACGGACCGGAAATCTCAACCTTCTCAGACCGTTTGAAAAGTGCGGGCAAGGCACGACTGGCCGTTACGGTCCTTGTCCGCGAAAGTGGGGGAATTGAGCCTTGGGCCCGGTTTACCGGCACATTCCATGTCCGCGGAAGATGATGGTCTTTCGTTGCGCACGTTTTTTTCATCATATATATTTAATGGCAGATGGAGATGAATATGAAGTGGAAATGGGGGAATCAGGATCTTTCCGGGGGAGAGATAGCGCTCTACTCCGATGGTGACTTAATACTGCTGATCAAAAGGGATCACGAGGAAATTCTGATCGAGTCCGGAGCTGAAGGGGACGGTGAAGTCATTTCCCGTTTTATTGCCGGGAAAGATGCGCCGATCGTCCTTGAACCGGCTCTTCCCGATCTTCCTCTCGTCATAAAGCCGGAGATGCCTCTCTCGGTACTTCCCGGTCTGACTTTTCACTGTTTTGTGGAAGTTCCGCTGGTTTTTTCCATCGGCACGGTAAAAGGCAAGGAACTCTACGGCCTGAGGGAAGTGCCCGTCCGCAATTTGTCCAGAAGCTGGTTCGGCGATCCCTGGAACGGGGAGGTCTCCTACTGTCTTGAAAGTCCGCTCCATACATCCCCGGAGAATTATATGTTAAATGAAACATCGATCTACTGCCCCATGCATATTTCCAATCGATCCAGTCAGATTCTTTCTCTCGACAGAATGCTTCTCCGTGTTCCCTACCTCTCGATTTATCAGGGAAAGAAAAGACTTTATTCCAACGGCACGAGAATCTCATTCCGGGGGCAGGATCAGATCAGCCAGGTTTCTTTCTATAAAAGCCCGCCCGATCTGGACGGACCTTTGAAGCAGGTTGCTTCGCCCAGACAGACCGATGAAGCGAGATTGCTGACAAAAAGCTTTTACTTCTTCAAAAATATCTACAACGGATAAGGAGTCCGCCGTGTTTGAAAAAATGGATTTTGAAAAAATACTTCGGAATATCGACCCGGCTCAGATTCTGAGAGTCTTGATTATCATCGTGGTGGGGTTTCTCCTGATCCGTATTCTCCGTTTCGTTATCAGGAAAATCTTTGAAAAGAGTCTCAATCCCCAGTCCCGCATGCTGCTGGCCAAATTTATCAACTGGACCGGATTTATCGTCGTCTCCCTGATCGTCCTGTCGGAACTGGGAATCGAATTGACAGCCCTTCTCGGCGCGGCGGGAATCCTCGGTCTGGCTCTCGGCGTCGCATCCCAGAAAAGCCTGGGCAATATTATAAGCGGTTTGTTCCTCGTGGCGGAAAAGAGCTTTGAAATAGGCGATCTCATCCGCATAGGGGATAAAACAGGGGTGGTCCATTCCATTGAAACTCTGGCCATTATGCTGAAAACTTTCGACAATCTCCTGATCCGTATACCCAACGAAACCCTGATCAGCGCGGAGATGACCAATATCACCCGTTTCCCCATAAGAAGGCAGGATTTTAACATTACCATTTCCTATAAAGATGATATTAAAACGGCCATGGACATTCTGAAAAAGGCTTCGGAAGAAAACACCCTCTGTCTCGATGAGCCGAAGCCGCTTATCCTAGTCAAGGATTTCGGCGATTCGGGAATCCATCTGCTTCTGGGTGTCTGGTTTGAGAAGAGCAATTACGCAGAGGTGAAAAACACCATGGCCATAGACATTAAAAGGAAATTCGATGAAGCGGGGATTACCATTCCCTTTCCCCATCTCACGCTTTACTACGGCGATGAAAGATCAAAGCCACTTTCTTCTTCTGAAGAACCACACCATGGCCAGTCCCAGGATCAGCATTAAGCCGAGAACCATAAAATACCCGAAAGGCCAGGCCAGCTCCGGCATGTTCACAAAATTCATGCCGTAAATACCGGCTATAAATGTCAGCGGTATGAAGATCGTGGCGATTATAGTCAGAACCTTCATGACGCTGTTCGTTTCATAACTTATAGAAGAGATAAGCGACTCCTGAAACCCGGTCAGAACATCTTTGAGCTGATCGGTTATGTCGATTATCAGCAGAAGATGGTCGTAGACATCGCGGAAGTATTTCCGGGAGTTGGCGGATATCTGTTCGAACTCGCCTTTCTGCAGAGAAAAGAGAATTTCCCTCAGCGGCCATACGGATTTCCTGAGGAGGATCTGTTCCTTTTTCAGTACGAGAATCCGGTCGAATATCTTTTTGTTCCGGCTTTCAATGGTTTTCTCTTCGAGATTTTCCTGCTCTTCCCTGATTTCGTCCACCATCAGGAAGTAATTGTCCACGATCGAATCGAAAAGAACATAGAGCAGATAATCAGCGTTCTTACTCCTGATTTTCCCTTTATGAGTTCTGATTCTGTTCCTGATGTTTTCAAAGACATCGCCTTTCCGTTCCTGTATGGAGATGATCGTATTGCCCGTATAAATTATACTGACCTGTTCGATCTGGAGCGAGCGGGTTTCGTCATTCCATGTGAGCATTTTCAGAATGGTATGGAGATAGCGGTCGAAATCGTCTATTTTGGGTCTGTGCCCCGTATTCTGTATGTCTTCCAGCGATAGTTTGCTCAAACCGTACTTTTCGCCCAGAACGGCCAGAATCTCCGAATCATCAGTTCCTGTGACATTGATCCAGCACACCCCGTTTTCCGGGTATTGGAAATCCTTCAGCTCCTCTCTTTTCAGGAGACGTTCCTCCAAAGCGGCATCGTCATAGAGAAAAACTTCTATTTCCGCATAGCCTGTTTCCTTATCGGTCTGTTCCAGCAGTCCCGGAGGCGCGCCGGCTTTTCGGGAGAAACGGGCAAGAGACTTGTGAATATCCTTATGATTCATATGCTACCTCGCCATCATTATGCTTCCATGCCTTTCATATTTCAAGTGCCGATCCCGGCTGATGATCCGAAGCAGGCTCAGTATTGAATCAGGAGAGGTGTATAAATTGAATACTTCGTCGATCTACAGTTTCAGAATCCGGTTGGGATATCTTAAAAAAACGGGATAACTTAAAATCCCCTGTCCAGACCTTCCTCAAAGGGGAGATGGAGCTGCGGATCGTATTCTCCGAAATCCCGGCCCGATAAGCCCGATAGTGATATTCCGAGCAGACGGAGGGGCTTTTTCCCCGCGTCTGTTTTGGAGACCAGAGACCAGATCCGGTTCATGATTTCAGATGAGTTATGGAAAAGCTGATCGGAAGTAACCGATCTGGTGACGCTTTGAAAATCGTGATATTTCACTTTAAGCGTCGCCGTCTGGGCCTTGGCTTTGTGGCGTATCATGGTCTGCTCTATATCGTCGGCGATTTCCTTGAGGATCCGGTAAATCTCCTCCATGTCAGTAATGTCCCGTTTGAGCGTAGTCTCCCTTCCAATGGATTTCCTTATGTGTCCGGCTTCGACTTCTCTGTTGTCGATTCCACGGGCGGCGTTGTAAAAATAGGGGCCGGACTTTCCGAAAAGCTCGATCAGTTCGTAGAGCTCGAATTTCTGGAGATCCGCACCGGTCTCTATCCCCAGGTCCTTCATCCTCTTTTCCGTCACCTTTCCGACCCCCCAGAATTTCCGTATGGGGAGCTTTGAAATGAAATCGATAGCTTCGCCGGGGGTAACGACAGTGATCCCGTCGGGTTTGTGAAAGTCCGAAGCCACTTTGGCTATGAACTTATTGTAGGACACGCCGGCCGATGCTGTTAATTCAGTCCTCTCTTTGATTTTAGCGCGGATTTCCTCGGCGATGAGGGTTGCCGAAGGATTGCCCGCTTTATTTTCTGTGACGTCGAGATACGCCTCGTCGAGGGATAGAGGTTCAACCAGGTCGGTGTATTCGTGGAAAATTTCCCTTACCTGCCGACTGACTTCCTTGTAATCGGAGAAATTGTGATCGCAGACGAATATGGCGTGAGGGCAGAGCTTGTAAGCCTGAGCGGAGGGCATGGCCGAATGAATTCCAAATACTCTGGCTTCGTAGGAACAGGTTGAAACAACACCTCTGCTGTCGGGTCTTCCTCCGACAACGACCGGTTTTCCCCTGTATTCGGGGTGGTTCCTCTGTTCCACCGAGGCGAAGAAGGCGTCCATATCTATATGAATGATCTTTTTCATAATCTGTTGCTATACTATACAAATATTAAGCTGATTTGACAAGGTTTAATTAGGATGTGAAATAGGGAGTTTTAACTCTGAAAAGTCCTCCCTGTCTGGTTGCTGAGCTGGTCAGGGGTCTGAAGATGGACTTTTGCAATAGCCCCCCGGGTGAGGGGCGCCGGGAAGTAAAATCAACTTTCGAAACAATGCCCCTCGCCCCGTTAATGTTTCAATTATTTTCTTCTGTTTTTATGATGATGAGCCTGGGCGAATTCCCGTTTGGTTACAACATCATATTCAAAGGGCACGACGCCCTTGCTACCGTTCTCGCTGGCATACCAGACGATTGCCGAAAGTTCTCCCGATGAGAAAATGCCTTTCAGTTCTTCCACGTTCTTTTCGGAAAGGCTGAAGCTCTCAACAGAGTAAACCTGATACTCATTCCGGTTTCTTCCTCTGCCGTGGGATTTCCGTTTATTGATCAGCATAACGCCGTATTTCACCTGATTGCCTATCGCCGCATCGTAGCTCATAAACTCATCGAGGCTGTCGCCGCTGTTGCTGTATCCTATTTCGGGAATTTCGATGTTGTCGATAAACCAGCCCGGATCGTTGTATCCCCAGTCGGTCATGTACATGAAATTGATCATGATGATCTGTCCGGCATAGGGCGTCAGATCGAATACTTCTTTTGTCCAGTCATCATAATAGCCGGTAAATCCCGGAAGATTATCCAGAATGGCGGGATAGCCTTCATCGACAAGATCATCTCTCGTGTTATCATTGGCAAGGCTTTCCCAGGTCTGTCCGCCGTCGGTGGAAACCTGAACGATACCGAAATCCCATTGTTCCTCTATCTGAATGTAATTGTCAAAGGATAGAGTCGCAGTAGAAACGCCTGTCAGATCGGCCGTCATAACCATGCCGTTGGCGATTTCATGTCCTTCATTGCCCCACAGGACCTGACCTTCACCTGTGATGGGATCGCTGACGATCTGCCAGGGGGTGGGGAACACTTCGATGCCGTCATAGCTTATGTCGTGGATTTTATTTGTCGGTATATTGAAGGTTTTATAGTCGCCTCCCCAGGCGGGCACGCCGTCTTTATCGTATTCGAGAGCCGATTCGAAATTTATGGCCAGATCGATGGTTTCGAAATTGTAGATGCCGTCACCGACCGAATCGGTGTCTATGGCCACGGCAACGGAAAACCTTCTGAATACTTCTTCGAAGTCTATATCCGCACCGAAATCGGCCAGAGCCTGATTGACTCCTTCAAAGCCGGTGACGGGGCTTGTCGCAAGTGTCTGGGTGAAATCCCTTCCGAACTGTTCATAGAGATAGAGCTGGAGAAGATAGGCCTGGCCGTAGTCCGCAAGAGTTTCCGGTCCGGTTTCCGCATCGTAGTGGTCATCCCAGTCGACAAGCGAGTTTTCAGGATGGTCCAGGAAGAAGTTGACGTGTCCTTCCGGATGGCCGTAACCGCAGAGATATTCTGCGAAGTCGGACATCCCTTCGTTCAGCCAGGTCTCCTCGGCGGGATCGTTATCGTCGTGGATCAGGTGCTGGAACTCATGGGCCGTGGTGCCGAAGAATGTGCTTTCCAGCCGCTCCTCCCAATTATTTGTATCGAGATTTATAATATTCCTGTCAAAATACGCTTCGTATGTGGAGGAATAGAATCCCGCTATGAAAAAGGGATAATCGGGATCGTAGAACGATTCGTCGCGGATATTGTCGGCCAGAACGATAAGTCTTTCCACGCCGTCGCCGGGAGTGTAATATCCCGGTTCTACATAGCCCCATGCCTCAAGCTGGGATTGGTCTCCGTAATGGGCATCGGGCGTTCCGAAAAACTCCGTATCTTTCAGATAGATATTTCCGTCGATTTCATCTCTGAGCCTGTCCGCCTGCTGCTGCGTGACAACCTGCGCATCTCTCTCATCGTCGAAGGAGAGATCATCGGCGACCCAGATCTCGCAGGTCTCTCCGATGGCCCGGAGAGTAAAGGATTTGAAATAATATCCGTTTACATCGTCGTAACCGAGAAAGTCCTTTGTTCCGCCATCGAATGTGAAGGAGCCTTCTCCCGCACCGTCTTCCGCCGGTTCTTCATCAAAGTCGTTCTGCTGAGCCAGTTCTCTGATCCGGGCATCGAGAGCTGCTCTGTACACTTCATCGCGTTCCAGATTCCTGAGCATGGTTCCAAGGTCCAGCACATCGCCGTAACGCATGGCTACTTCTTCAACGGCGGCGCTTCTGGAAAGAGCATCCTGTTCTCCGATTCCATTCATCCTACAGGCCGCAGCGAAGGCAATGGATAGAAGAATGATGGTTAACTTTTTGAAATTCATTAAATTCCTCCAAAGATTTATAAGATAAATCATTATAGGTTCAGGTTTTTAAACATTTCCATATAAAACAATTAAAATATGTACCATGATGGAGAATCCCTTTCTCGTAATCATGAAAAAGTAGTATATGGATTTAATTTTTTCTTTAGTACTAGTGATACGTACAACTAAAGTGCTAGTTTTTAAAACCCTTTCCGATGAAGCCACCGGTAACTTGAAGATATCGGAGGGTCTCTCTATTCAAGCGATTTGAAAACGTAATAGGATATAAACAGTAAAACAGAGTCAGAGGATACTTTATGAAATATATCGGAGCTCATGTCAGTGCCGCAGGTGGAGTTGAAAACGCCCCGCTCAATGCACAGAAAATCGGGGCCACGGGATTTGCTCTTTTCACAAAAAATCAGAAACAGTGGGTTGCGAAAGAACTGACGGATGAAAACATCCGTTTATTCAAAGAGAATATGCTGAAAGGAGGATTTTCTCCAGAAGGAATTCTCCCCCACGACAGCTATCTCATCAATCTCGGCCACCCCGAAGAGGAAAAGCGTCAAAAGTCGCTTACAGCCTTTATCGATGAAGTGAAACGGGTTGAGCAGCTCGGTCTCAAATATCTGAACTTTCACCCCGGAAGTCATTTGAAGCAGATTTCCGAAGAGGAGTGTCTGTCCCATATCGCCGCATCACTCAACGCGGCCATTGGCGCTACAGATAATTGCATAATGGTGATCGAGACGACAGCCGGGCAGGGAAGCAATCTGGGGTGGCGTTTCGAACAGATCGCCGACATTATCGATCAGGTTGAGGATAAAAGCCGCGTCGCTGTCTGCATAGATACCTGCCATATCTTCGCCGCCGGTTATGATATCACAACGAAAGAGGGATATGACCGGGTCATGGCGGATTTCGATGCGATTATCGGTCTGGAATACCTCAAGGCTTTTCATCTGAACGATGCCAAATCGGGATTCGGCAGCCATGTAGACAGGCATCACAGCCTGGGGCAGGGGAATATCGGCTGGGATGCCTTCCGGTTTATCATGGAGGATCCCCGCCACGACGGAATTCCTATGATCCTCGAGACAATCGAACCGGATATCTGGTCGGAGGAAATTGCCAAGCTGAAGGAATTTGCCGGGCTCCGGATCTGAGCATCACTCAAGGGAATCAAACAGCTCTTTCACATCGACGGTAAAGCCTTTGAAAAGCTGAGATTCGGCTGTGGTGTTTTCATCCCGCCAGTTCGCCGGCGGAATGAGGGTTCCTTCATCGAATTTATATGTCTCATCTTCACTCTTCATAAGATGAAAGATCCGGATGTATTTATTTCCCGGATCGACGATCCAGTACTCTTTGACGCCGCGATTTTCATACAAGCTGAATTTTTCGTTGAGGTCTTTTTTGGAAGTGGACGGAGAAAGGATCTCCACGATCAGGTCCGGTGCTCCGAGACAGCCTTTCTCTGTTCTCTTTCCGGGGTCACAGATGACCGATATATCCGGTTGAACGACTGTGTTGATCTTACCTTCGTTTTCGATCGGTTCCTTTGGCATAAGGACATCGAAGGGAGCGGCAAAGACTTTGCAATTCCCTTTTTTCAGGAAGCTCTTGAATCTGAAAAAAAGATCTCCGGATAATTCCTGATGATTCCATGAAGGGGCCGGACTCATATCATAAGCCGTTCCCTCTATCAGTTCCCATCTCTCATCTTCCGGCCAGGAACAGTAATCGTCATATGAGTATTTACGATCTGCTCTTTTCTGCGGAACACCCATCTTCTTCATACCTCCATAGTGTAATCCTTAATCTGTATTAAATACAGTTAGAATCAAGGCTTCACTTCAAAAGGGATTCAAATAATGGTATCCTTTCCGGAAATGGAAAATTCAGTTCAAGACAGCATAAAGCTTATCGAAAAAAATATAACCAAAGTCCGCCGGAGCGACCGGTACAGATTGAACGGCTCTCTGAACCGGTTGAAAAGACAGAAAGACCCGCAGAAACAGGAGCAGGAGTGTTCTCTTCTTCTTCAGCGGATCAATGATTCCATCGAAATGAAAGAATACCGGAAAAAAAACAGGCCCAGGCTCAATTATCCGGAGAATCTGCCCATTACGGCGCGGCGCGGAGAGATTGTCCAGGCCATCCGGGACAATCAGGTCATCATCCTCTCCGGCCAGACCGGAAGCGGCAAGACGACCCAGATCCCAAAATTCTGCATCGAAGCGGGCAGGGGCATCGAGGGGAAGATCGGCTGTACGCAGCCCAGGCGGATCGCCGCCATGACCGTGGCTTCACGGATCGCCGAGGAGATGGGTGAGGACCTGGGGCGCTCAGTCGGATACAAGATCCGGTTTCAAGATCAGAGCAGCCCCGATGCTTTCCTCAAGGTTATGACCGACGGAATTTTGCTGGCCGAAACCCAGGGCGATCCCTGGCTCAATGAATACGACACCCTTATCATAGACGAGGCTCACGAGAGGAGCCTCAATATCGACTTTATACTGGGTATTATACGGAACCTGTTGAAGAAGCGGAGAGATCTGAAGGTCGTCATCACTTCGGCGACCATCGATACGGAGAAGTTTTCCAAAGCATTCGGCAACGCCCCTATCATCGAAGTTTCGGGGCGGACATTTCCGGTTGAAGTGCGCTATCGCGAGGAATTGTCAACCGATGATGGCGATGTGCCGCGCACTTACGCCGAACAGGCCTGCGATGCTCTTCTTGAAATCATTACAGAAAGTTCCAAAGGCGATATCCTCGTTTTCATGCCCACCGAACAGGATATCCGCGAGACCTGTGATCTGCTGCGTAAAAAGTATCAGGGATTCGATGTTCTCCCTCTCTATGCCCGGCTGGCGGCCGATGAGCAGAAGTCCGTATTCAAACCCTCCCAGGTGAGGAAAATCATCGTCAGCACCAATATCGCCGAAACTTCCATCACCATTCCGGGCATCCGCTATGTCGTCGATTCCGGTGTCGCCAGAATCGCCCAGTACAGCCCCGCATCGGGCACTTTTTCCCTGCCCATTACGGAAATCTCCCGTTCCAGCGCGGACCAGAGAACAGGACGCTGCGGCCGTATGGAAAACGGAATCTGCGTACGGCTCTATAGCGAAGAGGATTACATCGGCCGGTCCCAGTACACTCTGCCGGAAATCCTGCGGACCAATCTGGCGGAGGTCATTCTCCGCATGACATCCCTGGGCATCAAAGACGTCACCGGGTTTCCCTTTATAGATCCTCCTGCCAGAGCGGCGGTCAATGACGGCTTCAAAACCCTTTTCGAGCTGGGTGCTGTCCGGAAAGGGGATAAGAAGGGAAAAGGGACAGACTGGCAGCTGACAAAGACGGGACAGCTGATGGCCCGGCTTCCCATCGATCCCCGTCTGGCGAAAATGCTTATTGAAGCGAATCGCCAGGGGTGTCTGGAAGATGTTCTGGTCGTCGCTTCGGCTCTGACCATTCAGGATCCCCGGGAGCGCCCCGTCGGAAAAGAGGAGCTGGCCGACAGCCGGCAGGCTCAGTTCAAGGACCGCTTCTCCGACTATCTGACCCTGCTTAATATCTGGAAAGAATTCCACAGAGTGCAGAAAAGTGGATCGACCGGTCAGGCCAGACGTTTCTGTAAGGATAACTATATTTCCTATAAGAGAATGCGCGAGTGGAGGGATATTCACAAGCAGATTACCATGATCCTCAGGGAGAATGATTTTCATATTAAAAATGTCGATTTCAACAGAGTGAAAATCGACAAGACGGAAGAGTTCACTCCTGAGTACACGGCTGTCCATAAAGCCGTTCTCAGCGGGCTTCTCTCTCATCTGGCCCAGAAGAAAGAGAAGAATTTCTACAAGGCGACTAAAAACCGGGAAGTTATGATTTTTCCCGGTTCGGCGGTTTTCAATCACGGAGGACCGTGGATCGTGGCATCGGAAATGGTTCATACGTCCCGTCTCTTCGCGCGGACCGTGGCTCAGATCGATGTGGAGTGGATCGAAGAGCTCGGCAAGCATCTCTGCACCAGTACTTATATGGCCCCCCGGTGGGAGATGAAAGCCGGCGATGTTCTGGCGACCGAACAGGTTCGACTCTACGGCTTCGTTGTCATTCCGGGCCGGACTGTCTCCTACAGCCGGGTCAATCCTTCGGAAGCTTCCGATATTTTCGTCCGCACGGCTCTGGTGGAAGGGGAAATGGACGCGGGTAAAAACTTTTCCTTTCTTCAGGAAAACAGAAAAAAACTGGAAGAAGCCCGGTCCATGGAAGAGAAGCTCCGCCGCCGCAATATCATTGTCGGAGATGAGGAACTCTATCAGTTTTACCGGCCCAAACTGGAGGGAATCGCCTCGGTTGCCGCTCTTGAAACGAGGATCCGGAAGGAGGGCGATCAGGATCTGAAACTGAGCGACAGCGATGTTTATGTCTCCATGCCCTCCGAAGAGGAGCTTTCCCAGTTTCCCGATTCCGTGACGGTGGACGGCGAAACCTTTAAATTCGAATACAATTTCGATCCCGGAAGCAAAAAGGACGGCGTGACCATTAAAGTCCCCACCGGCGCGAGCGCTCTGATTCCCGCCGATAAAGTGGACTGGATGGTACCGGGACTATACAGGGAGAAAGTGGAAGCGCTGATTAAGGGTCTGCCCAAAGAGCACAGAAAAAAACTGGTGCCCATCGGCAATACGGTTGATGAAATTGTCCGGGATATGCCGAAGGAGGAGATGAATCTCCCCAAAGCCATCAGCGAGTTCCTCTACAGCAGTTCCGGAATTTACATACCCCCCAACGAGTTTGATGAAGAGACTCTGCCCGATCACCTGCGGATCCGCATCGCCATAACCGATCAGAAGGGAAAGGAGCTGAAAGCGGGGCGGAAGAAAAATCTTCTTGTAACCGAACACGCGGAAAAAATCGGAGCGGGACCCCTGGCTAAAGCCAGGCGGGAATGGGAGAAATCCGATGTCCGTGACTGGGACTTCGGCGATCTGCCCGAAACTCTTGAGATCAGGGGACAGGGCCGTGTCTGGAAAGTCTATCCGGCCCTGAAATACCGCGACGGGATGATTTCCCTCAGACTTTTCGAGAGCCGGAAAGAAGCGGAGCGGGAGAACCGGAACGGTATAACGGCCCTGTATATGAAAGAGTTTTCCAAAGAGCTGAAGAACTTCGGAAAAGAGCTGTCCCTCCCTGTGGAGTTGAAGGTCGTGACAAATTATTTCAGCGGTCCCGTTCAGTTTGAAAAAGACTTCTGGTTTTTTGTTATGACCGGCCTCTTTGGCGACAGGCGCCCTCATAATCGTGAAGAATTCACAGATGGAAGAAGGGAGACGGGAGGTAGGATCTTTCCATTTGCCGAGGAGATGTTCGGGAGAATCAAGAGTATTCTGGAAGCCTATAAGAGATGCAGAGGAATTGTTTCTTCGCTGGAGAGCAGGAATAAGTACGCTTCCGATCTTATAACAGCCTGTCTGGAGGATCTGGAGGCGGTTTGTCCGGCAGACTTTCTGCACCGCTATTCGGAGGAACGGCTCTACGATCTGCCGCGGTATCTGAAAGCCATCGAGATCCGGGCTGAACGGGGCGCGCTGGATCCCTCGAAGGATGAGGAACGGGTGGCGAAGATGCAGTCGGTTCTCAATCAGAGGAAGAAGATGCTGGAGGAGATGCACGAAGGCGTTTCCGCCGAGAAGAAGGAAGCTGTCGAGGAGTTCGACTGGCTCCTTCAGGAGTTCCGGGTTTCCGTTTTCGCCCAGCAGCTGAAGACGAAGGTCAAGGTTTCCCAGAAGCGTCTGATTGACCGGATTCATGAGATCCGGGAGATGCTTTAGCTTTCGGCTTTCTCATCCTGCTGATCAATCCCCGGATGTTTTCTCCCGTTCTACGGCCTCTTGATTTAACGGGAGCCAGGAGACTCTGTCCGGTGAAGCGGGAGGTTTCCATCTCCCAGAGGCAGAAATGGATTTCTCCAACCATGTCGGTAACGGGAGTGCATGTCACGCCGCTGATGTCGGGATTGTTCTTTTTCAGTTTTTCACTGAGATTCCCGCTGACAGATAAAATATCACCGTTTACATCGCTTATGATAATCGGCTCCGAATAATTGCTTCCCATGAGTTTTACAAGATTGTTCAGGGCGGGAATCCTGTTGGAGCGCAGGTGAACCAGATTGTTCTGTTCCCGCATCATCCTTTCCATTTCCCTGCCCAGGGGACCGAGATGTTCCAGTATCTTCCTGGCCTGAGGCTGGGAAAAATCTCCGATCCGGGCGAGCCTTCTTACTTCATTGATCAAACCGCGATGGTTGAGCAGCAGCGATAGGCCCAGCCAGATCTGCAGCGACAAGCCGATAATCCCCCAGAAGAGTATATTCTCTCTGTAGAGTTTTATCTCGGGAGGACTTCCCTGTTTTATCTCCATGGCGACAAGAACCAGAGCTGCCGTGAGAACGATCATGAGTGAAATCGAGATGATAAGCCTCGAGGTCCTGATAATTTTCATTTATTCTTCACCGCCTTTCCGGAATTCCTCCAGATCGGATTCCGAGCCGATCAGAATCAGGATATCGCCATCCAGCAGCTCTTCATCCGGTTCGGGAAACAGGAGTTTTTCTGTCCGGATGGAATTCCCGTCCCTGTCCAGCGACGTGTAATAACGCCTGAGAGCTCCCATCCGGAGTCTGTATTTTTCCGTAAGGCTCAACGTGCCCAGCCTGGTTTTGATATAAGCCGGGGGCAGGGGTATTTCCTGCAGACAGATGTCCCTTGAAAGTTTGACCTTCTCCATCAGGGCCGGAGCCATGATATTCATGGCGATTCTGGCGCCTTCCTCTTCCTCGATGTTGACGACCTCATTGGCTCCTACCTGCTTCAAGACTGTATAATGGGTTTTATTTACCGCGCGCGAAATGATGTAGGGAACCCCCTGCTGTTTCAGCAGCGTCGTTGTCAGGATGCTGGCTTCGATATTGTCCCCGATGGCACTATGGCGGCATTGACCTGGTCAAAAGGGAGCGCTGGCGATCGAATCCTCATCGGATGAATCGAGCTGGATGGCCTGGGTAACGATATCCTTGACTTTGTTTATCTGGGCCGGAACATTGTCGATGGCAATGACTTCCGCTCCTTTTTCCGTCAGGACTTCGCAGATTGTTCTGCCCAGAGTTCCGGTTTGAAGATTTCCCATGGGAAGGGTATTGAAACCGGCCGTACGGAGGGTGACGCTCTGGAAAAAAGCGCTCAGGTACTGCACTCCCGGACTCCGGTCCAGAAGCATGGGAACATGTTCCAGCTTGTATATGATGAACATTCCCGCCAGGGTCAGGAAAAGGGAGAATCGCACAATAACCTTTGTGTTTATGGAGAGCTTGTGCTGCGTTCTCTTTATCAGGGCTTTCAGGCCGGAAAAAAGATCGGTCAGAACGGTAAAGCTGATTCCTCCGGCGATTATAAGACCGGCTATGGTGAAATTCATGGCCGGACTGGCGCTGAAGGATTCCAGGCTGTTGCTGAACAGGGCGAACCCGGCATTACAGAAGGCCGAAATCGCGTGAAAAAATGAATAAAACAGGGCTCTGCCGGGATTCAGTCCCGATGCGATAAACTGGGGTAAAAGCAACAGGGCACCGCCTGTTTCAATGGAAAAGGTGAGCACGATAATCCGCTTCACGCTTTTGATTATGGAGGCTATGTCCGATTCGTTCAGCATAAAGGTCAGGAGCGATCGGTCCTTGATGCTCACTTTCTTTCTGAAGGAAAAGACCAGGAAAAAGGAGAGCAGCATGATACCCAGCCCGCCGTCATGATGGGTATCATAAGCACGAGAGTCCCTGCCAGAATAACGAGAATAAAGCTCAGGACCACGGTCTGGGCGGGCTTCGAAAAAATGGAATGGAGAAAGCCCGAAAATTTTCTCATTCTTCCATAGACTTTCAGAATGAGAAGAATATTCCTGATAATGATAAAGGCGAAGTAGCCTTTGATTCCGGCGTCGGCGAATCTGTGGGTCAGAACCTTGTTGCTCAGGAACAGGGTCATATAAATTACAAGAAATACCAGCGAGGGGATGTTTTTCTTCAAATAATACAGTTTGTTTCCCGCCCGGGTAAAACTCTGAATGGATTCGGCCAGCAGAGTCAGTACGAGAATATAATCGATTACAGTGATAATCCATCGGTAATTCCCGAGAAGATCGGCGCGGTTTTCGAAAAAAAGCCCGGAGACTCCCAGAATCAGAAGCACGAAAAGAAGGAACTTTTTCATTCTTCAATTATCTGTCCATTTTGTTTAAAATTTCAAGCTTTTGCCATCTATCCCTCTTTACTTTTTGAGAAATAAGTATACAATGCAAGCCGACATAAAGGAGTGCCTATGTTCATGTTTTTTTCAGGACAGTCTATAGGTTTTAAATTAAGGTCTATTTCGTTTTGCAGAAAAGAAATAGATGTGTCTATCCATTCGTTTTTTTTCCCATCAAAATTATAAAAAATGTCTCGTAAACTTCTAGCGGATTTCAGTCCGGAATTTGATTCCGGCCAGTATGGATCAGGCTCTGTGCCTGCAGGAGAAAAGGTGATGAAAGGATCCCGTTTTCTTTTTCTGTTTTCTGTTTTGAGTTGGTTTGTTGTGTCCTGCGCAACATATAAAGGGGATGTTCCCCTCGACGGTCCCTGGTGGGAAACCCGGTATATCTCTCCGGCCAATGGGGACGGTATTCAGGATGTGGCCGAGTTCGCCTTGGCCATGGAATACCGGAAAGGCCTTATCCTGGCCGGATACACTTTGAGCGTTATCGACGAATCGGACAGGACTGTCTGGTCCGGAACGTACGGCAAAATGGTTCCCGAAGGGAAAAACAGGATATCCGGCAGGAAAAGGCCTCTCGACCTCCCCGAAACCGTCATCTGGGACGGACGGGAAGACAGCGGGGAATTCGCCCCCGACGGACCGTATTTTCTAACAGTGGATGCCTGGGATTATTCGGGCAACACCGGTTCAGTAAGGGGCTTCAAAATCATAGTGGACAATACGCCTCCTGCAGCCGCGATATCCATTCCCTACCGGAAATTTTCGCCCAACGGCGACGGCAACAGAGATTATCTCGATCTCTATCTGTCCGGTTCCTCCGAAGATTTGTGGACAGGAAGCTTCGCTAATTCCGCCGGTGAGGAAATCCGGGAATTCTCCTGGACAGGGCTTCCGGCGGATTTTAAGTGGGACGGTAGGGATGGCGACGGTGTCATGATTGACAAAGGCGAGTACAGCTTCAGGCTTTCCGCTACCGACAAAGCGGGGAACAGCGCGCTTTTCGAAGAAACCGGTCTGTCCATGGAAAACCGTTTCTTTATGATCTCCTGCGAAATCGATCTTACTCATTTTTCCCCCAATGGAGATGGCGTAAAAGACTCGGTATCGATCAGACCGGGAGCCGACAATTCCGCTGATATAACTTCTGCCGCAATGCATGTTATCAATGAGAAGGGTGTCATTGTCAGGTCCTTCAGCCTCGATCCGCCGGCTTTTGAAGGGGAAATGTCCTTCGATGGAAGAAACGACAGTGGCACGATGCTCCCCGAAGGACATTACTACGCTGTCTATTCCGTTGAATACAACAATGGCAACAAGCCTTCTGTCACATCCTCCTCCATGGAACTGGATATCACTCCTCCCAAGGCGGTCCTGTCCAATTCGGCGAGAATCTTCTCCCCCGACGGCGATGGAAAATCCGATACAATCTCCATTAATCAGACGACTTCCATCGAACCGGTCTGGAAAGGGGCTATCGTCAATCAGTCAGGCCAGGCCATCAGAACCCACGAGTGGAAGGATAAAGCTTTCTCCTTCGAATGGGACGGTCTGGACGGTTCGGGCAACCAGGCTCCCGACGGAACCTACCGCTATGTCCTTGAATCTACGGATCCGGCCGGAACTTCAGCCCGTTACCAGTCATCACCTTTCCTTATAGACCGGAGGCCTACACCGATAAAGCTGGCTAACCTGACGGGCGTTTTCAGTCCCAACGGAGACGGCTTCAGCGATTTTGCAAGCTGGGACATGTCTCAGGAAATCCGCGAGGGTATCATTTCCTGGAGCTGTTCCATACTGAACGAGTCGGAGGAGACTGTTTTTGATTTCGGGGAGCACATCACGGGCGCTATACCGGAAACCCTGACATGGAACGGCTTGAACTCCCATGGAGAAATAGAGGAGGGGCGGTTTTTCGTTTCCTATTCCGCTGTTTACGAAAAAGGCAATGAGCCCCGGGTTTTATCGGGCTCCCCGGTTGTTCTCGATCTGACGGCACCTGCCGTCCTGTGCAGGCTTTCCGGTCTTCCTTTTTCTCCTGACGGCGATGGATCTAACGATGCTCTGGAAATCGAGGTCGATGTAACGGACAATTTCTCCGTCGATTACTGGACGGCTTATATTCTCGATCCAAACGGTCAGGTCTTTATGGTTCTCCCTTCGACTTTCTTCAAATCGGGAAAGTATATATGGGATGGTCATTCCGCAACCGGAGAGCTGATTCAGTCGGCGTCGGATTACACGGTTAAGATTGTAGCAGGGGACAGTGTCGGAAACGAAACAGTCCAGCTGGAAGCTCTGCCCACGGACATCCTTGTTCTCAAAGAGGGCAATAAACTGAAAATCAGCATATCCAGTATCTATTTCAAACCTTTTACGGCCGATTACCTGGATGTGGAACCCCAGCTGGCTGAAAGCAATGTTAAGACTCTGGACAGGCTGGCTCAGATCCTGGGGAAATACAGTACCTACCGAATCAGCATCGAAGGACATGCCGTCAGGGTGTACTGGGACAAAGTGGACCGATGGCTCAAAGAGGAAAACGAGGTCCTGCTGCCCCTCTCGGCAAACAGGGCGGAAAGCATACGCGATGCTCTTATTATGAGGGGAATCGACGGGAAACGGATTTCGACGGGAGGACAGGGCGGATATATGCCGGTCGTGCCCCACAGCGATCCGATAAACCGCTGGAAGAACCGGCGGGTCGAATTTATTCTCATCAAGTAGAAAGGAAGAATTATGAAAAAATTACTGATTGTTTTAGTAACGGCTTTATTTCTGTTCGGCTGTAAAACGACGCCTGAGTCGGCACAGGTCGATTATACAGATGAAATAGTCCTCATTCAGGTCAAAGGACCGGGTGTGGCCCCGACGGGTAACGGACTTCACGATGATATTGAATTCCAGATACTGGCGGGAACGAATCACATTCCGGAAAAGTGGCTTCTTGAAATTGTGAATGAAGATGAGAAGGCTGTAAGAACTGTCCCCGGTAAGGGTGAGGTTCCCCAGCTCTGGTCCTGGGACGGAAAATCGGATAACGGGAAAACCGCTCCCGACGGACGGTATAGAGGGCGGATTTCAATCTGGTTTCCCGGCATGACTGAACCATTCGTTCAGGAGACCGCGGTTTTTGTTCTCGATACAACCGGCCCCGCAGGAACAGTTACTTTCTCCGAAGGGCTGTTTTCGCCCGATGACGACGGGGTAAACGACATTCTCGGGATCACGGTTACCGTAAAAGATGAATTGTCAGGCCTCCAGTCCTGGATTCTGGATATATTTGATTCCCATGATGATATGATCAAGCGGTTCAATTCAGATAATTACGAAGGGGGGAATATCCTCTGGGACGGAACCGATCACGGAGAAGTCGTCGTAGGAAGCGCTGCCGATTACCGGGCTGTGCTGAGAGCGACCGATACGTTGGGAAATGTCAGCCTTACGGAAGATTCCTTCTCTACAGACATCCTCGTCTGGCGGGAAGGCGATATGTTCAGAATCCGCGTCAATTCCATCACCTTCAAACCCTATGAAGCGGATTTTCTCGATGTGGGAGCGGATCAGAGGCTCAGTAATCTGGAAACCCTTGATCTGCTGGCGGAAAAACTGAAGAAGTTTCCCGGATACAGGATAACGGTTGAAGGACATGCCGTATCGGTTTTCTGGAACAATCCGGTAAAAGCGGAAAAGGAAAACCGGGAAGTTCTTGTCCCCTTAAGTGAAAACAGGGCGAAAATTGTTCTCGAAGCGCTTCAGGAACGGGGTGTCAGCGGAGTTTCCATGGACTACATCGGAATCGGTGCCGACCGGCCGATTATTCCCTTTTCCGATCTCCAGAACCGGTGGAAAAACAGAAGGGTTGTTTTCATCCTTAAGAAATAGACTCCGGACGGTGATGTTTTTTTTCAGTAGCGGAATCGGAGCAAATAAAGCTTATCTGCTTTCGATTCCCTGCTGGCAGTTGATTTGTTATTTGAGAGAATTCAGAAACTGAAGAAAAAAATCCCCCAGATTGTCCAGATTTATCCGGTAATAAATTCTCTTGTTTTTTCCCAGCGCGATATCCACGATATTCAAACGGGTCAGTATTTTCATATGATAGCTGACCGTCGCTTTGTTCAGGTCGAGTTCTTCGGCCAGTTCGGTGGAATACCAGCTCTTCCGGCTTAAAAGGCGGATCATCCTGAGGCGCGTTTCGTCGGAGACGGCTTTAAACAATTCAATGATCTGACGGTTCAGAAATTCGGGATCGAACAGCTGTTCAAACTGGTATCCGTAATAACAGAAAATCCGGCTTCCGCTCTGATGATAGAATTGCTGTCCGCCGTTGAGATACCCTGTTGTAAAAAGATATTCCGATTCGTTGTCCCGTTGATCGTCAAAGTGGACTTTTACAATGGATTTCTTAAACAGAGCGCTGTCCCGGCTGTATATTTCACTGTGCTCTTTTACTTTTCCTTTCAGGAAAGTCTCGATTTCATCCTCCGCCTTCTCGAAATAGGCAAAGTAAAACTGATCGAGAAAAAGACGGATTCTGTTCATGGTTTGAACGGGGAATTTCTTCAGTTCCCGGTAACCCTCGATTATGGTTTCATCCATATCCAGTACCTGCAGCTGGGCTTCCATTCTTTCGAAACTCTCTTCCTCCCTTTCCTCCGGGAAATTGTCGTCATCCTCGGCGGAAAGGATAAGGGCAATGAAGTCATCTGCGGTCATTTCCTGAAGAGTTTTGCGGAATTCCCTGTAATCGGGAGCGGTTCCCAGCACCCAGTTCGCTATAAGGGCATAGGGAACCAGAACCGAATCGCCGTAAAATAGCTTGAGGTCCCCTTTCATGGCCGGGCTTAAATCTGCATAGGCCGAGTCGATGAGGTTTTCCACAAAAGCATCGGGTCTGGAGTAATCTGTGTATTTTTTGAAGTCGCTCTCATAGGATGCCAGATGGCTCAGGAACGCATGAAATTCCATCAGCATATTATATGAGAAATGATCAGTTGTCATGCCGGCTCCTCTGCTGCTTCCATTCTCAAAACGGGTTCATCCAGTTCTCTGAAAACCGGAGATAAAGCCATAATGATGACTATAACGATATTAAGTGATCCCGAAATGGTCAATATGAGAAAGGGGGAATAGAGCTCCGAAAGAAAGCCGTAGAGTATATAGGCAATGGGCATGATTCCCAGGCATACCGATCCTATGATTGAACTGACTCTTCCCAGATAGGCAGGATCGACTCTGATCTGGAAAAAAACTCCAATGGGAACATTGACGAAGGTCACTGATACCATCAACAGGAAACCGAAGAGTGTAATGAGAATTAAGGCAAAGTATGAACCGCCGAAAAAACTGTGCATGGCTACTCCGATCAGGGTAAAACAGATCCCCACAACCACGAGCGACCGGATCATGAGATTCCTGGTAAGCCTGCTGTTTTTTCTTCCGATGATAACGGCGCCGAAGAGAGCTCCCAGAGAAATGATTGATGTGGAAAGACCGTAAAGCTGTTCTTCGATTCCCATCTGCTGGACCAGAGCCAGGGGTATAATGATTCCCAGCGATGAGAGAAAGAAATTGAGCATCAGTGCGCTCAGACCTATACCTATGAGAAGATTGTCTTTGCGCGTATACGTGAATCCGCTTTTCATATCTTTGAAAAAGGATTGCCTGACTGCCGGTTCCTTTGAGCTTTTGTTGAAGTTGAAATCAATGAAGTATTCGGAAGCCGAGGACATGAGGAAAGATATGCCGTTGATAAGAAGAAAAGCGCTTATGGGAAAAACGGTATAGATGACGCCGCCGATCATCGGTGAAGCGAGATTGATGATGCTGTCCAGTGACTGCCTGAGGGAGCCGAGTTTTGTCAGAGATTCAAGTCTGACAATATCTCTCTGGGCCGCTCCGAAAGTGCTGTCGAGCAGAACCGAGGAAATGGATAGCAACAGCGTCGTCCCGTAGATGAGCGGAAGAGTCAGATTGCCTTTGAGTGTGTAGGAATAGAGAACCATCATGAGAATTCCGCTGAACAGATCAGAACCGACGATCAGGGCCTTTTTATTCATTCTGTCGGCGAAATTGCCCGCGAAAGGGCCGAGTAGAACGCGCGGAAGTATCCCCAGCATCAGAGTGACCCCGAATGACTGTCCGGAGCCTGTCAGTTTCAGAACATAAAGTCCGATGGCAAAAGTATAGATCAGACTTCCCAGCCGGGAAACCGACATGCCCGCAACCGAGAGAATAATATTTCTCTTTTCTCTGTTTTCCATATTTTCCTCCAGGACCGATAATATTTTAAGTTATATATGTGTCTAACATAGTGTTTTGATTGATTTATGTCAAATTAATATTTGTTTATATTGTATGTTTAATGAAAGTAAAACATAATTTCTCTATTCCAATTCTTTCGCAGCGGACTTATGATTTAAGATATTGAACTTCACGGCTATATGTGTGAAGATCCACTTCTGACTAAAGAAACACAGGATGATTAAATGCTTAAAATAGGCAGTTACAATACGCTGAAACTGAAAAAAATCGCCAGGGACAGAGCTTGGCTCGAAGCGGATGGACAGGATATCGGTCTCCCGAAACGGGAAATCCCCGAAGGCGCCAGAGAAGGGGACATGATAAAGGTCTTTGTCTTCAATGATACGAGAGAGGCACTCCGGGCAACCACCGCCGAACCGTCCGCTGTGGTCGGACAGTTCGCCTATATGGTCGTCAAATCCGTGGAGCAATTCGGTGCTTTTCTGGAATGGGGTATAAAAAAGGACCTCTTTCTTCCCGAAAGATTGATGATTAAAACTGTCAAGCCCGGTGAAAAGATACTGGTCCGGGTTGTGGACAATCATGAGAAGAACGGTGTTGTCGCCGATGCGGACTGGAAGAAATATCTCAAGGAAGATCAGCTTGAAGTGCTGAAGGAGGGGCAGAAAGTCTCCCTCATCGCCATGGATACTTCCAATCTGGGAACACGGGTTATCGTGGAAAACAGTTATGTGGGACTTGTTTATCAATCGGAAGTCTACAAAGAGCCTTTTATCGGTCAGAGAATGACCGGATATGTAATAAAAGTCAGGGAAGACGGCAAAATCGATATTTCCTTTAAAAGAAAAGGCTGGAATTCCGTTGTCGATACCCAGGACGAGCTGTATAAAGCTTTGAAAAAAGCCGGCGGCTTTCTACCCCTCCACGACAAAAGTGATCCCCGGGAAATAAAAAACACGCTCAATATCAGTAAAAAGCTCTTTAAAAAATCTGTTGGTAATCTCATGGCGAAAGGGTTGATCGAATTGACCGATGACGGTATCAAACTGAAATCCCGGAGCAAGTAGAACTACGGATAAATAAAAAAAGGGCTGACGCGGAAATGTTCCGCAGCGTCAGCCCTTATGATTTATAAAGTGAAGCAGGGAAGCTCTTTCAGCCTCTGGCTTCCCTCAAAGCATTCAATGCCGAACCGGCCCGGTACCAGCTTATCTGTTCATCATTGTAAGTATGGGTTAGTTTGATCTCGTCGGAAGATCCGTCGGCATGGTTCAGAATAGCCGTTACGTCTCTGCCCGGCGCGAAGCTTTCCAGATTCTTGATGGTTATCCGGTCTTTTTCTTCCACACATTCATAGTCGTTGGAATCGGCAAAGGTCAGTGCCAGAATCCCCTGTTTTTTCAGGTTCGTCTCGTGGATCCGCGCAAAGCTTTTGGCTATGACCGCAGCGCCGCCCATAAAGCGGGGGCTCATGGCCGCGTGTTCGCGGCTCGATCCTTCACCGTAGTTTTCATCGCCGATAATCACCCAGGGGTGTCCCGCATCGCGGTAGGCTGCGGCCGTTTCACAGAAAGGAATATTCGCGGCTCCGGAAAGCAGATTCGTACCGGTTCCCGTCTCTCCTGTAAAGTAGTTAGTTGCGCCGATAAGCATATTGCCGGAAATATTTTCCAGATGCCCTCTGTAGGTCAGCCATTTTCCGGCAGGGCTGATATGGTCGGTGGTGCATTTGCCTCTGGCCTTGCACAGAACATACATGTCTTTCAGTTCCTCCGGTTTGAAGGGGACGAATGGTTTGAGAAGCTGCAGCCTGTCGGAGTTCTCCCGGACGATGACCTCGACGCCTTTCCCGGCTGGCATCTGGAATCCCTTTGTATCGGCGATAAATCCTGCGGGAGGCAGAGCCGGCGCTTCGGGGGCGGCAAAACGGAACTCCCCGCCCTCAGGCGTTTTAAGGGAATCTTTTGAAGGATTGAAATCCAGATTCCCGGCGAAGGCCAGCATGGTTACCAGTTCGGGACCGCCGATGAAGGACAGGGTTGCTTTGTTGCCGTCGTTTCTGGCTCTGAAATTCCGGTTGAAACTGTTGACTATGGTGTTCTTTTTTCCCATCTCCATTCCCAGTCTGTCCCACTGGCCGATGCAGGGACCGCAGGCGTTGGCCAGAACCGTGCCGCCCGCCTCTTTCAGGATTTCCAGTATACCGTCCCGCTCCGTAGTATCTTTGACGACATTTGATCCCGGGGAGATGAAGAAGGGGACTTTCATTTTCAGGCCGGCTTTTACAGCCTGCTGTGCCAGGTTCGCCGCTTTGGCAAGATCCTCATAGGAGGAGTTCGTGCAGGAGCCGATCAGGGCCGCCGATACTTCGAGGGGCCATTCGCCTTCCTCCGCTTTTTTTCTGATTTCGCTGATGGTGACGGCGGCATCGGGACTGTGGGGTCCTGTCAGGTGGGGTTCGAGTTCGGAAAGATTGATCTCTACAATCTGATCGTAATAATCTTCCGGTCTGCTGTAGACTTCGCTGTCGGCCAGCAGATTTTCTTTATTCGCGGCTGCCAGATCGGCCAGATCGGCCCGGCCGGTCGCCCGAAGGTAGATATCCATATTATTGTCGAAGGGGAAGATGGAACAGGTGGCTCCCAGCTCCGCCCCCATGTTTGTTATTGTGGCTTTACCCGTACAGCTGATCGAATCGCATCCTTCGCCGAAGTACTCCATTACGCGGTTGGTTCCGCCTTTTACCGTCAGCTGGCCGATCAGGTTGATAATAATATCTTTGGGCGAGCACCAGCTATTCAGTTTTCCCGTCAATTTGACACCGGTGATACCGGGATTCTTCACTTCCCAGGGGAGCCCCGCCATCACGTCGCAGGCGTCGGCGCCGCCGACTCCGCAGGCGGCCATGGAAAGTCCCCCCGCATTGGGCGTATGGGAGTCCGTTCCGATCATCAGGCCGCCTGGAAAGGCGTAGTTTTCCAGTATGACCTGGTGGATGATACCGGCGCCGGGCTTCCAGAATCCTATACCGTAGCGGCTGGAAACCGAGGAGAGGAAATCGTAAACCTCTTTGTTTTCATCGAGGGCCGTACTCATATCGTGGGCTTCCCCTTCGCGCCCTCTGATCAGGTGGTCGCAATGGGTCGTCGCCGGAACGGCCGATTCGTCGCGGCCTGTCAGCATAAACTGGAGCAGCGCCATCTGGGCCGTCGCATCCTGCATGGCGACCCGGTCCGGCTGGAGGAGCAGGAAGCTTTTACCTCTGGTCAGATTCTGGTTTTCCGGATCGGTCAGATGCCCGTAGAAGACTTTTTCCGCGAGCGTGAGAGGCCGGTTCAGCCGTTTCCGGACCACTTTCAGATTATCAGCCTGGGTGGAATAGGTTTTCCTCACCTGGTCTGCCGTCGTTTTCATTTCCGCCATAAAAAAAGCTCCTTTAATCGCTCGGGCCCTAAAAGCATATACGCCCTTTTTTTTAATTTATTTTAGATGTAGTATACTCCCATACTACTTTAACGGAGTACCGGAAAATGGAAAACAGAAAAAAGAATTTTTTCTATTATATACGCAAAATCTTCCAGCCCTTTAACACATTGAGGATCATCATCATCAATATCCTGTTCTGGGGGCTTCTGCTTCTGCTGCTGGTCAGTTTTTTTTCCGCTGAATCGGTAAGCCTGCAGGGTGATCACAGCGCCATGGTTCTCGATATCGAGGGAACTGTCGTGGAGGAACTTTCCGGAACGACCCTCGACCAGGCTTTCCGCACTGTAAATGGGTATGTGAAGAGTGAAACCCTTCTCTGGGATATTCTCGAATCGATTGAATATGCCAGAACCGATTCGCGGATCAACGCCATCTATCTGGATCTCCGTTATATGGAGAGTGCCGGTATGGCGGCTCTGACGGAAATCCGCAATGCGCTGGTCCGGTTCCGGGAAGAGGGAAAGACAATTATCGCCTATTCCGACTATTACGATCAGCTCAATTATTATCTCGCTTCGGCCGCCGATGAAATCTACGCTGATCCTCTGGGAGATTTTTTTATCCGTGGATTTTCCGTTTATAACTGGTATTACGGAGAGGGGCTGGAGAGACTGGGAATCGATGTCAATTACTTCCATGCCGGAAAGTACAAATCCTACGGAGAAGTATACACGCGATCCTCCATGTCCGATGAGGCACGGGAGGCGAACAGGAAATGGAGCACAGATCTCTGGAATCATTATGTGGAAACCGTTTCTGCGGGACGTTCGATGAAACCGGAAAAATTCAATCTCTTTATAAATGATTATGTCCGGCTTCTCAATGAAGCGGGAGGGAACTCCGTCAGAGCCGCCCTGAGGGCTTCTTTTCTCGACGGTCTGATGGAACGGTCCGAGATTCAGGACAGAATGATCGATCTCTGCGGATATTCTCTTGCATACAGTTCTTTTAATCAGATTTACTTTGATGAACTGCTCACCCTGAAAGGGGATGTATTTCCGGCTGACAGAGATAAAGTAGCCGTCATCAGCGCCAGCGGAACCATTTACAACGGTTATGAGCAACCGGGCAACATCGGCAGCGAGACCCTGACGGAACTGATAGAGACGGTTCAGTTCGACAACGCTTATAAAGCTCTGGTCCTTCGCATCGACAGCGGTGGCGGCAGCGCCTTCGCTTCGGAAATTGTCAGAAGAAAACTCCAGCAACTCCGCGATGCAGGCATTCCCGTCGTCATCTCCATGGGTTCTGTCGCTGCGTCGGGCGGGTACTGGATCACCACAGCTTCCGATCAGATCTGGGCTCAACCGACGACCATTACCGGTTCTATCGGAGTTTTTTCCCTGATGACCACATATCAGGATCCTCTGCAGGAATATCTCGGCGTCAATGTGGACGGCCTGGGGACGACCTGGCTGGCGGGCTCCATGAGAAGCGACCGCAAACTGGATCCCCGTGTCGGTGAAATCATCCAGCAATCTGTCGATTTCATTTACAGGCAGTTTCTCGGATATGTCTCCCTCAATAGAAATATGGCGATTGACGATGTCGATGCTGTTGCTCAGGGCCGGGTCTGGAGCGGACTGCAGGCCCGGGAACTCGGACTGGTCGACGAACTGGGCGGTCTCGATCAGGCTGTCCAATCGGCGGCAGCTCTGGCGGGGCTGAAGGACGATGAGTATTCGACAGAATTCATCCGCCAGGAAATTCCTCTTGCCAATCAGTTGCTGACAGCGATCCTGGAAAATAGCGCCCTGAGCAAACTGACCGGCAAACTTATTTCTTTATGGAATCCGCTGTTCGGGAACCAGGTACTGAAGAAACTGGGGGACCTCGAAGGGCTGAACGATCCCTCCGGAGTCTATGCACTGACGGAATTGAATTTTAAATAACATGATTAGAAGAAAAGCATTATCGGTTCTGGTTCTGATTATACTCCCCGCTCTTCTGTGGTCCTTTGAACCGAAGGGGCCTCTGCGGAGCAAGAATTATTATGTTCCGTTCATTCCCTTTTATTCTTTCCCGGGAGAAGGAGCCGCAGCCGGGGAAAAAGGCGCTTTGAATTTGACATTGGCGCAATACTATATTCAGGATATGGTGGCGGAATTTCATACCTCCTCTACGGGTCTGTTAAAGGAGAGGTTTATCGATTACGAGGGTTATATTCTGGAGCCCGGTGTGTCCTTCAATCCTCTGAACGATCTTGAAGCGGGGGTCACAGCGCGCCTCCATTTTTATTACGGAGGAATCTTCGACAGTGTCTTTGAGGGCTTTCATGATCTATTCGGCTTTCCCAACGGCGGAAGGGAGAGCTATGGTCGGGATGAAGTGTTTATCAATATTCATACGACTTCGGGCATTGATCTGTTTCTCGATGAGCCGCTGGCGGCTCCGGGCGATACGGATCTCTTCGTAAAATGGACATTCCTGAGTCTCCGGTCTCTGGATCTGGCTCTGTGGGGTGCTCTGAAAATTCCGACGGGATCAATGGAGACAATAAGCGGTTCGGGCTATGCTGATCTGGCTTTCTCTCTTCTGGCTGATTTCCATTTTCTCAGGAGGTTTGCCTTCTATCTCGAGACCGGTCTTGTCATTCCTGGCCAGTTGCTGTCGGGACATGACAAGGCTCCTCTTCCTATTTTTCATCTGATGGCGGGGAGCGAATTCATGGTGACCGAAAGGCTTTCTCTGCTTCTTCTGTTCAAGCTGAACACATCACCCATTGCCGAGGATGTGACAGTTCCGGAAAATATCTCCTATACGACCAAACTGGTACTTCCCATGACCAATATTCTGTTCGGCGTCATTTGGGAAGCCGGACCCCTCCGCGTTCAGTTCAATATGGAAGAAGATGCTTTTACCAATAACGGCGCTGATCTCATCGCCAATCTGACCCTTTCCACATCTTTTGATCTTTACTGATCAGCCCCGGAATTCCTGCAGGATATTCCCGATAGAAAAAAATGCCTGCTCTGCATTATGATTATAAAGAGGCTGTTGCGAAAGTTCACAAACGCCCCCGCCCGAGTGGAGAGGAGTCAAGAGAAAAATACCAGATCTCCCCTTTGGATAAGGAGCCGGGTGGGAAAGAAATGATCCCTGCAATTTTCAACAGCTTCCGGAAGGAGTTTGAGATGTCGATGAAGACCTGGATCATGTTAGTACTCATTATTCTTTTAACGGCGGGCTGCGGGAGACGTGAAAAGGAAAAATCCGGTCCCATGACCTATGTGACTATCGGTACCGGCGGTGTGACCGGTGTGTATTATCCGACCGGGGGCGCTATCAGCAAAATCGTCAATCAGAAATCCGATATCTACAATCTGAATCTGTCTGCAGAATCGACAGGCGGATCCGTTTACAATATTAATGCCATCATGAACGGCGATATGGCTTTCGGGATAGTTCAGTCTGACCGACAGGCCCAGGCTTACGGGGGCGAGGCCGAGTGGGAGGACGCAGGGCCACAGGAAAAGCTGAGATCTGTTTTTTCCATACATCCCGAAACGGTCACTATTCTGGCTGCTGTTGACGCCGGAATAGAAAATATTAATGATCTTGTGGGTAAAACAGTCAATATAGGAAATCCCGGCTCCGGAAACCGGGGTAATGCCATTGATGCCCTGGAAAACGCCGGCATGGACTGGCGGATTGACCTGAAAGCCGAGGGGATGAAGGCAACCGAAGCTTCCAGAATGCTCCAGGAGGGACGGATCGACGCCTTTTTCTACACGGTCGGTCACCCCAGCAGCTCCTTCCGGGAGGCGACGTCGGGAAGGCGGAAAGTCAGGTTTATTCCCATAACCGCTGTAGAGGATCTGCTCGATAAATACAGCTATTATGCCAGATCATGGATCCCGATAGAGTTTTATCCCAATGCTGACAATAAAGAAAATGTTCCCTCCTACGGCGTGAAGGCGACCCTCTGTATTTCATCGGATATTCCCGAGGAAATCGTCTATGCTGTAACCAGGGAAATTTTTGAGAATTTTGAGGAATTCAAAACTCTCCATCCGGCATACGGCATACTGACAAAAGAAAATATGTTAGAAGGTTTGACCGCGCCTATTCACAGTGGCGCCATGAAATATTACATCGAGGCGGGACTGAAATAAGCCCTTAACCGAAATTCGGGATTTTTACAGAATTGTCATCCTGTGTTATAGTTCTCATCAAAATCATGTAAGAAAGATAATTTATAAAGGAGTTTCAATGGAAATGAGATGGAACCTCGACAATTTATACACATCTTTTGACAGTGTCGAGTTTAAAAATGATCTGGCAAAAATCGACAGGCTTATCGAAGAGACCGATATCTGGGCTGATGAGAATCTCGGAAATAACGAACAGCCTCTGGATAAAATAATCCGATGGCTCGAAGGGGAAATGGAACTGGGGCATCTCTATTCCCGTCTCAGTGAATTCTCCGAGCTGAAATTCAGTGTTGACGCGACGGACAGTCGTGCCAGGAAGTTCGCTGAAATCCTCGAAGTTAAGATAACGGGCCTCACGAAAGCACAGACTCTTTTTACCAAATGGCTTTCCGGAATTCATGACCTCGAAGGATTGATCGAATCGTCATCTCTTCTGAAAACTCACCGGTTTTATCTCAGTGAACTTGTTGAGAAAAGCCGCTATATGCTTTCCGACGATGTGGAAGTGGCCATAGCCAGAATGAAAAATACAGGCTCCCATTCCTGGACCCAGCTGTGGAACGTTCTCACATCCAATCATCTTGTGGAGATCGAAATAGAAGGGGAGCAGAAAACTCTTCCGCTCCCTGTCGTACGGAATCTGGCCTATGACAAAAACGCCACCACGCGAAAAAAAGCCTATGCAGCCGAATTGAAGTCCTATGGTAAAATCGTTGAATCGGCAGCGGCATCGCTGAACGGTGTCAAAGGTGAAGTCATTACGGGCTGCGAACTGCGCGGCTACGATTCCCCCCTGGACATGACCCTGAAAGAATCGCGGATGGACAGGGAAACCCTTGAAGCCATGCTGGGGGCCATGAAAAAGTCTTTTCCCTCCTTCAGAAAATATCTGAAGAAAAAAGGTGAACTTCTCGGCCATAAAAACGGATTGCCTTTTTACGATCTTTTCGCACCGATGGGTGAGTCCGATATGACTTTCAACTACGCAGAAGCCAGAGAGTTCATTGTTAAAAATTTCAGAAATTTCAGCGATGAACTGGCGGATTTTGCCGACAGGGCTTTTGAGCAGCGCTGGATCGATGCCGAACCGAGAGAAGGGAAGCGGGGAGGGGCTTTCTGCGCCAATCTGCATTCTATCGGTGAGAGCCGCGTCATGTCCAATTTCACAGGGAGTTTTTCCGACGTAACGACCCTGGCTCATGAGCTGGGACACGCCTATCACGGACATTGTCTGAAAAATGAAACCTATATCAATTCCCATTATCCCATGCCACTGGCGGAAACGGCTTCCATATTCTGCGAGACGATTGTCGTGAATGCCGCATTGAAAGAAGCTGATAATAAACAGGCTTTCACCATTCTTGAGAGTTCAATTTCCGATGCCGCACAGGTCATTGTGGATATTTACAGCCGCTATCTCTTTGAAACGGAATTATTCGAGAAGAGGAAAGACAGTTCCCTGTCGGTGGAGGAGCTGAAGCAGGCCATGATCAATGGACAGAACGGCTCATACGGCGACGGTCTTGATCCCCGATGGCTCCACCCCTTTATGTGGGTGTGCAAGCCCCACTATTATTACGGCGATGCTAATTTCTACAACTTCCCCTACGCTTTCGGCCTGCTCTTTGCCAAAGGACTTTATGCGGAATATCTGAAGCGGGGAGAATCCTTCACAGGAAGCTACAATGAACTCCTGCGTGCGACAGGAAGCCATAATATTGCCGATGTGGCGGCTCTTATGGGAGTCGATGTGCGGTCTGAGGAATTCTGGAAATCATCGCTGGATATCATCGTCTCCAATATTGAAGAATTTATCAGCCTCTGAACTTCTGTCGAACAGAAGAATATTGATATTAAAACAGCTCCCGGGAAGAAGTCTTTCCCGGGAGTTTTTATTATTTAAACCTGAATCCGTACAACCTGCACATAACCCCACCTCAGGGCTGACAATTTAATTAATTCATTCGGACCATATCAGCTTGATCGG
>JAFGXR010000030.1 GCA_016936555.1 Spirochaetales bacterium | reverse complement strand
GGACATAACCTGGCACCCCTCTCCCAGATCGTTGCGTACTTGTGGGTAATAGTATGTCGTGGGAGAGGGGACGGGGGTGAGGGTTGGAAAAGGCAATCTCCTAGTTCTCACACAGTCTCAGTGGGGGGGAGTAGGGGTAAAAGTTCTCTCTGGACTCCTCTCCCTCTGAGTGAGGCCAGGTGAGGGGTCTGAAGATGTACTTTTGCATCAGCCCTTTTTCTTATATATTTATTTGAAAAAAATCCGAAAAGTGTCATGGAAAATTTAACCATGGTAATTTTTATTATTGGTTTGACGATTTATAAATGAAAGAGGCTGCCCCTTTCAGGACAGCCCCTACAATTATTCAGCAAAAAACAAACAACAAATATTATTCGAAATAAACATTGTCTATGTAAATAACACCAGTATAATAGGGAGTCGGAGCCCAACCAGTGGGATTCCAGAACCCGACAGGAACTGTGACAGCTGAGAAATCAACACCGGCAAAGTCAGCACAGGGGATCTCATAAGTATCCCAGCTTCCGGAAGTAGATACAGGAGTGTAATCAGAAAGGAGCAGGACTGTTGATGTTGCTCCCGATTCTATTTTAACTTCCAGATTGTCAGTATCTGTAATGATAGAAAATACCAGATTTGTTGCTGCGCTGAAATCAGCCGTGGATTTTGCATCTTCATCTACAGTATCGCTGAGATAAACAAAGGATCCACCACCGATTGCAGTTCCGTCATAGGTAATGGACCAGGATTCGGTTCCATCAAAAGCCTCAGATGTATCTGCAGTATCAAAAACAACAGGCATAACCCCGGTCCAGGTATTATCATCACTCCAGGTAGAGAAAGCGGCTCTTGTACCGACTACGTCTCCCAGACCATCATGAGTGTCGCTTAAAATTCCATAGGGCAGTGTAATTTCCAGAGGAACAATCAGAATAATGCTGGCGGTAAAAGCATCAGTTGCCGCCGCAAGGGTTACAATAGCTGCGTCAACGACTTCCTGTGTTGAGTTGGCATCGTCAGATACAGCCTGGGCTGCCGCAATTGCGGCGGTAAACGTATCTTTACTGTCCTGTGTTACATTGCCAATTGCGGAACCTACTGCTGTGGCATTGTTCAATGTTGTTGCAGTTGCAATAGCAGCATCAAGCGCTGTCGTATCAGCCAAAGAGGTTGTTCCATTATCACAACCGATAAAAACCATAGCAGTCATCAGAACGAACATAACAATGATGTTTGTCTTTTTCATTTAGTTTCTCCTTACTCCTAACTTTTGTAAAAACTTCGTATTTAGATGAAATTATCAAGAAGAGCAGATATATCAGATCTTTTAGTTGGTCTCATCTACCAACATATTAAACTCAGGAGTTTTGAACTGTCAACAAATATATTTCCGACTCTCCCCAAAATTATTTCCAGCTTGAAATATGAATCCCCTGTAGACAAACCGATACAAATGAGGTCTGATCTCCGGAAAGATCGAATAAATCGAGATATTTTATATTGAGATTACCCGGGACTATTTTGTTGGTCTTTCCAACCTACATAAAAAGAAAACTAATACTGCTTCTCTATTCTCGATGGGTCATTATCACCTGGCGGTACATCCATCCACCGGGGAACTCTGCTCTGTCTTCCAATGACATCTTTTCCGGTCAATTTATAAATCAGAGCGAAAGGTGTGAACAGCGCGTAGTAGAAAACTGTAAAAAAAACAGACGTTAATATAATTGAGACAATTCTGCCCGAAAATGTTATCAGCTTGTGTGTTACGCCAAGGGCTCCCGGAAAAGCCAGAGCTCCGATTAAGTGGAAAACCGAGAGAAGGGAGGCCGACGTTATAAGAGCGGGATGAAACCCTTTAATCAGCCCGAGCCCCGTCAGAATTGCCATGCCCGAGCCGAAGGAATAGCCGAAACTCTTCAGCTCCTTCAATCTCAGTCGCGAACCAGAGTTTTCTGCCATGTATCCCTCTCCCTGAACGGCGGCTGATCTTCCTTGAGCAGCACAAAGTTTTCAATAACCAGAACATCGATATTTGAGCCCATGAAACAACTGTAGGCATCACGGGGAGAATTGACAATCGGTTCGCCTCTCACATTGAATGATGTGTTAATCAGCAAAGGACAGCCTGTTTTCTCATAAAACACTTCCAGAAGCCTGTGGTACCGGGGATTCGTCTCTTTTGAAACGGTTTGAAGCCTGGCCGAATTATCCACATGGGTGACGGCCGGAATTTCAGATCTCTTTTCTGCCAGGAGTTCTTTGAACGTCTTTTCCCCGGAGGAAACAGGGAACCGTCTTTTCTCACTGACAAAGCTTGTAAAAAGCATATAGGGAGAACTCAACGGCTCATCGAAATACTCACCGGAATACTCCTCGAGGATAGAAGGAGCAAAGGGCCTGAAAGACTCTCTGAACTTGATTTTCAGGTTGAGATTCCGCTGCATATCGGGGCTTCTGGGATCGCCCAGAATGGAACGGCTGCCGAGGGCTCTGGGACCGAACTCGCTTCTCCCCTGAAAAAAGCCGACCGCCTTCTGATTGTCGATCATATCCGCAATAAACTCAAAAAGATCATTATCTTCATATTTCCTGTAGACGGCATCATACCGGTCCAGAACGTTACGGATACTCTCTTCGCCGTATTCAGGTCCCAGAAAAGAGCCCTTTTGGCTGTCGCTTTTCTCATTGACAGCTCTGGGATTGCCGAGATAGGAATAATGAGTGTAGAAAGCCGCTCCCGGAGCCCCTCCGGCATCACCCGCAGCCGGTTGTATCCAAATCTCCGAGAATCCGGCCTCTCTGAAAATTTCGCCGTTGGCGACACAGTTAAGAGCGACTCCTCCGGCCAGACAGAGATTCTTCTTCCCTGAAATATTCTTGGCATATACGACAATTTTCAAAAGAATTTCATTAAACAGAGCCTGAATGGATGCGGCGATATCCATGAAAAACCGGTCCGGTTCATCTTCGGCTCCCAGAGCCTGTCTTCCGAATAGCTTTTCAAACTTTCTGTTGATCATCTTCAGACCGGCGACGTAATCGAAATACTTCATATTCAGACGGTAGGAACCGTCATCGGCAATATCGATCAATTCTTTTTTTATCAGATCGAGATAAACAGGATTTCCATAAGGAGCCAGTCCCATAAGTTTGTACTCGCCGGAATTAACCCTGAAGCCGCAATAATAGGTAAACGCCGAATAGAGCAGACCGAGAGAATGGGGAAAATCAATTTTTTTCAAAAGGTCCAGTCTGTTCCCGCTTCCCACCCCGATTGTGGTTGTCGCCCATTCCCCTACACCGTCAACCGTCACTATGACAGCCTCATCGAAGGGCGAAGGATAAAAAGCACTGGCGCTGTGAGACTGATGGTGCTCCGCAAAGAGAATATCTTTCTTTGTTCCCAGGGCTTTCTGCACATTTGCTTCGACCCACAATTTAGACTTCAGCCACAGGGGTATTGATTTTACAAAGGAGCGAACGCCCAAGGGCGCCCTGTGAATATAGGAAGCCAGAATTCTGTCGAATTTCAGGATCGGTTTGTCATAAAAAACGATATGATCGACATCTTCAATGGAAATGGATGCCTCTTCAAGGCAGTATTTTACAGCCTCCAGAGGAAATCGTGAATCACCTTTCCGCCGGGAAAAACGCTCTTCCTGCGCAGCAGCAGAAATCTCGCCGTTCTTTAAAAGGCAGGCAGCCGAGTCGTGATAATAGGCTGATATTCCCAGAATATATACCGTATCCATTCAGAGCCTTAAAACAATGAGTAAATAAAGGGCGCGACGGCCTGGGATTGGGAAACAAGAATAACCAGAGAGAAGAGTAAAAACAGAACAAGGATGGGAATCAACCAGATTTTCTTACTCGATCTTAAAAACTCCAGAAACTCCCGGACTAACTTGATTTTTGACATTTAAACCTCACAAATGTTTTTCGTATTCATAATTCAGCCGGTCCAGTATCTCTGTTTCATCATTTTCCAGAAGATACTTCTTCAGTTTCATATAGGTATTTTCATCAAAATCGGAAAGATAGAGGGCTTTGAAGTAACTGCTGATAACTGTATTAACAGTCCTTTCAGTTCTCTCGAAAAGTGAAAAATAATCTCCCAGAAAGACATAACCGGCAGGGTTCCCGGGATATTTGAAGATAAGACTGTTAATGAAAGGCAGACATTGTTCAAAGTCATTTTCAAAATAATAATTGTATATAAACAATATGATATCATTGGTATTTCTGACACTTGAAAACATTTTCCGCTGTAATTCCCCATTGCCGGCCAGATCGTTACGGGGAAAGAGCTCCGCTATTGAGGGGAAAATATATTTCAATTCCATTTCAGAATAGGGAGGGCTCATGATGATGGAAGAAACGGACCAGTAGGGAAACACTTCTGAAAAATCCGTAAAATGCAGCTCATCGCGCAGTTTTTCATCATTTTCGAGAAATTCTGTCATTCTGCCAAGTTCTTCCCTTGAGAAAGAGAAAACTCCGCCGACCTGTTCGGCCAGAATCCGTCCGAGAATTTTCTGCCCCTCCATATTGAAATGGAGATGATCGATGAAAATCCTGTTGCTGAATATAGCAGGCCCGTAATTCTGTTCGAGGATTTCCGACAGGGGAATGTAATGAACATTCCTTTCGGAAAGACTCCCGAGAACGGATAATTCCCGGATTAATGAACTTCTGGCGCGGAAGGGAGCTGAATCAAGATCTTTAGCCGCTATCAAGCTTTCCAGATAATCATCGCGGCCCAGTTTCATTTTTATCAACCCGGCCATATAGGCGACCAGCGCGCTGCCGCTATCAGAGATCTCCCGGGTTTTGCTATCGAAAAGCTGTTCCAGGTTTGGAGAGTCGGCATCTTCGTAGCTGTTCTTCAGTTCCTGATACAGGCTTTTATCAGCACTGTCACCGGAAGAAAGAAAAGGAGGCATATCAATAAGATTGCTGACAGGTTCAACAATGAACAAGGGTATATCCCGGCGGGAAGTCCTATCTATGACCGCCTTGATATTTCTTCTGTAGTACTCCCGGGCATATCCGTTTAATTCCGAATCGATAGAAATCTGATTATCATGGAATTGCTGCGCCATAAGATTGACGTTCCCTGTTCCCCGGTCTTCCTCAGCGGCAAGAAGATCAAAGAAAAATTGGAACAGCCTGATTTCTTTCAGAGCGAGATAGAGGTTTTTCGCGAAATACCCCTTTCCCGTGGTCGCTCCGATTGTTCCGTACAGTTCATTGTGTCCCGTGTATAAAACTATGAAATCGGGATCGTAGTCCATTATTTTGCCAACGGCATCTTTCACATAAAAACTGCTCATGGCACTGAAACCCAAATTGACGACCGAGACATCGCGAAAATGTCCCGAAGCCTCGAGTGCGGTCTCCAGAATCTTGCTGAACGACTGGTTCGAGGGATAGGGATACCCCTGGGCGGTTGACCCCCCGATGACAAAGCCGCGGAGAGTCTCTTCCGTATCGATTGAAGGAAAAAAGTTTTTTGCCGTGGAACTGACCGCTTTACCCGGGTTGTGATATTTCGCTACAAACTGCTGATTATCAATGTAATATCCGGGTATGCTTTCTTTAATGACAAAGGGTGAATAATCGTGACCGGAATGAAATAACCTCAGGAGACCTTCCAGACCGGCAAAAAAGAGCACAATAAAGAGTATAAAAATAATGTAGAAAACCGCTTTTTTCTTTTTTGATATTCTTCCCACTGCACTTACTCCGACCTGGTCCGGCGGAAATCACCCGGCAATTTTACAAAAGAATATAACATGGAGAATTAAAAGCTGTATATAATTGATTCTTCCAATAATTAGATTTTCTTTTTCTTCCGGTTTCTTAAAAACAAGGAGATTTTTACACGATCCGGGGGGATTTTTGATGATTTCGATATATATATTCACCATTTCTAAGTTGACAGAACCAAACAACCATAACTAAAATAACTCACACAGTCGTGAACAGTTTTCCTGATTATCAAGCAGTGTTCACAGGAATCAGGAATAACCACCAACAGGAAAACTGTTCAACACTACGGGCACGGAGTAAAGTAAAATGAAAAAAAAATTGAAAATTATTCTCATCGCAATGCTTTCTGTTTCAAGCCTGATTTCAGTAAGTTGCGCCGTAAACGGCCCTTATAGCTTTGAACTGAATCTGGCGACGAGCACGGGGACGGGGACGATCGATACAACCGCTTCTACTGCTGACGGCGTTTATGAAGACGGTTCTTCAGTAACCGCTAAAGCCATTCCCGACAACGGAAGCGTTTTTGCAGGATGGTATACTGAACCGATCGGCGGAAGAAACAATGAAAAAATATCGGGAAGTAATCCCTACACCTTCGATATCAGTGACAATATGGTTCTTTATGCCGCTTTTGTAAAGCGCGCGACAAATACAGATGATTACGATCCGGATCTTACCGGATGGACTCTGGCCTGGTCCGATGAGTTTAACGACGGCAGCCTGAACATGGATGTCTGGAGCCGGGAAGTGCGGGGACCGGCAGGCGGCGAACTGCAGACCTATACAGACAGCGAAAACAATTCCATTGAAGAAGACGGTTATCTGGTTCTGAAAGCCGAATGGACAGGCAATTACAATTCGGCACGTGTTATTTCCAATCCCGGCGGCGATTATCCGGGAGACTCCGGATCAACAGGCCAATTATTCAGATACGGTAAAATTGCCGCGCGCATCCAGCTTCCCTACGGTAAGGGAATCTGGCCTGCCTTCTGGATGCTCGGCGACAATGTTGATGAAACCGGTGGAAATCAGTCATGGCCCGGCTGCGGCGAAATCGACATCGCCGAAACGGGATCCAAGTACGCCGACGACGGGGCATTCGGTCATGCAACCACTGGCCAGGTCATCCATTATGATTCTTCCCTGGATAACACAGAAGAGAACCATGCCTACAGAGTTCATTCCGAAACAGCCCCTGCCGGTGAAATATGGGGTGATAAATTTCATGTATTTGAAATTGAATGGGACGAGACTCAGATCGTTTTTAAAATAGATGATGTGATAACCCATACCCAGCCGATAACCGATGCCAATCTGAGCGAATTCCGGGATAAGGATTTCTATGTTCTATTCAATATCGCCGTAGGCGGAAGTGATTTCACCTACACTCCTGATGGCACAGCGATTTTTCCGCAATATATGTTTGTCGACTGGATCCGATACTATACTGCGAATTAAGTAAATCAAAAAACAGTATGAGAGCAGAGGGACCTATCCTTCTGCTCTCATTTTTTCTCCTCCTTACTTTTATCCATTTTCCTCATATAAAAAGTTTTTGTTGACTTCTAAAAGGAGTTATGTAAACATTATACGTTGGTTTTATATACCAACTATAATAATTGCAAAACATCAGAGGTCAGAATGCATATTCTCTTACGAAAATATCATAATTTCTTTTTTCTTTTTGTCTTATTGATTTTCATAGGCTGTGATTCCGGCACAACTCCCCAACAGGAAGAAACACTTTATACACTGACAACAGACATAACAGCAGACAGCACGGGAATAGGTTCTATAGACTCTTTTGAATCAACACCGGAAGGGAACTACCAGGAGGGCATGGAAATAACCCTGAAAGCCATCGCGACGGTTCCCGGAAGCTATTTTGACGGGTGGTACGGGGAGGACAGCGGAGACACGATAATCTCTGAAGACAATCCCTATACATTTACTTTAGATAAAAATACCTCTCTTTATGCACGTTTCACCAGGCCCGTCATCTACCCCGCCGCGAATACAGACACCTATAATCCCGGAACAGGATGGACTCTTGTGTGGGAAGACAACTTTAATGACGGTACATTCGATTCAGACATATGGACGCGCCAGGCTCCCTCCCAGGTATTCAACAACGAACTGCAGCTCTACACCGGAGAGCCCTCTACAGCCTATGAACAGGACGGATATATGATCCTGAAAGCAGAACATACCGGATCGTCCTTTGGTTACGGGGATTTCACTTCAGCCAGAGTCATATCCAACCCCGGAGGCGGAAGCGGGACTACGGAAGCTACCGGTAAAGTCTTCAGATACGGCAAGATTGCAGCCCGGATCCAGCTCCCTTCCGGCAAAGGCATCTGGCCGGCCTTCTGGATGCTGGGTGACAATATCAGCGAAACAGGCGGCGATACCCCCTGGCCCAGCTGTGGAGAGATAGATATTCTCGAATCGGGATCGCAGTATGCCTTTGACGGATTTTTCGGTCATGCCACGGTTGGCCAGGCCATTCATTACGACGAAAGGGTTGACCAGTCGGTGGGCTCCCCTATGTGGAAATACACTTCCGACTCCTTAAGAAATCCCTCCGGCGGTATCTATGCCAATGATTTTCATGTTTTTGAAATAGAGTGGGACTCAACTGCGATTACCTGGAAAGTCGACGGCATTACAGCTCATTCAGCAGATATTTCAACGGACTTCATGACGGAATTTCATGAAAATTTCTATGTCATATTCAATATCGCCGTGGGAGGGAATTACACCTATGCCCCCGATGAATCAACGAATTTTCCCCAGTACATGTATATAGACTGGATCAGACACTATACGAACTGATTTCGAAGAAAAGAAGGATTTAATATGAAAAAAGCATTACTGCTGTTTACTTTACCAATACTCATGTTTCTATCATGTGCGTCCGTAGATCAGCAAAAGTACACAGATTCGGGCAAACCAGTCGATGAAAGAGTCAGCTATCTCCTGTCAATTATGACTCTGGAAGAAAAACTGGGGCAGATGACCCAGGTGAATACTTCGGATCTCATTGACCTCGAAGACATAACCCGCTATCACCTGGGATCCCTGCTGAGCGGCGGCGGAGTCGGCCCCCGGACCGACGATCCGGCGGACTGGGCGGATTATTACGATAATTTCCAGAGTTATGCCCTGAATACACGACTGGGCATCCCCCTGATATATGGAGTTGATGCGGTACACGGTCATAATAATGTGTACGGGGCTACAATTTTCCCCCACAATATCGGACTGGGAGCGACCAGGGATCCTGAACTGGTCGAAGAGATCGCCCGAATAACAGCAATGGAAGTTTCGGGAACCGGCATGGATTGGACTTTCGCGCCCTGTGTAGCAGTCCCTCAGGATGAGCGATGGGGCAGAACCTACGAAGGGTTCGGGGAAGATCCGGAACTGGTGACAGAACTCGGGAAAGCTGCCATACGGGGCTATCAGGGCGATGATCTGTCGGCTAGCACGACGATACTGGCCACGGCAAAGCATTATGTTGCAGATGGAGGAACTGAAGACGGGAAGGACCAGGGAAATTCCATTATGGATGAAGAGGAACTGAGAGAGATTCATCTTCCTCCCTATATCGGAGCCATTGAGGAAAATGTCGGTTCAATCATGGCATCGTTCAACAGCTGGAACGGGGACAAGCTTCATGGAAACCAGTACCTGATGACAGATGTCCTGAAAGAAGAACTCGGTTTTGAAGGATTTATAGTCTCGGACTGGGCTGGAGTGAAACAGCTCAAAGGGAATTACGATCAGCAGATTGTTACAGCTATCAATGCCGGTATAGATATGGTCATGTGCCCCGCCGACTATATCCCCTTTCTCGATTCACTGACCAGAAGCGTAAAATCAGGGAAGATCTCCATGGAGAGAATAGACGAATCGGTAGGCAAAATACTGACAGCCAAGTTCGAACTCGGCCTTTTTGAAAACCCTCTTACGGACAGGTCCCTGACGCCCCTCATAGGTTCTCAAGAGCATAGAGATGTGGCCAGAGAGGCAGTCCGCAAATCACTCGTTCTTCTTAAAAATGAAAACAGTCTTTTGCCGCTCGATAAGAATCTGGAAAAAATCCTGGTTTCCGGATCAAATGCAAACAACCTGGGAGCCCAATGCGGAGGCTGGACGTTGACCTGGCAGGGAGAGAGAGGAAACGATCTGACAGTGGGCACTCCCGTTCTTGAAGCCATTGAACAGAGTGTTTCCGGAAACAGCACGATTATTTTTTCCCAGAAGGGAGACCTCTCCGACGGCTCTGAAAATGTGGCCATCGTTGTTATAGGCGAACAGGCTTACGCGGAAGGAAAAGGCGACAGAAAAACCCTCGATCTTACTCCGAATGATCTTGAGACAATCAGAAAGATCAAGGAAAGCGGAACTAAAATTGTAACCGTTCTTATCAGCGGCCGCCCCATGATCATCAATGAAGCTCTTGAATTAAGCGACGCTTTTTTGGCAGCCTGGCTGCCGGGCACCGAAGGGCTGGGAGTTGCCGACGTCCTGTTCGGAGATTATGCTCCAACGGGAAAACTCTCCCACACATGGCCTGCCTCTATGGACCAGATCCCCCTCAGCGCCGATTCCGAACATGCCGGAGAAGCTCTGTTTCCCTATGGATTCGGTTTGACTTATTAATATTCTGCCATAACATCGCGGAATTTTTAAAACGTCAAATACAAGGCTTTCTCACACGTCGAGAAAGCCTTTTTTTATTGTCAGAAAGGAGATACAAATGAAAAGAAAAGCCTTCGTAGCGGTTCTATCTGCGGCAGCTTTATTTTTCGGGTCCTGTAATGTACTGCCGGAAGAAACTCCGGAAGAAGAACAGGAGATCATTGATGGATCAAATCAGCAGGAGGAAACGGCTCTAGAGATTGTCTGGGGGAATTTCCGTGCCGATCCACCTGAATCCACAACGTTCAGAAGACCCTCAGGAAGTGTAATTGCAACAGCAGAGAAAACCGCCGCTCTTAATGAAGCAAGAGATTCATCACTGCATAGCGAAAGCTATTTTAGTCAGGCAAACTCTCTGGAATATATTTTTACAGGGACAAACTGGGGCGGTATTTATCTGCAGATCAGCGAATCGGGAACCACAACTTTTGATATGAGACCTTATACGATTGCGGAAGTGGCCCTTAAGGGTCTGGAGGCTGCAGTCGGAAATATGGAATTGCGTTTCGAAGACCCTCAAACCGGGCAGTCTCTCAATCTACTCGATTATCCTTCTCAAATTGATGGCGAATGGGAAATCTACAGAGTCCCCCTGTCGGATTACGATGAAGTCGATTTCTCACGATTTAACTGCATAGGCCTCTGGCATCCCGGTCCCGGAGATTCAATAGGAGATGAATCATACGAAGAGACGACATTCCTGGTGGATATTCAGTTCGACATAGTGGAAATCCCGGCGGACTTAGCTGCACTGATAACCGAAGCAAATGCTCTGAATTCCAGCGTAGAGGTTGGAACTATAACCGGTCAGGTGTCACAGTCCGCCAAGGATGCCTTTACTGCCGCCATTGCCGCGGCACAGGCGGTTCTGGACAGCCTGGCCGCCACTCAAAGCGATATCAATAATGCCGCAGAGTCTCTGAATTCCGCCACAGCGGCATTTCTCGAATCCATAATCTCATTTAATACGACAGCCCTGTCTGTTGAAATCAGCGAAGCATGGCTCTTATGGAATGAGACTCTGATCGGAACTGGAGCCGGAAACGTCTCCCAGACTGATGCGGATCTTTTTGAGCAGGCCATCGCGGCTGCTCAGAACGTTGTTGAAACGGCAGGATCTCAATCGGAAGTCGACAACGCTCTTGCGATATTGCAGGAGGCCGGAATAACTTTCAGAGAGGCCATAATCGCCGACTTTACCAGGTTGAACGAAGCTATAGCAAAAGCTGAGACATTAAACAGCAATACGGTGGTGGGTACAGCTTCGGGAAATGTCTCACAAATAGCAAAAGACGATTTTACAGCATCAATTATTCAGGCCGGGGCGGTAGCTGATGATTCCGGTTCCACTACTGTGGATATCGAATCTGCCCTAACAGACCTGACCGCGGCTACAGCTCGATTCAACATTGCCATTGTTGCCGATGATCCCTCCGATGACTACGATCCCGGGTCCGGTTGGACACCGGTCTGGTCCGATGAATTCCGTTATGGCGCTTTTGATACGGACACATGGGAGAGATTGATACCGGTAACCAGATTCAATGACGAACTTCAACTCTATACAGGAGATGCTTCCACAGCCTATGTTCTGGATGGGAATATGATTCTCAAAGCGGAGCATACCGGGTCCGGTTACGATTACGGAGACTTCACATCGGCGAGAGTTATCTCCAACCCGGGAGGAAGTGACGGAACCTCCGGTTCAGCCGGCAAACTGGTCAGATACGGGAAATTGGCCGCCAGGATCAAGCTGCCTTCCGGTAAAGGGGTCTGGCCGGCGTTCTGGCTCCTCGGTGACAATTACAAAGATACGGGAGGAGATACGAAATGGCCGGATTGCGGTGAAATAGATATTCTTGAAAGCGGATCCACGGCTGTTAATGATGGAGAATGGGGACACACAACGGTTGGACAGGCTATCCATTCCACAGCGGGAATTCCCTCCAGTTCCAACTTCTTCTCTCTTGATGCCGGACTGTTCAGCGATAACTACCATGTATTTGAAATTGAATGGGACTCCTCTCAACTGGTCTGGAAGGTTGACGGGACTACGGTACATACAGCCGATATCAGCACCATCGAAGAGTTCCACAAAGATATGTATATCATTTTCAATATTGCCATAGGCGGAAGTTACACCTACACACCCGATACCGAAACACCATTCCCTCTATATATGTATATTGATTGGGTGCGGCATTATTCTCAGAATTAATCCTCCCCTTCTCCCTCTATGACTGTGTGAAAACTAGGTCATTGCCTTTACCAACCCTCTCCTACGAGGAGAGGGTCTGGGGGTGAGGGCGGGAAAAAGCCCTCTCAGAGTAAAGTTGTGTAAGAGTTTTCACACAGTCTGTCCGGGAGAGGCCGGGTGAGGGCTGTAGAAAAGGACTTATACAACTGTTCTCCCCCAGAGCATATGAATAAATCAGCAATAATTAAAAATGAGAAAGGCTGTTGTTTTATCGCAAACAACAGCCTTTCCTGAGAGAAATAAATAAAGTTTAATTTAGAGAGTGACTTTCAGCTCTACGGCCAGCAAGCCTTTGTCTTTTTCGAAATCATCATCGAACAGAGAATTTATAGCTGCATTTTCATAGCTGATTGTCATAACCGTATTGGGTATAACCATAAACTCTGTTCCGACTTCAAAGTCGATAGGACCGTACATAACCGTTTTCGAAAATCTGGTGTAAGGCTTGAACATATCCATAATAAGATAATCAAGATAAAGACCGTACTGAATCTTGAATTTCTCATTAATGTTGGTATTGAGATCGTCTGTCGTTTCCTGGCTGTTTGTGATATCCCCGAATTCGAGAACACCGGACATACCGAGATTCGGAATCAATCCGCCTTTTGTATCTTCAAATACGGAAAGGGCAACAGTCACCTCGCTTGCGGGATTCTCTTCACGCTTGAACTGGAATCCGGGATTGTACAGACTGGCTGAGACAGTAATCCCGGGCCCCCGGTCAGTCATAATGTTATTGAGAGGTTCGTATCCCCAGCCGACGGGTCCGCCCCACTCCAGAGTGATACCGCCGGAAATTTCGGCAGCCAGCTCTTCAAAGGGCCAGTCCTTTTCATAGTTGTCGGCAAGAGGAAGACCGCTGACGAAGCTTCCATCCATGGCTACGTAGGGTACCAGACTCAAAGCGTTGTTTCCGATAACTCCCAGATCAAATCTGTAACCGGCGGAAACAGCGAAATCCAGAGGCAGAGCGACATAATTGATACCGGTATTGATATATCCTTTAACAGTTAAATCGCCGACGGGGTTTGACTCGATGGCAAAACCGACATCGTATTTATTTTCGGTATTTTTCTCCCAGTCCTGTTTTGAACCGATCGAAAGCATCATTTCCGTTGCACCGATTCCGAATCCGAGTCCGAGAATGGAATCAGCCGCTTCATTTTCAATCCAGTCTGTCTTTCCTTCCTGCGCCCATCTGCTTGTGCTGTTTGCAGTGACAAAGGGGACCCTGTAACCGAGATGAGCCAGGTTGGCACGGATCTTACTTGTGCTTTTCAAAAAGGTCCAGCCGCTGATTCTGTCATAATGGTTTCCCGTTTCACTTGAACCGACGAGAAGATAAAAGGGATCCCATACTATTTTACCGAAAATATTTTCATAATTGATCGAAATATTCTGTGTCGTTTCGGGATCGGGAAAGGCAGCTCTCTGATCTCCGCTCTGGTCGGAAATTTTGAACTCAAGATGAGCTCCGTCAACCAGAACCATACCATAGGGCTTGTTTATATCCAAACCTTCCGTATCGGAGCGGAATTTTGTATAGGGATTTAACGTGTACAATAAGTCAATGTCAATAATTTCCCTGAAACCCGAGGACAATTGATTAAAATCAAATCCCCAGATTGTTGCCAGTTCGACATCGATCTCCAGTTTGGATTTTAAAGGAATGTCCTGCTTGTTTTCATACAGCCCGTCTTCAGTACCCGTAGTATTATCGTAATCTTTTATGGCGAAAAGATTGGCCGATGCAAGTAATATCAATATCAGTGATAATGCAGTTCTCTGTTTCATTTGTTTGTCCTTCAATTACTCAGCTGCAGTTTCGGGAACCATCTTCCTCAGTTCCACATCATCGATGTAAACTGTTGCGTCACTGGTGGCTTCAAGAGCTTCGGGAGTCCACGATGTTCCTTCGGGGAGGAACTCGCCGATGTTCATGGCACAGTTGAAATCAATCCGCCCGAATTTATCCGTTCTGAAAGGCATCTTGAATTTATATTCATATGTCTGCCAATCGGTTCCGAGTTCGACTTCCTGGTAATAGAGGTATGGAGGATCAGCAGGAGCCAGACCATTGGCGATGTTTGTACGGATAATTCTTTTTTCATCAGCTTTAGCTCTGAATCTGAATACGTAGGTTTCCCCTTTCTCAATCAGGATTTTTTTATAATGCATAGCCACAGCCCAGGGAGCTGTACCGGGTTCGTCGATATTGACAGTCGCCATTCCATTGTCCCAGGTGATTAATCCTGCACCGCCCCATCCTTCGTCGTACCATGGCGTCCAGGGATCCTGACCTGCCTCGAAATCACCGTTGACGAGCATATTCTCGCCTTCCACGTAATTGACGACTTCGCCTGTTGAAAGACAACCTGAAAATACCATTACTGTTGATGCAACAAGAAAAGCAAACAAAAAGTTTCTTATCTTCATCTTTTAAATCTCCTTTAACTTATTCTGTGATATACATAATCGCCGAATTAGATTCGCCAGATATGTCCTGTTTTCAAGGGAGGTTTACCCAATAGGAACCTCCGATAAATCGTTAAGCGGTTCTCCTCTTCTCTCTGTGACCGATCTGCCTGTGGAGAATATTGAGAAGGATAATGACTATGAACATCAGCCAGGCCACTGCTGAACCTTTGCCCAGCCGACCGAATTCAAAACCCATTGCCATAAGATAGAAAGCCGTTGTCAAACCGGCATTCTGGGGACCGCCCATTCTTGTATAGCCTCCGAGAAGGACAAAGGCTTCATCAAAAACCTGAAAGCCGCCGATTATGCTCAACGTAAGAGTAAAGAATATAATAGGCTTAAGCAGGGGAAGAGTAATCCTGATGGCCTGCTGAACTTTGGAAGCGCCGTCAATCTCCGCAGCCTCATAGAGGGACCGGTCGATAGATTGAAGCCCCGCGACATAGATGAGAGTGTTCCATCCAATAAAACGCCAGTTGAGCATGATGGCAATGGACGTTTTAATAGCCGTCGGGTTATTCAGCCACTTGACAGGGTTCAGATGAAGCCAGCTGGTCAGGATATAGTTGAGCCAGCCGTAATTTTCATCAAAGAGTTGTGAAAAAATCAGAACGATGGAAACCGTACTCGTAATATAGGGAAGGAAATAGGTCAGCTGAAAGAAATCTTTCCCTTTAATTTTGCTGTCATTGAGAAATATGGCCAGGGGCAGAGCAAAAAGATGCTGCAAGCCCGAACCGAATATCATAAGGACGAAAGATGTCCATAGAGTTCTCAGGAAAAAAGGATCCGAAGTCAGAAGTTTAATGTAATTCCTGAAGCCGACGAATTCCTGCGGACCATTGGAAGTCCACTTCCAGAAAGACATGGTAATGGAATATCCGATCGGATAAAGACCGAAAACCAGAAACGAGATAATAAAGGGACTGATAAATACATAGGGCGCCAATTTCTGACTTCCCAGAAAGGAAGTTTTCCTCAGCGAACGCTTCGGCATATATTGTCTTCGTTGATTGTTATTATTCATTCCAGCCCCTTTTAGCCTTTAATACTTCCCGCCGTGAGGCCGGCGATGATCTGTTTTGAGAAAGCGATTACGACAATCATCAATGGAGTAATGGCCAGAGTGTTACCCGCCATCAATCCGCCCCGGTCCCCCTCAAGATTGTTATAGAGCAATGTCAGAGCGACAGGGATTGTCGTTTTCATTTTTTCCGGGAGGAATACAAGAGGCCCGATAAGATTGTTCCAGGATCCGATAAAAGTAACGATCATAAGTATAGCCAGACCGGCCTTCGCGAGAGGAAAGACAATTTTCATAAGAATGCCGAACTCGGTAAGCCCGTCGATTCTCGCAGAGGCCAGAAGATCGTCGGGGACCGCCTCTTCCAGAAATTGAGTCATGAGAAATATACCGAAAGCATTTGCCAACCCGGGCATAATCAGCGGCAGCCAGGTATTATACCAATTGAATGCGACCATCATTTTGAAGAAGGGAATAATATTGAGAAATACAGGTATGGCGATTGTGCTCAGCATGAAAGTGTATATGATCTTCTTCCCTTTAAACCTGTATTTCGCCAGTGCAAAACCGCCCATGGTACAAAAGAAAGCGGTTCCGAAAGTTGCCGTTGTCGCGATTCCCACACTATTGAGAAAGTTTCTGGCAAAAGGAATATCGCGAAAAAGTTTTCCAATATTCTCCAGGTAATGAGAACTGAAGAAAATATGGGGAGGAAATGTATACATATTCGTGCCTTCCTGAGAAGCCAGCACGAATACGTAGTAGAAGGGAAATGCAAAAATAAATGCAAATACAATAAGAGTTAAATACAGAAGGATCCTGGATCCTCCCGATAGCAGTTTTGATTTTATTTTCTTCATTAACATACCACTATTGACAAGCCCGGAAGCCTGCAACGGCTCCCGGACATAGATTGATTATTCGATAACAGCCATCAGTTCGTTCAGAGCGTCCTGATAAGCCTCTTCCGGTGACAATCCTTCAACAAGAACCATCGTTGTCGCATTTCCGAAGATCGCCCTTGCGATAGGATCGAATTCGGAGACGGGATCATTGGGCATATTCCGCGCCACATCAGCGAAGATCTGTCGGACTTTCTGGCCGCCGAAGAACTCTACGCCTTCATTCATGACAGGATGATCATACAGAGTTGTCATGACGGGAAAAGCCGCCTGTTCGACAAAGCTGGCGAGCTGAGCGATATCTGAAGTCGAGAGGAATTTAATAACTTCCCAGGCGGCTGCCTTCTCATCGGCGGGAACCTGTTCGGGAATAGTGAAATAAGAGCCTCCCATGGATGCATAGGATTTTCCGGGGATATAAGCGACGCGCCAATCTCCTTTTGTCTCGGGAGCGATCCAGGTTTCCAGTCCGCCGCCGAACCAGGCACCGTTAATCGTGGCCGCTACCGTACCGTCCGCATAGGCCTGGAGCCAGGGTGGAGACCATGTACCAAGGTCTCCGTCGATTCCTGCATCACGTACCATTTTCACGAGCTCGAGGGCGAGAATGAATTTTTCTTTGGGCTCGAAAGGATTCCCTTCGCGGTCAAACCAGCCGGCCATCCCGCCATTGAGGGGGACATTGCTGACCTCAACAGCATGAGTTATGGCATACTGATCGATGACACCATCGCCATCTTTGTCAATTGTCAGCTTTTTACCGGCTTCAATAAACTGGTCCCAGGTATTGAGTTTAGTCATATCGACGCCTGCCGCATCTGTAATGCTTTTTCTGTAAAAAAGGACAGCCGGTGCGATATCAACAGGAAAAGCAACAAGTTTTCCAGATTCAGAAGTAGCATTACCCATAGCGAAATCGACAATATCCTTTCCGGCTTCAAAACCGTTAAAAGGCGCTTCATCGAGGTATGTCAATCCGCCCCCTTCAACAAATTTTGCGATCTGGGCCACTTCAAGCATTTCAATCTGATTCGTCGCTTCCCCTGCGGCGATGGTCGTAACAGCTCTGGAGTGGTGACCACTGAAGTCTGCAACCATAAATGAAACAGAAATATTGGGGAACTTAGAGGTGAATTCAGCTGATTTCAATGATTCCGCATACGTATCGGCCAGTTGCTGGCTCCAGGTTCCGACTGTAATCTCATATGTCCGATCCATATCAACAGGGGGAATCTGCTTTGGTCCTTCCTGCTGCCCTTCAGAGAACATCGGGAACAGAGAAAAAATACTCATAACCATGAGCAATAGCTTTTTTTCCATCAATAACTCCTAAAAACAATTAAAAATAATTCTTTGTTGGTTTGTGCAAGCAACATAATGTTTACATAGCTTTTTCCCTTTGTCAATGAATAAATAGAAATCAGAAAGGGGGAATAATTATATTTATTTTAAGTTGACAGAACAAAGCAACTAGGCGTAATATCTTTGTTAAAAGGATTTAAATCCTCAATGTTCTTATGATTTTCTATCAAAACAACAAGAGCATTTCAGTTAAGCATTATTGAAGAGGAGATATTAATGAGAAAAATAGCTACTGTTCTGTTTTGTTCCCTGGCGCTGCTGATTTTTATCGGCTGCGAGAATCCCAATCCCGGTGATGCCAGAGTTATGAAACCTACAAAAACGGTCGACATCGTCTGGGGCGAGTTCGGAGAGCAGGATACTGCCGATGATTTCAGATCCGATACCGAGGTGACTCTCGAAGACGCAGATGGAACAATATGGGCCACAGCTGGCCGGGCACAGTCGATTTACGATGTAAGCGGTTCTGTCAGCACGGAATCGTATTTTGATGAAGGTTCTTCTGCTGAAAACTCAGTTCAATTTACAGCCGAAGGCGCAGACTGGGGTGGAATATACATAGCGTTCAACAGCAACGAACTGGGAACAGGTATCGAAGTCAACCTGGAAAATTTTTCCGCAATGAAAGTCGCAGTAAAAGGAACCAGTCTTCCCGGATATGTTCAATTACTTTTATCTGATGTAAGCGATCTGAGCACTGAAAGAAATCTAATGGATTTTGATTCCGTTACTGACGGAGACTGGACTGTTTACACCATCCCCTTCGCGGAAATAACTGATGTAGATTTTACCAAGTTTTCCGGCATCGGCTTCTGGCATCCTCATGTCGGTGATTCTCTCGGCGGAACCCGTTTTTCCGGCAGCTTCCTCATTGATATTGAATTTGTCCTGACCGCAGATTATCAATAGAATATTTGTGCTTATATACACACAGGTCTGTCGGACCTGTGTTTTTTTTTCGAGTTTATATAAAGGAGAAAAACCATGTTTCGAAATATGATGATTTTACTGGCTCTCTTATCTCTGGTGTCCTGTACCGGAACCCCTGAAAGTTCCAGGGGGACAAAATCCCTTGTCTCCTATCCGGCGGAAAATCCCGATGAATACAATGCCGGGGATGACTGGACATTAGTCTGGAGTGATGAATTTGATGGAGATGCGCTCGACGAAGATGTCTGGACGCGTCAGGTTATGCTTCACCCCTACAACGATGAATGGCAGCAGTATACAGGAGCGGAAGAGACGGCTTATGTAGAAGAGGGCTACATGATCATTACCGCGGACAGGAAAGGCAAGTCCTACAATATGGGAGATTTTACGTCGGCCAGAGTTATATCCAATCCCGGTGGGGATGACGGAACAAAGGGAAATGAGGGAAAAACATTTCTCTACGGAAAAATCGCCGCCAGGATCCAATTGCCCTACGGGGAAGGTATTTGGCCGGCATTCTGGATGCTGGGAGACAACATAAGCGAGACCGGAGGGGATACCCCCTGGCCTGTAGCAGGAGAAATAGACATTCTTGAAGCGGGCAGCAAATATGAACCGGAGTACGGTCAGGGAACTGTCTCGGGAGCACTTCACCACGACCCCAGCCCCGGCAACAAAAAGAAAGTGAACCAGTTCATTGTTGCGGGGAAGCGGACATTACCGGAAAAAGAGCTACTTGCAGAGAAATTTCACGTATATGAAATTGAATGGAACGAAGAGGAAATTATCTGGCGTCTTGACGGGAAAGATTTTGGAAGAGTCAGCATTTCCGAAGAAACCAGAGATGAATTTCATAAAGAGTTCTATGCCATTTTCAACATAGCGGTCGGCGGCCATTTCACGGTTCAGCCGGGACCTCAGACCTATTTTCCCCAACACATGTATGTAGACTGGATTAGACATTATACCAGATAAGTTCTGAAGAAGGGCCGGAAAAGGCCCTTCTCCCCCCGCAAGTACAAAGATGACATGATTTAAAAAAAGAAAACTAAAGCTTAAACCGCTCTATCTCCTTTTCCATCTCTTTGGAATCGACCGAGAGCTTCTGCACGACCTCCAGCAGGCTTTCCATGGCCCGGTTGATATCACTTCTCCTTTCGTTCATCTCATCGGCGAGATGTTCCATATAACTCATGGATTTTATACTCCGGTTGATAACGGCGTTCAGGTTATTCTGCTGCTCCCGGATTTCCTCCGAGCTGTCTTTTACAGCGATAGTGACATCCTTGACCTGATGGATAGCCTCCATGACCTCACGGCTGCCGATCGTCAGTTCCTCCGTACTCAGGGCGATGCCGTGCAGACCGTCAGCCACGCTTTTGACAGCCTTATCGATTTCGATAAAGGCTTCCTTGGAAGCCTGTCCGGACTGTTCCGTATTGAGAATGATATCCGTAATGGTGCCGATGGACGAGCTGATGCGCCTGGACTCCTCACCCGATGTTTCAGCCAGGCTCCGGATCTCTTCGGCAACGACGGCAAAACCTTTTCCGGCCTCTCCCGCATGGGCCGCCTCTATGGCGGCATTCATGGACAGGAGATTTGTCTGCGAGGCGATCTGATCGATCGTGCTGGCGAATTCCTGGATCTGCTCGATGGCGTTGCGGATGGACTTTATCTGGTCGGTTGTCTCGTAGATGGACTCCTCCCCTTTCTTGGAAAGAGAGACCAGATCGGTCGTAAGGCCCTGGCGGTCCTGAACCAGCTTGTTTACATTTTCGAGAGAAGCAAGCATTTCGACGAGCCCCGAAGAGGACTCCTCGACAATAGCTGAAAGCTGCTCAACGCTCTGCTGGAAAACTTCCGATTTCTCGCCGATTATCTCCGCATAGCTCTTCGATCCGTCCATCTCGCTTTCCGTAACGGTGAGCTGTTCTCTCGTTTTCACAATGGATTCGGAAATGGATTCCGTCGCCGCAACAGTCTCCTTTGACAGAAAAGAGAGCGCCGTGCTGCTGTTCCTCGTATTTTTGGAAGCCTGTCTGGTGTTTCCGATAATCTGAGCCAGCTGTTCCATAAAGTTATTGAAGTTTCTGGCGATCGTGCCGATCTCATCATTGCGCTTCACTTCGATGCGGTGAGTCAGATCTCCGCTTCCTTTTGAAATGATCTCGACAGCCTTGTCCTGCCTCTTTATCGGCCTGAGAACGAATTTTGCCAGCCAGAAAATCAGCCCGGCCAGCAAGAGAAGGTTTATGAATACCATCAGTGCTATCAGATTCAGGGCCGATTTATCCAGACGCTCCATCTGACTGCTTGTATCATTGATAAAGACATAAAGACCGACGGCCTGTCCCCGGAAGTCATTAATAGGCGTATAGCTGATAACCACATTTCCCCGGGAGTCATAGACCGTGTCCCCGGTAGCTCTCGCTTCTTCGATCAGCTTTTCCGAGAGCATCCCCTGAGGGTCAATCCAGTCGGCGGAACGGTAGGAGACCATAACCGGCCCGATCTGTCCGAGATCGTAATTCGCCAGATCCGATTCGAACATAATGTCGAGAAGACGCTCCCTCTCAGCCAGCAGCACGAGCCCTGATGAATTCTTATCAACATCGAACATTTCCAGCAGCTGCTGCGGCTGAAAATACAATTCCAGGGATCCGACAACTTTCCCATTGACTGATACGGGATTGACTCCCCGGATGACCATCCCGCCTTTTCCCAGCTCAATCCCCACGACGGGTTTGCCGGTCTGTATTGCCTGAATAACCGAATTGCGGAAGCCCGAAAGATCATCCCCCCAGGCATCGGACCAGGTTCTGTAGAGACTTCTGGCGGGTGCTATGTGGAAATGGACTCTCAGATGATCGACATTAAGATCAGCTGAAAGTTTCCCGACCAGGGGATCGGCTACCAGTTTCAGAGCATCGTGAATTTCATCGATGGAACCGAGGGAATAGGCTTCGATAATATCGGGATTACCGGCAATAAGCGAGGCCATGGATAAGGCTTTCGTTTCCAGCTGTCTCTGCAGGGTCCGGATCTGGGAAACGACCATTTTCGATTCTTCGATAGACTCAACGTAAACTGTCGATCCGAAACTTCTCCCGATAAAAAAAGTGACAGCTGCAATATTTATCAGAATCAGGGGAATAAAAAAAACGAGACTACGGGTTTGAAGTTTCATGAAACGATATCCTTTTATTTTCGAAAATATGCCTGCCTTTTATTATATTACTAATATAGGTAACATTTCAAAAATATTAACAGGAGAATCCATGGAAATAACTCTGGCAATTTCGATAGCTGAAATCAGGATTTCCGTGAAGGCTCTCGATATACAGCTGAAAGGAGACATCAAATGATTTACGATGTTATGATTATAGGAGCCGGTGTTGTCGGCGGGGCTGTCGCGAGGGAATTGAGCCGTTACGATCTTTCCGTACTGGCGCTGGAAAAAGAAAGTGATGTCTGCTGCGGCATTTCCAAGAGCAACACGGGTATAATCCACACCCCCTGTCTCGTAAAAGGACCCTCGAAAAAAGCGGAGTACAATCTGAAAGGGAACCTGATGATGGACCGGCTCTGTTCGGAACTGGGGGTCGTGCTCCAGAGACCCGGCGCTCTGGTTCTGGCTTATTCGGAAGAGGAACGGGAGACGCTGCAGGCCTACAAGGAACAGGGAATTAGATCACGGAAAACATATGGTGCTCCCGATGAGGAATACAGAATCATTGAAAGAGATGAGCTTCTTTCCCTTGAGCCGAATATAAGCAGCGCGGTTATCTGTGCGCTCCTGACTCCGGATGCGGGCCGGATTATACCCTACGAGCTGGGAACGGCCCTCTGGGAAAACGCCATTGCCAACGGCGCGGATCTGCTCCTGAAGAGTCCGGTACAGGCCATTGTCCGGCCGGAGGATGACGGCTCGCCCTGGACTGTCCGGGCAGGAGAGAAAACCTACAGGGCCCGGTTTGTCATAAACGCGGCGGGCCATGGTAGCGAAGAGATCGGCAGACAAGCCGGTTTCACCCCTTCTGTCATCGAAAAAGTGAAAGGCCAGTATCTTATTTACAGAAGAGAACGGGATTTTGATGTCAATCATATTCTCTTTCAGGTGCCCTCAAAAGGTCAGGGAAAAGCGGGCAAGGGCATTCTTGTGTGCAAAACCGTGTACGGAAATCTGATGATCGGTCCCGATGCCCGCTGGGTGGGAGATTCCGATGATAGGGGAACCGATAAGGAATCTCTTGAGGAAGTGCTTGAAGGAGCCCGTAAGAGCATTCCCGATATATCATCAAAAGGCGTAATAAAAACTTTTGCGGGTATCAGACCCAAACCGGTTGACGGAGACTTTATCATCGAAGCATCCGACCGCTTTATCCATCTTTCCGGTATAGAATCTCCCGGCCTGACATCGAGTCCCGCCCTGGCTGAAGAGGTTCTTGCGCTGCTGCGCAAAGAGGGACTGGATCTCGTACCGAAACATTCCTTCAGGGAAAAGAGAGAACCGATTGTCAGAGAGATTCTCGATCTGGATAAGGAGGAACTGAAGCGGAGAATCGAACTCCCCGATCATGAGGAAGAGCAGATTGTCTGCCGCTGCGAACAGGTTCCCCGGAAACGGATACTCGATGCCATAAGCAGAGGCATCAGAGTCGACAGCCTCGATGGGGTAAAAAGGCGGACCCGTGCCGGACAGGGACAATGTCAGGGGAATTTCTGCGGAGGCAGGGTGAGAAAGCTTCTGGCCCGGGAATTGGGAGTGCCGGAGGAAGAGATAACCCAGAGAGGCGGCCAGCCCCTGGGGGACCGCATAAGCAGGCTCTGACCGGACAGAAAACTCTAATCGATCCCCTGTTTTCTCTTTTTTTCACGATACAGGGCCTTGTCCGCCCGGTTTATCAAATCACTGAGATCGGAATTCTTTCTTTTGGAAAAACTGATATGGCCGACGCTGGTTTCGAGGGGAAAATCCTTGACTCCCGATTTATTGATATGCTCAAGCCCTTTTGATAATCTGTCCCGAATGAGACGTACTGTTTCGGCATCTCCCTTTTTCACCAATGCCGTAAACTCGTCCCCTCCCATCCGGCCGATGAGATCATTGCTTCTGAAGCAGTTTTCGAGAACTTGCGCAAAAGATCTGATGGCCCAGTCCCCTTCCTTGTGGCCGTAGGTATCATTTATTTTTTTAAGTCCGTCGAGATCGAGGTAGAAGAGATAAAAATTTTCATCTTCCGGAGCGCTGCCGAGAATCGCCTCGGCCATTTCCAGAAATCCTCTCCTGTTCAGAACCCCGGTCATTTCGTCGCGGACTGACAGCTTTTGAAACTTATTCTGCAGCATTCTGGTTTCGGTGAGACTTATTTCCAGCTTTCTCTGAACCTTCAGCATGGCGTTGTGAAGAAGGACCTGATGGAGCGCATTGCTGATAACCTCCCGCAAGCTTTCATACAGCGTATCGTAATGATCTCCCGTTCCGAACTGGATGAACCCGTAGACCTCCGTCCCGACGAACAGGGTCTTGATAACGGAAGAACAGGTTACGGCAAAAATCTCACTCAGAGGAAAAAATTCTCCCTGCTCACTGCATAAATTCTTCCGCCCCTCTTCTATGCGCAGATGCAGAAGCATACCGGCCGGCGGGTCAGGAATGCCGTCGGAGCAATCGGCATATTCGGGCAGAAGAAAAAAGCGGCAATAGTCCAGCCCCAGCTCCGGAAGAGACGTCTCCAGCTCCGAAAGCAGATCCTTAAGAAAAAGCTGCCCGGAAATTCTCTGGCTGACATTTCTGAACTGCCACTGGTGAAGAAAAAAATCATAGGTCCTTTTATACTGAATCTGTCCGGAAACTGCAGCATTGAGGATATAGAGGCTCATCAGTCTATCCGCTCCCTTCCGCTGATCTTCCAGAGGCCTCACTTTTAACAGAGATTGCAGTTCAGAACTGAAATGGCTGTGGATCTTATTTTCGGAAATCTTTTTTTCCAGACAATCACCTATAACCCTGAACTGTTCCTTAAAGAAATCACGGTCATTATCCCGGTGCGCAATCCGGATCTCCGATCGGGCAGAAACGCCGTCTTCCCCCGCCCCCTCCGGAGAGACAAGACAGCCGCAGGATTGCCGGATTCTGATCCGGCACTCTTCGGTCCAGACAGTCTTTTTCAGATCTCCCTTCCGGACGGCGTCCAGAAGAGTGTCTGCGGCTTTTTTCGCTATTTCGCAGAAAGGCTGCTCGATGGTGGTCAGGGAGGGAAACATATGATTTGTATATCCGAATCCGTCAAAGCCCGTAACGGCGATATCAACGGGAACTCTTATGTCCGCTTTTCTGAAGGTATCAATCAAACTGTGAGCCATATCGTCGTTCAGGCATATCAGGGCTTCGGGCAGATTCTGATCCAGAAAGTACAGGGCGGCATCAACACCGGACCGGGGTGAAAAATCGCCGTGAAAGATCCATTCGGAGGGAATATCGATACCGAAATCCGAAAGCGCTGCGGAAAAGGCCTTCCATCTCAATCGTGAGTCAAAATTATTTATCGGACCGGTGACAAAACCGATTTTTTTATACTCATGGTCCTGAACCAGGTGACGGACCAGCTCTTTTATTGATTTGTCCGAATCAGCCACGACTGAGGCGATATCTTTCATGGTGGAATTAATGGAAACAAGAGGCACGTCTTCCAGAGCGGTTAAAAAATCCTCCAGTTTTTCTGACTCTACGTCATTTCCAAGGCTGCCTGAAAAAACCAGAAGCCCATCGTACTGCCGGTTGCGCAGCAGCCCGTATGTATAATTCTGGATCCTGTCGCGTTTGTTTTCAGCGTGAAGAGCTTTGCCCGTGATGAAAATCAGGCGAACGCCCTTACCAGATGCCCAGTCTTCGAGATATCTCCAGAAGGATGAGAAATACGCACCCTCTATTTGATTTATAATAACACCGAAACAAATTTCACTCATAGAAATACCGGTATAAGAATAAACCGGAATGGTGGATTTGTAATGGATTATAAATTCCCCGGTGGATAGAGAACCCGGATACCGTAGATATTCCGGGAGGGGCCGGATCCCCATTTATCGGAGATATTGTAGATATTGTCAAAGCGGTTTTCCCCGGGAAACTCGGGATCGTTCATCAGAAATCCCTCATGGTCATAACCTGTCAGCACAATATAATGGGGAGCGCCTCTCAACAGAACTTCGGCGATAAGGGGAACATCCTTATCCAGATAATAGCGGATCAGAAGCACATCGGCGGGGTTGGCCGCCCAATTGTGCCGGGTGTAGACATAGCCGCTTCGAAACCGGGCCAGAGCGGGCCAGTTCAGGTTCACTTCACCCAGATAGGAACCGTCCCGGTCATCGTAGCCGTCATCGAATCCGTTATTCTTTTTAAGCCAGTTATTCATCTCTTCAGGAGTGAGTTTCTCCCCCTCGAAATGGGAAACCACCATGGAGACACAGGTGAGTGTGCAGCCGTACTGACGGATGGTCACATTCGATTTGTTTCCGAGAATGACATCGGCCCAGGGAGAATCATTGCCCTGTTCATAATAGGGAACATTCAATTCAACCGCCTGCAGAAACAGGGAAACGGACAGAAACAGGAACAGATTAAGAAGTAACTTTCTTTTCATCTGAACCAATATAAACCGGACCTGATGGAAAATCCAGCCGAACGAGAAATCGCCGGAATTGTGAACCCGTCCAATACCGGCGAAATGAAATTTTACAATTTAAGCCAGATAAACTATCGGTTCAGTGAACCTGTGAAAAGCTTTCCGGCTTTCTGAACTGAGTTTCCGGAAAGCTTCCGGTGTAAGAATCAGCCTGGATCGGTGTTTCGACTGACCTCCCGATCCCGTCATGGCGGCAATGTTGACTGTTTCACCGACAAGATCCGATTTCCCGTCAAAAGGAGCAAAATCACAGACAGCAAATGATCCGTAATGGGCTCCTATCCGCAATCCCGTTTTCTTTCCCTTTATTTCAAAAGAATCTTCTATCTCATTTTTCATATCGATCAGAGAGGCCACTCCTTTATCGATACATTCGGCGGGAAAAAACCCCAGAGCGGAATCGCCGATATACTTGATAAGTGTACCGCCGCCTTTTTCCACATGTTTCTGCGAGATCCCGGCGAATATCTTGAGATATGCAACAGTCTCCGATAAGGGGAGATCCCTGGTAAGCCGGTTAAAACCCGAAAGGTCAGTTAAAAAAACAAGACCTTCTGTGTAAATGGTTTTCATAATTATCCTCCGGTTAGTGTTGTTGAGCAGTCGGTCCCAATGTCCGACAGTGTGAAAGGATGGTCGCCGGCCCGTGCGTCCGGCAGTTGCGGGTTCCCTTTCATTATAGCATAGCCGGTTTATATTCCCAGTTTTTTTACCATGCTTCTCCCGGAAAAAGTGGAAACCTTCAGGACAGAGCGGGAGATGAGTAAAGAAGATAGGGAACACGGCCCGGCATTACAATTCCGGTTGAAAAGGAAAAACTGTTTGAGAGGAGTATTTTCCGCATCGTTTCGTTATCTTCGGTGGTCAGAGCAAACATGGGGACGCCGGAAGAATCACGGCATAGCGAAGAGACGAGCCCCGCACCGATTCCCATTCCCCGGCTTGCCGGATCGACATATAGCCAGCCCAGCTCGGCTTTCGGAAGTTCCAGGAGAACAGGGGTGGTCTGACTTTCGAGAATTCGTCGGCGGAAACCTTTGCGGGCCCGCTTCAGAGCGGCAATCCCCGCAAGTTCTCCCCCGGAAAAAGCGAAAGCCAGTTTCCCGGCTTTCGCAATGCGCTCATTGAGATTTTCCATTCTGACATCGGGCCTCCCCGACAGGAAAGTCCGGAACAGCTCCAGTTCTTCCACAGAGCAGAGAGAGGGGCTCTTGATAACCAGAACCGGATCGGCCATCAGACGATCCTCTCTCTGATCTCCCCTATATTGATATTCATGCTGTCGAAAATGGGGATGCTGGTCACCTTGCCCAGTTCTCTCATATGGAGAGGCGAACTGGTACAGACTCCGGAGATAAGGTCGGGAACCAGGTCGAGCCGTTCCTGCAGGTATTCGATCCCCCCGATGGCCCCGAAGGCGTCATTGGCGCAGAATACGAGGCGGTGGATCCGTTTGCGCACTTCGGGATGGCGGAGCAGCATCTCCGTCTCTCTCTGGTTGATCCCGTCGGCGAACTCGACGACCCAGTAATTCTGGGGATTGTTGGCATACTTCAGGTCGATGTCATTAAAGATACCGATAATTTCCCCTTCCTCCAGCATATACGTCGTGGGATAGCCCAGAAAGGTAAAATCAGAGAAAGAGTCGGCGCCGGCATCATTCATATGGAGAATGTCCTTCAGGCTCGCGGTGCCGGTCACTTTTGATCCCTTCACGGTATGGCCCATTTTGGAGAGCGCCCAGCAGATGGACGCGGCGGCGACGCTTTTACCGGAGTTCATGGCGGTTCCGCAGACAAGAATCATCTTCGCCCGGGGGAAGGTTTTGTCTTTCTTCTTCGGAGCGATGGCCGGAAAATCTCTCGTATTGATGACGTTCCCCTCTTCATCGCAGAGGTATCCCAGTATTTTCACCCGCGAGGGATCCTTGATCAGGGAGTTTTTAGTTTTCACCTCTCCGATGAGACCGCTTCTGGCCAGAAGATCCACTTCGGGAGTATAGGCTTCGGAAACGAATGCTTCGTAATAATCGGGAGCGTAACGGTTGGCGAAAACGAACAGGGCTCTTGTTCCGTTGTGTATCTTATGAATCCGTCCCGATTTGTTTTCGAGACTGGAGTGCTGTCCGATATGGGATATTTCTCCGTAGACGACATCGCCGATTTCGGGTTTCTTTTCTACATCTGTATAAAATTTTATCTGGCTGTTTTTCAGAGCGTAGGCACCGCTTGTAAAAATATAGCCTTTTTCTATTTTCTTCATTACTCTTCCACCTCCGGGCGCGGGGGCAGAGAGTTCTTCCGCGGACAGAATTCCCGGATAACTTTGCTACCTACACCTCAAGAATCAAGATATAAGCAGACACCGTTAGCATTATGGGTCCGTTTGTCTGCGAATTTTCAGCTATAAATATATGAATTCTGTTTTTCTTGTCAATACCGGGAAAAAACTCTTCTTATCAAAAGAGTCTCTATGATTGAAGGCGGCTCCTGAAGTAGAATGCGGGAATGGAGAAGAAACTGACACAGGGCAGCGTGCCCGGCCATCTCGTGCGCCTCGCCGTCCCCACAATGGCGGGATTTATGGCCCAGACTTTATACGATCTGGTTGATTTGGCCTGGATCGGCCGGATCAGCTCCGAAGCGGTAGCCGGCGTGACCATATTCACAACCGTATTCTGGATAGTGGAAGTCCTCAACGAAATAATCGGAAACAGCTCCGTCTCTCTGATCAGCCAGAGCCACGGCGCGGGAAACAGGGAAAGAACGGAGCAGGCGATCGAGCAGACTCTGACTTTCAAAGCTCTCGTGGCCGTCGTGGCCGCGGCCATTCTCTTCACCTTTATCAAACCTCTCATGACTTTTTTCACTCATGACGGGAAAGTGCTGAAAATGGCTCTCGATTACGGCTATCTGCGTATCTATTTCCTCCCCTTTATGTTCTCTTCTTTTACGGTCAACACGGCCCTCCGCTGCACCGGAGATGTCAGAACGCCCATGATCATTATGATTTTCAGCGCGATTCTCAATATCGTACTGGACCCGCTTTTCATGTTCGAAACCATACCGGGAACATCCATACCGGGACTGAACATGGGAATATTCGGAGCCTCTCTGGCCACGGTCATTTCTACCAGCCTCGCGTTTCTGGGCGGATTCATCTTCCTCTTCTCCCCGGGAGGGGGAATCAGGCCGAAACTGAAAGGGCTGCTGAAACTCCGCTGGGATATCGATTACAAACTCATGACCATAGGCCTGCCCATCGGTCTTGAAACTTTTTCCAGACAGTTCTCCCTTTTTCTCATTATGAAATTCGCCGCCCTTTACGGAACCGCGTCGCTCGCCGCCTTCGGCATCGGCAACAGACTCTACGGTTTTATATTTCTGCCGCTGATCGGACTGTTTACGGGGGGCAGCACCGTGGTGGGGCAGAACCTGGGAGCCGACAGAGTCGACAGAGCCGTAACCGCGTCGAAATGGTCCTCTTTGTTCTCCACGGTTATGATGCTCTTCTTTACGGGACTGGCTCTGCTCTTTCCCTCTCAGATCATGTCATTCTTTATCAGCGATAAAGAGGTTATAGGCACGGGTGTGGAAATGATCCGTCTCATCAGTCTCAGCTTCATCCCCATGGGCGCCTCTTTCGGTCTCGCCGTAGCGTTCTCCGGTTCGGGACACAATATGCCCTTCCTTATGTCGGGAATTGTTTCCAAGTGGGTTTTCCAGCTGCCTTTCCTTCTGTTCGGATGGTTTCTCTTTCACTGGCCGGTCACGGCAATCTGGATAAGCTTTATAATGGCTGATACGGTTTCTGCCATTTTAATAACGGCAGCCTACAGCAGAGGGACCTGGAAGGGAGTCAGAGTGTAAGGTTTTCCGGGAGCTCCGGCCTTCCCAGAAGGAATCCCTGAAACTGATGACAGCCGAACTTTTTCAACAGCTCGAAGTCCTCCTCCGTTTCGACCCCTTCTATTACCGTCTTATAGGAGCACCTGTTCAGGTAGGCAATAAGGACTTCCAGAAGATCGGCATATTTGGAATCGCGCCCCATGCCGGTGAGGAAACTCCTGTCGAATTTAATCTTTGAGAAGGGAAGGCTGAGAATCCTGGTAAAATTGGAAAAGCCCGTGCCGAAATCATCGAGAGCCAGCTCGAACCCCCTGCCCTTAAGCTGGGTCAGAACTTTTTCCGTGTCATCGTCATTGTGGAGCATGGCTGATTCGGTAATTTCGAATCCGATTTTTTCCGGAGGGATTCCCGCGTCATCAATCAGTCCAATCAATCTATTGAAGTCGAAACTGAAATTGATAAGTTCCGGTGAAAGATTGATAAAGATGGAAAAATCTCCCTGCAAAACCCTGTATTTTTTGATATCGTTCAGAACCCGGGACACCATGAACATGAAAAAATCATTCATAAGTCCTGTCTGCTCAAGCATGGGAATAAAAACCTCAGGACTGACCATTTCCCCTTTTCTGTTCGTCCAGCGGGAAAGGGATTCGATAGCCGAGACTGTCCTGTCCTCGTTAAAGAGAGGTTGATAAACAACGGAAAAATGCCCCTGAGCCACAGCTTCGAACAGTTCGTGAAAGATACTGATCCGCTCGATCCACAGATGTTCCCTCTCCCGTTCGTAGAGGACGAAATGCTTCCTTTCCAATCCTGCCTGATAGAGGGCCAGCTGGCCCCGGCTCAGATTGGCGGACATATTGTTTTCAATGGAGGCATTCCGGAGTATGGACCCTCTCAGCAGGACCCGGACATTCCAGTCGTCAATAATCAGAGGTGTTTGAAAAAGTGCCATCGTCTTTTCCATGCACCTGGTCTGTGCGCATCGGGAATCATTATGAAAGAGGGCCAGAAGATCGGAAGACAAGCGGTAGACGTCCCGTCCGTTTTCAAGTGAGATAGTCTCTGCAGTCTTCGCCACGATCCCGATAAGGCTCTCCATGCCGTAATTGAGAAGCAGCTCCGTATAATTTTCAATCCGGTAGAAATGAACCTGGTTTTCATTGGCCTCTTCTATGGAAAGCCCCAGGTCCAGACTCATCCTGTTTCCGTTCGGTAGGCCGGTGTTTTCATCATGCTCGGCCATATACTTTGTTTCCAGAAGGGTTTTGTTGAGCAGAAAGAAAAGGAAAGAGGCGAGAAGGGTTTCCATAGTCAGAACGACGAGGACAACGATATAAGTGGTGATATAGGGAAAGCGATCGCCCGCTGCGGAGGGAATCAGCCGGAAAAAGAGAAAAGCCGTGCAGAGAATCTGGGCTCCGACGCCGTAGAGAACGATCTGCCAGACTTTGGATGCAATAAGAACGGCGAAGAGAATTCCTACGGACTGGAGAAAGGCCATGCTGTAGAGCTTCAATTCGTTGAGAGTGACACCCATCCAGACCAGAGCCGTAATAGGAAAGAGCGCTGCCGTCAGAATCAGGATAGATGAGATATAGTACCGGCCGGTGAGCAGAAGCGTCAGGGCGATAAGAAGCAATCCGATCGTCATCAGAAGGTAGATAAAATCATTGGAGTAAACCGTATGAGTTATCAGCTGAATCAGCAGATATACGACAGATCCTCCCAGAAGAACCAGAAGGGACCAGAAAAATACAAGGATTTTTCTCTGAATGAGAATATCGCTCCTGCTGTATATCTTTTTTATGTACTCCATGATATGGAGTATAGTATGTACGGAAAAGGAAGGCAAACATGATGGAACGAGTCGAAACGGGCAGACCCGGAAAAAAGGACAGGGCCGAACTGGAAGCTTTTTTCAGAACCACGATTACCGACACGTTCAGGAGAAACGGCATTCAGGATCCCTCAGGAATAGAGGATGAAGTGGAACACCAGATGGAAACCTTCGACAGCGGGGAAGAGATGATAATAGCCAGAATCGACGGGCGGATCGTGGGAACGATTGCCTGCGGAAGGCAGAACCGGTCGGTGCGCGACAATATCTCCGGGGAATTAAAAGGGCTTCCCGAAGTAAAAGGGGTCTACGTACATCCCGATTATCAATCGAGGGGAATCGGCTCGCACCTATGGAAAACGATGATATCGGAACTCCATGAACGGGGGATCGCCCGGGCCTGCCTGGACAGCGGCTACAGATTGTCACAGCAGTACTGGACAGGAAAAATCGGAGAACCGGATGTCGTCATGAAAGATTATTGGGGTAAAGGGGAGGATCAGATGATCTGGTTCTTTCCGATTGAGGATCTCTATACAGGTCTTCACGGATAATGTCCTCATCGAGATAGCGGCTTAAATCGTTCTGGAGAAATGAAGAGGCCCCCTCGACAGTTGAGTAAACGCTGAAACGCTCTCCCGGCCCCACATGGCTGCGGAAAATCATGATTTTAGCCGTATCGACAGAGCGGTTCACCAGCAGGGCTTTCCGGCCCTTGAAAGAATCGGATTCACTATATCTGTCCGCCGCATCTTTCAGCTCTTTCAGAGACATGAGTATAATGCCCTGCCGGAAATCGACGACACAATTGTACCGGGGATCAAACAGGGAGTCACGGACCAGAAGAGCCGTGCTCTCGAGTATAGCATCGATAGTGATATCGCCTCTCAATATCTGAACGATGAGTCCTTCTTCGGGAATAATTCTATAATTATGCATTCTGATGTCCTGTTTTTTGCTGTAAATCCGTCAATTATCATGAATTATATCGGGAAAGATTGTTCTGTAAATAGGGAAAATTCCTATTTATCCGTAGATTTCTGCAATCTCATCCCGCGGGCTTTCATGTCCTCGAGGAAAGTCCGGCTCAATCCGGAGGCCGGATCCACGGAGGAGCAGCAATCTTCAAGGAGTATGATTTTTCCCGCCTGTCCCGGAGGCAGGGCATCAGCAAGCTGGCGGACCGTATTGGCGACACAGTAATCGAGGGCTTCGCCGGCAATGTAGATTTCATCAGCTCTCTGAAGGCGTTCTAAAAGTGCATCGATTTTGAGAGGACGGATAGCATCCCTACCGGAAACTTCAGGCTCGAAAGCGCCGTAATGTTCCGTACGGGAATCGTCCCCTTTTACAATCTTGAATGATGAAGCGAGTTTTCTTTTTTCCCATTCTGTCAGGGCCTGAAAGACGTGACTCTGGATCTGATTTCCCCATGAGCCGATAAGGCAGTGTGGCGGCCATACGCAGAGAGTGTATTTACCCCTCTCTTCCAGAGTCCGAACGTACTCAAGCCCCCACCCTTTCTCTTCGGGCCGGGAAGTCGTCCACAAGCCCGATTCCACATCGCCGGCGCTTATGAAGGTAAAGGGAGCGGGATGGTTCCCATCGCCGTCAACCCAGTACAGAGGATGGGCTATATCATATAGATGATGGGAATCGAGAGTGAGGGAAATACTATCGATCTCATCTCCTCTCGACCCTATGAAATCAGCGAGCCGCCGGCAATCCTCTTCGGCTCCCTGTACATATAAAGCTCCGTCGGGTTCACAGAAATCATTTTGCGCATCGATAATCAGCAGTTCTCTCACCATAAAAGCTCCTCCTCCAGAGCTTCATATTATACCGGATCGGGGGGTGTTCCGCCATGCCCTTTATCATTGACAGCAGAACTTTCCTGTCTCATCATTAAGATTCCGGAGGAATAATATGAATTACGATCTGGTAGTAAAAAACGGTACAATTGTCACGGCAATGACATCCTATAAAGCCGATATCGGTATAATTGACGGAAAGATAAGCGCCATCGGCCGGGGCCTTGCGGGAAAGGAAGTGCTGGACGCGACGGACAGGCTGGTGACGCCCGGAGCCATCGACACCCACGTCCACCTGGAGATGCCCATCGGCAACTTCGTCTCGTCCGATGATTTTTACGAAGGGACGAAGGCGGCGGCATTCGGCGGAACGACCTCGATTATAGATTTCGTCGAATCGCGAAAAGAACAGTCCTTTCTCGATGCCCTGGAAGAACGGAAGAGCAAAGCGGCGGGTAAAGCCGTCATTGACTACGGCTTCCACATGACAATCGGCCCCGACGATATCAGAAAACTGGATCAGGTGCAGGCCGCTTATGAAGCGGGGTGCCGCAGTTTTAAAATCTATATGGCCTACGGCCTCAGGCTGACCGATGGCGAGATTCTCAAAGCTTTCGAAGCCATAGGCGAAACGGGAGCCCTTCCGGTGGTTCATGCGGAAAACTGGGATGTCATAACCACGCTGATCGAAAAGAATATCAGCGAGGGGAATACCGGACCGGAGTGGCATACGAGAAGCCGCCCGTCCCTGATGGAGGCCGAAGCGGTCGGCCGCGTGATCGATCTGGCCGCCTATGCCGGGGTTCCGGTTCATATCTTCCACATATCCTGCCCCGAAGCGGCTGAAAGGGTCAGGCAGGCCCGTATCCAGGGCCATTATGTATCGGGAGAGACCTGTCCCCAGTATCTCTGCCTCACCGACGAGGTTTTCGAGGCGGAAGGGATTGAAGGGGCACTGCCCATCTGCTCTCCGCCGATACGGAGCATAATCGATCAGCTGGGATTGTGGGAGCATCTGAGCGGCGATTCCTTTCATACGATTTCAAGCGATCACTGCCCCTTTACGAAAGAGGAAAAGGCGTCCGGCCTGAGCGCTTTCAACAGAGTCCCCGGCGGAGTTCCCTCTATAGAGATGCGCTTCCCCGCTATTTTCTCCCGAGGAGTCCGCGAAGGCTTTATTACGGAAAACCAGTGGGTGGACCTCTGCTGCACCATGCCGGCCCGTCTTTTCGGGCTGGAGAACAAAGGGGACATACAGGTCGGAAAGGACGCGGATCTGGTCATCTTCGACCCCGGTAAAGAAGTGGTTCTCAGCGAGGAGACTCTTCACGAGACAGCAGGCTGGACACCTTACAAAAATATGACCATGACTGGCTGGCCTGAAACGACGATCAGCCGCGGTCAGATCATCATCGGGAACGGGGAATGCACAGCCGAAAAGGGACGGGGAAAATACCTGGCATAACACTACCGGAAAAGTGTTAGAACTTTTTCCGGCAGTTTTGTAAAATACAACATAGAAAAAAGAATCAGAGAAAAGGAAGACCATGGCACAGAAATCGAAAATTATTTACACGAAAACAGATGAGGCACCGGCTCTGGCGACAAGTTCGCTTCTGCCGATTGTACAGGCTTTTGTCAAAAACGCCGGCATTGAAATGGAGATGCGGGACATATCCCTGGCGGGACGTATTCTGGCTCAGTTCCCCGAGAGACTGACAGATGAGCAGAAGATTTCCGATGCCCTGACAGAACTGGGCGAAATGGTAAAGAAACCGGATGCCAACATTATAAAGCTGCCCAACATAAGCGCCTCCGTCCCCCAGATCAAAGCGGCGGTCGCCGAACTCCAGGCAAAGGGCTACGACCTCCCCGACTACCCGGAAGATCCGAAGTCCGATGAAGAGAGGGCCGTAAAGGCGAAATTCGACATTGCCAAAGGAAGCGCCGTCAACCCCGTACTCAGAGAGGGGAACTCGGACCGCCGTGCTCCGAAAGCTGTAAAAAACTACGCGAAAAAAAATCCCCACTCCATGGGGGAATGGTCTTCAGATTCCAAATCCCATGTTGCCTCCATGACCGGCGGAGACTTTTACGGCAGTGAAAAATCCGTTGAAATTGACAAGGCGACCAATTACAGAATCGTTTTCAAAGATAAAGCGGGAAACTCCACCCTGCTTAAAAACAAAGCCCCCCTTCTGGCCGGTGAAATCATCGACGGAGCGGTTATGAGCCGCAAAGCCCTGAGAGCCTTTCTGGCCGAGCAGATAGACGATGCGAAGAAAAAGGATGTCCTGTTCTCCGTCCATCTGAAAGCCACCATGATGAAGGTCTCCGACCCCATTATTTTCGGCCATGTCGTAACGGTCTTCTTCAAAGATGTTTTTGAAAAGCACGCCGCTGTTCTGACGGAGCTCGGTGTTTCGCCGAACCACGGACTGGGAGACCTCTACTCGAAGATACAGTCTCTCCCCGAAGGGAAGAGAAAAGAAATAGAAGCCGACATCGAAGCGGTTTACGCCGAAAGCCCCGATCTGGCCATGGTCAACTCAGACAAGGGAATCACGAATCTCCATGTCCCCAGCGATATCATCATCGACGCCTCCATGCCCGCCGCCATCCGGTCTTCCGGAAAAATGTGGGGACCCGACGGTAAACTGAAAGATATGAAAGCCCTTATTCCGGACCGCTGTTATTCGGGAATTTATAAAGAAACCATTGATAACTGCCGGAAATACGGAGCACTCGATCCTTCGACAATGGGAAGCGTCTCCAATGTAGGCCTTATGGCCCAGAAAGCCGAGGAATACGGTTCTCATGACAAAACATTTGAAATGGAGGGAGACGGGACGGTCCTTGTCCTGGACGACTCCGATCAAATCCTGATTGAACAAGCTGTAGAAAAAGGCGATATCTTCCGCATGTGTCAGGTTAAAGACGCCCCCGTGCAGGAATGGATCAAGCTGGCGGTTAACCGGGCCCGGGAAACCGGGACGCCCGCTGTCTTCTGGCTCGACAAAAACAGAGCTCACGATGCACAGCTTATCAGAAAGGTAGATAAATACCTTCCCGATCACAATAGGGAAGGACTTGAAATTCTGATCAAATCCCCTGTTGAAGCAACCCGGTTCTCCCTGGATCGCATAAGAGAGGGCAAAGATACCATATCGGTTACCGGAAATGTTCTCAGGGATTTTCTGACCGATCTCTTTCCCATACTGGAAGTGGGAACCAGTGCCAAAATGCTCTCCATCGTACCATTGATGAATGGCGGAGGGCTCTTTGAAACGGGAGCCGGCGGATCGGCACCGAAACACGTTCAGCAGTTTCAGGAGGAAGGACATCTCCGCTGGGATTCTCTGGGAGAATTCCTCGCGCTGGCCGTATCGCTTGAGCACCTGGGGAAAAGCCGGGGGAACGAAAAAGCTCTGATATTGGCCGAAACACTTGATAAAGCGACGGAACTGGTGCTGGAGAAGGGGAAATCCCCCTCCCGGAAAGTGAATGAAATCGACAACAGAGGATCTCACTTTTATCTGTCCCTCTACTGGGCCCGTGCCCTGGCGGAACAGAACCGTGATGAAGAACTGAAAAGGATTTTCCAGCCCGTTGCCCGGGCGCTGACCGAAAACGAAAACCTTATCGACAAAGAGCTGATGGCCGCTCAGGGCCAGCCCGTTGATATAGGCGGTTACTACGCTCCCGATGAGGAATTGAAATCCAGAGCCATGAGGCCGAGTTCCACTTTGAACAGGATTATTAACGGAATCTGATTCTAACGGTATTAAGGCGGTTACACGTTCTTAAAGGGTTGTTGCGAAGTCTGCCAGGGCAAAGCAGCAGCTCTTTTTTTTTCTAATTTTGATGTCTTGAATTGATTCATCGCGTATATGATACGGGAGAAACATCAATGAAAAGTAATTATGTCGTTAGAGCCACGGAATTGCTGCTTACAGCGGATTCTCCTGATGAAATTCTGGATATATTGAAAACGGAATAAATTGCCGGAAAAAGAGAGCAGCCCGATCGGGCTGCTCTCTTTGTAAAATCAAATCAATCAGGGATTTTCCAATTCATCAATCCTGTTATTCGCGTCATCGACCCGGAATATATTTCTGTCCACAACTTCCTGAAGGGTCGCGATGGCTCCGGCCGTATCCCCGCTATCGACCTGGGCTTCTGCCAGCTCAAAATGCGTATCGATACAATCGAATTGTGCGTTCTCGATTAACCATTGATCCCGGTCCGGCAGGCTTGCATAAGTTGCTTCGACCAGATCGTATTGAACTATGGCTTCTTCGTAAGAGACTATGGCATCGGTAAAATCTGCAACGCCGGCCGAGTCATTTCCATCCTGCCGGTAAGCCCGGCCGATTCCCGTTTGCGCCTCTGCCGCGAAGCGGCCGTTATCCAGACTGCTGTAATTAGCAATCACAAGCCCGAAATAGAAAACAGCGTTTTCCAGAGAAAAAGTCTCAGGGCCGCCGCCGAGAGTGACGGACTGCCCTCTCGCTTCGATATGAATGCTTCCAAAAGCATTCAATATATCCGCCTGCAAATCCGCATCGGCTTCACTATCGGCCAGGACTTCAAAACCGAGGTCCATTCCGTCAATGATATATGGCTCGGCCGAAGTAAACGCGGTGGAATCCTGCAGGTCGTAAGTGTAGGCGATATCAAAGTTGACCCAGCCGGTTTCCCTTTTGGCATCGTTGTAATTTCCTTCGTCAATATTGCCCAGCAAATCCCTATCCATCGCAGATTCAAATGCCGTAAGAGCCTGCTGCAAGTATCCGCGAATGACTGAGATATCCGATGTCTCGCCCATATAATCCCTGTAATTAAAGGCTTTATCCCGATAGCTGTTTCCGGCTTCCCGAAAGGCTTCGGAACGGGCATCACCCCACCAGTCAAAATCATCTGTCAGAGAATGAATATCTTCAAATGCTGCAATCGCCTCATCCATCAGGTTTTCAAATTCCGGGCCGGCAACCCCCTGGTCGCGGTATGTGATAAAGGCGTAATCTGTGATAAGCCGCCCTTTACCGAGCAGGACATCGGCATTTCTTTCGCCGGACAGTCCGGCAATGGCCAATACATCATTGTAGGCATTAATGGCCGCGGTATAATCAGAGGCTGCTTCAGTCTGGTAATATTTATCCCGGTAAGCATCGGCAATTTCAAATAGCATGCGGTTGATGTCTTCATCATTATCAGCAATAGAATCGATTACAAACTGATACTGATCGATTCCGACCTGAAAACTACCGCTTCTGACATAACACTCGGCCATGCTTTCATTGGCTTCGAAATAGATCCAGTATTCCAGATCAGAAACCAGTTCGTAGTAGGGGATCGCCTCGGTATATTGTGTATTTGCGCTACTTTCATTGTCCATATCTTCATAAGCATATCCGGAATGTCTGTGGGAATCTCCGATTCTCAGATTGGATTCATCTGTTATTCTCTGCTCATCACCGGTGCCGGCAGAGAGAGTTATAGCCTTTCCTAACTCAGTGATAGCATTAGTATTATCGTCAATACTACCGGAATAATCCTCTTCATCTCTGGCATAATTGCCCATTTCCCAATAGGCAAAACCGATATCGAACTGAAACCACGCTCTATCCTGCTGCTCATAGTTATCTGTGTCTAAAACAAGAGAGCTAAGAAGATTTATTGAATCATCGAATCTCCCGAGTCCCAGGTAACAGTTCGCCGTATCAGCCAGAGCATCGGCGAAGAAATGCTCCATCCAGTCCTCGAAAACAGGGTAATTAGTTCTCGTGACCTGTTCGTAATGGCTAATCGCTGTATTGAAGTCACCTTCCCAGTCCACACCGGTTTCCTGATGGTGATCCCAGGCCCGGTCGCGGTAGAGATTCCCGATTTCATAGCGTGCCCAGACACCTTCCGGGTAATGGCCCTCTTCCGCCAGAGTCAGAGCGGCCGTGTGATCGGCCAGAGCCAGAACGTAATCCGTTTCATCGAGCATCCAGTGGTAATAACCGGCTCTGTTCAGCCGCGTCTGGATTTCCGGCCTGTCATAACCGGCTGAGAGAACTGCGGAACAGGAAGAGAGAAAACTGGATACGACAGCGGCTTTTTCCGTTTCATTCGGAGCGACTTCCATCCAGCGGCGGTACATCCAGTTTTTGCTGACATAAGCCCAGGCGCCGTCTTCAGTTCCGAGACCGAATGTCCAGGCATCGTTGAAATAATCCTCAGCCGTTTCGAATTCCAGAATTCCCGAAGCGTTATTACCGCTGTCACAGTACTGATCGCCAAGATCTCTGTAATAATTGGCGATGTTCCGGGCAGGCCAGGATTTAAGATCATCGGTCATTCCCGGGTAATCCAGCACATCCTGATAGTAACCGACCGCTCCGGCCGCATCGTCGTTGTCCCATGAAATATCAGCTTTTGTCACGTAGATATTCCGGATTTTCCAATAATCCGTTTCACCGCCATCAGTCAGGCAATAGGTTTCCGGTTCCGCCAGAATAACATCCCAGTATGTATAAGCCGTCGTATAATCTCCGCTTTCCCGGAGATAGGATTCTCCCAGATGGAACTGGGACCAGTAGGTTTCATTATTTGAGAGAAGGGGATCAGCCAGAGCGGCTGCGAACTGAGTCCGGGCTTCCGTGAATTCGTCCCGCATCATATGGTTGAACCCCAGTCCGTGTCTGGCATCTCCCGTAAATCTGGTATTGGCAAAACGACTATCAGTCAGCAGTTCGCTAAAATACGCTTCGGAGGCATCGAGGTCCCGGCCGGCTTCGCCGAGATGCCACTGGTACAGCCAGCCCAAAGACCGGGTCGCCGCACCGTAATCTTCCGTATCGTAATTCAGGGTTCTCACCTGATTGAAAGAAGCAACTGATTCGCTCTCCCTTCCCAGGTCCCAGAGTAGGCTTCCCTGAAGAAGATAAGCCTGAGACCAGGAATTGGTCTGACTGTAGAACGAGAAGACTTTATTCAGCTCGGCCAGAGCTGTTTCAAGATCTCCATCATTGTAATAATCCTCTGCCAGAGCGATTCTCTGAGAAACATTCAGCCCCTCATAGGCTTCAATCGCGCAGGCGATCTGAACAAAATTCGTATCGATTTCGTCATATGTGTCGGTAACTTTTAATCCGATTGTATAGAGCCCGGCGACATCGGGTGTAAAAGATGTCACGGCGACATTATCCGGATCAATAACAGCAAGGCTGTCATCGGGTCCCGAGGCGATCCACCAGAGCCAGGCGGATATGGAACCATCGGGGTCCCCGCTGCCCGAGCCGTTCAGCTCTGTTGTCTCATCGATATCCAGAGACCGGTTCGCGCCCGCATCGGCAACCGGCGGCTCATTGCCGGCCTGGGCGATACCGGCAGCGACGGCATCTGTCAGATCGGAATCTCCCGAATCCTCTACGGTTGTTCCCGAACTGTCTACAACAATAACCGCAGCGAGTGACGCCGAATTGTAGTCGGAACTGATTGTCTGGGCGCCTTCCGAGGCACTCTGGACAACGGCGACCTGAACATCAGATTCATTTCCCCCGGCTAAGGTTACAATCGGAGCAGCTGTCTTGACAGCGCTCTGAGTAATACTGGAAATGATGCCATTGGTATCATCATTACTGGATGATGTATCTATTGTATCGATCTGTATATCGTGAACCGCCTTAATAGCGTTTTCCGTTACCTTTTTTGTAACTTCAAGGACATCGACAGCAGCCGTCAAAGTTGAGGCGCTTGTAATCGCGGAAGATGTAACCGTCGACGCCAGAGTCTTTACGGTTTCTATATCAGATGCGACAGATTCTATGGCCTCGGTCGCTCCCGACGTGACTCCTCCGATGACGTCGGCCACCATGGAATCATCAAAACCTTCCACGCCGATACTATCGACAGCACTGACGGCCCCGCTTGTAATGGAACTGAGGGCATCTTCCAGTGTCAGAGATGACGTATCATTGGAAGATATGCTCTCGACAGCCGATTTTGTAATAATCTGTACCGCTGATGGAACATCATCGAGAGCCACACCGCCCTCGTCGAGTGAACTGACAAGCGATTTTACCGTTTCTGATGCCGCTTCATCGAGATCTGCCGCCGGTATGCCGGCGGTAGACAAATTCCGGATAGAGGCGGCTGCCAGCTGGGCCAGAATGGAGTTCATATTAACCGCATAGGGATCAATGGCCCGGGCAGCAGAAACCATGACATCATCTTTATGTGTTCTGATGCTTGTCATAACGGACCTTATGATCAAGTCGATGGTATCCATTTTTTTCTGAGTCGTATCAAGGGTCGCTGCAATGGACCCGACAGATCTGACGGAACCCTCGACGATGTTATCGAGAAAATCTATGACTTTGAAAGAATCCTCTCCCACAGCCGCTTTTGCACCATCAGAAATGACAGCCGCATCGGCCTGAGTCAGACCGGAGCTGATTAACTCCTGCTCCAACTCCCCGATAAGGTCATAAACGGAAAGGTAATCGGGCGTTTCCTCTCCCCCTGTATCAATGGGATCCGGATCATCGGGCAGAGAGGGATTTTTGCACGAGATCAGCGTCATCAGCAGAAAAGCGAACAAATAGAGAGATTTTTTTAACATTTTTTTCTCCAGAATCGTGATGAGCAAATTTTAAGCGCCAAATCCGTGACAGGCAATAGGAAAAAAGAACTATTTTTTTATGACATCGCTGATAACCGAGGTCAAGGACTCAAGATTAAAGGGCTTACTGAGAAAGGCTTGCGCTCCTTCTTCGAGAAGCTGCTGAATTTCACCGGAGAGAGAATAACCCGACGAGAGGACAACCGGAATGGAGTTGTCGATCTCCCTGATATTTCTGAACACCTCTTTCCCGCCCATGACCGGCATAATCATATCGAGTATAACAACATCAATATTCCCGAAATTCTTCAGATGATCCAGAGCGTCCCTGCCGCAGGAAAAGGAAAAAACGGTATAGCCGTGATGTTCCAGAATCTCCCGGACGACTTCGCGGAGCATATCCTCATCGTCAATAAGCATGACTGATGCGTTTCCATGAACGGGTGCGCGGCTCCCCTTCGCCGGCTCATGAATAACTTTTTCCCCGCAGGGAAAGGATAAGCGGAAAACCGTTCCTTCTCCGGGCTCGCTCTCGACCTCGATAACAGCCCTGTGGTTTGTTACGGTGCCGTATACACCGGCCAGTCCCATTCCCGTCCCCTTCCCCATCTCTTTTGTCGTAAAAAAGGGTTCGAAGATCCGGCTCATGGTCTGGCTGTCCATCCCCGTTCCCGTGTCGGAAACGGTAATTTCAACAAATTGCCCCGGTTCGACTCTGTGGGATAATTTACGGCAGAACTCCTTATCGAGAGAGATATTGCGGGTTGCGAAGAGAAGCGTTCCTCCGGAGGGCATGGCATCCCTGGCATTGAGAGCCAGATTCATAATGGCATTCTGCATCTGCGAAGGATCTCCGGAAATAAAAGGATGTTTCGCTTTCAAATCCATTTTGATGGATATTTTGCGGTCGAAGCTGTGCGTCAGGATATCAGCCGCTTCGCCGATGGTTCTGTTGATATTGATGCTTTTGCGCTCATATAAACCTTTATGGGAGAATGCCAGGAGTTTTCTGGTCAGATCATCGGACCGGTGGGCGCTGGCCAGAATGCTTTTAGCGAATTTGAGGTGTTTCGGATCTTCGAGCCGGGAGACCAGCATCTCGCTGTACCCCATAATGACGGCTATCTGATTATTGAAATCGTGGGCGATTCCCCCGGCAAGCTGGCCGATGGCATCCATTTTCTCCATCTGGATGATCTGCTCCTCCAGCTTTCTCTGTTCCGTGACATCGCGGTTGAACCCCAGAAACGTCCCGTCATCCATTCTGACAGCCTCGATCACCCAGTGTCTGACCGTACCGTCTTTTCTGGTGAACCGGCATGTATTGGAGGTCCTACCCTCGCTTTTGACCCGCTTGAACGACTCTCTCGTCGATTCGCGGTCGTCGGGATGGGTGAGAAAGGAGAGGGGCATACCCAGAAGCTCCTCCTTCTCATAACCGGTAATGCGGCAGGCAGCCTGGTTTACATCGATAAAGAAACCTTTATCATCGGCTCGGAAAATCCCGTCCGGTGCCGATTCGACATAGCGGCGGAAACGGGCCTCGCTCCCGGCGAGAGCCTGTTCCGACTGTTTCTTTTCAATAATCCTCGACAGGCGGGCTGTTATATAATTGAGCATTCTCAGTTCTCTGGCAGCATTGAGCACATCGACATCCCGGTCGGAGCGGCTGTAGCAGACTCCGACCGACCCCATCACTTTCCCGTAAACGGTAATATCGCTTTTCTGACAGAAAGCCGGAGAACCCGGCGACCGGATCTCCGTTTTCCCCGAAATAACCTTATCGCCATAGGCGATTCTGATGGCATCGAGATGGGAGTATTTCCAGGACCCGAGCATGATTTCAAGAGCTCTCTCCAGTAAGTCATCGAGGGGCAGGGCCCCGTGATCCGAGAGCGAAGCGATACCGTACAGGCAGTCGAGTTCGCGGATTCTTTCAAAAAGGGCTTCCTCGACATTTTCCTCTCTGGTCCTGACCGATGACAGTACACGAAAAAGCCCGTCCCACAGAGTCATGCCAACGCTATCAGATCTGAGGGAGAGAACAAGTTCACCCAGAAGAAGTTCACTCCCGTTAAAAATCCTGAATCGGCTTTCAAAGGATTCTTTGGCCTCCAGGGTTTTCCTGAGATTTAAGCCGACTCTTACCCGGTCTTCATCAGGCAGATAATGATAAAAAGCACGGGGATTTTCCAGAAAGGGCAGATCATTTTCTCCGGGAAACAGCGAAGAGAGGTCGCCGCAGTAGGGAAGAGAATAGCCTCTGCCTTTTTCAAACCGGAGTGTAAAAAAAAGATTCTGATCTCTCTTTCCCGTCGTATTCACCTGGACTCTGTTCCGCTATTCCTGCTCAAAGCCAGATTGATTTCTTTTCTGAGGAGCGAGTGTTCAAAGGGTTTTCTTATTATGGCGGAAACCCCGCTCTCTTTGAGTTTATTCAAATCATCGGAGCGGCTGTATCCGGAAATCATGATGACGGGGCAATTTCCACGGATTTCCCTGATTTTATAAAAAGCGTCGATCCCGTTCATTTCGGGCATAATGACATCGAGGATAACCAGGTCAATTTCCGACTGCTTCTCTTCAAATATTTTCACAGCCTCTTTCCCGTTCCCGGCGGTAATGACCCTGTAGCCCGCATCTTCGAGCATCCCCTGGCCGGTTTCGCGGATAAATTCCTCATCGTCGACTAAGAGAATGGTCCCGCTCCCGGGGTCCGGAGATTCGTCAGGAGCGCCCGTCTCTGCCGGCTTATCATCGACACAGGGAAAAAGCAGGATGAAGGAGGACCCCTCCCCCTCTTCGCTCGTCACCTGAATCAGCCCTTTGTGATCCACCACGGAACGGTAAACCGTCGCCAGCCCGAGCCCTGTCCCCTTGCCTTTCTCTTTCGTCGTGAAAAAAGGCTCGAATATGTGCTTCAGCGTTTCCCCGTTCATGCCTCGTCCCGTATCGAGGATCTCAATCCGGAGATAACGTCCCGGTTCACAATCAAAGGGGGAATTTTCGCAATAGTTCTGATCGAGAGTCATATTTTCCGTATTGATGAAAATGGCGCCCCCTCCCTCGATGGCATGAGAGGCGTTGATTCCCAGATTGAGAATGATGCTCTGTATCTCCGTCCCGTCAGCCTTGATAACCGCGTATTCAGCGTTATAGTTCGACTGAATGGCAATTTCCATATCAATGGTCCGGCGGAGAATGATTTCAGTCTCCTCCAGAATATGGTGCACGTTCTGAGCTTTGAGAAAGAGCGTTCTCTTGCCGCCGAAAGCCGACAGCTTGGCCGTGAGATCGGCGGCTCTGGCCGCGGCGGTGAGTATGAGATCCGCCATTTTGCGGCCTTTCTCATCGATCTCCCTGCGGGGCGATTTCAAAACATTGGCGGCGTTCATGATTCCGGCCAGGACATTGTTGAAATCATGAGCCACACCTCCGGCCAGTTTGCCGATGGCTTCCATCCTGTAGCTGCGGCTTACATCCTCTTCCGCCTTCTTCCGTCTCGTCTCATCGCTGAGCCGTCCTATGAGAATCCAGGTCCCCTCTGCATTTCCTTTGATGAGCGTGTTCTTCTGGCTGACCCAGCGTTCCTCGCCGTTTTTCGCGATGATGGGATATTCGAATACGTCATCGATATGCCCGCGTCCGATATCCTTGAAGATGCTCTCCAGCCAGTCTCTCCAATCGGGGTGAATGGTCTGTCTCACATGGAAAGGCTCTTCCATAATCTCCTGCGGCGTATAGCCGAGGATTTCCGAAGAAGCCGGACTGATGTATTCATAGCCGCCTCCGGGAAAGGTCATCTTGAAAATCATATCGCGGGAATTTTCCGCCAGGAGCCGGAAGCGGTTCTCACTCACGCTGAGCTTCTCCAGAGCTTCGGCTTTATCGCGCTGCATCCCGTTGGCCTGCCGGGCCAGCTCCGCCAGTTCCCGGAAATGAAAGTCCTTTTCCGCCAGTTCCACAGGTTCGGAAACCGAGGATTCGAAAAAAGTGCTGAAATGACTGAATTCCTGCCGGAGTCTCCGCCCGGAGATGAGAATGAGCAGGACGAACAGAGCGATAAGGAACACCGTAATAAAGACGGTCTCTATAATATCCCGCCTCAGTTCCCTGTAGGAGAGATCCCGCAACTGAGCGATGTCTCTCTCCACATCATCGAGATAGACCCCGGCTCCGATCAGCCAGTTGAATTCGGGAATGCCCATTATGAAGGAAGTCTTCGGAGACTCGACTGCGGAATCGCTCAGCTTTCTGATCGTATAATAAATATAATCTCCCTCCGGTTTCCGGGCGGCATCATATTCCTTGCGGAAAAGCTCTCTGGTCCTGGCGGGGTCCGAAGAAAAAACATCCCAGAGCTTCCGCTCTCCGCTGATGAGCTCCCCGTTGGAAACAAGGGCGATTCCCTCCATCGTATTGACGAAGATATAGCCTTCCGTCCCGAAACGGATATCGCTGATATCGGCGAGCAGCCTCTGCTTGAGAGATTCCTCCTCATCGGATAAATACAAACCCGTTCCGAGAACCCAGTCGTAGGGCTCGAAATGGCGGATATAGGAGATTTTCCGGTGATGGCTCCCCTCTTCTCCCGGCTTGGTCCAGAGATAGCTGTAAAAGCCGCTTCCCTTCTCCCGGCAGATGTCAATCATATCGCGGATGACATATTTTCCGTCGGCGGATTGCATGTCCAGTAAGTTCTGCCCTTCCAGTTCGGGCTTGTCGCTGAAAAGGTGTTCAATTCCGGAAAAACTGTTGATAAAATAATACCCCTGCCCATCGGCGTACCGGACGGGCCGGAGAGCCTCGATAATCCGCTCGCGGATTTCCCCGTCGGAGATTATTCCCCGGTTTACCCGATAGATGTGGTCGGCGATGGCATAGGCCTCATCGATTCTCAGCCGGACGGTTTCCCCGACCTGCTCTTCAAGGGAGTTCAGATTCTTGTAGATGTAGTCCGAAACCGAGATGACTTCTCTGTGGATGATCTCCTGCTGAGTCTCTCTATACTGGTTCTGCAGAAGTTCAGACTCTTCGCGGTAACGGTTATTGAACGTATTGATCTGAATAAAAAGAAAAATGACGGAAAGCATAAGAACCGCTGTGATAAAGAGAAAAAGAATTCCGTTTATAAGCCCGAAGGTCCGCTTTGCCATATCCTATCCTTTATTATAAGACAGCTTATTTCGCTCCGCAAAGAAACTTCAGAAAGATTATTTCATATCATACTCGACGGCACCGGTCCAATCCTCTTCCGGAGGCGCCAGCTGATACCCGGAACAGCGCTGAATGAAAAGACGCGAGCTGACATCATCGGGAAGAATCTCCCTCACCTTCTCGAAGAGAACCTGCGCACCCTTAAAATCCCGGGAATAATAAAGCTCGAGCGCTTTATGGTGCAGATCCCAGGCTTCGCGCTCCCGGTCGCCGGGACGGCTTCGGGCCGCGTAGATGTTCACTTCAAGGGTTTTCCCTTTGACGACGACCTTATCGATCAACCGGCACGGGACCTGCCCGGCGACCCGCTCGTAAAGGGGATGGGAAATAAGAAGCGGCTCCCTGTACACTTTCGTCAGTCCTTCGAGACGGGACGCCAGGTTAACCATATCGCCGATAACCGTATAATCCATTTTCTTTTCGGAACCGATATTCCCGATGGTAACCTCTCCGTAATTGATCCCGATGCCTATCTCGAAAGGTTCACGGCCTTTGGCCTTCTGCCAGAGGTTAAACTCCTTCAGCCTCTCGAGCATTTCCAGAGCTGAGCGGAGAGACTGCAGGGCATCGTCATCATGGGTAACCGGCGCCCCGAAAAAAGCCATGATCGCATCGCCGATATATTTGTCGACAATGCCGCCGTGGTTTGAAATGACCTCGACCATCTGCCCGAAGTACCTGTTCAGAGATTCGACAAGCTCATCGGGCTTCATTCCTTCGGAAATCGATGTAAAGCGCCGGATATCGGTGAAAAGGACCGCCAGAACGCGGTTTTCCCCGACCAGCATCCCTTCGGGGTTCGAAAAGAATTTATCGATGACGTCTTTGGGGACGTATTTCTGAAAGATATTGCGGATTTTCCGTTCCTTGTGACGGGACATGACGGCCTGGAAGGCATATTTTTTCATCTGTTCATAAGCCTTGTCCAGCTCGCCGGTCATGATATTGAAGTAATGGCCGAGCCGCCCCGTTTCATCTCTGTAGCGGAGGGTCACCCTGGCCGAAAGATCATTGGTTTCGATTATGGATTTGATGACCTGGACCACATTCTCCAGCGGTCGTGTCAGATAGGATGAAAAGAGAACCAGAAGGATAAAAGCCGCTATGACCGAGAGTATAAAAATCAGACCTGTCCGGTAGAGGATAAGAACGATCGAGCCGTAAAAAGCCTGCCGCTCCACCGAAACGAACACATACCAGCCGAAGGGTTCGAAAAAGGAGATTTCCGAGATCAGGTCGGTCTCTCCGATCCTGAGCTCCCGCCATCCCGTAATCTCATCGCGCACCATGGCGCGCAGAACGTCTCTGTCCTCTTCGGAAAGCGCCATTTCCTTTGTGGAGAACGGGATTTCAGCCGATCGGTCAATGGCGAAAATCTTCTCCGACTCCTTCCCCTCGGTCAGCGTCGCGGCAAAGTTTCCGATGGACGTTTTGGTCAGATCGACATAAAGGGCATTGGTATCCAGATGATTCTCTTTGAGAAGAGTCCACTGGCTCTCCATATAATTGTTCAGCACCATGGACTTGAAAGAGAGGAATTCCCGGGCGACCAGGGTAATGCCGTTTCTGGCCGAAAGAATTCCGACCATCATGGTGAGCAGAACCGGAGCGATAATAAGAGGCAATGTAATTAAAATTATCTTCGACCGTATTTTCATGTATTATACTTTAATTATCAAATATTAAATGGACAAAAGAAATGGCCGGCTTACTTGAAAAAGCGAAATATGTCAGAGAACACCTGAAAGATCAGGAAGATTTCGAATCGATACCGGAATCTGAAAGGCAGCAGATCAGTCAGGAGCTGGAAAAAGCCGTATCCCGCAACAAGCTGGAGATCAGCGAAGAGACATTTTCCTTTGAACCGGAAAAGAGCGATGTAAGACTTCCCCTTATCATAAACACAGCCGTTATCATTCTAACTATCGGACTCAGCCTTTTTTTCCTTTATTATTTCAACCGGGCCCAAACCGTAATGGTACGGGAGACGGCGACTGTCAGCACAGCGGAAGGCCGGCTGATACAGGCCATCAGAGAGGAATCGGAAGAACGGCTCGGAGAGAAGAACAGGGAAATCCAGGCCATAACCGATTCGCTCAACGAGATCCGCAGCCGCCAGGAGGCGCTCGCCAGAGATTATGATGAAAGAGCGGCCAGACTGGAAGCCGGCCTGCGGCAGCAGATGGAACAGGCCCTTGAAGAGGAAAGAGGACGGCTCCGGGAGGAAGGACTGAGCGAAGGGGAGATCGACCGGGCCCTGGAGGCGCTGGAAAAAGAACAGGAGCGGGATTTCTCCCGGGAACTGGCGCAGCTCAGGGAGGAGCTCGAGACAGAGAGATCCGGGAAAGAAGAGGAGCTGAAGCAGCTTATCAGCGGTCATGAAGAATCCCTCGCCGCAGCGAACAGTGTAAAAGAACAGCTCCGGAAAGAGCTGACAAACCGCTCCGCGGAAAACGAGACCCTGAAAAACGAACTGGAAAAGCTCCAGGACCGGCAGGAACGGGAAAACCTCGCCATCAGCAGCATCCTGGTCCGCTATACCCGCATCAACGATCTGATCGGAAACCGTCGATACGACAGCGCCATTGCCGAGCTGGACAATCTCGAGGCATTTATAAACAGCGATGATTTACAGGACTATCAGGCCGTTCAGTTCCGCAAAAATACGGATATGATTCTCATCAGCTCCCTGAAAAGACTGGTGGAAAGGGAAAATGCCCCGGCTGCCGAACCTGAAAACGAACCGTCCCCCCCGACAGATGAAACGGCCCGGATTGCCGAGGAACTGGCGGGAAAACTGGAAGAGCAGAAAGCCGAAAATGAGAAACTGCGGGAAGACCGCGACACCATGGCCATAACATTGTCGGAGTTGAATGAACAGCTGGAACAGGAAAAGGAGCCGGAACCGCCTTCGGAATCGGAACGGCTCCTGCGGGAAGTGTCGAAGATCGTTGAAAGCGGGAATGAACTGTACAACAGCGGCGATATGGAAAGCGCCCGGGAGAACTATCTGAAAGCTCTGTCGCAAATTCCCTCTCTGGAAACAGGGCTTATGAGACTCCAGGATATCGGAGAGTCGGAAAAACAGGAGGAGAAAGAGCTGATTCTCAGCCGGCTCGACAATCTGGAGGAGAGCTATACGTCCCTGCGGGAAGAGGGAAAGGGGACCGCTGAAGAGAATGAAGATCTATACAATCTGCTCAATACCAAAATCCTGGTCAAGCAGGTTCTGGCATCGGACCCCATAAAAGAAAAGTATTCCGATCTCTACGAAAAAATGGAAACCTATCTGGAAGCCTACGGCCGGGAAAAAGAGCAGGAAGGCCGCGAGGCCGCCCTGGCGGAAATCGTCAGGATCACCGAAGAGCTGAAGGGAAACAGAGAACCCGATTCGGAAGAGGATCAGAAGCAGCAGGAGCTCTTTCTCCGGTTTCTGGACAACCTGAAAGCGATTATGGAGCTTCGCGGTTAGGGCAGAATCACGTACAGGGCTGATGCCGTTTCATTGCTGTAATCCGATCCGGTTTCATCATCGGCAAAAACAGAAACAATGAGGTATTGGTCACCTGCCGCCGTCCAATAACCGGAGAAGGCGATATCGGACGAAACCGTACCGGCCGGCAAAGGCGATATAAAACCGGCATCGATAACCCGGTCCGTACCGGCGCCCAGTGTCTCGGCATCGGAAATATAGGCAATCCAGAAAACCGAATCGGATCCGTCATTGACTCCCCTGTTTTCTACGGTAAAGCTCTCGCTGATTAAACCGCCGACGGCTTCCGTTCCCTGGACAATCGGAGAAAAATCAACCGTGTAATCTATATCGGGTTCACTAATGACGAAATTTGACGAAATCTCCGAATTATTGATGCTTACGATATCATCTTCTGCGGATACAGAGACCCGGATCCAGAATTCTCCCGAACCGGGCCAGGTACCACTGAAAAACATCGGATCGGAGACAGAGCTGCCGTTGACCGCCCAGAAAGCGCCGTCATCTATCTGGATCGTTGTGATATCTATAACATCATAGACCGAAACCACCCAGGTGATCACGGTGTTGCCATCAGTGGGACTGATATTTTCAACCGTAAAAGTTCCGGAGAAGCCGGTCCCGGCGACATTGTAAAGCGAAGTAATATTCCCCAGATGAACCGTATAATCGGGAGGAGAGATGATCGTCACCGTGGCATTGGCCCTGGCCCCGTAGCTGTCTTCGACATAAATCGTACCGGACCCGACAGAAGAAGGCGCCGTATACAGGCCCGCCTCTTCGTCGATCTGCCCGGCGCTGTCATCGGAAAGGAAAAAGGTATAGGGCGCGACGCCTCCGGACGCGGCGAAAGTCATCGACGTATCGACGACGATGGTGGCGCTGACCGGCGAAATAGCCAGAGCGATCCCGTCGGGACCATCGACGCTGTCCACCAGATTGAAAGAATCCTCGCAGGAAGCAGAAATCAGAAGAGACAATATTATAATAGGAATTTTTATCTTCATATCAACAACCCTATAAATTCAATTGTACTCTCAAAGAAGGTGTAAATCCTGAAATGACAGTGGAAGATTCGAGATAAACCGAATAATTGGCCGCCAGGGAAAGGCAGAATGAGGGATGGGGGTATACCGCTATGCCCAGACCACCGGAAAAATCGGGAATCCATTTCGATACATAACCGCTTTCATTCCTGTTCAGCATATAAACCGTCGCGCCGCCGTTAATCCTGAAAATCAGATCCAGATAGCGATTGATATAGAGTCCCAGCAGGAGATCCGGTCCGAAGGAGAGCAGGATATTATCAGCCGAAACGAGAAGCCCCTCCGCTTCGAAGTAGGTAAAGGAGAAAAAAATCCCCGTTCCCAGATACCCGAAAGACAGGGGGAACCGGTAGGAAACCAGGATATCCGGAGAATAGGCCAGCTTGAAATAGTCGGCAATTTCACCGGCCGGCAAAAGGGGGGAAAAACCGAGAGACAGGGATAAAGGCTTCAGTTGCCGGGGAGGAGCCATAAGGCCTCCGGTCTTCTCTGCGTTTTCTTCAGGTTGAGGTTCCGTATCGACAGCCGGCTTCCTTTCGGGAAGGGGTTCGGAATCCCCGGCCGGACTTTCCGGCTCGCCGGCAGGTTCGGAAACCAGTTCAGCATCCTCTGCCGGGTCTCCCTTGACCACCTCAGTTTCCGGCAGGGGGTTCATCAGCAGATCGCGGTTGATTTCCCCAACCATGTCCCGGGCGATCCGGGCAACCGAGGTATCGAGAGCGAAATTCACAGGAACAGTATTCCGGGACGAGTAAATAGTCATTCCATCGGCAGAGCGGGTACAGAGAAGGTTTACATCGAGATCTCTGTCCCGGACCAGGTACTCCCCTTCCACTCTGTATCTGTAAGTCCGGATGTCTTTCTGAGATCGACCATAAACCGCAAAACCAGCCCTTTCCAGTTCCAGTGAAATTGAATGATCGATTATCTCAGCCAGCCTGGAGCCGGAAGGTTCTTCGCCCGTTCCGGAAAGGAAGAGGATCCCGGCCTCTCCCCAGAGGGAGACGGAATAAAAGTCGAGAATAAACAGCGTTGTTAACAGAATGAATATTTTCCCCTTCATGGTACAGTTCCATTATAGTCAAAATCGAAGGGCTGAATCTCATTTCTTTGTTTTTTTTCTATGGGCAGCCTTTAAACGCCGATCAGATATCTGGAATATTTGCCGGAAATCTTTTTAACGCCAAAGGACAGGAGAAAAGTCAGAACAATTATCAGAAAGACGCTGAGAAACAAGATGACCGTAATGGCGACATAGTTCTGCATTTCAATAATAACCGGAAAGGCAAAATGATATATTATCTTGGCGACGATATTATGAAGGAAAAAAGCGGCGAAGCTGTAATCAGCGATTTTTCTCAGATACCTGTGGTTTTCATTCAGAACCTGTAGGAACCGCATAATGACCAGAAGAAACGAGATCTTCTGTATATAGAACAAAGTCTCGATCAGATTCAGAAAAGAATATATGGGATAAAAATCATTACAGTGAATCATCAAAAGGCCGGCAGTGGAGAGGATCGCAACGACTCCCGCCAGCCAGGTGTATTTTCGATAGAAATGGATAAACCTGTCATAATGGGCGGAACAGAGGATGCCCAGAGTGTAGACAGGCAGAAAATACAGATAAGTCCCTATGGTAATATCTGTCCCGGTCCTGGTCCCCAATAAGGGAAGGCACAAGGCGGCCAGGGCAATAGCGGTGAAATATTTCGCCGGTATTTTCAAGAAAAAAGGACTTATTACAAAAACAGGGATAATGAAGGGGATATACCAGAATTGTATTTGAACTTTACCGGTCAGAAAAACTGTCAGGATTTCCGGCACGGTAAAATCCGGATATTTGCCGGAAGCTATATTAAAAAAGATCAACAAGAGGGAAATAACGGTGTAGGGAATAACCACATTTTTAAACTTGTTCAGATAGTATTTCCCGGTGCCTGTTTTTGATGACAGATGCTTGAACAGAAAGCCCGATATAAATATAAAATAAATCGTGCTGTCATGGAAAAGAACTTCCCGCATCGACTTGAATACGAGTCCGTAGTGTGTCGTGGCCAGATCTTCCGGCAGCCTCAGAATATGGACGAGAATGACATTTATAATGGCAAAGGCCCTGAAATAATGAATATCAAAGAGGATACCTTTTTTCATCGCTGATTCCATAGACCTGCTCCAGCCCCGCTATAATAACAATGTAAGAGAACGCAATTAAATCAGTTTTCGTGATTTTAGACCATAGAAGAAGACTTCAATCTGACCTTATATTTGGTTTCGGGGATTCAAATCCCCGATTCAATAATACTTTCAATTATTCTTCTTTGCAATATGATTAAATTCATGGCGGATCGTTCTTTCCAGCCCCTCCTGCAGAGGAACCGGCGCATTAAAACCGAGTTGATCAATCAGGGAGGATTTGTAGAGGGTATTCTGATTGAACTTGGCCACGCGGACAGAACTGATCGGCAATTTTCGTTTCAATATCCGGGCCAGAAGATCGAAACAATATCCTCCGGCCATACCGACTCCATAGGGGATTCTCAATTTAATCGAATCGTTTTTTCCCAACTCCCGTCTTACGGTCCGGACAAGAGAGTTCATATCAAAGTCCGGCTTATCGATGTAATTATAGATATGCAGACCATTGCCGAATTCCAGATTGTACTGTAAAAAAGCCGCGAGATTTTCCACATAGCACATGGATTTGCGATTGATCCCCTTTCCGATCATCATAAACTTTCCCGATGCCATCTGACGCAGGAGATTGTAGACATTGCCCCTGTTATCCTCTCCGAAACAGACAGTCGGGCGTATGATCGACAGAGTCCGGCCATCGGATTCCTCCATCCATGTCCTGTATATTTTTTCGGCAGCGAGTTTCGACTTTCCGTATTCATTTTCAGGATGAAATTCTCCGTTTTCATCGGTCTCAACATCGGAATGACCGTAAACAGCAACTGAACTAGTAAAACAGATGTTTTCTATTCCGAGTGTCCGGCATGCTTCACAGACATTTCCGGCTCCCTTCACGTTGACATCGTAATAAAGAGAGACCGGAGAAACGTCATCGCGGTGTTCCGCCGCCAGATTGAAAACCGCTCCGGCGCCCTTAAGAGCGGCGATCAGAGATTCCGGATTTCTCACATCCCCGGGCCGCCAGAGGTCAGGGTATGCCCTGCTTTCGAGTTTATCGATGATCCTGACCTGATGGCCTCCTGAGATTAAACGGGCGGCCAGCCGGGTTCCGATAAAGCCCGATCCGCCGATTATGGCAACTTCCATTATATTTTACCACTCACCTTCGCCTGAAGAACCAGGCTGTAGTTGCGATCCAGGCTCGAAGGATCGGGATTTTCCCGAGTATAAGTTCCCTCTTCAGATCCATAGACAAAAAGGAAACCCGCTTTCAGCTCAAGAAAGCCGAAGCCCTTCCATGTTATAACCGGAGCGGCGACTCCTGTGTTCTCACTGATATTATAGAGCGTATAGGCTTCGATTTTAAGTGTCTTATCCAACAGGTTAAGAGCGAAACCTCCCGCCAGATTGTGTCCCCAGACAAGAGACATGCCGAGTTTCGTCCCCAGAGGCTCCAGTTCCGTTTCCTCTCCGTTGTAGTAATACTCACCGCTGAACTCCAGCATCCCGTCCAGGAAATCGATATAGAAACCGATGTTGGCGCCGAAATCGAGACTGTCCGGGTCGGCTTCGTGAACATATTGGTCGTTTTCATCAGGTTCGTCATCGATAAGCGGAAGCAGATCATCCATCCCTTGATCGTAGGAGACGACCGCTTCCGTATAGAGCTCCAGCCGCTTGAACAGGGTTGTCTGGGCGGAGAAAAAGCCCCGGAGATTCAGATCCTTGTGGTAGAACCCCCCGATCGTCATATCGGCCCAGGGTAAAGCCAGATTGAAATACCCCCCCCAGCCCAGTTCATCGGCGGCGGGAGTCGAAGCATCGGAAAAATAACCGTTACGGGTCAGCATTAGCCCCTGGAATCCGCCGATGCCAATGGGAATATCCATTTTAATGGAGTAGGAATCCGTATCGGTTATCGTATCGGCGGAATCGATGACAACCCGGGAATAGGTATCTGTTGTCGAATCTATGATATGGGTGCCCGTCGTGCTGTTCAGCTCATAAGTATAGCCGAAATCCTGAGGCAGCCTGGCATGAAGATTCGTAAATTTGTAATACCGGGAGATCCCCCAGGTCAGGTTCTGACGGCCCATGCGGAAATAGACCAGGTCGCCGAAATCGAAATCGGCGAAGAACTCGCTCACCTTCGGCTCGAAGGCCGGAAAAGCCACATTGTAGGATTGGAGGAAGCGGAAGCTGTCATTTACGGTGGCATCGAGGGTGAGTTTCGAGGAGAGGAACATCAGGGCGGAATCACTGAACTCCGGCTCCGGCGATATTTCCCACCCCGGAGAATAACCGACGGTCACATCGAAGCTGGCGCCGAAGTGAAAACTTTCTTTGTTTATCAGGCTGTCGAGGAGCGACGGTGAGTTCTGCGCCGTCTGATCCTGGTTTGCCTGCCCGTCTCCGGAAGCATTCTCCCCGTCGCTGAAAAGGGAATCGATATCGCCGCTCTGCGATGGGACATCGGCGGCATCCTCGGCGGGAACATCTTCCGCATCGCTGAAGAGCGAATCGATATCGTTGTCCTGCCCCGCCAGGGGGGATAATAAGAATATCAGAATAGCAAATGGCGTAAACAGTTTTTTCATTGTCCGCTTTTCTCCAGAAAGGTCTTGGTAAAAACCGTATCGGGAATAGCCCGGAAAGAAGGCTTTGCTATGGAAATAACCGTCTTCTCATCGACAAGGGCTTCGAAAAAATAAACGGCCCGGGGAATGAAACGCCCCTCCAGAACCTGATAGGAAGGGATCGCCGTGGTTCTCAGCAGCTGGCCGGAAAGGCTGTAATCCTCGGTTTTCCTCACCAGATAATCATCGCTGACCCAGATTTTCATTTTGGGATAGGTCACTTCGTCGTTATTGGCTTCCAGATCGAGAAGCCAGCAATTGAACGTGCCCAGAGTCGTCCGGGAGGCCGAAAGGACATCGTAATCCTGCGCCAGGGTCGATCTTGTAAAATCGGAATTCCGGGCATTGGAATTCTGGAACCTCTCTTTGGAGCTGGTAAAGTTGAACCGGCGGCTCTCGGGGTCGTAAAACCAGAGCGTATCTTTCAGTTTCAGATATCCCTGGCCTCTGTTGATGGACGGTTCGGCAACGATAATGGTGTACTTGTAGTCGCTGTCCCGCCGGAAAACAGCGGAGACAGTCGTCTCCCGGCCCGATCCGGACTTTTCGTGAACAATGGTGTATTCGGCGGAAAAATCGCTATCGAGATAACTGGCAAGAGCATCGGCCTTTTCCAGTATGGCCCGGTAATCTTCAGCCTCCAGGAAAAAAGGGAATGAAAATATGAGCATAAGCGTCAATAGAAACCTGTGTTTAATCAATTGAAACTCCTATCACTGATTAATAGCGGCCGCTCTTAATCTGGAAGCTTTGTAAGCCGGTCCCAGAAGCGCCGGAAAGAGTATGAAGAGCAGAAGAAAAATATTCAACAGAATGTCTTCCGCTTTAAAAAGGGGCACCAACCTCCCCTTATCAAGAAATATCTCAATTCCCGGAATATTTCCGAAAGAAAAGAGAGAAAGTGCTTTCAGTATAAGCAGAGAGAGAAGAGATCCGGTAAAAAGGGAAATAAGAAAGACGAACAAAGCCTCCCAGAGCAGAACAGCTATAATCTCCCCTCGTTGAAACCCCATGGCTCGCATGGTGCCGATTTCCGATGACCTCTCGTGAATGATAAGGCGGTACGTCACGGAAATGCTGACCAGGACGATCAGGGAAACCATTATGTAGAGGAAGTAGGAAACAAGATCCATGGCGCGGAGCAGATCTCCGACCTGAGAAACATAGAGGTCCAGAGTCATAACGAAATGGCGGACCCCCGTCCAGTGCTCCGACTGGCTGTAGGCGAAATCATCCTTATCCGCCGCCAGCGGGGCAACGGCAAGTTCCTTCTCCAGGGCTTTCTGAAGAATCGGGGCCATGGCATTGGCCGTTCCGGCTTTGTCGAAGAAAAGGCCGAGAGAGAAATAGCTATCGGACTCCAGCCCGAGCAGGGCATTCAGTTCCCGACGGTCGACAAAACACTTATAGGAGCCGAAAATGCTGTCATCTTCAATAATGTCCCGGACAATGAAGTTTCCCGTATTGATCTGACCGGTTTTCGTGCGGACCTTCAGCACAACATCATCGCCGATACGCGCGCCCAGCTGGCCTGCCGTGACAGCCGAGAGAATGATGGCGCGACTATCCTCCGGTCCCGGAGAGCGGGGAAACAGATCGGCTTCCCGGGGAAAATCGACACCGTAGACGTATTTCTGCCTGGAACCGTTACCGGCGAAATAGACAAAACCATCGCTGAATAAAAGACTTCTCTTCAACCAGCGAGAAGGCGCCTGTGGCAGTGCGTCAACAGCCCTCTGAACCGCGGCATCGCTCTCCACCATGCCGAGCATTCCGTACTGTTTATGGTACCCCAGCACGAAGAGCTCGCCGCCGTAGTGATTCCGGGCGGCACGGGATACATTGCCGTACATCCCCCGGGAGAGCGATGTCATAACGGTAATCAGGGCGAAACCGAAACTGATGGCCAGGATGAGAAAGAGAAAACGGCGGAGATGGCCTCTGAAGTAGCGGAAGCCGAGAAAGGCTCTTTTATGGCTTTTCATATTACCTCCCCGCCATAGCCGTCGCGGGCTTGATCTTCAAGGCGATATTTAAAGGATAGAGAAGGGATAGCAGGGCGATGACAATAGACGCTGCCACGCTGACAAAGGCGATACCGGGACGTATGGCCAGCGAAAGGACATCACCTCCCATGAGAGTCCGCAGAACGGAATTGCCGATCGCGATTTCCCTGCTGTTGATAAAGGTGGAAATCGCGATGCCCGAGACGACGGCACCGGTACCAGCTGTAAAAGCGAGAATCAGGTTTTCCAGCAGGATAAGCCGGCGCACATAGGATTTCGTCGCACCGATGGCCCGGAGCGTGCCGATTTCCCCTTCCCGCTCGAAAAGGGAAATGAGCAGAATATTGACAATGGCGATAATGCCGGCCGCCACGATAAGAAGAAAACCGATATTGTAGAGAATCTGAACGAAACGGATCATCAGGGCTTCCATCCCGGCGGCTTCCCGCCAGTCCATGACTTCGCCTGCCAACGCGGCTTCATCGAGCGCCGTTTCGATACTCCTGCGGACCTGAGAAAGAGAATATCCATCGGCCAGTTTTATCAGAAGGAAATCCCATCCGCCCGAATCGGATACCGGATCCCCGGCGATCAGATCGCCTGAAGAGGAAAACAGATCATCGGGATCGATGACTTCTCCGGAATCGCCGCCGAAGAGATCGTCGATCCCGGTACCGTCCCCTCCGAAAAGATCGTCTATTGAAGGTAACGCCGGAATTTCTTCACCGTTTGTGCCGGACGAGCCCTGAACGATGGAATTGAGGGCTCTTACGGTTCCGACATCGGCTATGACCAGATCATCAAGGGCCGGTTTACCCGATTGATAGGTATAGATGCCGGCCAGAGGAATTTCCCGGATTTTAAACCCGGTAGCCCCGGCGGTCGTGAACAGCAGGGGATCGCCGATTTCCGGCGTCTTTCCGGTTTCCCGGCCGATTCTCTGAACAATGGCTTCGGTCAGCAGGGCGCCTCTTCTTCCCCTGCCGGGAAGAGCTCCTTTAACTATCTCCAGTCCCGGGAAAAAATTCCCGTATTCCTCCAGGTCGACCCCGAAAAGCACCGTGGTATATCGCCTGCCCGATACATCGAGAGCCGACAGACCGGAGACCTGCTTAATGGTGGATTCAATTCCCTCCACTGAACCGAGACGCTCTTCAATCCCCTCGGCATTCTCCAGAAGGGGGATGGGAAAGAATTCGCCGACAGCGGGCTTATTGGCCCCGAAGAGGCTGAAGGATTCCCCGGAAGACCCTTTAATGACCAGATGACCCGTGTAATTTTCCACATAGGACTTTTTCATTCCGGCATCCATCTGATCCAGGACACTGTTTCCCAGAAAGAATATCATGGTAACAATCAGCAGAAGAGTAAAAATGATAAGGCTGTTTTTCCTGTTGCGCACCAGGTTTCTGAAAGCTGAATAAAATATCAAGAAACAACCCTGCCGTCGTGAAGCTGAATGACCTGATCGGCCATATTCCGTATGGTCCCGTCATGGGTCGAGAAAACGAAGGTGGTCTGGCGCTCCCGGTTTATCTCTTTCATGAGATTGAGGATGGATTCCCCCGTCGCCGAATCGAGATTGGCCGTGGGTTCGTCGGCGATGACGATCTCCGGCCTGGTGACCAGCGCTCTGGCGATAGCGACTCTCTGCCTCTGACCGCCGGACAGCTCGGAGGGGCGATGGCCTCTCCACCGGGTCAATCCGACTTCACCTACCAGGTAATCGACAAATTCCACCCGTTCTTTTCTGGAGGGAATATCTTTCCCTATGAGAAGGGGCAGCTCGATGTTTTCAAAGACATTGAGAACGGGCATGAGGTTGAAGCTCTGAAAGATAAACCCGAGCTTCCTGTGGCGCAGCTCCGTCAGTTCCCTGTCGGAAAGACCGGACACGGAGCTCCCGTCGATGCAGACCTCTCCGTCCGTCGGCTCATCGACCAGGCCGATCATGTTCATGATTGTGGTTTTTCCCGCCCCCGAAGGGCCGGACACGGCGACGAAATCGCCCTTGGCGATGGAAAGGGAAACACCTTTCAGAGCTTCGACGCTGACCTGGCCCATGGCGTAGGTTTTTGTTATGTTTTTCAGTTCGATAATGTTCATTGGTTTTTAATAATTCTCTTCACTATACACTATCCTGTAGATCTGTAAAAAACAACTCCGGCCCCTCTGATGCGGTCTAATAAATTCCTCTTTTCAATTTCTTTGAGCAGTCGAAGAGGCTTTTAATGGTTCCGGTATCGGTTGCTTCAACTTAGCCTTCATGATGCTTCCATAATTCTCTTCGGCTGCATAGAGATCAGAATTTTCGTTATTGGCCCTGCCGGATTCCAGAAACCTCTTACCGGAGCTTATCAATACTTACAATTAATTATTGCATTATGAATAGTTATGATTATAATTGGCACTATATTCAGACAATTTTTGT
>JAFGXR010000029.1 GCA_016936555.1 Spirochaetales bacterium | reverse complement strand
TATCCCGGGCTTCACTATTTTTTTCTTCGGCATTGGTGCCCTTTTAACAGCGTTGGCAGCACTGATGATACCGGCGATCGCTCAGAGCTATATAATCCAGCTGATCATCTGGCTGACATCATCGATCCTTTCCCTCGTATTCCTGAGAAAAAAATTTTCAAAGACCTTTAAAGGCAAAATTCACCAGAACCAGACAGACAGCTTTATAGGTAAAAATGCTACAGTTATCGATGATATCAGCGATAAAGCTCCGGGACGGATCAGCGTTCAGGGAACGACATGGAAAGCGGAATCAACCAGCGGATGCCGCTTCTATAAGAATGATACCGTTCGGATTGCCAAACGGAAAGAATCGGAAAGCCTTACTTTCATTGTAGAAAAACTATCAGACGATTAAAAAATAAGGAGTTGTGAATGGAATTAGTACCGCTGATAATTATATCAGCTCTCGTCATTATCATCCTGTTCAAAATGATTCGGATCGTTCCGGAACAGGAAGCCTGGATCATAGAAGAGTTCGGGAAATTCAAAAAGGAACTGGGAGCGGGATTGCATTTCGTCGTACCTGTGATTCAACGAGTCGCCTATAAACTGGAACTCAGAGAAGAGGTAATAGACGTTATGCCCCAGGTTTGTATTACGAAGGACAATGTACAGATTACTGTCGACGGAATCCTGTATCTTAAAGTTCTCGATCCCCAGAAAGCGAGCTACGGAATTGAAAATTACCGTTTTGCCACAGCTCAGCTAGCCCAGACGACTATGAGATCGGAAATCGGAAAAATTGAACTGGACAATACATTTTCCGAGAGGGATTCCATAAACAATGCTGTTGTCAAAAGTGTCGACGAAGCAAGCGATCCCTGGGGAATTAAAGTTACCCGGTACGAGATCAAGAACCTGGATCCACCAGAATCCGTAGAAAAAGCCATGGAAAGGCAGATGACAGCGGAAAGGGAAAAGCGTGCCGATGTACTTGAGAGTGAAGGTGTCAAACAGGCAGCCATCAATGAATCGAAAGGAACCAGAGAAGAAGCTATCAATCGCAGTAAAGGGGAAAAGCAGAAAAGAATAAATGTCGCGGACGGAAGGGCAAAAGCCCTTGAACTTCAGGCTGAAGCAACCGCTGAAGGTATTCGGCTCATTGCCCAGGCTATAAACAAGCCGAATGGTGACAAAGCCAGATCCATGCGGATTTTCCAGCAGTATCTCTCGCAACTGGGCCATATACTGCAGAATTCCAAAACCCAGGTTATTCCCCTGGAGGCAGCTCAGATCAAGTCTCTTTTCAAGACGGTCATTCCCGCCTTTACAGACAAGGAGGCTAAATAATGCTTAGCAATTTTATAATCATATTCCTGCTGGTTATTCTGGCCATTGCCATACTGCGCAGTATCAGAATCGTTCCGGCAAAAAAAGCCTATGTTGTGGAGAGATTGGGTAAATACTGCAAAACCATGGAAGCGGGTTTTCATATACTAGTACCCTTTATCGATAAGGTTGCGTACAGACACTCGCTTAAAGAGAAAGCACTCGACGTACCCATACAGCCCTGTTTCACTCAGGACAATGTCAAAGTCATGGTTGACGGTGTCGTCTATGTGAGAGTCATCGATCCTAAAAAGGCCAGCTACGGCATTACAAAAAGAGTGAAAACACCGCATCTAACGGATTACGAGTATGCGACAATACAGCTCGCTCAAACCACGATGAGATCGGTCATAGGAAAACTCGAACTGGACCGGACCTTCGAAGAGCGGGATTCTATCAACGCCGAAATAGTCAGAGATGTAGATGAAGCGACTAATCCCTGGGGAATTACCGTTTCAAGGTATGAAATCCAGAATATAAAAGTACCGGACAGCATTCTGACGACCATGGAAAAACAGATGCAGGCAGAGCGGATCAGGCGGGCCGTAATTCTGGAAAGCGAAGGGGCCATGGAAGCGCGCATCAACCGCTCGATCGGAGATATGGAAAAAGCCATAAATGAAAGCGAAGGGGAAAAGCAGAAGATGATCAACGAAGCGGAAGGTAAGGCTTCGGAAATCAGAGCTCTCTCCAGAGCCACCGCTATCAGTATTGCTAAAATTGCATCGGCCATCGGGCAGGAAAACGGTGTAGATGCCGTATCTCTCCAGCTAACGGAAAGCTATTTCGATGAGTTGAGTAATCTGGCGCGAAAGGACACGGAAATCATATTACCCGTCGATATGACCAATATCCGCGAAATAGAAAACAGAATAAAGGATTTTATTAAATAATAAACTATTCCGGCCGGGGATTTTTTTTCCGGCCGGACGCTCTGCATAAAATTATTGTTGACTTTCTTAAATACTTATAATTAGACATTTCCCCTAGATTGTGTTATCTTTACGAAGAATAATTTTTATAAAATAATAATCACAATTACATACACAACTGACTTTCTCTATATTAGTATTTATTGTATCTACTTAATGTCTTAATTTTTCAAATTGTGATGTCATCGGATTAGTATCGAGGAGATTTCGTGTTAAAAAAACAGTTTCCCAAAGTTCATTACTACGATCAGGACTTTGTCGATATATATAACAGAACCTGGGCATGGACACAGGATATATGGAAAAAAGGAACTCCCGAGAACGGATTCGGCGCTTCCTTTATGTCACATCAGGACGATTCCGTAATCAATCAATTCGATACCTGTTTCTCATCTTTTTTTCTGGTATACAGCAATAAAGTATATGATCCTGCCAGGCAGCTGGATATTTTTTATTCCAAACAGGAAGAAAACGGTGCCATCAGAGGCATGTATTCAATCGATGACGGTAAACCGGTTTTTACAGAGGGCAATCCCGAATCTGTATCACCCCCTCTTTTCGCCTGGGCCGAGTACAATATTTTTCATAAAGTCGGTCAGAAAAAGCGTATCAAAGATATCATGCCGATACTAGAACAGTATTATGACTGGCTGGAAAGCGAATTTATGGATGATTCGGGTATGTACGCCGTCCCCCTTGAAGCCACGACAATGATAAACTCTCCACGGGAGAATATGTATTACCCCGTGGACTTCAACAGCCAGCAGGCGCTGAATAGTCTTTATATGTCAGCTCTCGGCGATATCCTCAATGATAAAGATCTCAGCTTCCGTTACAAAAGAAAGTATTTTGCTCTAAAGACCAGGATTAATTCGCAGATGTGGGACGACGAAATCGGTCTCTATCTCGATCTCGACAAAGATAGAAACAGAGTAAAGGTCAAAACAATTGCTTCTTTCTGGCCTTTGCTGGCAGAAATTCCGAATGAGGAAAAACTGGAACAACTTATCACCCATCTGAAAAATCCCGACACTTTCGGGACGGACAATCCCTTTCCGTCTTTGGCTGCCGATGAACCGGCGTTTTCTGAAAACGGCGAAGGATACAGAGGTTCGGTTTTCCCGGTTTTCACTTTTATGGTTATAAAAGGGCTGGAGAAATACGGCCAGTACGATCTCGCCAGAGAGTGTTCTATCAGACATATGTATTATATTCTCGATACTTTCCACCCGGAAAGCGGCAAGAAAGGTTCTCTCTGGGAAGCCTATAAACCCCTCAAGGACGGTCCTGCAGTCTGGACCGGCAGAGAAGATTTCAACAGGGATCTCTTCATTCCTTCCGCAGCACTCTCTACCTTATCTCTTATGATAGAGAATGTCGTAGGCTTGTTCATTTCACTTCCGAGAAAAACGGTAGACTGGATTATTCCGACACTTGAGCTCATGGGAATCGAAGATCTTTCTCTTAAGAGAAATTTTATTACCATTCTCAGCAACAAAAGCTCGCGGGGATGGGAAATACGGCTCGAATCGGAAAAGCTGTATTATTTTACAATTGATTTAATCGGCAACAAGAAGAAAACTCTTCCCATTCCTTCCGGGAAATGTTCGATGCTGATCGAAAAACTTTGATAAAAAAACTGCCTTTAACGGGCAGTTTTTTTTTCTATAATTCTCTCCGGCCTTTGAAAGCCCGGCTGATACTCAACTTATCAGCATATTCAAAATCGCCGCCGACCGGTATTCCGGAAGCTATTCTGGTAATATTAATATGACTGTCTTTAAACATCTGGGCAATAAACAGAGCTGTAGAATCCCCTTCCAGAGTTGGATTGGTAGCGATTATTATTTCATCAATCTGGTTTCTTTTAACCCGGTCTACCAGTTTTCCAAGCTGCAGCTCCTCCGGTCCTATACCGTCCAAAGGCGAGAGAACACCATTGATAACATGGAATAACCCCCGGTACTCACCCGTCGAATCGATGGTCAGAACATCCTGAGGCTGTTCGACCACACAGAGAATTGAACGGTCACGGTCCAGAGAGCTGCAGATATAGCACTTATCGTCTTCCGTATAATTCCCGCATTCGGGACAGGGGTGTATTCTATCCTGAATCTCCATAATTTCCAGTCCCAGTGTTTCATTAAACCCC
>JAFGXR010000028.1 GCA_016936555.1 Spirochaetales bacterium | reverse complement strand
GTATTTGGGGAGGTTCCCGAGCGGTCAAAGGGGGCAGACTGTAAATCTGTTGTTTCGGCTTCGAAGGTTCGAATCCTTCTCTCCCCATTATTTATCAACTTCAGGCTTTTCATGAATATCATGGAAAGCCTGTTTTTCTTTCGAGGTGTAAAAATGAGTGAACCTTTCTATCGAGACGGTCTTAAATTCGAATGTCAGAGATGCAGTTATTGTTGCCGTCATGAGCCGGGATATGTTTTTTTATCGGAAAAAGATCTGATGGCCATGGCTGGAGAGCTGGAAATGAAGCGGGAAGCTTTTATCGAAAAATACTGTTCCTGGGTGGATATCGGTTTCTTTAAAAGGCTCAGCCTTATTGAAAAAGATAACAATGACTGTATTTTCTGGTCTGAATCAGGTTGCGAAGTTTATAAGGCCAGACCTCTCCAGTGCCGGAGTTATCCTTTCTGGGTTCAGGTTGTTGAGAATGAGGAATCCTGGAGTGAGGAGTCGGCAAGTTGTCCCGGTATCGGCAAAGGGAAATTGCACAGCGCTGAAGAAATCGGGGATTGGCTTCAGAAGAGGCTTGATGATCCGCTGATTAATTCCTGATTCCAAATTCCCGAAACCATATCTTTGCCCTTTGGCAGGTCTGTGTTTATAATAGAGATATGATAGTTCGGTTCAGAGGTGTCCGCGGTTCTTATTCCCGTTCTTTACGTCCCCGCGATCTCAAAAGGAAAATATCTGCAGCTGTTCAGAGGGTTAAACCGGATAATCTTGCAAATCCTGAAAGCAGAGAGCTTTTTCTTCATTCTCTTCCGGAAACGGTTTTCGGCACGGTTGGCGGTCATACAGCCTGTATTGAGATACGCCTTGATGACCAATCCCTGCTGATATTTGATTGCGGCAGCGGCTTAAGAACTCTCGATGAGGATATGAGGGCTGGCCGGGAATCTCCCGAAATGATTCATATTTTCTTTTCTCATTTTCACTATGATCATATATCGGGACTGCCCTATTTCAGCTATTTTTTCGACAGGAACGTAAAGTTCCGCTTATACAGCCCGCAAAAGGGCTTTGAGGAGATTCTCTCCCGCTTCCTGTCCAAACCCTATCATCCTGTCGGTATTGAAACTTTTTCAGCGTCAATCGAATATATCGAGCTTAAAGGTGAAAGTATCAGAGTGGGAGACAGTGTCGTTTCCTGGATAGTCCGTAATCATCCCGATGAATGTTACGCCTATTCTGTAAAGGAAAAAGGAAAAAGAGTGATATATTCTACTGATACGGAGCTGACCGATGCTGATTTTCGTGATATTGAAAAGACTTCCGGTTTTTTTTATAAAGCTGATGCAATAATTCTCGATGGTCAGTATACTCTTGGGGAATCAATAGAGAAGTTTAACTGGGGTCATACTTCATACAGTCTGTCTGTGGATTTTGCTCTGGAGCATAAGATTGATACTCTGTATCTTTTTCATCATGATCCCCAGTATGATGATAACAAGCTTGAAGCTATTTTGCGCTCATCCCGGTGGTATTGTGAAAGAGCTGAAAAGAGGCATCCTCTCAGGGTTGAGTTGGCCAGGGAGGATAGTGAAGTCGAATTTTAAGAGAGGAGATAACATGGCGGTATCGTTGGAACTTGAAAATGATGAGCTGGCCACACTTTTTTTTACTATACAGCAGGACGACAGGTTTTCCGGTGATCCTGTAATGGAAAGATTGGCCGCTAAAATGGAAAACCTGATTTTTTCGAGGTTTTCAATAAGTGAAATTGAGCAGTACCGCAAATCAACGGAGGTTAGCGCAGCTGAGGAGTCTCTTAAATGAAAATGTTCCGGGTTCTGGCAGCAATACTGGTTCTGCTATTCGTTATCTCTATCGGGACGGCGGTGGTTCTGGCTTTTTTCCTGAACAGCAGTCCTTTCCCCGAATCGGAAGAACAGGTCGTGTTTCCTGTAGAAGAAGGAGCTTCTTTTAATATCATAGCCGGAGATCTGGAGTCGGCTCATCTGATCCGATCGGGACTTTTTCTGAAAATTTTCAATAAGATTACAGGTTCGGGAATTCTCATAAAAAAAGGCTCCTATAATATTTCCAGAAATCTGACCACTCTTCAGATCGTCAGACAGCTTGAAGAGGGTAAGCAGAAACTGCTGGCTGTTGTGATCCCCGAAGGCATTACTTCCAGTAGAATGGATGAGATTTTCGCACAGGCAGGTGTAACCGCCCCCGGAGAGTTCAAGGCGGCTGTCTCCAACGGTGCCTATCTGAGCCGGTATGGAATTGAAAGCGATACGCTTGAAGGGTTTCTTTTTCCCGATACCTACAGTTTTCAGCAGAATTATCCCGCTGAAAAAGTCGCCTCTCATATGATTGATGTTTTTTTTCATAAACTCGAAAAAGTGTATCCCGATTATTCCATGCTGACCGGTGAGCAGATTTACGAAAAAATCGTGCTTTCATCCATTATTGAACGGGAGTACAGGGTTCCGGAAGAAGCATCAAAAATGGCCTCGGTTTTTTACAACAGGATCGAACATGGGTGGCCTTTGCAATCCTGTGCGACCATTGTCTATGTTATTACGGAAGAGCAGAATCGACCTCATCCCGATAGGATCCTGTTTACCGATCTGGAAATCGAATCGGAATTCAATACTTATGCGAACAGAGGCCTGCCTCCGGCTCCGATTTCCAATCCCGGAGTTGTCGCACTAAATGCTGTTTTTAATCCGGCCAGGACTGATTATATGTTTTTCGTCGTAGACGATATTGATAAGGGTACGCATATTTTTACTAAAAGTCTAAGCGACCACAATAAAGCCAGAGCGGATTATATCAGTAATTTCAGGAGCAAATAATATCAGATGAGAATCCCGGAATCCAAGATCCAGGAAATTAATGATAAAGTAAATATTGTTGATCTCGTTTCTGAATACGTTGCACTGAAACCCAACGGAGGCCGTTACTGGGGGCTTTGTCCTTTTCATAATGAAAAGACGCCTTCTTTTTCTGTAACTCTTGATAAGAATATCTATTATTGCTTCGGCTGTCATAAAGGTGGCGGCGCTATCAATTTTCTCATGGAGATAGAGAAGCTCGACTTTGTCGATTCCGTTAAAATGCTGGCTAAAAAAGCCGGAGTCGCCCTGGAGTTGAGCGAAGAGGGAAGTGGTGAGTACAACGGAAAGCGCGACGCCCTGCTCGAATTATATAAAAGGGTTTCCGGCAGTTTCCGGTATATTCTGGAAAATAGTGACAGTGCGGAGAATGCTAGAGAGTATATAACCGGAAGAGGGATAAGCCATGAAATTTCGGAAAAGTTCGAATTGGGTTACGCCCCTTATGATTTTAACTGGCTTTTTAATTTTCTGAAAAAAAAGAATTATTCTCTGGAATTTCTGGGAGAGTCTGGTTTATTTTCCAAAAATAAGAAAAATTTTCCTTTATTTATAAACAGGCTTGTATTTCCTGTTTTTTCGGTTCGCAATGAAGTAATCGGTTTCAGTGGAAGGGAGCTTGGCGACCGTGGTCCGAAATATATCAACACTCCTGAAACGATGATATTTCACAAAGGTTCCCAGTTATATGGCATCAGTCAGGCGCTAGAGAGTATAAGAAAAAATAAGGAGTTTGTTCTCTGTGAGGGGAATGTCGACGTACTGGCTCTTCATCAATCAGGATATACTAATGCAGTCGCACCGCTGGGTACAGCTTTTACAGGTGATCAGGCGAAACTTCTGAAGAGGTATGCCGATGCGGGTATAATCGTTTTCGATGGAGATGAAGCCGGAAAAAAGGCTACCTCGAAAGCAATAATCATTTGCGAATCTCTGGGCATAGAAGTCTCTGTTGCTGAATTGCCCCCCGGAAGGGACCCGGCCGATATAATGCAAAAAGATGGCGTTGAATCATTGCATAAAATTTTGAAATATCCTATAAATAGTTTTGAATATCTGTATAAATGTGCGATTAGAGCATATGATGTGAAATCACCTGAAGGGATGGAGAAGGTTGTAAGAGAAATTTTCCCTTATATCACTTCGATTCGGTCCGATGTAAAGCGTGATGTGTGTCTGAGCAGACTGTCGGAAAAGCTCGGTATCGGTAAGGAATCCATACTGAGTGATTTTTTGCGCCAAAAAAAAGCTCCAGTCCGTCGCGAAGTAGTTAAAAAAGACGAGACCATAAAGATTTCGGATGAATTATATCTAATGCTTGCCGGTGCTGCCAATAGGGATTATTTTAATATAATATCCAGCAGTCTTGGAGTCGATGATTTAAAAGATGAAAATGCTGTCCGGATGTACCGGGCTGTAAAGGATTGTGAGGAATCGGGAGAAGAAACTGTCGAATCATTATTGATGCGCATTGGAGAAGGACCTCTTAAAAGCCTGTTGGTGGAGAAGTTGTCCTCTTCTCAGTTTCTCATTAATCCGGAAGATGTCATTCGCGACTCGGTAAAAACGATTATATTGCGGAATATGGTTGAAAGCAGAGCGCGGATAGAGTCGGATATCCGTAATTTCGGTTTATCCGGACTATCTTCAGAAGAGGAGTTGAAGGGGTTGATTTCTGAAAAACTCTCTCTAGATAAAAAAATAGAAGAACTGAAAAGGTGATAGTCGATGACAGATATCAAGACTGATCCCGCGATAAAAAAGCTACTCGAATATGCACTTGAGAAAAAGCGGATTTCCTATGATGAAGTTAATGACTTCCTGCCGGAGGATATTACAAACTCCGATAAAATAGAAGAAGTAATTACCCTGCTGGAAGAGAATAATATTCAGCTCCAGGACGAAGCCGATCTTGATGAGTCGGAAGGTAATGATGTTTCGGATTCTCTGTCAGATGAAGAAATTGATGATGATCTCGATGAAGAGGAAGATGTCGATGTCGAGATCTCCCTCGATGGGGAAATGCCCGAAGAGGATGATCACGTCATGGATGAAGATCTTGACGATGATCTGGATGATTTCGCTGGTGCGGCCATTCCCGTTCCCGGTGTTTCTCCCGATGATGATACCGATGATACGATTACCAGTCTCGATCTTGACGATGAGGATGAAGACGAGGATGATGACGACGACGATCTCGATGACGTTGACGATGATATTCCCGACGGAAAGAGAAAGCTTGTCGTCAATGAGAAGGAATCCTCCATTGATGACCCTATAAGGTTATATTTGAGAGAAATCGGTAAAGAGAATCTTCTGACGGCCGAACAGGAAGTTGAACTCTCTATGAAGATGGAGGACGGTGAGAATATTATTAAAAATATTCTCAAAGATTCCGGAATGATCATAGCCGAGTTTTTTGATCTGGCACACAGGGCTTTTTCGAAGGACGATCCCCATAATATGGGGCTTTCCAAGAAGGAAATTTCTGAAATGCTTTCCGAGAGAAGACGTCTCAATCAGTATTACCGGGAGCCTCTTAAGGCTATCATGGCTAATCTGAGACAGTACTTTGAGATGAAAGAGAAGGTCGTATCCACTGACGGGGATATCCTTTCCGATAAATCTCTACAGAAGAAAAGAGTCGAGCTGATGTCTTTCATCTCCAAGATCGATATGCATCAGGAGGAGATCCTGTCTTTTTCCGAAAAGTATGTTGATGCGGCCAATAAAATAAAAAAGAACACGACAATCCAGGAAAAAATCGAACGGATTCTCCGTGTCAATAATATGAGAGAGCTGAGATCTCTTGGCCGGGGCCTTGCTTCCAGTACGAAAAGACGGGAAATCGAAGAGGAACTCGGATTAACCTCTGATGAGATCAAAGAGCAGATCAGGCTTGTTCAGGTCGCTGAGAAAAAGATCCGCGATATCGAAATTGATTTCGATACCTCAGTAGAAGAGATTCTGGAAAAAGCCGATGATATTGACCGCGGGCGGTTTATGATGAAAAGTGCAAAGGACAGGCTTATTAAAGCCAACCTTCGTCTTGTCGTCAGTATCGCGAAGAAGTATACGAACAGAGGATTGCATTTCTTCGACCTTGTACAGGAAGGGAATATCGGTCTTATTAAAGCAGTTGAGAAGTTTGAATATCGTAAAGGGTACAAATTTTCGACATATGCTACCTGGTGGATCCGTCAGGCTATAACCCGTTCGATTTCTGATCAGGCGAGAACGATCAGAGTTCCTGTTCATATGATTGAGCAGATCAATAAGGTGGTTAGAGAGTCTAGGCAGCTTATGCAGGTGAAAGGCCGGGAACCGACCGATGAAGAAATCGCCGATAAGCTGGGATGGACTGTAGCCAGAGTAAAATCTGTTAAAAACGTAGCCAGAGAACCTATTTCTCTGGAGACACCAATCGGTGAAGAGGAGGACTCGCTACTCGGTGATTTCATTGAGGATAAAGTGGTGGAGAACCCGGAGAATCAGACAGCCTTCACCATACTTCAGGAACAGCTTCAGGATGTTCTGGAGACGCTTCCTCCCAGAGAACAGGAAGTTCTGAAAATGAGGTTCGGTCTGGAAGACGGCTACTCATTGACATTGGAAGAAGTTGGATTGTATTTTAATGTAACCAGAGAGAGAATCAGGCAGATTGAAGCGAAAGCTCTCAGGCGTCTGCGTCATCCAAAGCGGAGCAGGCGGCTTAAGGACTATCTGGAGAATTAAGGGGTTTTTATCATATGCAGAGTACATTTGAGAAATTGCAGCAGTTGCAGGATATTCTATCCAAAAAATTTGAGTTGGAGCACGAAATCCATGAGATTCCCAGAGCTTTAGCCAAGAAGCAGGAGCTGCTGAACAGACTTAAAAAGTCTTATATCGAAAGCAATGAGAAATTTGAAACGACAAAAGCGGGATTGCTCGATCTGAAGAGAGAGCTTGCCGAGGCGGAGTCGCTTCGTGAAGACAGTGAAAAGAAAATGGATGTGATCTCAACTCAGAGAGAGTACGAAGCTCTTGAAAAGGAAATTAAATACGCAACAGAGAAAGAACAGTACTACCGCAGAGAGATCCAGAAAGAAGAGAGAACTCTTGAGGAAATGTCCTCTCAGCTGAAAAAAGATGAAGAAATGATTTCTGCGGAAGAAGATGAGTTGAAAGAGGAAAATGAAAAAATCCTGGCTGAAAGTGAATCCAAACAGATTGATCTCAATCAGCTGATTGAAGAGGAAAAGGCAATTATTCCGGGAATGGATGAGGACATTCTTTTTAAGTTCGAAAGAATTATTAAGAATAAATCAGGACTCGGTATTGTCCCCGTCAATAACGGTGTCTGTACCGGTTGTCATATGATGCTTCCCGGCCAGTTCGTTAATGATGTCCGATCCGGTGAGGGTATTCTCTTTTGTCCCTATTGCAGCAGAATTCTGTATTTCGGTATGCAGGATGAGATTCTTGATGTCGCCGATGATGATGAAGAATTTGTCGGGGGGCTTGCCGATCTCGTTGATGACGATTTCGAGTAAATATTAATTCATTTTAACAGGACGGATTGCCGCTGCAGGCTTCAGGTCTGCAGAGGAAAGTCCGGGCTCCATAGAGAATGATGCCGGGTAACGCCCGGGCGGTTATTTTAACCGACAGAAAGTGCCGCAGAAAATATACCGCCTCTTTAGGAGGTAAGGGTGAAATGGCGGGGTAAGAGCCCACCGCTCGTCCCGAAAGGGAGGAGGCACGGTAAACCTCATCAGGAGCAAGATCAAGCAGCAGATGAATTTCTCGTTCTTAAGTCTGCGGGTGGATCGCTGGAATCGCTTTCCGCAAGGGATGCGTCAGATAGATGGCAATCGATTACAGAACCCGGCTTACAGTCCTGTTATTTTTATATTTACTGGATAAACCATGAAAAAAACTGTTCGAACAAAAAAGCGCAGTTCCCGAAAAGGGATTCACCTGGTAATCCCTTCTGCTGTAATTATTCTGCTTGTCGTTCTGGCCGCACTGGCATTCGGTGCTGACAGGCTCAATAAGAATCTCTCCTCAAAAATTGACAGTGTGGATGTTTCTCTTCTCTGGGAAGAGAAAAATTATGACAGGATTATCGAGCTGACGGAAAACAAGCTCAATGAAGAGCCTCTTCATACCGTTTCCCTTATTTATTGTGGTTTTTCCTACTTTTACAAAGGCGTATCCCAGGTTTCGGTTGAGCGTTCTCTTCCTATGATTGACCGTTCGATTTTTTTACTGAAAAGAGCACTGATGCTAAAAAACGTACCTATGGAATCGAGAATAAACTACATTCTCGGAAAAGCCTATCTTCACAAAAATTACTATTATGCTGATCTGGCAGCTGTTCATCTGGAAAAGTCGATTAATTCTGGATTTGTAAACGATGACAGCTATGAATATCTCGGCCAGTCCTATTCGCTGCTTAAGGATTATGACAGAAGTATTTCCTGTTATATGAAAGCTCTGGAAACGAACAGGACCGATCGCTTGTATTTACGTCTCGCCGATGATCATTTTAATAGAGGGGACTATGATGATAGCGAGAAATATCTCAAATTATTGATAGAAAATACCAGAGATGAACCGCTTAAGAAAAAAGGACTTTTTCAACTTGCGAATCTCTATTATGATATGAAAAACTACCGGGAAGCGGAAAGAGTGCTTACAGAGTTGATTGCTCTTGAGAGCGGCAACGAAAACTATCACTTTTTACTGGGAGAAGTCTATTTTTTTATGGATGATATTCCGAATGCCCGTTCCCAGTGGCATAAAACGACGAGAATTAATCCGAAACATATCGGTGCCCTGACGCGGCTGTACGGTTGATCAGGATTTTGGAGTGAAATCAGCTATGAAATTGTTTAAAAGCATCTCAACAGATATCGGAATCGATCTGGGTACATGCAATACTCTTATATATATTCGGGGTAAGGGTATCGTCTGCAGCGAGCCTTCTGTCGTCGCTGTTGAGCGGGGGACTAAAAAAGTCGTCGCCGTCGGAGCCGATGCCAAAAAAATGCTCTGGAGAACTCCGGATGATATCATCGCCATCAGGCCGCTTCGCGATGGAGTCATTGCCGATCTGGAAACGACGGAGAAAATGATTCGTTATTTTATTGCCAAGGTTCTCCCTAAACGCTGGCTGGTCAAACCGAGAATCGTAATCGGTGTCCCCTCCTGTATTACAGAAGTCGAAAAGAGAGCCGTAGAGGAGTGTGCCTATAAAGCCGGAGCCCGCGAAGTCGAGATTATTGAAGAATCTCTTGCAGCCGCTATAGGTGCCAATATTCCCATATTTGAACCAGCCGGCCATATGGTCTGCGATATCGGCGGGGGAACTTCCGAAATCTCCGTTATTTCTCTAGGTGGTATGGTTGTAACCAACGCGATCAGAGTTGGTGGCGATGCCTTCGATATTTCCATTATTAAGCATGTCCGCAATGTTCATAATCTGATTATCGGGGAACAGACGGCTGAAAAATTGAAAATGAATATTGGAAATGCTTCTCCTGAACAGAAAATTGAAAAAATGGAAATCAAGGGAACCGATGCCATAACAGGCTTGCCGAGAAGACTAGAAATCGACTCTGTCGAGGTGAGAGAAGCTTTGCAGGAACCGATAAACCTCATCTGTGAAGAAATCAAGAAAACTCTGGGGCAGACTCCTCCCGAACTGGCAGGTGATATTGTCGAGCGCGGTATTGTAATGACGGGAGGCGGTTCGAACCTTAAAGGGCTGACCAAACTCATCTCAAAAGAAACAGGGGTTCCTGTAATTCTGGCAGAAAAGCCACTGCTTTGCGTCGCTCTCGGAGCAGGTATGTACTTTGATCATGCAAGAGACGCCAACCAGAGCCGAAGCATCTACAATAATCTGAACGGGTAAGGTTTCCCTATAATGGCGAAAAAACGCAACTGGGGTGCCAAACGCAACAGCAGAGCTTTGAAGATTGTTATTGCCCTGTCTCTTGTCGTCCTGGCTTCCCTATTCATCTCATTTACCGAATCTGATATTCTTGGTATTCTCAAAAATGGAGGTCTGACAGTTGTTTCCTTTTTTCAGAAGGGTGTCTCATCGGTCGCTGCAGGCGCCAGAAATCAGATCAATGCTATCAGTGAGCTGCGGGAGCTGCAGAGAGCTCATGAAGAGGCACTCGCCCGATTGAATGATTATACCGGTGTGGAAAGATATGTCTCTGAGTTGAAAAGAGAAAACGAATTGCTGAGGGAACAGCTCAATTTCCCCGGAAATCTCGATACGCGGCATGTATCCTGTGAAATTATTAGTAATGATCCGGAGAACTTTTTTGCATCCTTTGTCATTAATAAGGGTTCGAAAGACGGCATCTCCAGGAATATGGCCGTAACGGCTTATCAGGATGGTATGTACGGGCTTGTCGGTAAAGTTATCAATGTGGGGCTTTCCTCATCTCTTGTGATGCCTTTGTTTGACAGTACAAGCTTTATCTCCGCCCGGCTTCAGGGAAGCCGGTATGAGGGGCTTATTGAAGGTACGGGCGGTCTGGGAGACTACGTCCTTATGAAGTACGTAACCAAGTCTGCAAGAAGCGAAATTTCGCTGGGTGATATGGTTATCACTTCGGGAATGAAAAGCATTTTTCCCAAAGGATTAAATATCGGACGTGTCTCGGAGATTTTTTCCGATGACTACGCCACATCTTTGAGAATCGAATTGAAGCCGGTCATAGATTTCTCAAAACTTGAATATGTGTTTGTTATAACCGGGCAGGAAAATGATTAGACGTATTTTAATCAGTTCTGGCGTTCTTTTCGGGATTATCATTTTACAATCGACGCTTTTTCACTATATTGCCGTGTTTGAAGTCATACCCAATCTGTATCTAATCTATCTGGTCTTTACATCTTTTTACAACGGGGGATTCCACGGTACTGTTTGCGGATTTGCAACCGGTTTGGTAGAAGATGCTGTGAGTATCTCACCACTCGGTTTTCATAGCATTATTAAAACAATTATCGGTTCACTCTACGGTTCTTTCAGCGGCCTGGTTATTCTGGATCGTTTTGTTATGCCTATGGTTTTTGTTTTGATCGCAACTGTTCTGAACAGGCTTCTGGCTTTCGGTGTCGTATCTATCTTTAACCTTTCCATACCTGTTCACAGTGTCTTTTCTCGTTATTTTCTTATTGAAATCATCTACAATACAGTGTTGACTCCTCCTGTCTTTTTTATCGCTCACAGGATCAGAAACAGATTAGAGGGGAGGCGTGTCCTATGAAAGGCTTTCTCGGAAGCGGCGCAGGCTCCAATGTCAACAGATTCCGCCTCGTCGGTGTCGGCGTTTTTTTTGCTGCTATTTTTATTACTTATTTGATTCATCTCTTTTCCATGCAGGTCATTAACACTCTGTTTTACCAGAAACAGGCTCGTGACGTCAGTAAGCGCTCCGATATCATCCCGGCGCAACGGGGAAGAATATACGACAGAAATTACGACTCTCCCCTTGCCATGAACGTGGACTCTTTCGCTCTTGCGCTGACTCCGGCTGAGGTTGAGGGTATTTCTATAGAAGAGATGGTTGAGCGTCTCAGTTCCATTATCAATTTTTCCTCCTCTGAAATGATGCGCAAGGTCCCCCGAAGTTCCTCCAACCGGTATCAGGCAGTCGAAATCGTATCAGGTGTCTCTTTTGAAAATGTGGCTCACATTGCTGAACATATCGATGAGTTTCCCGGAATCTCCTGGACCAGCAAACCTCTGCGCTGGTATAACGAGACCGGTTCCATTTCCCATGTTCTCGGTTATATCGGGGGTATAACCACATCAGAGCTCCAGGTTCTATATAACCAGGGTTATTCCTATGATTCCGTATTGGGGAAAAGCGGTATTGAAAAACAGTATGACCGGATACTCAGAGGTTCCGACGGCAGACGCATCAAAACGGTTGATGTCAAGGGGCGGAATACCGATCGGGAGAACTCGATCGAACCTCCGGAAAACGGAATGAATCTCCGTCTGACGATCGACAGGGATATCCAGCTTCTGGCCGAGAAAGCTCTGGGTAGGAGAAAAGGATCTGTCGTGGTTCTCCAGCCTTCAACTGGAGAAGTTCTGGCTCTTGTATCCTATCCCTATTTCAATCCAAACCTGTTTTCGCTCCCCGGTCCGACAAATTTCGGCGTATTGAGCCTCGATCCCGATTTCCCTTTTCTGAATAGAGCGATCCAGTCCCAGTATCCACCGGCTTCTACTTTCAAACTTGTTTTATCGGCGGCTTTACTCGATCTCGATGCGGTTGATCCCGAAAAGACCGTTACCTGTGAAGGGGAGATCACAATCGGGAACAGGACGACCTACTGCCATAAAAAAAGCGGCCACGGGCCGCTGAATCTTAAGGAAGCTCTGGCCGAATCGTGCAATATTTATTTCGGAACTATGGGAATGGAAGTGCTGGGAATCGATAATATCGCCACTTATGCCCAGTATCTGGGACTGGCTGCTGTGACAGGAATTGATCTCCCCGGAGAAGTGGCGGGGAATATCCCGACCAAAGCCTGGAAACAGAGTGTGTACAACAACACCTGGCAGGTCGGTGATACCTATAACGCGTCGATCGGGCAGGGATTCGTTACTTCGACCCCGCTTCAGGTAGCCAATGAAATCGCCATGATCGTCAATGACGGGATAGCCTATAAACCGCATATTCTGAAAGAAGTGATCGATCCTCTTTCCGGTGAAGTCGTAGAGCGGATTGAACCTGAAATCTTGAGAACGTCTCCTATAAGTTATGAAACCTTTCAGACCCTGAAGAAGAATATGAGGGGTGTCATCACCGACGGTACATCCAATGTCGTCATACTCAATAACCAGGTTGAAATAGCCGGAAAGACGGGGACCGGAGAAGTCGGGTCCGATGAGAACTGGCATTCCTGGTTCGCTTCTTACGGACCTTATGATACGGAAAATCCCGATGAACGTGTCGTCGTTCTCACGATGGTAGAGGCGACGAATGACTGGGAATGGTGGGCGCCCAAAGCGGCGGACATTATTTACGAGGGTATTTTCGGAAACAAGACTTACGAGCAGGTCGTTAAGGATTTCCGGAAAAGGCGGGTCTGGTATTCCTGGGACGCCCATCTTGAGGAGGATGAGAGTGGCGGGCAATAGAGATATTCTGAAATTCGATGTAATCCTCTTTGCCACTACGCTGGCTTTGATGGTCATCGGAATCTTCTTCATCTATTCAAGCGGAGTCAACTCTTCGGGAGTCAGTGTTTCCAGCGAATGGATTAAACAGATCATATGGGGCGTATCCAGTCTGGCCCTCATAATCTTTTTTTCCCTCTATGATTACACCCGATTCAAAATGGTATCTCTTTACATCTATCTGGTTCTGGTTCTGCTGCTTCTCTTTACGCTCTTTTTCGGCCGGTATGTCAATGGAGCCCGGTCCTGGCTCGGAATCGGACCTTTCGGAATCCAGCCGGCAGAATTTTCGAAAATCGCCGTCATTTTTTATCTGGGTGCATTTCTCGATAATAATTACAAAAACATCGATACCCTGAAAAAGTTTGTTCAGGCATTGATTATTATTACCGTTCCCATGCTTCTGACACTGGCACAACCGGATTTCGGATCGGCTATAGTCAACGTCCCTATATTTCTGGTCATGCTGTTTCTGGCTGGAGCCAGACTGAAGCATCTGGTTTATCTCGTCATTACCGGTTCTCTGATTATTTATTTTACGGTGCTTCCGGCCTGGAGCGAATATATACTCCGGGAGGAGGTCCTTCTCGTCAAAGTCTTTACCGAATTCGCAACCATGAAATATGTTCTGATCGCCCTTTCGGTGGTTATGGGCCTTGCCGGTGCGGGACTGCTTTTCTTCAGAGCCGGATATTATTACTGGATACTCTATTTCTCATCGTCCTTTTTCATTTCACTGATCGGCGCGGTGGGAGGCCGGATGGTTCTAAAAGGGTATCAGATTATGAGACTCATTATTTTCATCGACCCCCAGGTGGACCCCCAGGGGGCGGGATGGAATATGATTCAGTCCATAACAGCCGTAGGAGCGGGAGGATTATGGGGCAGGGGGTTTCTTAAAGGATCTCAATCCCATCTGAGGTACCTTCCCCAGCAGAGCAGTGATTTTATCTTCTCCATTTTCTCCGAGGAAGCCGGTTTCGTCGGAGCCATTGTTGTCTTTTCTCTTTATATCATTATGCTGGTGCGCAGTCTTATCATTATCGACCGATCCAATGACAGATTCGGGGTAGTCCTGGGAGGCGGAATTGTGGGGATGATATTCTTTCATGTAATCATAAGCACGGGAATGGCTATCGGAGTCATGCCGATTACGGGAATTCCTCTGTTCTTTCTCTCATACGGGGGGTCTTCCCTGTGGACGGCTTCGATGGGAATCGGTATTCTACTTAGTATTTATCAGAGACGATACAGGAATTAAATATGAAAAAAATTAATCCTTCCGTGGAATTAAGACGGGAATTACTTTCCGTGATGAAACCGGGAAGATATGTGGGCGGCGAGTACGGAAGCCGGCTTTACGATAAGGATCTGCCTCTCAAAGTGGCGATCTGTTTTCCCGATCTCTATGAGATCGGGATGTCCAATAATGCCATAAAAATCCTCTATAATCACTTTAATAATATCGAAGGGGTTCAATGCGAACGCGTTTTCGCCCCGGCGCCCGACTTCGAAGAGGTTCTGAAAAATCGGGATATACCCCTCTATTCCCTCGAAACGGGAATTCCTCTGAAGGATTTTGATATTATCGGATTTTCCATTGGCTACGAACTTTCTGCTACCAATGTCCTGACAGTTCTGGATCTGGGAAAAATCCCCTTGAGATCGGTTAATCGGGGAGACCATGATCCCCTGATTATCGCCGGCGGTCCCGCGGTCACCAATCCTCTTCCGTTCGCTCCATTTATCGATGCCATCTTTATCGGAGAAGGTGAGGAGCAGATCGCTTCTCTGTTTCCCCGTCTGGTAGAGATTAAACAGAAAGGTGGACGGCGTTCCGAGCTGCTTGCAGCTGTTACTGCAGAGAGTTCTGTCTGGACGGAGGGGTCTTCCAAAATCGTTTCCCGCGCCGTATGGGGAGAATTCGGCAGGGAATACGATAAAGGCAGCATGCTTCCCGTCCCCACTGTAGATACGGTTCAGGACCACGGTGTCATTGAAATTATGCGGGGATGTCCCAACGGTTGCCGCTTCTGTCACGCGGGATATTTTTACAGGCCGCTCCGCCAGAAGGATTACAGAACAATTGTCGAAGAAGCCGAACACATTATAAACAGGTGCGGATATAGAAAAATAACGTTGTCCTCCCTTTCTTCGGGGGATTATAAAAATCTGCTACCTCTTGTCAGAAACCTGAATGAAAGATTCAAGGAGATGGGGGTTTCCTTTCAGCTGCCCTCTTTGCGGGTTAATTCCGTAACCCTGCCTCTGCTGGCGGAAATTTCCGAAGTCAGGAAAAGCAGCCTGACCTTTGCCGTCGAGACACCTCGGGAAGACTGGCAGAGAGGGATGAATAAAGAAGTTCCTCTCGATAAAATAATTTCCATTCTCCTGGAAGCGAAAGAGCAGGGATGGAAACAGGCAAAATTCTACTTTATGATCGGATTGCCTACTGCTGCCGGGGAAGATGAAATTCAACCCATAATCGATTTTCTGAAACATCTCCAGGAACAGGTCAGGATGCGTTTTAATGTGAACGTCGGGACATTTATCCCTAAGCCCCATACGCCTTTCCAGTGGGGTGGACAGTTTTCCGATACTTTCGCCATGGAGCAGATCAGGAGATTGCGCGACGGATTGAAAGGGCTGAATATCAAGCTCGGATTTCATTCTCCTTTTGTCTCATTTGTCGAAGGAATTCTGGCCCGAGGCGACCGGAGAGTCGGAGACCTGATCGAAAGTGCCTGGCGAAAAGGAGCCCGTCTCGATGCCTGGGATGAACACTTTCAGAGGGATCTCTGGAAAGAGGTTATTGATGATGCTCCCTGGGATGTGGAGCGGGAGATCTGCTCGCCTCTGGATCCGGACCGCGAGCTGCCCTGGGATTCCGTTTCCATGGGAGTCGGGAAGGAACAGTTCAGAAAAGAGTACGAAAAAGCCATGGGGTATGAACTCACCGAATCCTGTGATAACCCCTGCCGTGATTATTGCGGAGTCTGTTCAAAGGATCAGAAAGTCAGATATCCCGAAGGATTTGATTTCCTTTCCGATCCGGTTCCACCGGTTCGGGAGAGAGGTCCCGTGAGGAGAATTCTTCTCAAATTCCGGAAATTCGGACCGGCTGTCTATTTCGGACATCTCAATGTCATGCATATGTTTGAGATGGCTTTTCAACGGGCCGGGATTCCTATGAATTTTACCCGGGGATTCAATCCCAAGCCCAAAATGGAATTTCCCCATCCTCTTACACTTGGCGTCTTATCCGACGGTGAGGTGATGGGTGTGGAAATCCATTATAGCGGTGAGGATCTGAAGGAAATCGTCGATCGATTGAATACAGTTCTTCCCGCAGGTTTTGAGTTTACGGACTGTCAACTGCTTCCCGTACCCGAAGAGGGGAGAAAATACAAATCCCTAATGGCTCAATACTGGGGCAGTCTGTACAGACTCAGGACAGTAGGACCGGAGCTTTCGCAGAGTGAAATGTTTGCAAGTCTTAATGAGATTGCCGAAAGGGAGAATGTCGCTGATGACTACAACTTTGTCATCAACGGCGATGTGATTGAAATTCTCTCACAGATGAATAATAAAAAAATGAATAATATCATTCGTCTTCTCGAACAGATTCTGGGGGAAAACCCATTAAAAGAGGATATCGAGCTGACCAGAATCGAACTCTACAGCAAAGGAAAAACGGGTAAAACTCTATTCCTCTGATATTTCCGAAGGGCGGGAGAGAAGTTCTCCCGCCTTTTTAAAGGGATAGAAAAGTTTGTCTTTGAAGAAACGCCCTTTGAAATTTTCAATCAGTGACCGGTATTCATTCTCCCATTGTTCCACAACGGCCGGGAGAAAGTGTTCTTTTACGTTTTCCAGAGTCTTTGCTTTCATCGATGCCAGTTTTTCATCTGAGGTTAAGATGGAAATAAAGGCATCCGCCATAGCTTTTGTATCCCCTTTGCCGACAATAACACCGCTTAAGCCGTTTTCAATCATACCCGGGACGCCCCGGGCATCGACTCCGACGCAGATACAGCCGTTCACCTGGGCTTCCAGAATGGTCATGGGCTGATTTTCCGTTTCCGAAGCTGTGGCAAAAATCTCACAGGCCCCGTATATGCCGCTAACAACCAGCTCATCGTGAGGAATAGCTCCCGTGAGGATGACTCTGTCTTTATGGGGAGAGCTTTCAATCTGCACTTTCAAGTCATCCATTTGAGGACCGTGCCCGACAATCATGAGTTTTATTTCCCTGTCCATATCCGCAGCCAGGAAAAAAGCGGAGACAAGTGTGTCTATGCTCTTCTCATATGAGACTCTGCCGACATAGAGAATGGTTTTGCCTGAAAGACCGTATTGTTTCCGAATATCGTCCGATCGGCTATTGTCGAAAATAGCCGGATCGATTCCATTCGATATCGTCTTCATCAGAGGCGGATTGCAGCCGTTTTCCTTCAGTTCGTCTATGGTGCTCTGAGATGGCGCCGTTGTCAAATCGGTCCTGTTGTAGAACTGGTTGGAGTAAAACCAGGAGATGTTTTGCAGAAGAACCGTGGGTTTGAACAGTTTCCAGTGCTTAATGTACCGGGGGTCCGAGATAAAAGTATGGTAGGTTCCCACCAGAGGTGTGTTGATCAGGCGGGCCATATTGATAGCCATGATGCCGAGACCGATAGGAGTCTCGAAATGTATCACATTGATTTCCGCATCTTTAAGAACCTTATAGGTCCTGAGGCTCATAATTTTCGCCCAACGGAAATCTTCATAGAAGGAAGCCTTTACGGAGGCGATACGCAAAACGGTGATGCCGGGGTAGGAGAATTCTTCAAACTCTCTGTCGACTTTGGGAGCTACGATATAAATCGTATGGCCCTTATCGGCCAGTGAGCGGGCCAGGTTGACTAGTGAAGATACGACTCCATTTATCTGGGGATAGAACGTATCGGTAAAATAGGCGATTTTAAGCATATTTTGTTTTTTTTCACAATTCAAGAACTCTCTCCTTCCCTTCGGCTACTCAAGTAATAGCACAAAAACTAGCGATTGTGCAAAAAAAATGCTCAAAATTCCTTTAATTCCCTTGACCAGGTAGAAATTGATAATTATATTTACCACATAACCCGCGAATACGGGTAAATGGGTAGTTCGGATGAAACCGAATAATTCAATTGGGCGACTGCCATGGAGGAAATATAATGGCTGATAACTGGATTGAACTTATGGAGCTGGCTAATAGCAGAAATGAAGCAATTCTCAGAGAAATGGAAGAGTTGAGAGCCTATAGAAGCGCTACAGGAAGAACCGGGAGACACAGTTTTGTTGCGAATATTATACTGGGCGGACTGGGGAGAGCTTTTTCCTCATTAGGAGATTCTCTTCAGGAGCGCTATCACTTCGAAGGTTCACGCAATCGCAGCAATCTCAAGAAAGTTTCATAAATATATTATTGCCGGGGAATGATGGAAAAATACTGAAACTGTTTTATCATCCTCTCCCCGGTTATTGCCATCCCTGAAAAAAATAATCCTCAAAGCTCTGTTTCCCTTTTCACATCATTTGCTCTCTGAGTTGACAGAGTCCTCGTAATTATTCAATTATGTTTTCATGAAAAAAATAGTTAATCCCTTTATTAAGCTTACTCGATCTGAAGAATACAGTTGTTTCGGCTGTTCTCCATCCAATCAGAATGGTTTGAAAATGGAATTCCATGAAGAGGGGGATGAGATCGTTTCATTCTGGACTCCCGATAAAAGGTTTGAAGGATTCCACAATGTGCTTCACGGTGGTATCCAGGCGACACTTATCGATGAAATAGCCAGCTGGGTTGTTTTTGTAAAACTGAAGACAGGCGGATTTACTTCGGAACTGAATGTGAAATATCTGAAATCAGTCATGATAGATAAAGGGAGGATCGCACTTAAGGCGTCTTTAAGGGATATGGAAAAAAATATTGCCCATATATCCGTTTCGCTTTATGACGGGGAAGGTTCTCTCTGCAGTGAAGGCGTCGCCAGCTATTTTACACTCCCTGAAAAAATCGCCGCTCATAAACTGAAATATCCCGGCATCGAAAGTTTTTATGAGTGATAGTATCTAATTTCCTTTACAGCGGAAAATTGCGGATGTAAAATACATAAGTGCTTATGTAAAGGTGGAATGTTTATGGGTTTTTACGAGGAAACGGGAATACTGATTCTGGGTACGAGATTGAAAAGGCTGAGCGAGCGCTTTCTCTCTGAAGTAGGAAAGATGTATGAGAAACTGGATATCGGTTTCGAGCCGGCCTGGTTCCCCCTTTTTTTTCTACTCCATAAAAAAGGATCACTTTCTGTTACGGAAATAGCTGATGAACTCAATGTCTCACAACCGGGAGCGAGTCAGATCGTCTCTCTTTTATGCCGGAAGGGACTCATCTCCATGGAAGCCGACAGTTATGACAGGCGGAGGAAAATAGTCAGTTTCACTGCGGAAGGGGAGTCTCTTCTCGCCCTGTTGCTTCCTGTCTGGAAAACTCTTGAAGCCAGTATGCTTGAACTTTTTCAGAATGAGAAAGAAGGATTTGATGCCGTAAAAAGCTTTAATGAGCTTGAACAGATATTAAACAGGATAAGCCTCGGTGATTCGGTTTCTGATAAATTAAAAAAGTAATTAATAAGGAGTTAGTCTGAATGAAAGAGTTCCGATATGGTGAGGATTTTCTCAGTCCCGGTCTGGCCCTGGAGCTGGCTGCGGGAAAAATCAAGGGAGTGATTTCTAAAAACGCGGAAGGCAGGATCAGAAAATGCAGCGACGATGTCCGGAAGATCGTCAACAGCCGGAAAATCGTATACGGAGTTAACACGGGATTCGGTCCGCTCTGTACGACAATCATCTCCGAAGATGATACGAAGATCCTTCAGTATAATATTCTCAAGAGCCACAGCGTGGGTATGGGTGCGGATATCGATAAGGAAATTTCGGCACTGATGCTCGTACTGAAAATGCATGCCCTTTCAAAAGGTTACTCCGGGATTCAGATGGAAACCCTGGAAAGAATAAACTGGCATATAGAGAACAGAGCTTTTCCTGTAGTTCCTTCCCAGGGATCTGTCGGGGCATCGGGAGATCTGGCTCCGCTTGCACATCTTTTCCTGCCCCTTATCGGTCTGGGAAAGGTGCACTATAAAGGGGAAATTATTACCGGAGAAGAACTGTTCAAACGAGAGAACCTAAGTGCTGTCTCATTGGGCCCCAAAGAGGGCCTGGCCCTTATAAACGGAACGCAGTTTATCGCCGCCCATGCTGTGAAAGCTCTTCAGAGAATGAAAAATATCCTGGATTGCTCTGATATCATCGGTGCCATGTCACTTGAAGCTCTGCTCGGATCGGCAAAACCCTTCCGAAAAGAACTTCATCAGATACGCCCCTATGAAGGGACTATTTATGTGGCGGACCGCCTTGAGCAAATGCTGTGGGGATCGGAGATTCTGAAATCGCACGAGCATTGTAAACGAGTTCAGGATCCCTATTCCATTCGCTGTATGCCCCAGGTCCACGGGGCGTCACGAAATGCCTGGAAGCACCTGAAGGAGCAGCTGTCGACGGAATTGAATTCCGTTACGGACAATCCCATTGTTCTCAGTCCCGAGGAAACTATAAGCGGCGGCAACTTCCATGGCCAGCCTATGGCTCTTCCCCTCGATTATTCCACCCTGGCATCGAGCGAGCTGGGAAATATCTCAGACAGAAGAACCTACCTGCTTCTGGAGGGGACTACCGAAGGACTTCCCAAGCTGCTTATGGAGCACACGGGAATCAACTCAGGTTTTATGATTCCCCAATACACATCGGCGGCTCTTGTCACCGAGAATAAGAGTCTTTGTTTCCCGCCAAGTGCCGACAGTGTCCCCACATCTCTCGGTCAGGAAGACCATGTGAGCATGGGAGCGATCAGCGGCCGCCGGGTCAATGAGGTCATCAGCAATGTGGAGAAAATTCTTGCCGTGGAGCTGGTCTGCGCCGCACAGGCTTTCGACTACAGACGACCTCTGAAGTCGGCACCGGTTCTGGAAAGCTGCCATCATACGGTGAGGGAAATCATTGACCATGCGGAAGTCGACAGGGTTTTCGCCCACGATCTGGAAGCGGCCAGAGAGCTGATCGCCAGCGGTAAACTGGTGGAAACTGCGGAAAAAGCATCGGAAGATTTCAAAATAGATATCCACGGAGGAAACAATGAATTATTCGGACTTTATTGAAAAATATGCCAACCATCCTGAATACAGAGCTCCCAGAGGGACTGAGCTTCATGCCAAAAGCTGGCAGACTGAGGCGGTTCTCCGCATGTTTCTCAACAATCTGGACAGGGAGGTTGCGGAAAAACCGGAGGATCTGGTCGTATACGGTGGCACCGGACAGGCGGCGAGAACTCCCGAAGACGCGAGGAACATCATCAGGCACCTTCTGGAGCTGGAAGAGGATGAAAGCCTTCTCGTCCAGTCGGGGAAAGCCGTCGGCGTCGTCAGAACTCATGCCGAAGCACCGCGTGTCCTCATTGCCAACAGCAACCTGGTTCCCCACTGGGCGAACTGGGATCATTTCAATCAGCTCAAGGATGCGGGGCTGATGATGTACGGACAGATGACGGCGGGAAGCTGGATCTATATCGGAACACAGGGGATCCTGCAGGGGACTTATGAGACTTTTGCAGCCTGCGGAGCCAAATATTTCGGGGGGGACCTGAAAGGGAAACTCCTTGTTACAGGAGGTGCCGGCGGGATGGGCGGAGCTCAGCCTCTGGCGGCAACCATGGCCGGTGCGGCCTGTATCTGCGCCGATGTCGATCCCGAGAGAATCCGGAAAAGGCTCGATACGCGTTATGTCGATAAAATGACAGATTCCTATGACGAAGCCGTAAAATGGGCGCTTGAAGCGAAAGAGAAGGGAGAAGCCCTTTCGATCGGTCTTGTCAGCGATATCGGAGATTTCCTGGAAAGACTCGTCGCCGATAATATTACGCCGGACGTTCTGACGGACCAGACATCGGCTCACGATCCCATTAACGGGTATATTCCCAACGGCCTCTCTCTGGATGAAGCCGATGCCCTTCGGGCATCCGATCCGGCGGAATACCGCAGACGGTCCATTAAAAGCATGGCCCGTCATGTGGGATATATGCTCGAACTGCAGAAGCGGGGATCAAAGACTTTCGATTACGGTAATAATCTGAGGGAATTCGCCCGGGAAGGGGGAGAGCCCGATGCCTTCGATTTCCCGGGATTTGTCCCCGCCTATATCCGCCCTCTTTTCTGCGAAGGAAAAGGCCCGTTCCGCTGGGTGGCTCTTTCAGGAGATCCCGCCGATATCAAAGCGACCGATGATGCGCTGAGAGAGGCTTTTCCGGAAAACAGGCACCTGATCAACTGGCTTGACCAGGCCGAAGAGAAAGTAGCCTGGCAGGGACTTCCCAGCCGCATCTGCTGGCTCGGTATGGGCGAGCGGGAAAAAGCCGGAATCATATTCAATGAACTGGTCCGCAGCGGCAAGGTCAAAGGTCCGATCGTTATCGGGAGAGATCATCTCGATTGCGGTTCCGTCGCTTCTCCCCACAGGGAAACAGAAGGGATGATAGATGGATCCGACGCTGTTTCCGACTGGCCTCTTCTCAACCTCATGTCCAATACAAGCGGCGGGGCGACCTGGGTCTCCTTCCATCACGGAGGCGGTGTCGGGATCGGATATTCGCAGCATGCGGGAATGGTTATCGTAGCGGACGGCACGGACCGCGCCGAGAGATGTCTGAGGCGGGTTCTCTACAACGATCCGGCTATGGGAATCTTCCGCCATGCCGATGCCGGTTACGATCTGGCTCTCAAAACGGCGGAAATCCAGGGTGTGAAAAGGTGAAGACCCTTGTCGGACCGTTCTCGCAGCTCCTGACAATGGAGGGGCTCCCCCTAAAAGGCGCTCTCAGTGATTCCCTGATGAAAGTCATAACCGGGGGAGCTCTGCTTCTCGACGGGGAGATGATAGCCGGGGCCGGATCTTTTGAAGAGCTCAGGCAAAAATACCCCGACGCGGAACTCAGGGAAATTGAAGGCGATTCGGTCTGCATGCCCGGAATGATCGATGTGCATACCCATATCTGCTGGGGAGGATCCCGGGCCGGCGATTACGCCTCCCGAATCGCCGGCAAAACCTACCTGGAAATTGCCGGCGAAGGCGGCGGCATCAATGTCTCTGTCAGGGGAACACGGGAAGCTTCGCCGGGAGAATTGCTCGAAGGACTGCGTCAGAGAGCGCTCAGGCACCTGAGAGAGGGGGTTACAACCTGCGAAGTGAAAAGCGGATACGGTCTCGATCGGGAGAGCGAACTTAAAATACTCCGCGTTATCAATCAGGCCGATCAGGAGCTGCCTATCGATCTTATCCCCACAGCCCTCTGCGCCCATATCCGTCCCTTTGATTTCGAAGGGACGGAGCGTCAGTATCTGGATCATGTTCTGGAAGAAATCCTGCCGGCAATAAAGGATGAAAAGCTGGCCGGGCGGGCTGATATCTTCATTGATCAAGGGGCTTTTACGAAAGAGGACGGGGCTTATTTTCTCGGGAAAGCATCTGATCTGGGGTTCAGGCTGACAGTTCATGCCGATCAGTTCACTCCCGGTACTAGCGGTCTTGCCGTCAGGGCCGGTGCCCTCAGTGCCGATCATCTGGAAAATATCAGCGAAGAGGATATCGATTTCCTGGCGGCTTCTTCGACGGTAGCTGTCGCATTGCCCGGTTGTTCCGTCGGTCTGGGAATGAAGTATGCTCCGGCGCGAAAACTCCTGGACCGGGGAGCATCCGTAGCCATTTCAACCGACTGGAATCCCGGATCCGCCCCGATGGGAGATCTTCTGATGCAGGCCGCGCTTATCAGCGCTGCTGAAAAACTTTCCAGCGCCGAGACCTTTGCCGCGGTTACTTTCAGAGCCGCTGCTGCCCTCGACCTGAAGGATAGAGGATTCCTTAAAAAGAACATGCTGGCAGATTTCATCCTGTTCCCTACGGGGGATTTCAGAGAAATCCTCTATAATCAGGGAAAACTAAAACCTTCGCGCCTCTGGAAAAAAGGGATGGAGGTGTGACATACTTCATGAAGTATGGATTCCGGAATAGTCTTTAAACTTATATTACCTTTTCTCTTCGCGCTTATCCTTCTGCCGCTGATTGTCCGGTTTGTCATCGGAAAAATCGTTTTTCGCAGAATACGGAGCAGAGAACTTCAAAAGCTTCGCAGCGGATTTTCCCTCAGCGACTCCGAGAGCGACGCCTTTGTCGCTTTTGAGAGTTTTCTCCGGGATAAAATCCGGACACCCTTTGTCAGCACGAATGTCATAGGTGATGATTTCAGAGCCATTCTCCTCATGGCCCGTAAGGCCTTCGTTGATGATGGTGAAAAGACGATAAAATATTCCTTCTCTGTCTCCGATCTGATTAAATGTTTTTTTCTGCTAATGAATGATCTGGAAGAGCTGTGGCGGGGAAACAGAGGCATTGAGAGGCTCTCGGGAACGAGAATTTCCACGTTTCTCCGCATAAATCGAATCAGCGGATACTATGGAACGATCTATCGCAAAATTCCTTTTCTGAAATTTTTAAGGAAGGGGAGAGTCACAGGAAAAGTTATCCGGCTCCTGTTCATCCCTCTGATCGGACTTCCGTCATTGTTTATAAGCATCGGAGCTTCATTTTTATCTCTGTTCCTCACGGAAATAATCTGGCGTCATTACTATTCTCTGTTGCTGATCAGAAGTTTCAGTTACATCATGATTTTATACGGCGGGAGGAACTCTCTCATCGAGAAGAAACTGGATCAATTCTCAAAAGAACGCATCCGTTCCGAGGCGTCAAAAATTGAAGACTTGCTGGATCCCGCAAAGGGAATATACCGCTCAGATGTTTTTGAAAAATCATATCTGATCTATCAGCGGTATCTCGAGGAATACGGCGTCAGTCCGGAAAAAGATCTGGACTTCAATGGAATCGAATACCGCTTCAACCGCAAGCGGGATTTTATCAGAAGAATTTTCCAGGTTCCGGTACGCACGGCCAATCAGTACAATCCCATGGCTTCGAATGGCGTTTCCCACAAAGAACAGCTGCTCCGTATGATCGGGGCGATAGCCGAACCCTACAGCGGCAGAAAGAATTTCTATTCCGATCTGAGAGTCGTCGATCTCTTCGATTCCCTCTATATGATTTCCCTGCTGGCCTATAGCCGGATTCTCTTCGGGTCATTCCTGCTGAACAGTGTTTCTCTTGATTTCCTCATCAATGCTAAAAATCTCAGCGACGAACTGGCCGGAGAATGGCTTTCCCGCCGTTTTCCCCGTTTCAGGGAGAGTTACCGCACTTTTAAACTTTTCAGAAAAAGCCGGATTCTCTATAAAGCCGTTCGCCGGGGAAATCCCGTCGGCCTGATATTCTCCCTGAGTGGTCCTCTGGCCGTAGAAAGTGCCAGAACTGTCATAAGGGATTATATCTACCGGCGTGCCGGTAGATTGACCCTCTACTGCTACGATTCCAATAGGCTGAAAAAAAAGAGATTATTCGAATTTAAGGTCATCAAAAAGAGCGAGGTTTCTCCCGAGCCGTAATGCTGTTTCCTCATCGGGAGGAATGAGCTGGCTGAATGAATTCCGAGAAAGGGACCGGTCTACTTCGGCATCGTTGATTTTAAGCGTCGGGTCTCCCAGGATAACCATCCCCAGAAACCATTGGTCATCGCTGCTTCCATAGTAGTTGTACCACGACTTAAAAGCATTACCCCAGCTGCTGCCAGCCATCAGGGTTCTGTGAAACTCAAGAGGATAGTAATTGCCTCCGGTTTTTGTCGATCCTGTGACCGCCAGCCCCGTATCGGTTCCGTTCAGATAGGTCATGGCCAGATTCGTCTGGGTAAAACGGGCTCCTCTGCAATTGAACATATTCAGAAAACGGCCTTGTAGATTATATTGCCCGATTTCACTGTATCCGAAGGTATTATAAGTGGAGCCGTCGCTGATATAGAGGGAAGTCGGTGTGGCATGGATCCACTGGTAGACATAGTCCGCGCCCTCGTAGGCAACGGAATAGATATAATCATTTTTCAGGGTTTCAGAAGCTTTGTCCTTGATCCTGACAGAATTGTACATACGTTCAAGACCAAAAGATGATCCCGCGTAAGTGTCGAACCAGTCCTCATCCTTGAATATAAAAGCGCCTGGCAGATAGGAGTAGTTTCCTATCCTGTAGTTGTGAAGCTTTGTAAAATAGGCGAGCAGTTCTTCATCGGTACCCGTCACTCTGGAAACATAATGAGTGATTTCCAGAGTGGTGTGATTATCAAAAACTCCGTCATGATCTCCATCCGTCCAGGTCGCATCGAGGTCCATGAAGTAGAGATCAACAGGAAATTCCTCGGCTTTTCCGAAAGCGGTCTGTTCATACCAGACGGCAGGAAGATCGCCGACAAAAAAGGACCCACTGATGGAATTGCCCCGTGCCGCTATCATCTCTCTCAGGGCTGCGGGATCTCCCGTCGCGGGAAATGTCCGGATTTCCACTGATCCTTTCTCTGCGGCGATATCATCGGCGTAGCCTGCGAGTGCCTGGGAAAGAACCGGGTAGCGCGAATCTTCGACGACAAGAAGGATGTTCGAGGGGCTGGTGTCGGCAGGCAGGGGGTCGAGAATCATGACAGAACAGCCCGGGAAAAAAGTAAGAGATATAAGGATTGAAAAGAAAATCAACCTGTATACCATATTAAAATTGTAGTTCCTGGACACCTGATTTCAAGGCATTCGAACAAGCAATTTGTAAATTGGAATCAGTTATGTTAAAATCAAACTGAAAAGAGGTAATCAATATGCGAAAACCTTTCAGTATCGTCCTGATTTCCGTTCTTTTTCTCATTTCACCTGCCGGGATACTTGTTTTCAATGCCGCTTTGAGTCTGGTTCCCCTTATCGGATACGGAAGTATCATCACCCGTCTGCCAATACAGGATCTGTTCATACTGATGCTTTATCCCCTCTGTGCCCTTTCGATCTGGATGGTACGGAAATGGGGATGGTGGATCCTGATTATTTCCGCCGTCCTTATGATGCTGTACAATGTCGCGGCTCTTTTTTTCAATCCTTTCGCCTCGGCTCTTCTGGTTCTGATTATGAATGGGGCGTTATTTTCCGTGGCTCTTCTCTTTTTCCGGAGGCATCTCATCGCTCCTTATTTTCATCCACGGCTCAGATGGTGGGAGCAGGATCAGCGCTATGAAATCGATATTTATCTCAAATTTCTCCCTATGGACCGCAATGTCATTATTTCCGATATTTCCCGGGGGGGATGTTATGTCTTTGTTGATTTTCTGATCGAAGTCGGCTCCGTTCTGCCCGTATTGATTGTTTGCGGCAGTTTTCATATAACTCTCAATGCGCGGATCATGCGGATCGCCAGGGAAACTGATCAGTATTACGGATACGGACTCATGTTTCTCAAAACAGACGAAGTTCAGAAAATCGGACTGGATAACCTAATAGGGAAACTGAAAGAAGTGTCCTCATTTGACGGTGAAGAGGGAGAATCTGATGAGAAGCGGACGAGCAGACGCTTTGTCCTTTCCTATGATCTGGCGCTGGAACAGGGAGATCAGTCCCGACCGGTGAAACTATCGGATATCTCGAAAAACGGTTGTGCTGTATTCGCCGATATGACTCTCGAGACCGGCAGCCGCTGCCGTCTCCACTTTCTTGTTGAGCAGATCTCCCATTCCGTGAACAGTGCGGTTATCTGGAAAAGAAAAAGCGGAGACTCCTATCTGTACGGACTGCAGTTTTCCGGTTTGAACAGGGATGACAAAATCTCCCTGGGGAAGCTGATAAAATCGGTAAGGAAACTCGGAGGCAAAAAACGGGAACTTCATAAAGATGATTACTACCGCCTCTGTGAGGAAGAGGCCGAAGACACTCCCTACCGTTTTATCAGCAAACTGAAAAAATCTATCTGACAGCTATCGTCTCGATTTCAACCAGAGCATCCATGGGCAGAGCGCCAACCTGAAATGCCGCTCTGGCCGGTGGATTTTCCCTGTAGTAACGGCCGTATACTTCATTCATAGCTTTAAAATCGCCAATATCCTTGAGAAGGACCGTGGATTTGACGACGTTTTCCCGCGTCATTCCCGCCGCCTCCAGTATGGCTGTGATATTTTTGAGGACCTGATCTGTCTGCTCCGCAATTCCCCCTTCGACAAATTTGCCTGTTGCGGGATCCAGAGGGATCTGTCCTGAAATGTAAAGAGTTCCGCCCTTTTCCACAGCCTGGGAGTAGGGGCCGATGGCCGCTGGAGCTTTATCAGTGGCAATGATTTTTTTCATGGTTCTGTACCGTCCTTCAGTCGTTGATTTCTCCAGTCAGTATAATACAGGAGCTTCCGTGAAAAAACTCTTTTCGCCCTTCTTTTTCTGTGCTATTGTAAGCCTGCAGTGATCAGTCTGATGATCTTAAAAGGGAATCCGGTTCAAGTCCGGAACGGTCCCGCCACTGTAACCGGGTGAGTGCCGGAGAAGATGCCACTGGATAGCGTTCCGGGAAGGCCTTCGGTAAAGTCCCGGGAGTCAGGAGACCTGCTGCGGAAAACCAGTCTTTGTTGCTCTTCGTGGAGGGAGTGGTGAATAACCGAAAAGCTAAAACCCTGATGATTCAGGGAACAGGCTCCGATGTGGGGAAAAGTCTTCTTGTCGCAGCTCTGTGCCGCATATACAGAAACCGGGGGCTTTCCGTCGCCCCTTTCAAAGCCCAGAATATGGCGCTCAATTCCTTTGTTACACCTGACGGTCTGGAAATAGGCCGCGCTCAGGCGCTTCAGGCCGCTGCGGCCCGTCTCGAGCCTGCCGTGGAAATGAATCCCGTCCTGATCAAGCCCCACGGCTATATGAAGTCCCAGATCGTGGTTATGGGCAGACCGTGGAAAGACCTGGAAGCTGCTGATTATTACAGGACAAAAGAGCGTCTGTGGTCCCATGTCCGCGAATCGCTGGATAGTCTGACGTCCCGGTACGATCTGGTTATCTGCGAGGGGGCGGGGAGTCCTGCGGAAATCAATCTCAAGGAATCGGAAATCGTCAATATGGCCGTTGCCCGTTATCTGGAGGCACCGGTTCTTCTCGCCGCGGATATCGACCGGGGCGGTGTATTCGCCTCCCTGTACGGTACGGTAGAGCTGATGGATGAGGATGAGAAAGCCCTGATCAAAGGATTTCTCATAAACAAGTTCCGCGGTGATGTCGCACTGCTGGAACCGGGACTGAAAATGCTTGAGGATCTGACCGGAGGCAGAAAAACCCTGGGTGTCATACCCTGGATGCCCGATCCCGGTCTGGCTCAGGAGGATTCAGTCTTTGTTGAGAAAAACCGGCATTTCGGCGGAGGCCCTGTCGATATCGTCATCATAGGGCTGCCGCGTATGTCCAATTATGATGATTTTGATGCCCTGCTTCTCGAGGATGGAATCGGGATACGAATCATTGACCGACCCCGGGATATAGGCAATCCTTCGGCTGTCATCATTCCGGGAAGCAAGACGACAGCAGCCGATCTTGCCTGGATGAGAGAAACCGGGATTGAGCGGGAGATTCTCGCTCTGGCGGAAAAAGGTACAGCCGTCGCGGGTATCTGCGGCGGCTATCAGATGCTGGGCGACTCCATTTCCGATCCTCTGGGACTGGAAGGCGATAAGGATCACATATCCGGAATGGGGCTCCTTCCCGCTGAAACAGTCCTCACTCCCGATAAAAAGACTGTCCGGGCTCAGGGGCGGCCCGCGTCCGGCAGAGCTTTTCTCAGGAACCTTTCCGAAGCGGTTTCGGGATATGAAATCCATATGGGAGTAACGGAACTGAAAAAAGGCGCCTTGCCCCTTTTCATCTGTGACACCGGAGAAAAAGACGGTGCCATTTCGGAGAACGGAAAAATCTGGGGCACTTACTTTCACGGCGTATTCAATGAGCCGGGATTCCGCAGGAAATGGCTTGAATCAATCGGATGGACGCCTTCCGGAGAACCCCGGTCCCTCAATGACGTTCAGGAAGAGCATCTCGACCGGCTGGCCCGGATCGTTGAAGAGAACTGCTCCATGGATCTGATCGACGGGATTATCGGCCTATGACGATTTCCCATACCGCTCAGCTGATCGTCGTCTCGGCTTTTGTTCTGGATCTTGTTCTGGGGGAATATCCCGACCCTCTCCATCCCGTTGTCTATATGGGGCGATACATCAATTACCTCTGGAGCAGGCGACCGGGAAAGGATAAGAGGTCCCTTTTTCTCTGGGGTGCTGTACTGGTCCTCTCCGGCGGATTTCTTTTCTGGGGCGGTCCTCATTATTTTCTTATGATATTCAGCGGATGGACCGGAGCGCTCATTTCGGTCCTTCTCCTTAAACCGGCTTTTGCGCTGAAAGCTCTTGTAAGAGCTGCTCTACAGGTGAGAAAAGCTCTTGAGTCGGGAGATCTGGAAGAAGCCCGCCGTCTGACCTCCTATCACCTGGTCAGCCGCGATACGGGAGACCTGACCGAAGAGGAGATCTGCGGAGCCGTTATCGAATCCGTGTCGGAAAACCTCACCGACAGTTTTGTCTCACCGCTTTTTTACTACGGTCTGGCAGGTGTTCCCGGTGCCTGGGCCTACCGATTTGTTAACACCTGTGACTCTCTTCTCGGATACAGAATGGGCGATTTTGAGTCGGGAGGAAAACTGGCCGCCAGACTGGATGACCTGCTTAATTGGATACCCGCGCGCCTTGCGGGGCTTCTGTTGACAGCAGCCGCTGCCATAACAGGAGCGGACGGGGCCAATGCCTGGCAGGCCATGATGTCGAACCATGGCGGGACAAGCAGCCCCAATGCCGGCTGGACCATGTCGGCCATGGCCGGAGCCCTCGGCATTACGCTGGAAAAAAGAGATGAATATGTCCTGAACGGCGGAACGGGGAAAGCCGGTTACCAATTAATCGATAGAGCCATTACAATTACAGTTACGGCCGCGGCAATGTACATAATCTTACTGCTGGCATTTCTGGAGGTGCTGTTATGAAAAAAAGCAAAAGCGGATCTCACGGCGGACTGGATTATGGGAAGCTCCGGGAGAAGGGGATCAGACCTGAAGATATCATGGATTTCAGCGTCAGCATCAATCCTTATCCCGTTCATGAAAGAGTTCTCAAAGCCGTAAAAGACTGCGATCTGACCCGTTATCCCGATAGCGGTGCGAGAGAGCTCAGGGAGAATATTGCCGGTTACGAAGGATGCGGACCCGATGAGATCCTGGCGGTTAACGGAACGTCCCAGGGAATCCATCTGATCGGACAGGCTTTTCTCGATGACAAATCCAATGTTCTGATTTCCGCACCGGCCTATAGCCAATACAGAAAGATCAGTGAGCTGAGAAAAACCCGGATCGAAGAAATTACCAGCGTCCCCGAAGATGATTTCCGCCCTCCCGTTGATCGGATGATAGAAAAAATCAAAAATGACCGGCCGAAACTTTTCTGGATCTGCAATCCCAATAATCCGACGGGAACCTATGTGATCAATAAAGATCTGAAAAAAATCGAGGCGGCTGCGGTCGAAACCGGAACGATTGTCATCATAGACGAAGCCTATGTTGCGTTTACAAGAGATGAAATCCGCTTTCGCGATACATCGGCTAATATTCTCAGGCTCAACTCCATGACCAAGGATTACGGTATTCCCGGGTTACGTCTAGGCTATATTCACGGCGATCCGGGTCTCCTCGGGGAAATTGCCCGGTATCAGCCGGAGTGGAGCATCAGCGCTCCCGCCCAGAAAGCCGGTATCGCCTGTCTGAAGGAGCGGGAGTATTACCGCTCGACCTGGAAACAGGTCCGCGAGGAAACCGACCGCTTCCGAAACAGTCTTTCCGGTCTGGGACTTAAAGTTTACGGGACGGAGTCCAATTTCTTTATGGCGAAGCTCGGATCCCGAAAGGCCGTGCCCGAAGGGGCGGAGGGATATGCCGCTCAGCTTCAGAAGAAACTGGAACCGAGACTCATGCAGATCCGGGACTGTACATCCTTCGGTCTGCCCGATCATATCCGGATCGGCGTCCACAGCATGGAAAATAACAACAGGCTTCTCGATGCTCTGAATGAGGAACGGTCCATATGGGAATAGTTCTCGTCCTCGGTGGGACCAAAACGGGAAAAACCTCTTTTGCTGAAAACAGGGCAAAGGCTTATTCGGAAAAAAACAGGACACCAGTATTTTATATAGCCACGGCCCGGCCTTTCGATAGTGAAATGGTGGATAGAATAGCCAGGCACAGGGCAAAGCGGCCGGCTCACTGGGAAACCCTTGAAGAGCCTGTCAATGTCGCCGCGGCACTGAAGCCATTGGCCGGCGGGAAGAATACTGTTATTCTCGACTGCCTGACGCTGCTTATGACCAATCTGATTTTCGACAGGGGAGAGGACTGTTCCCGGAGCGACGCGGAAGAAGCGGTTTTCGAGGAACTGGATAGAATAATTGAAGTGTTCGGAACCTGTGAAAATGAACTTATTATCATTTCCAATCAGGTGGAGAACGGTCTCGTTTCCGAACATCAATGGGCCAGAATGTTTCAGGATATTGCCGGATCGGCCCATCAGAAACTGGCCGCGGCGGCTGAAAAGGTCTATATGATGAATGCGGGGCTTCCCCTTCAGCTCAAATAATATCAAGGAGATTTTGTGGATTTACTTAATAAGACACTGAATGGAATTAAACCTCTCGATCCGGGGGCTATGGAAAAAGCCAGAGAGCGGCAGTTCAAGCTGACAAAACCACCGGGAAGTCTGGGGCGCCTCGAGGAACTCTCTATAACCATAGCCGGCATTCAGAGGAATCCTCTTCCGTCGCTCGAGAAAAAAGCGATCTTCACCTTTGCGGGAGATCATCACGTCGTATTTGAAGAGAATATCGCCAGTGCGCCTATGGAGATCACAGCCCAGCAGGTTCTGAATTTCGTTTCGGGAGGGGGCGCCGTCAACGCCCTGGCCAATCATTGCGGAGCGAGACTGGTCATCGTCGATATGGGTGTCGCGACTCCTTATGACAGGCCCTCAATCGTAAAGGATAAAAGGGTCGGGAACGGCGCTGCCAACATCAGCCGGGGACCGGCCATGACCAGAGAAGACGCGATCATGGCTCTCGAAGGCGGAATCTCTTCCGTTCTGGAAGAGCTGGAGAACGGGTTGGATATCATCGGCGTGGGAGAGATGGGAATAGGCAACACAACGCCCGCGTCAGCTATATATTCCCTCTACACCGGTCTTGATCCCGCTGAAGTGACGGGACCCGGTGCCGGAATCGATGAAGAGACAATCAAGCGTAAAGTCGAAGTCATCAGAAGAGCGATCGACATAAACAATCCCCGAAGAGATGACGCCATTGACGTCCTGTCTAAAATCGGCGGTTTCGAAATCGGCGGCATGGCGGGCGCCATGATTGGCGCAGCTTCGAAGGGAATTCCCGTTGTCGTCGACGGATTTATTTCCACAGCCGCCGCTTTGCTGGCGGAACAGCTCAACAGCGATATTTCCGGTTATCTGATTCTCTCCCATCATTCGGCGGAAAGGGGTTACGGTCACGCGGCCGGCTTTATGAAACAGAAACCCCTTCTCGATCTGGGGTTGAGGCTGGGAGAGGGAACCGGCGCCGCGCTTGGAATTTCACTCTGCGATGCGGCTGTCCGGGCCTTGAAAGAGATCCGTACCTTTGATCAGGCCGGTGTCACCGATGTAACGGAGTTATGAAAAAGTTTATCTACGCCCTGAGGTTCATGACGGTTCTCCCCATTCCCTGGAAAGAGGGGGAGGACCTGTCGGAAGTGGCGCGGTCTCTTTCGTTTTTTCCTCTCGCGGGGCTGATCATAGGTCTGACCAATCTGGGCGTTTTCACGGTCGCCGGTCTTCTCGTTTCTCCTTTCCTCAGCGCTGTTCTTGTTACGGTCTGGTGGATATTGATCACCGGCGGTCTCCATCTCGACGGTCTGGCCGACACGGCGGACGGGGTCTGGGGCGGAACCACCAGAGAACGCCGTCTGGAGATCATGAAAGACAGCCGGATAGGGGCTTTCGGCGTACTGGCTCTCATCTCTTTTATCCTGATGAAAACCGGAGCCCTTTATGAATTGTTCGGGTTTTATGATTTTAATAAGTACAGGGCTCTGATTATTGCTCCTGTCATCGGCCGGTGGATCTCCGTGTTTTCCCTATACACTTTCGACTCGGCCAGGCAGGATGGCCTCGGAGCTTTTTTTAAAGAGCATGTCTCTCTGAAAGAACTCATCACGGCTCTCATCCTCTCTCTTCTGATCGTACTGATTGCCGGAGGTCTTCCCGGTGCCGCGGCGATGGCTTCGGCAACGGTTCTCGCTCTGGTTTTTTCCGTTTTCCTGACGGGAAAACTGGGAGGGCTTACCGGCGATACCTATGGCGCCATGACCGAAGGAGCGGAATTGCTGACCCTTCTTGTGATGCTTCCCCTATGATTTCGCTCTACCTGATCCGCCACGGCGAATGCGAAGGGGCCGGGACCTATATCGGCCGTGAAAGCGATGTTTCTCTGACGGATGAAGGAAGCCGCGGGATTTTTCAAATTTCCCGCATTCTGAAAGAGCAGGGGGTCAAGGCCGATCTCATTCTGTCCTCACCCATGAGAAGAGCTGTTCAGTCAGCACAGATCATCTGCGATACTTTACAAACCGGATATAAATTAATTCCGGGACTGGAAGAGTGTGACTTCGGCAGATGGGAGGGGAGGACCTTTGATCAGATAGCCGCAACTGAAGGGAAAAAGCTGGAGGAATGGATTGGCGATCCCGTGCATATAAATCCCCCGGGTGGCGAATCCCTTAGGGATCTTCAGAAAAGAGTTCGTAATTCAATGGGATTTATAAACAATTTGATTGTCGATGAAAAAAAACGCGAAATAGTGGTCGTCAGCCACAGGGGACCGCTTATCATCTTGCTCCTGGAGTATCTGGGAACAGGGCTTGAGCATTTCTGGAACTACAGGATGGACCGGGGATCGGTCACGAAAATCAATCTCTATCCCCGGTTCGCCGAACTGGCTTATTTGAATTTGACAGCCGTCCCGTAGACGATCACTTCCGCGGCGCCCTGCATCACGGCGCTCGAAGAGTAGCGGGCATTGACGACCCCGTCGGCTCCCATGGATTCCGCCTCCTCCACCATTCTTTTCGTGGCGATAGCCCGGGCTTCGTTGAGCATATCGCTGTAGGATTTGATTTCTCCCCCCACAATTGTTTTGAAGCTGCTCATAATATCTCTGCCGATATTCTTGGACTGTACAATGGAGCCTTTCACCAGTCCCAGCGTCTCCAGTTCCTTTCCGGTAATGTAATCAGTATTTACGATAATCATCGGGATTCTCCTCTTTCTGCTCCTTCAGCCGGTCCACCATGGTGTAAATCATCAGACCCAGAAAACCTGCCGCCGCGAGTAGAACGACAAAGGTCCAGAATCCACCCAGGCCCGATTCGATCAGGCCGAAGAGAATCAGCGAAAAATATCCGCCGATGATGACCAGAAATACCGCTGAAATAGCAATGGTTACGATATATTTTCCTTTCATAGTTTTAAATTATACAACATCTTCAAAAAAAAGAAGAAAAAAAACGGAGCTCCCTTCGGGAGGCTCCGTTAACTATGGACGAAGATATCCTCTATTCCCACTCAATTGTTGAAGGCGGTTTGGAGGAAATATCGTACACGACCCGTCCTATCTCTTTTACCTTGTTCGTAATGAGAGAGGAAATCTCGAGCAGGTCCTTTGTCGGGAAGTCGAAAACGTCTGCTGTCATTCCGTCATGGGAGACAACAGCTCTCAGAGCCAGAACATATCCGTACTCTCTGGCATCTCCCGTAACGCCGACAGAGCGGACCGGCAGCAGAACGGCGAAAGCCTGCCAGATCTGGCTGTAGAGTCCTCTTTTATGGAGCTCTTCAATGTAGATCGCATCAGCTTCACGGAGGATATCGCATTTCTCCTCTGTCACTTCTCCGAGGATTCTGATGCCCAGACCGGGACCGGGGAAGGGATGGCGGTAGACGATTTTTTCCTCTATGCCGAGAAGAAGGCCCAGCCGTCTCACTTCATCTTTGTAGAGCATATCGAGAGGCTCCACGATTTTTCCCTCTTTCCGCTTCTGCTCGACAAGGGGTGTTCCCACATTGTGATGGGATTTGATAACGCCCGCTTTGTTGCCCACACCTTTACCCGATTCAATAAGGTCTGTGTAAAGGGTTCCCTGCGCCAGAAAGTAATCACCGCTGATGTGCTTGGCTATTTCCTCTTCCTGTACGCGGATAAAAGTGTCTCCGATACACTTGCGCTTCGCCTCGGGTTCGCTGATACCTTCGAGGGGACCGAGAAAGCGGTCCCTTGCGTCGATGATCATCAGATTTTCGGCGCCCAGTTTTTTCAGGTTCTCCGAAACCTGTCCGGTTTCGTTTTTTCTCATCATTCCCGTATCGATATACATCAGATAGACATTTTGCGGATCGAGGGATTTAAGGAGCAGTCCCCCGGCAACCGTGGAGTCAACCCCTCCCGAAATGAGAAGAAGAACCTTGCCGGTTCCGACCTGCTCTCTCAGCCTCTCCGCTGCATCTTCCACGTATTTATCCATGGACCAGCCTTTGGAGGCTCCGCAGATATTTACGGCGAAATTTTCCAGAATCTTCGATCCGTATTCACAGTGGGTCACTTCGGGATGGAACTGGAGTCCCCAGAAGCCCATCTCCCGGTTTTCAACGATGGCCGGCAGCTTGTGTTCGCTTTCCGCCACAAGATCGAAACCCGGTGCCAGTTCGTCCAGACTGTCACCGTGGCTCATCCAGGAGACGAAATTATCGGGAATATCCTTCAGAAGGGGACAATCGCTGATATGATAGCGGATGGCGCTCCTTCCGTATTCTTTCGTATGGAGAGGTGCAACTTTGCCGCCCTTTTCCCAGGTCGTTACCTGCAGCCCGTAACAGATGCCCAGAACGGGTATATCGAGAGAAAAAACTCTGCTGTCGGGGCGGGGCGATCCCTCTTCGTAAACTGAATAGGGGGAACCTGAGAGAATAACACCTTTAACGTCATTGGTGAGAATTTCATCGGTCAGCTCCGAATCTCCGTGGATTATTTCAGCATAAACCCCGATGTCGCGAATTCTCCTGCCGATCAGCTGGCTCGTCTGGCCGCCGAAATCCAAAATCAGTATTTTATCCATTTCCATTCCTTATATGTCTCTTAAACCGAATAATTGGGTGCGTCCTGGGAAATCGCCACATCATGGGCATGGCTCTCTCTCAGACCGGCACCGGTAATTTTGACGAATTTTTTGTATTTTCTCAATGTCTCGATATCTTTGCAGCCGCAGTAACCCATGCCCTTTTTCAGTCCTGTCGTCAGCTGCTGCAGATAGGGACCGAGCTCACCCTTGTAGGGGACTCGGCCTTCAACGCCTTCCGGTACGGGCTGGTCGTTTTCTTTCATCTGGTATCGGTCGCCGCTTCCGTCTTTAATGGCTCCGACCGAACCCATACCGCGGTACTGTTTGAATATACGCCCCTCGTAGATAACCTCTTTTCCGGGAGATTCCTTCAGTCCCGCCAGAAGATTTCCGATCATGACCGTCGAGGCTCCCGCTCCGATCGCCTTCGTGATATCTCCGGAGAATTTAATTCCGCCGTCGGCGATGACGGGAATATTGTACTTGTCCGCTTCTTCTGCTGATTCGTAAACAGCGGAGAACTGGGGAGCGCCGACTCCGGCGACAATTCTGGTCGTACAGATGGAACCAGGTCCAACTCCGATTTTCACGGCATCGCTTCCCGCTTCGATCAGAGCTCTCGTCCCCTCTGCGTTGACGACATTTCCGCCGATAACCGTCATGCCGTATTTGCTCTTGATGCCCTCGACGGCTTTCAGAACAGCTCTGCTCAAGCCGTGTGCCGTATCGAGAACGACGAAATCACATTTATTCTCGATGAGCAGAGGGAGTCTTTTCTCGTAATCCATCGGGGAAACAGCAGCCCCGACTATAAGATTTCCGTGGTTGTCCATGGCCGCGAGAGGGAATTTCTCGTGCTTTTCAATATCTTTGACTGTGATAAGTCCGGTCAGATGTCCTTCATTGTCGATAACAGGGAGCTTTTCAATCCTGTGGGAGTTGAATTTTTCCCGGGCCGAAACGGGATTGACATTTCCCTTTTCCACAATGGGATCTTTTGTCATCAGCTGCTCTACTTTCAGAGACATATCGCTGCAGAACCTCAAATCCCTGCCTGTAATAATTCCGCAGAGCAATCCGTTGTCCACAACGGGGAGTCCGGATATTCCGTATCTGTCCATTATGATCTGGACATCCGCGACGGTCTGTCCTTTTTCAACTGTGATCGGATTTTCTATAACCCAGTTCAGAAAGCGCTTGACCGCTCCCACCTGCGCCGCCTGATCCTGAGGAGAGAGATTTCTGTGGATCACCCCCGCTCCTCCCTGAAGTGCCAGTGCTACAGCCATCTCCTTTTCAGTTACGGTATCCATCGCGGCGGATATAATGGGGATATTCAGAAAGATATCACCGGCCAGTCTTGCGCGGATATCGGCATCGCCGGGTAGAACATCGGAATAAGCCGGTTCCAGCAGGACATCGTCATAACTGTATTTTTCAGAAATTGTTAACACTTTTTCACTCCTTTTTTTCTGTGTTTAAATTGAATTTTGTACATACAGCCTGTTGGCATCATCAGCAGATTCATCTCTGCTGTCTGACTGTATCGGGATTAAAAAAAAGCCCGGCAGAATTCTCTGTCGGGCATAATTGGCTCGGGTAAAAAAAAATCCGCGCAAAGGCGGGTCTTTTCATATTGACGGAAAAACGCTGTCGACCGGAAAGGGACAGGCGCAAATTGCCCCTGAGGGGTCTGTTCACAAAATTGAAGTGTCCAATGTTTTTCAATCTGTTATTTTCCATAATGGATATTCACAAATTTGAGTCTCTTTGTAAAGAGGGAAAAGCATTTTTACAGGTCTTTTCCCAAAGTTTCCTTCAGAAGAGCGGGGCGGTCCGTAAAAATGCCATCGACACCCATTTGCAGGAACCGTACCATTTCATCTTTTTCATTAACTGTCCAGACCTGAATTCTGAAACCTCTTTTATGGAGAACTGAAATAAATTCCGATGAGAGGATTCGGGTTTTTCCGCTGAATTCAGGAACCTGAAGTACCTTCATCCTGTAAGGTAAAGGCAGATAAAGCAGTCGTGTGTGAAAAAGAATCAACAGCTTCAGCACTTCGCCGGAGGTACAGGACGTAAGAGCTCCGGGATATCCTCTGCGGAAAAGCTTAAGGATGGCCGGATGAAATGATGCGGTAACGACTCTCGAGAGAGCTCCCGTTTCCATCAGAATCTTTCCATGGGCTTCCGCCAGTTCCGGTTTGTCATCTTTCAGATCGACATTGAACCTCATCTCCGGAAACCGGGAGAGCAGATCTCTGAGAAGAACCGGAAATACCGGATTCTCTCTGTAGGGAAAAGATTTTCCGCCGTCGGGAGTGAACTGGTATGCGGCATTAATTTTTTTAATCTCATCCCAGTTCATTTCTGTGATTTTGCGGGGATCACCGGTCATCCTCTCAAGAGAGTCGTCATGCCAGATGACAACTTCTCCGTCCTGACTCAGATGAACATCGGTCTCAATGACATCAACGCCCATTTCCACGGCGCTCTGGAAAGCCGGCATGGTGTTTTCGGGGTAACGGACACTGTCTCCTCTGTGAGCCAGAATTACGGGATCGGGAGTAAAAAAATCTTTCACGGAACTACCTCTTCTGTGAATTATAGGTTTACATTTAATATTATACCAACAGCTGTTTTTTATCCGGGAGGTTGTTATGGAGTGGGTATTCGGAAGATGCGCTTTGAAGATCGTGACGGGAGATATAACGGAAATCGGAACAGACGCCATAGTCAATGCCGCCAACAACTCCCTTCTCGGAGGAGGCGGAGTCGACGGAGCCATTCACAGGAAAGCGGGACCGGGACTTCTGGAAGAATGCCGGAGTCTCGGTGGATGCCCGACCGGTCGGGCAAAGATTACCGGAGCTTATAATCTGCCGGCAAAATATGTCATTCACACCGTCGGACCGGTTTACCGGGGCGGTCAGGGGGGAGAAGCTGAACTGCTTTCCTCCGCATACAGAAGCTCTCTGGAACTGGCAGAAAGCCGGGGACTGAAAAGCATTTCCTTCCCGGCTATCAGTGCGGGAGTCTATGGATATCCCATGGACAAGGCCTCGGAAATTGCTATCGAAACCATTACGGATCATTTGGTACAGGGCCAATGCGGACTTGAAAGGGTCATCATCGTTTTATTCAGTCAAAGCTACATTCCAATCTATAAAAAGACGGTAGAAGAGATTCAGCGGAATAAAAAAAAGCCGGTATAACCGGCTTGTCAGCTGTAGACAGAAAGGACTGCGTAACTGGATGAAAGATCCTCTTTCAGGAGCAGCACATCTTTGGGGACTTTGAGCTTCACTTTCGTGAAGTTCCAAATGGTGCGGATTCCGGCCTCGCTTATAAGGTCGGCCACATCCTGGGCAATTCCCGATCTGACGGTCAGAACGGCAATCTGCACATCCTCTTTTTTTGCGAAGGCTTCAAGTTCGCTGATATCGTAGACTCTGGTCCCGTTGATGGATGTTCCTATTTTTTTTTCATCTACATCAAAAGCAGCCATGAAATTCAAACCGTTTTTGGAAAATTCTTTATAGCCCAGCAGAGCTGATCCGAGATTTCCGGCTCCGACAAGTATGGCGTTGTGTTTTTTATCCCAGTTGAGAAACTTTTCAATGGCTTCGATCAGATCGGTAACCTTGTAACCGACTCTGGGCTTTCCGATGATACCGGTAGAAGCCAGATCTTTGCGGACCTGGATGGGTTCCAAATCCAGTTCATTGGCAATGACAGTCCCGGAAATTATTTCGATGCCTTCTTCCTTGGCTTTTCTGACCAGATAAAGATAGGAAGGTAACCGCCGTATTGTTGGTATACTGGCTGAGCTCATCGTGACATTCTTATTTAATTTGTGCATAACCGTCCCTGATATCTACTTATTATATATAAATGCTACTATATATAAAAAATGAAAGTATGTATATATATTTATATATAGATTATAGGACTATAATTCATTAAAAGCAACAAAGTATATAGATACAAAATTATCCATGATCATAAATAAATTGACAATTATGTTGTGATTCGATTGGCTGTTCCTGTAAAATAGAGAAAATGCAAGACATCATTACTGTTGAAATAGAAAAACTCATTCCAGGGGGGAAAGGGCTCTGCCGGGTAAATGGCAAGGTCGTTTTCGTACCCTACGTACTCGCAGGAGAAACAGTTGAGATCCGTATCATTGATGAGAGGAAAAGTTTCAGTGAAGCGGATCTCGTCAATGTCCTCATCCCTTCCGAACAGAGAGTGAAACCGGTCTGCTCTCTTTACGGCCGGTGCGGCGGCTGCAATATGCAGCATATGACCTACGATGCCCAGCTGGAAGCCAAGAAGAAATTTGCCTCAGAGCATCTGGAGAGGAACGCCGGAATAGGCCTTGAGGAGATTCCCGTGGTCCCGTCCGAACCTTTCGGGTACAGAAACCGCGTTCAGGTTCATTATGCCGAAGGCTCCATGGGGTTCCGGGAGAAATCCGGCCATGCAATCGTTCCGGTGGTGTCCTGTCCCGTTGCATCTCAAGGTATAAATTCTTTTTTAAAAGGAAGAGTTTTTCCGGAAGATCAGGAAAGGGTTACAGTCTACGGCACCGATGAATGGTTCTCCATGGAAACGGAAAAAAAAGATATTTCCGTCTCCGTACTCAATAAGGAAATCTCATTCAACAGCAGTCTCTTTTTTCAGAGTAATCTTTCCATCCTTCCGGAACTCGGATCTTATCTGAGAAAAAACGTTTCGGGAAGAAAACTGGTCGATCTGTACTGCGGAGTGGGGCTGATGAGCGCTCTGGTTGAAGATCTATTCGAAGAGATTGAAGCTGTGGAGATGAACCGCAACGTGGCTCCTTACGTGGACAGGAATCTTTCGGTCCGCCATACCTTTCATCCCCTGAGCCTGGAAAAATGGATCAGCGGAAAAGGGAAAAAAGCAGAAGCCGCCGATACGATTATCCTCGATCCTCCCAGAACCGGATTGACCAGGCCGGTGAGGAAATATCTCAGTGCTTCAAAAACTGAAAAAATTCTATATATTTCCTGCGATCCCGCCACTATGGCCCGGGACTTGAAGGATTTACTTGCCGATAATTATGAGATGGAGGATTATCGACTCTTCGATTTTTATCCCCAGACATCCCATATGGAGGCAGTGGCTCTATTAAAAAGAAAAGGACATTAGCTTTACTTCTCGTCTCAATCGCCTCTCATTGCCTTTTCGCCCAGGTCGAGCTGAACTGGCGTTTCGCCGTAACCGGATCGGTGCTGGGTATTCCCGCATCGGATCCGGCCGGCACAGTCTATGTGCTTACTGACGACAATACCCTGCAGGCTATCAAACCCTATTCGGGAACTCTTATCTGGTCGTACCGCGCCGGAGAGCCGCTCAGCGATGTGCTCTTCGTCGGTGCGGATTTTACGGTTTATCTCTTCACTGAAAGCCGGAAACTCATAGCTGTTACACCGGGGGGGACTGTTCGCTGGAAAAGGCAGTTTACAAGCTCCTTATCTGGTTCTCCCGCCGCATCTCCGGAGGGGGCTGTTGTTCTTCCCATGGATGACGGCAGACTTATAAAAATCAACGGCAGAGGGCGTGTCCTCTGGGAGAAACCGGCAGCCTACAGTTACACCTCTCCTGTCGTGGATCAGGACGGATCGCTCTATATCTCAGGAGAGAACAACAGGATTTCCTCCTATACCCCCACAGGGAACAGCGGCTGGTCCTATCATCTGGATTCCCGGGCTCAGATGCTGGCTCTCCGCAATGATTATCTCCTGGCTGTTACTTCCGAAAGAAAAGCGTACTGTCTCGATATAAAAGGGGAACTTATCTGGGAATCGGATTCTCTGCCACCGGGAAAACCCGTTTCTCTCCTCAGTACTCCCGGATATATCTATATCGTCTATTCTTCCGGGATGATCGTTACTCTCAGCCCCGACGGAACGGAAAGGAGACGTTTCCAGGGACCACCGACTGACGGCTATGCGGCGGCGGACAGCAAAGAGGCTCTCTATATATTCGGCCGCGACAGAAAACTTTACCGGCTGCTCGACGAAGAGTTGATCGGGATAGAAAGCGATACGGCCATGGCTGCCCCCCTGATAGGAGCCGCGGCCAATCTTTTCAGCGGAGGAGAGAACTGGATTGTCTATTGTTATAAAACCCCTTCTTCCGCCGAGGGATGGTCCGGTTTCCGCGGAGGTCCCCTGAGGAACGGAGCTGTCGATTCGGGAGCCAGCCTGAAAAGGCTGCAGGAGTATTACGAGGGATACCCCGGATATCTGTATTTTCAGATGATGTCCCAATCGCCGGAGCTTGATAAAAGGCTGGAAATCATAGACCGCTTCGAAGACCTCCACAGGGATAATCAGCTTATTGAAAAATTCCCCTTCGCCACTTTGCTTCTCATTGCCATGGCCGAGGAAGGGATCAGTTATGCCTCCTTTGACGGATCTCTGGTCTCCAACAGCAGCTCTCTCGTCCGGATCAGGGCACTCAACCTGCTTGGCGAAATCGGTGACATCCGCACGAGAAAATTCATTATAGGCCATCTCCATCAGGAAGATAACGCTTCCGCAGCCGTATCGGCCATATGGGCTCTGGCCAGAATCGGTTTCGATTACGACGGCGCGGCGACCAGGGCTGTCAGCCTCGCTAAAGAGAGGTTTTTCAATGATGATGGTGTATTATTAACTATATGTGATACACTTGAGGAGATTGTATATTACAATGGAATAATACCCGATCAGTCGGGTTTGCACGTCCTTTCATCCATAAACAGCAGCAATGCGCCTTATGGAATCCGGAAAAGGGCTGGAGAGATATTTGACAAGTTTACCGGAGGCCCGCGCCTCAAGTAGGTGGGAAAAATAGGAGAGATTGATGAAAAAGCCGGCATTACTGATTATTCTGACACTGATTCTAACGGTTTCACTTTGGTCGATTGATGTAGACCGGGACGAAGTACAATCCTATGGCGATAAGAAAATTGAATTCTACAACTATGTCGGTCCCTATAAATTCATAAATACGCTTGAGGAAATCCTCGGGCTCGGAACCCAGCTCGGCAGACAGGTTGAACCGGACCGTTTCGGCAATTTCACCATCGGGAACAAGTATTCGGTCATACATTCCGTCCAGCCTGAAATACCCGAAGGACTCGATGGCGATATCTTTTTCGTAGGTCGTGACGGAGCGGTCGATCATATCAGAAACCTCCGCTACATCATCGCCTCCTATCTGCAGAGCGCCTATTCATACGATTTCGACGACGCCTTTCTCCTGGCCGAGTTCATCACCTATTACAACGCGGCATATTATCAGAATCTCCCTTACTATCAGGGCGTCTATAAAGAAGGTGTCGTTCAATATCTCACGCCGGAAAAAGCCGGACTGTCTACACATTACAGCGAATGGGCCGGAAAATCGGCCATCGTCATCCCCCTGTCGGAACGGCGCAGTTCTGAAACCGGCAAAGCAATTGATACGGGAGAAATCACTTCTGAAGATGTCATCGAAGTCATGCGGGAGGAAAAAGATGATGCTATCGATACCCGCAAGGATATGGTCGATCTGAGAGAAGAGGAAATCGCCCGGGAAGAGCAGGCCATCGGGCGGGAGCAGGAGCAGCTGGCCGAAGAGAAGCAGCAGGTCGACGAGGCAATCGATGAGATTAAAACAAACGATGACAGCTCGGAAAAAGAAACCTTGACAGCGGCGGAAGAGAAACAGGTTGCCGAACTGGAGCAGCAGAAAGAACAGATCGCTGAGCAGGAAACGCAGCTCGAAGAGGAAAAAGCCGCACTGGAAGAAGAAAAAGATGAAGTCGTGAAGATGCGCGAGGACATCGCCGATGATGCCAACAGGCAGATTGATGAGGAGGAAGCCTCGCAGAGCGTCTTTACTTCAAAGGATCCGGGAGTCGGAACCGAAGTCATCATGCTTAAAATAGAAAATACAGGGGACGGAGTTCCCTATGGCCGTCTGATCAAGGTCGATATCGACAACTATAAGGTTACAGGGGAGTCGGAGCTCAATTCCATCCGGGGCCGGACCCTGACCCTTCTCAGCGGAAAGCTCTTTGCCGTAGCCGGGATGGAAAGCGGACCGGGTGCTGTAAAACTTGTCCAGATCGATATGGCCACGCTTGAAATAGCAAATTCCAGCGAGGCGACGGTTTTTCCCGACACACTTCTCTGGGTTTCAAAAAATAATTTTTTTGCTGTCATCAGCGAAGGAAACGACTTGAAATTAGGGCTGTTTGATGCGACACTCTCCCTCAAAGCAACTTCAGCTGTTTCTGTTGAACCCTATATGTCTCCCCTGATCCAGGGGTCGAGCATTTATGTTCAGACATCTGACGGAGGTATTGTAGAGCTTTCTGCGGAAACTCTGGAAACGCTTAATCAGATTAAATAATTTATAGAGGGAACGATGCCGACACAAGAGGGAAAAAGCCACTTCTACGGAAGAACCATATCCGTAGTGGACGATCTGTCCGTAGATGAGCAGCTCTATCTGTACCGCAAGACTGCAGAGCTGAAGAGACTTATCCGCGAAGGGGGAGATACCTCCGACTTCCGGATTGATGATCCGGAACTTGGTGTCTATCTCATGTTTTTTGAAAACAGCACCAGAACAAAGGAATCTTTCCGGAATGCCGCTGCGTTTCACAATGTGAAACTCAACAATTTCGATGCCCAGACATCATCCTTCAATAAAAGCGAAAGTATCGGTGATACTATAAAAATGCTTTTCGGTTACAGCAACCGGTCGGTTTTTATCATGAGGACGGCTCAGGAAGGTGTCTGTACCATGCTCGATGAACTTCTCGGAGAGTATGCCGATAAAATCGGATATGATAAACCTGCCTTTATCAACGGCGGAGACGGGAAACATGAGCATCCGACACAGGAATTTCTCGATGAATACACATTTCTCGAGAAAAAGAACTGGGATAACAGTGAAATCCATATCGCTCTGACCGGAGATCTCTATCACGGTAGAACCGTTCATTCAAAGGTTGACGGGTTAAGGGTTTTCAGGAAGGTCAAAGTAGACCTGATAGCCCCTGATGATCTTTCCCTGCCGGATCATTATGAACAGAGAATGGTTGCAAACGGATATGAAGTGCGACGCTTTGAATCCATTGATGAGTATCTCGAGCAGTCTTCTATTGCCGATATCTGGTATTTTACCAGACTTCAGCTCGAAAGAATGGGAGATGAAGTTAAGGAAAAAGCAAAATATCTGAGAGCCGCCGTAACCTTCCGTGAAGAGTTCATGAGCAAATTACCGACAGGAACGAAGTTCTATCATCCCTTGCCCCGCCATAAAGTGCATCCGGTAATACCGGGATTCCTGGACAGAACGGCGTTGAACGGTTGGGACGAGCAGTCCATGAACGGATATTTTACCAGAATTATCGAGATCGGTATGGTCGCCGGAAAGATAGGTCTGGATTTTGAAGGTGTGCCGAAATCATTCGCAAAGGCAAAGAAAGAGTTTATTGAAGAGATCCCCGTTACCAGAACGACAAAAGTGCAGGACCGTTATAAAGTCGGAATTAAACCTGTGGAAGAGGGTATCGTCATAGACCATATCGGAAAGGGAGATGATCTGGATCATATCTGGAACCTCATAGACAGGATCAGAAGAATACTCAGTCTGAACTGCCGGAGTTCCCATGGTGTTTTCCATACTTCGGATCCCGATAATTTTAAAGGGATTATTTCTCTTCCCGATGTACTGTCCTTCGATGAAAAAGAGCTGAAAAAACTGGCCGCTATCGCACCGGGTTGTACGCTCAATATTATCGAAAACTCCTCAGTTAAAAAGAAATACAGGCTTCATATGCCACCGAGAATCTACAATTTCGATGAGATTTCCTGTAAAAATGAAAATTGTATCTCTCATCCTTCGGAGCATGAGAATATCGCAACCGATTTCTACCGGTCCAGTGAGACGACGTTTATATGTCGGTTCTGCGATACCTCGCATAAATACCACGAAATCTGGGATATCTGATTCTCCGGAAAAAAAGGGCTGCCGAAAGGCAGCCCATTTTTATTTCCCACTTTTGAACAGTCCTTTGAAAAACTGGCTTAAAGCTTTGAACAGACGGCTGAAAAAATTGGGCCGGTTAAGCTTTGCCAGCTTCTTAAACGCTTCTATTTTTTCATCTTCTGTAAAATCTTTGCGCCTCAGGTTTTCCTCAAGTTCCATCGCCAGTTTTTCCGCATCTGAGTTTACATCCACAACCAGGGCAAAAACCGTTTTCCAGTTGAGCTGGCGGGCACATTGTATTCTGCGATAACCTGAAATCAGTTCCATTTTTTTATTGACGATGACAGGATGCATCTGGCCGTATTTTTCCATGCTTTCCGCCAGCTGGCTTAAATCTCCCGTATTTCTTCTGACCCGTTTGTTGATGACTATCTTGTTTATATCCAACTGCAAAGAAAACCTCCTTTACAACTGTATGTCTTTAGGTGAATTGAAAAAAGCCCGGAGCCTCTCGGCAAAAACAGGCTTTAACAATTTCAGTCAAGAAGTAAATTCTCAGAATCCTCTTCGCTTTCTGACCCGGAATCATTGAGGAAATCGAGGTCGATATCCAGACCTTCCAGAACATAATCGTTATTGCTGAAAGGGTCTTCTATCGTCAGGTCCAGCCCGGCGTCATAGGACTCATAGGAGATGGTCGTGAGCATTTTATCGGAGTAATAAGTGTTCCGGTATTCTCTGTTTTCATGATAGGTTTCGACGACCCGTGGCTCGGTTCCTGCGATAAATACTTCTGTTATGGTGTTCTCACTGTATTCACTGGGGAGCAGACCCGTGTCTGCGTCAACTTCCACTTCTACGATGCCGGTCTCCGGTTTGTAGAACTCTCTCAGGGGAAGACCCTGATGAATCGCTTTCATATACTGTGCCCAGGCAACTCCGGTCGCTGTTGATCCAGTCAACTCCGTACCCAGAGACACTCCTTTTTTGTCGAATCCCGCCCATATTACCGTCGTATAATAGGGAGAGAACCCGGCAGCCCAGGCATCTTCCCAGTTCTGTGTCGTTCCTGTTTTACCGGCCATGGGCATTCCGTCATAACCGCCGACCTCATGGCTTCTCCAGCGGAGTGTTCCCGATTTAACAGTCGTCTCCATAAGATTCGTCATGATATAGGCTGCCTGGGGGGAGAGAATCTGGCGCTCTTCGCCCATTTCCTTCTGTCTTTCTCTCAGTTCCTTTTCGGGATTGGCTATTACATTCCCGTCCCGATCCAGTACATATCGAATGGCTATGGGTTCCACGGCCCGACCCTGGTTGGCGAAGGTCGCATAGGCTCTTGCCGTATGAACCGGAGCTATGGCTATAACTCCCAGGGCCAGGGGATATACTCTCGGGAAAGTTTCGCTGATCTGTACGGGATCAGTCATGCCGTAGAGTTTTGACGCTCTGTCTATGGCTGCATCAAAACCGATTCCCTCCATTATTTTGATGGAAGGAACATTCATTGAGTTGGCGAGGGCTGTTCTGAGAAGGACATTTCCCATCCATTCTCCGCGATAGTTCAAAGGTGTATAAGGCTGTCCGTCCGGACTTGTAAAAACGGTTGGTCCGTCGAAAATTCTTGATGCGGTGGTAAAAAGGCCCGACGAGATAGCATAGGAGTAAAAAATCGGTTTAAAAGTCGATCCCGGCTGCAGAGACCCCTGAAGAGCTCTGTTCAACTGGTTTCCTCTTTCGAATTTACTACCTCCAATCATGGCCAGAATGTATCCCGTTTCATTATCCAGAGTTATAAGAGCAGTTTCGATGCTTGATTTATCGAGCTGTGAATTAATTTTTTCGTAGGAGAAATCCACGACCGATTTTGCATCATTCAGACCGAATAGCTGGGATAAAATATCAAGGGTCGGTACGATCTGTTCTTCGTATAAATCCTCGGCATTCTTTTTATCCTGGGATCCGGCGACGCGGATACTATCGATATTGAACGCAAGGGAGAGCATGTCGAAAATGGGAACGAATTCCTCATCGACATAATCCATTCTAGTGCCCCGCCTGCTTTTGTAAATTCTATTCCAGTTCTGGAGATTTCTGTCGATGACTTCATCGGCGTCTTTCTGGTAATCAAGGTTGAGCGTCGTATGTACGGTATAGCCGTCTCTCAGCATATCCTGAGTCCCGTAGAGCATATTATCAAGTTCTCCGCGGACATATTCACTGAACCAGGGAGCTTTATCCTCTCTGTCAAAAAAAGCTGTGGCGATATTATCCCTGGACCAGTCCCAGTTATCCCAGAAAAGAATGAAGGAGTTGTCGGCTTCCTCCTGTGTTACATAACCGTTTGAAACGACCTGATTGAGGATGTTTCTCTGCTGTATTCTGGCCCGTTCCGGTTGACGTATCGGTGAGTATAAACCGGGGAGGGCATACTGAATGACGAGCATGACGTTTTCCGCGATTGTGTTCTCACTGGCAGGATGCTGAAAAAAATACTGGGAGCCCGCTTCTACACCGGAAACACCATGTCCGAGATCCATTTTATTTAAATAGATTTCCAGAATTTCAAATTTCGTCAGCTGACGTTCCAGCTGCCAGGCCCACCAGAGTTCGCGTATTTTTCTGACTATGGATTTATCACGTCTGTCTGCATAGAGGTGACCGGCCACCTGCTGGGTAAGAGTACTTCCCCCCGAGGTATAATCCCCGAAAACGTTGTTGTAAAGAGCTCTTGAAAAACCGACTATATTGAATCCGTTGTGATGGAAAAAAGCCGAATCCTCTCTGGTTATAAGAGCTTTCATAAGTGATTTCGGCAGTTCGGTAATACTCACGACATCTCTTTTTTCATCTCCGAAGAGCTCCGTAATAAGATTTCCGTTTATATCCAGGAGCTGAGACGGCATAGCCGGCTGGTATACTCCGAAATTTTCTGAATTGATTGTATTCCTTGTAATGGCGAGTGCAAAGCCGAGACTGATTCCCAGACCGATTGATACGGCACCCATAAGGGACAGAAGTGTAATGAGAATGATTTTTCTCGTTCCGGTAAAGTTCATATAGCTTAAATTACGTTGGCAGGTGCTTTTTGTCAAGCTGATTGGGGGTAAAGAAATAAGGGCCGGAAAATCCGGCCCACCCAAAGGGCGTCAACGACAGAATAGTAAACTGGGAGGGGCACTATGTCCGCCGCTGACACTAATATAATCGGTATAAAAACCCAATCATTTAATTTTTATGTATCAAAACATCCATCTGAAGCGAAATTGTAAGAGAATCACCTGGAACAACGGTAAAATCCCGGCTGTACTGATATCCTCCTATTTCGAACACGATGGAGTGTTCACCTGCATCCAGAGTAATATGAGCTTCGGGGTCTTTGCGGATAAGCACCTCATCATCGAGATAAATTCCTATCCCTTCAGGGGCGTCTATCAGGATACGCGGTTCCGAATAATTGAACTGAAGATCCAGGAACGATTTTTCTCCGGCATTGATGACAACACTGGCCGTCTTGGACATTCCCGTCGAGCTGGAAACGATCAGTTCATGAAGGCCCTCATCGAGAATGAAATCACCGAATGGCCATTTTACCGGCTGGCTGTCAATGGAAACGGAAAAGCTTTCATCATCTTTCTCGAGGTTGCTGCCAATATTCAGGGATAAAGATCCCTTTGGTGAGTAGATCGGTCGGCAGGTCAATTTAAACTTTTCCAGGAATGCCGATCCGGGCACCCCTTTCATAATGGGTATGATTGTCGCGAGCAGGGGATAATCTCCTCGCTCTGTGAACCCGGGAATAAGAATGGAGTCGGCGTTCTGAACCATCGAGTTTTCCTGAAAAGCCGGAATTCTAAGGTAGATATTGTTCTGTACAGGAAGCATCCGCATGAAAATCCTCGATCCATTATAAAAGCGACTATCAGCGGATGGTTCCGGAGTTACATTTTTGTACATATATACGGCAAAGGAATTTCTGTATTGCTGCAGTTCTCTGGGAACTTCAATTTTAAGTTCTATTCCTTCAAGGAAAGAAGTTTCCTTATCAAAAACAACAGCTGTTATTTCCTCCAGAGCCATTTCCAGAGTGTTTTCCCTTGCCAGAGAGAGTTCACCTATGAACAGACCGTTGACATTCTCAGCCCAGAGGGAAAGCGAAAGAAGGGCATAGAAAAACACCGATAACTTTTTTTTCATTAATAATCTCCGGGAAAAAAGAGAGCGGGATCAACCGGAATCCCCTCTTTCCTTATTTCAAAATGCAAATGCGGTCCGGTGGAAACGCCCGTGTTTCCCGATTCAGCTACTACTTGACCGGACAGAACCCTATCATGAATTTTAACATTAACTCTATTCAGATGGCTATATACCGTTTGGTATCCGTTTCCATGATCAATTATAATATATAAACCGTAATTTCCCAAGATTCCCGTTCCGGAAATCACTCCGTCTTCAGAGGCCATGACATCAGTTCCTTCTGCAGCCCGGTAATCGATCCCCGTATGAAAATGCCTGTTCCCCAGTACGGGGTGAATGCGGTATCCGAAAGAGGACGTCTCAATAGTCACTGCTAAGGGTTTTCTGAAAAGAGTCCTTAAAAAGAAAGCTCTCTCTTTTCCCGAGAGGTATGAACCGGCGATGTAGAGATAGGGAATCTTCTTCCCGCTTTTCGCGATAAAGACTTTTTTCCCGTCACCCCCTCTTTGAAAAACAATTTCTTCGAGATCGGTTTCCGGTTCCTGGGAGATATATACTCCGGGACTGTTGGGGATAAGAAGGATCTCTCCCGGTTCCAGAGCATCGGGATGTTCGAGGCCGTTGAGGGAGACAATCGTATCGTAACTCAGATTCAGTATGGAACTGATGGAAAAAACCGAATCTTTCTCCTTGACTTCATATGTATAGAAATTAAGAGGGATGGAAGGGCTTCCAGCCTGGTGGCGTTTATAATATTCTCCAATCTCATACTGAAGCTGAGCATAATATATATCGGATTTATGAAATCGTCCTATTTCCGGATAGAGGGCGAAAAGAGGCAGAGGTATCAGACATATAATAAAGACAAGAAGTTTTATTTTCACAGGAAAGGCACAGCCGGGTCGATCGGAACGGCTTTTCCTCCTGTACCAAGGCCGAGAGGTCTGTCTTTCCTGTTGTCTCCATGATAATCGGACCCGCCTGTTTTAAAAAAACCAAGATCATCAGCGATGATTTCCAGTCTTCTGCTTTTTCTCGGTTTGGCGCCGGAATGCCAGACTTCTATTCCCTCTATACCCGTTTCTTTCCATTGAGCGAGCCGTTCCGGCAGCTTCCCCCAGGATACGAATAGAGACATGGGATGTGCTATAACAGGATGCCCGCCCGATCGTTTGATAAGATCTATCCCTTCATCGAGAGCAAGAGCTTCCTTTTCTATGTAGAAAGGCCGTCCGACTGCAAGATACTTTTCAAATGCTTTGGCGCTGTTTTTGACGATCCCCTTTTTCACGAGCAGGGATGCAAAATGGGGACGGCCGATAACTTGCCCTTTTGCTTCTTCAACCACGTCTTCATAAGAAAGTTCGATTCCCAGGGATTGCATAAGGCTCACCATCTTGAGGTTTCTTTCAAGCCGCCGTCTCATAATCAGATCGAGAGCGGGAACCATTTCGGTTTTCCAGTTGATTATATTGAGACCGAGCAGATGGAATTCTCCCGGCTTGAAACTGATTTCCAGTTCAATTCCCGGTATAAAGCGGATACCGAGTTCTCTGGCTCTGTTTTCCGCTTCCTCCAGGCCGGCGCAGGTGTCATGGTCTGTCAGAGCTATGGTTGTGATTCCTCTTTCCTTAGCCAGATCCATCAGTTCGGCGGGAGTATTGGTTCCGTCCGACTCTGTGGAATGAGTGTGTAGATCTATCATATCCCATTGAGAATACTTTTTTTTTATTGTTGATTCAAGATTCCAATGGTTTATAGTTGTTGACATGCCAATAGGGCAGTCTTATCATTTTATAGTAAGAGTCATATCTACAGGAGCGAATGTGTCACCAAGAGCTGTTAATTTCCGTGCCGGTAATGTCATATACATGAAGGGGTTCAGAAACAGTTATGTTTATGTTCTCAAGTCCGGAGTGGTCAGCCTGAACTATCAGGATATTCAGACGGGCCAGGAAGATCAGGATCAGATACGTACCGGTGAGCTTTTCGGTGTTAAATCGGCTTTAGGCGGGTACGCAACTGACGAACAGGCTCTGGCTCTGGTCGATTCCACAGTTCTGGCTTTTACCGTTGAAGAGTTTGAACAGGTCGCTTCAAGCAATACCCGTATAATTATGAAGATGCTGAAGGTTTATTCGAACCAGCTCAGGCGCATTCACAGACAGGTCCAGAATCTTCTGTCAACCGGTGACAGCCGCAATCCCGAAGAAGGGCTCTTCAGCATCGGTCTGTATTACCACAATACGCAGAAATTCCGCCAGTCTGTTGCGGCGTTCAAGAGATACCTTATTCATTATCCGGCTGGAAAATTCCTCAATGAAGTCAGGGAAAAAATCGATTACGGCGAAAGTATGTATGCCGATACCGGAACCTTGTCCTCCGCGGAGGGGTATTCTTCCGGTGGTGGAAATATCTATTCCTTTGATGAGGCAATGGAATATTACGAGTCCGGCGAGTTCAGAAAAGCTCTTCAGCTTTTCAGTAAGATCCAGGAATCCCGTTCTCCCGATTCAGAGGAATCGGCTTTGCGGGTCGGTGTCTGTCTTTTCCGCCTGGGAAGAGGCAGCGATGCGTCCATACGGCTAACTGATTTCATAAAGAAAAACGGCCAGAGCCAATATGTTCCGGAAGCTCTTTATTATATAGGAGAGTGTTACAAGGCGAATCGTGATACAGAGAAAGCTATAAGTTTTTACAAAAAGGCCCTCTCCATGAGCGATCCCTCACAACAGATTTACATACTCATTACGGAAACATTACAGAGATTGGAAGGAGAAAGCAGATGAAGCTGGACCTTTCCATGTTCGAACGTTTCGCCGTTACATACAATCCCGGGGATATCGTTTTCTGTGAATATGAACCCGGTGACAGTTTTTATCTCATTCAGTCGGGAAAGGTTAAAATTGTCAAGATTTTCGGAAATATTGAAAAAACACTGGATATTCTCCACCCCGGTGAGTTTTTCGGTGAGATGGCGCTCCTGGAGGAAGCCCCCCGGAGTGCGACTATAATTGCCGTAGAACCATGCAAGCTTCTGGAATTCAATAAAGAAAATTTCGAGATTCTTATGAAAGGCAACCCCCAGATGGCCATGAAACTGCTCCGGTTGTTTACTAAACGGTTGTATGACCAGAAAAGGCGGTTTATGATTCTCACTCTGGAAGATATCGATGCGAAAATAATGGATGTTTTTCTCATGCTTTTCGAGGTGGGCAATTACATTTCCGAAGATGTAGAAACATCCGGAAAAGTGGTTTTCAACAACTCCATAGACGATATCGCCCATTGGGCCGGAATTTCTCCCGATGAGTGTCAGCCTGTACTGAATAACTTTTCCATCCAGAGAAAGCTGGAAATTGATAACGACAGAATTACTGTAAAGAATATAAATGAGTTCAGAAGACAGGTCGACTCCAGAAGAAGACGTCAGGAGGCGATTGAGGAATAATTACGATTCCTCTTTATTGAGAAAGTGCAGCTCCTTCGCTATCTGATCGGCACTATCGGAATTGAGTTCCACGAGTCTTCTCAGATGTATCATACTTTCAACATCTATTTCTTCAAAGCGAAACCCGAAATGATGGTTTTCCTGGTGAACCAGTTTTGAGGTGGTCCTGATTTCTACATCTGAAGATGATAGTTGAATGTTCAGAGGGACCACCATATTCAGCGAATAGTCATCCATACTGTCCGGATCCACCAGTATTCCGTTCAGAGAGATGTTGATAATTCCGAAGTGTACTTCCTGTCCATTTTTAATGAAGTATCCTTTCGTGTGATAATCAGCTCTGTTAAACCTTCTGTGTTCTTTCATCAAATTACCTCTACTTAATTATTGAACAAATTACTTTTGTATGTCAATTTTGATTAATTAAAACATTATCAGATCGATTACGGGAGTCATTAATGGGGGATAAATCAAAGCTGACAATCTACGGATTTTTCAAACAGGCCGGAGGGATCCTTCTGGGCAGTCTCATCTACGGAATCGGCCTCTCTTGGTTTCTTCTCCCTTATAAAGTCGCACCCGGCGGAGTCGGTGGATTAAGTCAGATCTTTCTCCATTTCTTCGGTTGGAATGCGGGGGGCACCATGCTGGCCATGAACATCCCTCTCTGGATTCTCGGAATCTTTTTTATCGGGAAAGAATTCGGTCTGGGAACCTTTGCCGGCTTTTTTATCAGTTCCCTGATGGTGGATCTGGTGGCGCCGGCCAGGCTTTACAAATGGGGCATTCTCGTTCCACTGATCGAGAAGTACAATATGGTCGACGGAACGCTGAAGAATCTGTCGGAACTGGCCATGACCGACGAAATCCTGATCGCCACAATAGCCGGATCCATATTTCTGGGGGTCGGAATCGGTATTATTTTCAAATCCCGGGCTTCTACAGGCGGTACGGATATACCCGTAGCTTTTCTCAAAAAGAAATTCAATATTTCCGTAGGTAACGGGTACCTCATTATAGAAACTTCCATAATCCTTTTTACGGGAGTTATGTTCGGCGATCTCAATCTGATTATATGGAGCTATTTCGCTCTTTTTCTTTCCTCCAAAATTGTGGATATGGTGACGGAAGGTCTCTCCCGGGTAAAAGCAGCTCATATTATCTGCACAGATAACGGAGCTGCTGACAGAATAAAAGACCGGATTTTTGATGAACTGGAAAGAGGCGTTACCTTTATTTACGGGGAAGGGGGATATACGGGACAGGAAAAGAAGATTCTCTTCGTTTCCTTCAGTATCCGCCAGTCCGCCCAGCTGAAATATATCATTCTCCAGGAAGATCCCGACGCTTTTATCATTATGAATGAAGTGCATGACGTCATCGGATCGGGTTTCAAAAGCCGCGGCATAAGTTTGTAGAAAATATCTTAAGTAAAAAAACCATTCTCCGATCATTTTAAGTAGAAGAATGATCGGAGGAATTCATGGTTAGAGGTATCTACACAGGAGCCAGCGGCATGCAGGCCCAGCAGCATCGCATGGATGCGCTGGCCAACAACCTGGCCAATGTGGATGTCACGGGATACAAAAAAGACACATCCATTCAGAAAGCTTTCCCGGAAATGCTTATGCGTCGCTTTGACGACGACGGCGTTCACCGCTTTCCTGTCGGTTCCGTCGATGTGGCTCCTGTGGTCGGGAAGCTTGGTACCGGTGTGGAATACAATGAGTCCTATACCGTTTTTACCCAGGGTGCCCTGAAGCAGACAGAGAATCCCTTCGATATGGCTTTGGAAAATAAGGGCTTTTTTTCAATTCAGACCAACGAAGGGGAACGGTACACGAGAAACGGTTCCTTTATTCTGGGCAAAGAGGGATATCTGCTCACAAAAGAGGGGTATCATGTGCTCGGTGAGAATGGCCCCATTCAAATCAAAGCCAACAATTTTACAATCGATGAAGACGGGAAAGTCTGGCAGAACCTCGATTTTGCCGATGATCCTGATCGGCTTGTGACTATGGATGAAAATACCTGGGAAAACACTGAACTGGTCGATACACTTAAAATTGTCGGCTTCGATGGTCAGGGTGACCGGTTTATCAAGAAACAGGGAACATCTCTGTGGACCGATACGACTGAGTCGGGACAGGCGCAGATTCTGGGTGGCTCGGACAGACCGAAGATCCGTCAGGGATTTCTCGAAGGTTCCAATGTCAATCCCGTCAGGGAAATGGTGGAAATGATCGAAGTCAACAGAGCATACGAAGCCAATCAGAAAGTTATTTCCACCCATGACAGTCTTCTCGATAAACTTATAAATAACGCGGCCAGATTCTAAGCTGCGGTGAGGAATAGAGTATGATGAGATCATTATGGACTGCCGCATCGGGGATGAATGCCCAGCAGTTTAATATCGACACAATTTCAAACAACCTGTCAAACGTCAATACGACGGGTTTCAAACAGGTCAGAGCGGATTTTGAAGATCTTCTGTATCAGACATCACGTATAGCCGGAACACCGGCTACTGAAGAAACCGTTGTTCCGACAGGTATACAGGTCGGCCATGGTGTAAAGGTCGGTGCGTCTCAGAGAATGTTTACCCAGGGATCTCTTCAGAACACGGGAAATGAAGCCGATATCGCTATTCAGGGGGAAGGATTTTTCCGGACGCTCCAGCTTGACGGGACATACGGTTACTCGAGAGACGGATCCTTTAAAATTGATTCGAACGGGCAGTTTGTCACATCGAACGGAAATAAAATGCTTCCTGAACTTGTTCTTCCTGAAGATTTTATACGCGAAAGTCTGACAATCAGCCAGGACGGACGGGTCACAGTTAAAATCCCCGGTAGTGATGATCCTCTGCAGGTTGGACAACTTCAGATTTTCCGGTTTGTCAATCCTGCCGGTCTTCAGGCTATCGGGGATAACACCTATAAAGTGACCAATGCTTCAGGTGACGCCATTACGGGCAGACCGGGATTTGACGGAATGGGTAAAACTCTGCAGAAGTTTATAGAAAACTCAAACGTTTCAGTTGTGAAAGAGATGGTAAATATGATCGTGGCCCAGAGAGCTTACGAGCTGAACTCCAAAGCCATTCAGACTTCCGATACCATGCTCGGAATAGCTAACAGCCTCAAGAGATAAACAGGATGGTTTAAATCATGGACGTAACAGCAACGGGAATGGCTAATTATGCAAGTTCCACAGTGGATTCGGCTTTGAATTCAAGCGTCAGAAGCACTATGTCTTCCGATGATAAAAAACTGAAGGAAGCCACTGTTGAATTCGAAGCTCTCTTCATAAAGCAGATGCTAAACAGTATGAAAAAAACAGTGACTAAAAGCGGCCTTCTTGATGGGGGAATGGGTCAGGAGATTTTTGAGGATATGCTTTACGATGAGTATGCGAAAAAAATGGCAGAAACTGCAAATCTGGGAATTTCCGATATGATGTTTCGTCAGTTATCGACCCAGCGACCTGTTTTTTAAAAAATATGAGTTATATTATTAGTTAAACTGTATAAAAATCTATACATAATAACTGAACTTTAAGAAACCAGATTTCTATTTTATTGAATAATCCCTTTCTGAATAAGGGATTATTTTTTTTTGAAGGCTAAATCTGATTCTTGGCACAGCTCTTGCATTATTTAATGCAGGAGTTGTTATGAGTAAAAAGAATACGATTGACCACGAAGATGCACTTAAAAGCTATTTTGAACAAATCAGCCAATTCCCACTTTTATCCTTTGAAGAGGAAATGGACTTGTCCAGGCGGATCGAACGGGGCGATGAGCTTGCAAGACAGGAACTTATAAATTCAAATCTAAGATTAGTCGTAAAAATAGCCAAAGCTTATACGGGAACGGATCTGAATCTTCTGGATCTGATTCAGGAAGGAAATCTCGGCCTGATTCGTTCAGCGGGAAAATTCGATTACAGAAAAAGTGTCAGATTCAGTACATATGCATCCTGGTGGATCAAGCAGTCTATTGTAAGAGCCATATCCAATAAGAAACGAGCGATCAGACTTCCTCATAGGAAAGAAGAGTCTCTCAGACGGATACAGAGCACTATTAACACTTTGACCCAGATGAATATGCGCAATCCCTCGATCGAGGAAATCGCCGAATATGCCGGAATGGAGCCCGATGAGGTCCTTTCCATTCTGGAGATTTCAAATGCCGTCGTTTCTCTTGACAGTGAAATTAATCTTGATAACGGAACTCTTCTCGATGTCGTGGAGGATAACACTTACTCTCCCGATATGGAATTGATCAGGAAAAGCATTAAAGAGGATACGGTCCGTTTTCTCGAGACTTTAATGGAACGGGAGAAGGAAATCCTGAAATACCGCTTTTCTTTCTACGGCGGGGAAAAGTATACCTTGAAGAGAATCGGGGAGGAGATGGGAATTTCTCCCGAAACTGTCCGGCAGATCGAAATCAGAGCTTTAAGAAAATTGAGATCTCAGGCTGAGGAGTATAAGGAGTTTCTCTTTAATTAAAACGATGCCACTTGACTTGTAAAAGCTTTATTCATAAATTCTTTCTATCGGGGCTGTTCCGGTTTGTCTGGAACAGCTCTTTTTATATTCAAACGTAAGCGAAAGATTACTGTCGGATAATGAGCGAAGAGGCGTATATATGTTGGTATTAGGTATAGAGAGTTCCTGCGATGAGTGTTCTGTAGCAGTTGTTGAAGACGGAAAGAGAATTCTCAGCAATGTGATAGCTACTCAGATTGATCTGCATAAACCCTTTAACGGGGTTGTTCCTGAAATAGCATCGAGGCTTCATACCGAATGGATTTATCCCGTTGTTGAAGAATCACTCGCGGAAGCCGGTATGACTGCCGATCAGATCGACGGCATCGCCGTTACAAACCGTCCGGGACTTGTGGGATCGCTGCTCGTCGGCCTCTCTTTCGCCAAAGGACTCGCATGGTCTCTCGATATCCCTTTTGTGGGAGTCGATCATATCCGGGCTCATCTTTATGCTCCCCATCTCGAATATGATATTGAATACCCCTATATCGGTCTTCTTGTTTCCGGAGGTCATACGATCATTTCAAAAGTATCCGGATTCGATGAAGTGGAGGTGCTGGGAACGACAATTGACGATGCCTGCGGCGAAGCTTTTGACAAGGTGGCCAAATTCTATAATTTCGGTTACCCCGGCGGAGTCATCATCGACAAAATGGCGGAGAAAGGCGATCCGAAAGCTTTCTCATTTCCCAAACCGAATCTTCATAAAGGGGATCATGCATACGATGTTTCCTATTCCGGGCTGAAAACAGCCGTCATCAATCAGCTAGACCAGTTTCATAATGAAGGTTACGAGAAATCTCCGGAGAATATAGCCGCCTCATTTCAGAAAACTGCAATCGATATCCTTATCAAAAGATTGAAGAAAGCCGTCAAGGACACAGGTCTCAACCGGGTTGTCGCCGGAGGCGGTGTCACGGCTAACAGCTATTTCAGAAAAGCTATTTCATCGATTCACGGAATTGAAGCCTATTATCCCTCCTTAAAGCTCTGTACGGATAACGGCGCCATGATTGCGGCGATCGGCTACCATTATCTGAAAGAGGGAGATGTTTCCGATCTTACTGTCAATGCCATGGCGAGAGTGCCCTCGTTCAAGAGAAAGTACCCCTGAAGAATTCAATGGAATCTGAATTTGAAATTGTCATCTATGTAATTTGTCAGATTGTTCATTGCTTCTTCATAGCTGCTTTTCTCATATAACTGGAGATAGGGTTTCATAATGATTGAAGATCGTCTCATTTCGTTCACCCAGGGCAGCTGTCCGGCTGTGCGGATTTTTTTTCCAAGATTTTTATCGGTTATTCTGATCAGTTTGTCGGTGATGAACTTTTCATCGGCACTCAATGACATATTGAAAACAACGTGGGGACTGAACTGGGAGAGTGAATGACTGATTCTTCTGCTGAGATCTTCGCTGAATCTACTCATGACCTGAACCAGGTTGGCAAGGTTGTTTTCTCCTTTTTCAATGGACTCTCTGCTGAATTCATTAAAATAGTCTCTTTCGTCACTGTGAGGTGGCAGAGCCAGGTAAATCAGTCTGTACAGGGCGTTCTTCAGAAATGAATAAGCGTTGAGCAGGGCTGTGGTTTCAGGAATCGTTACGATCATGTTCTCCGGGGATATGAGGAAAAAATCTATGACATTGTAGGAAGAGCCCGAACCTATGTCGAGGAGAATGTAATCTGCAGTGAGCTCCCGGATGGACTTTATAATTTTCTTCTTCTGGAAATAGGGGAGATTGGCTGCTCCGGGAAACAGCGAATCTCCTGTGATCAGGTAGAGCCGGTCGATTCCCGTTTCCTGGATAAGAGATTCAAATGACTCTTCCCTTTTATTGATGAAGTGACCGAGACCGGGTTTTATATTTTTGATACCCATAACAGTGTGGAGATTTGATTCTCCGAGGTCCAGGTCGATCATAATGACAGTTTTTCCCTTTCTCGCAAGGGAAATTCCGAGGTTCGCGACTGTTGTGGTTTTTCCGACACCGCCCTTACCGCTGGCTATAGGTATAATTTGTTTCATATAAGTATGATAATTTGCGCAACTTATTTTGTCCAAGGATAAATTCTCCCGCGAACTCTCGATCCAGGCTTACAATCTATGAGAAACAGGGCAATTGACAGATAGTGATGTGGCGATTAGTATCTGCTTTGTGACCAATTATTTTATAAGGCAGGTACAAATTGAAAGATTTTAACCTTGATGATGTCATCAGAAAAGTTCCGGATTTCCCTAAACCCGGTATTCTCTTTTATGATATTACAAGCATTATGATGAATCCCGGTGCATTTAAGTGGGTTCTCGATAAAATGGCTGAGGTCTATTCCTCCCGCAGTATCGGTGCCGTTGCCGCAGTGGAGTCGAGAGGATTCATTTTTGCCGCTCCTTTAGCTGAAAGGCTCGGGTTGCCGCTAATTCTCGTCCGTAAAGCAGGAAAGCTGCCCGGCGAGACAATAAAAAAATCCTACGAATTGGAATACGGTGAAGCGACGATTGAGATCCATAAGGCGGACATTCCCGTCGGAAAAAATGTCCTGATAGTCGATGATCTTCTGGCGACGGGAGGTACTCTGAAAGCGGCAGCTGATCTTCTGAAAGAAGGCGGCGCTGAAGTTACTGATGTCTTTTCCGTAATCGGATTGCCGTTTCTCAATTTCGATGAGGTTCTTGAAGGATACAATATAACTACTTTTATAAACTACGTTGGTGAATAAATTGTGTATATTATACATTGTTTATGCATAGATCTTCTGTAATATACATAAAAGTCTAAAAAAAATTAAATTAATGGAATAAATACACAAAAAGTGTTTGCCATTCATGCCCCTTTTATATTACAAATACGAAAATGTTTTAAAAGGCTGGTGAAATGAAAGTAAACTCTTTTCTCATTCTTGAAGACGGCGCGGTCTTCAAGGGATTCGGTTGGGGCGCTCAAATCCCTCTTGTCAGTGAGTTGAAAAAAGGGAATACAGAGGATTGTCCCGTCGGAGAAGTCGTTTTCAATACTTCCATGACGGGATATCAGGAGATCGTGACCGATCCCTCTTATACGGGACAGATTGTTCTGATGACTTACCCGCACATAGGCAATTACGGTACCGAGGAAAAGTGGTCCCAGACGGGCCCGCACAGTTCAGGTAGTACTTCCGCCGGGAAGCAAGCCGCCGCTTTGGTTGTCAGGTCATTTTATAATGGTCCGGTAGCTGAGGGGCGGCTTTTTTTTAATGACTTCCTTAAGAAAGAGGGGATCCGGTGCATATCCGATATCGATACGAGAGCTTTGACTCTCAGTCTCCGCAATGAGGGCAGCCGTAACGGTGTCATTGTCAGAAGTGATAAAAAAAGACTCAGTGATGAGGAGATCGCCCTGGTTCTGGACTATCTGAAATCCATACCGTCTATGGAGGGGAGAAATCTGATCGACGAGCTGGGAACAGAAACGATGATTGCTCCCGCTGCGCCGAAACAGGAGGCATTGAACTTCGCTCTGATTGACTGCGGCATAAAAAAGGGAATTGTTCAGGAGATGGAGAACCGGGGGGTCAATGTTACACTCTTTCCCTCAACGGTTTCCAGAGAACAGATTCTGGCCGCCCAGATCGACGCAGTACTATTTTCCAATGGGCCGGGAGATCCGGCTGTTCTGGAAAACCAGATCGGGTTGTGCGAATCGCTGATCGGGAAAGTCCCTGTTTTCGGAATCTGTCTCGGCCATCAGATTATGGGTCTAGCCCTCGGTGGAAAAACGGAGAAAATGAAGTTCGGACATCATGGCGGAAATCATCCGGTACGCGATGAAGAAACTGGCCGTGTCTTTGTTACGGCGCAGAATCACGGCTTTATGGTCGATGAGACATCTCTTCCTTCCGATGTATCAGTCCGTTTCAGAAATGCCAATGACCAGTCCGTCGAAGGACTGATTTCCCGGGAGAAAAAAATATTCACGACGCAATTCCATCCCGAAGCGGAGCCCGGGCCTGACGATTCTACATGGATATTCAGCGAGTTCGTCAAACTGACAAAAGAGTGGGAGGGGAAATAAATGCCAGCGGATAAAAGCATAAAAAAAATACTGATCATCGGTTCCGGTCCCATTGTGATCGGCCAGGCCTGTGAGTTCGACTATTCGGGAACTCAGGCGGTAAAATCCCTGAAAAAAGAGGGATATGAAGTCATTCTGGTCAATCCGAACCCGGCTACCGTTATGACGACGCCCGGTACGGCGGATAAAATCTATATCGAGCCTCTTTCGGTCCCCTATGTCGAAAGGATTATCGAAGAGGAAAAACCCGATGCCATACTTTCAACGATGGGAGGTCAGACTGCTCTGAACCTCACTCTGGCGCTGGATAAAGCCGGGGTTCTGAAAAAACACAATGTCAGGATAATAGGAGCCAACATCGAAGCAATCAATCTTGCGGAAGACCGCAGGCTCTTCAAGGAAGTTGTGGCGGAGCTCGGACTGGAGTCGGCAAAATCCACTATTACGGGAAAGCTCGATGAAGCGGTTGAAATGGGGCGGAAATGGGGGTATCCACTGGTCGTCAGACCGAGTTTCACTCTCGGAGGAATGGGCGGTGCTATCGCCTCTTCGGAAGAGGAGCTGATGAGCGTCTTCGAGAAGGCGCTGATTGAAAGTCCTGTCGGGGAGGCTTTGATCGAAGAGTGTCTCATCGGTTGGAAAGAGTTCGAGATGGAGGTTATGCGCGATAAGGGAGACAACGCCATTATCGTCTGTTCCATCGAAAATATCGACCCGATGGGGGTCCATACGGGGGACAGCATAACTATCGCACCGATTCAGACGCTGTCGGACTCGGAGTACCAGAGGATGAGAACCGCTTCGATCGATATCCTCAGAGCCGTGGGTGTTGACTGCGGAGGGGCTAATGTTCAGTTCGCCGTTGATCCTGAAACGGGAAGGCAGATTGTCATTGAAATGAATCCCCGGGTTTCCCGCTCGTCGGCTCTGGCCAGTAAGGCTACGGGATTTCCCATCGCCTCGTGCAGCGCCCAGCTGGCAGTCGGATATACTCTGGATGAGATCGTCAATGAGATAACCGGCAAATCCGTGTCCTGCTTCGAGCCGGCTCTCGATTACTGCGCCGTAAAAGTTCCCCGTTTCGAGACGGAGAAGTTCCCCTTGAGCGGAACAGCGCTGGGAACGCAGATGCGCTCTGTCGGAGAGGCTCTGGCCATCGGCCGAACAGCGGAAGAAGCACTGAATAAAGCGGTCTGTGCGGCGGAAATCGGATTCGAAGGAATTGAAGAACTTTCTGTTTCTGAAAAGGATATCAATACCATGCTGACGACGGCCAATCCATTCCGGATACTGGCTGCTTATACGGTTCTGAAAAAAGAAGGACCCCAAGCCATGGAGAAACTCAATAAAACCACAGGTTTCGATAAATGGTTCCTATATATGATGACACGTCAGGTTGAACTGGAGAAGAGACTGAGTGAAGCCGGTTCAGCCGGATTGGATGAAGAGCTACTGCTGGAGGCCAAACGGATGGGGTTGACCGATAAGCGCATCGGAACGCTGGTCGGGGCTATCGGTTCTGACATCACCGCCAGAAGAAAATCCTTCGGGATGAAACCCTCCTATCATTTCGTTGATACCTGTGCCGGTGAGTTCACGGCGGAAACTCCTTATTTCTATTCTACCTGGGGCGAAATAGACGAAGGCGGATCGGAAGACTGCAAAAAAGTCGTCATAATTTCCAGCGGTCCCAATCGGATCGGTCAGGGGCTGGAATTTGACACATGCTGTACCCTTGCTTCAAAAGCCTGGCGGAAAAGGGGCTATAAAACCATCATGGTCAATTCCAATCCCGAAACAGTTTCAACCGATTATAATGTCTCTGACAGACTCTATCTGGAGCCGCTCAGCAGCGAGCATGTCATTTCGGTTATTGAAAAGGAAAATGCCGACAAAGTTGTTGTTCAGCTGGGTGGACAGACTCCGCTGAATATGGCCGGCGATCTTCTCTCTGCCGGTGCCGATCTTACCGGGACCAGTCTTGACAGCATCAATACGGCAGAGGACAGAAAGCTCTTCGCGGTCATGCTCGATAAGCTGAATCTCAAACAGCCCCGCAATAAAACGGCGCTTACCAATGATGAAGTGAGAAGCTTTGCGCACCAGATCGGTTATCCTGTTCTGCTGCGCCCTTCTTTTGTTCTCGGTGGAAAAAGTATGTTCATCGCCTATAATGATGATGAGCTCAATGAATATCTGAATAAAGCTGTCCGTGTTTCGGAAAAAAGTCCTCTCCTTGTGGATCAGTTCCTCGAAGATGCTTTCGAGTACGATCTCGATGCCGTAGCAGACGGCGTGAATATTTTTATCGGAGGAATCCTCCAGCATATAGAGGCTGCGGGAATTCACAGCGGCGACTCAGCCTGCGTTATCCCTCCCTATAAGTCGAAAGATGCGATTCTGAGGGAGATGGAAAAAGCGGCCTGGGATATCAGCCGTGAACTGAATGTCCGGGGATTCCTCAATATTCAGTTTGCCGTGAAGGATGATATTCTCTATCTCATCGAAGTCAATCCAAGAGCTTCGCGAACCGTTCCTTTTCTTTCCAAAGTGACAGGGGTCGATCTGGTCGATGCGGCGGTGAAAGTCTGGGACGGAGAAGACCTGAAAGCTCAGAACCTCGTCGATTCTTCGGGAATCGGCCGGGGAGAGTGCATAACCGGCTGGGCTGTCAAGGAAGCGGTGTTCTCATTCGACCGCTTTGCCGGTCAGGATCCCATACTTGGACCTGAAATGAAATCTACAGGAGAGGCCGCCGGTACGGGCAGTACTTTCGGAGAAGCCTTTGCCAAAGCCCAGATTGCCGTTAATACCCATCTTCCCTCAAAAGGGCGTGTCTATGTTTCAGTGAATAAAAAAGACCGCGAGACTATCCTTCCCGTTGTGAAAGAGTTCGTTGAGATGGGATTTGATATCGCTGCGACCAGAGGAACGGCGGATTTTCTCTTTTCAAAGGGAATCTTCGCGGAGGTCATACTCAAAATCCATGAAGGGCATCCCAATGTCGTTGACCATATGGCGGCAGGGCGAATCGATCTGCTGATCAATACACCGATGGGGCAGTATTCCCAATACGGCGATACGTATATCCGGGCTGAAGCCGTCAGAAGGAAAATACCCTATACGACTACGACGAGTGCGGCTCAGGCCGCGGTGAAAGGGATCGAGTGGATTCGAAAAGGAACACTCTCGATCAGCCCTCTGCCGGATTTCAGCAGATAAAATCTCACTATGTCCATCGACAAGTCGGGTGGGAGAAAAAAAGGCAGCCTGAATCAAACCGGGCTGCCTTTTGAATTCGAAAAAACTGTTTTATTCCTCGGGGTCTATTACATAATTATTGTAATAATAATCCATGCTTTCCACGAGAGCTTCCCATGAAGCTTCTACAATGTTTTCCGAAACGCCAACCGTATCCCAGCTGTGCTGGTGATCCGATGATGTTATAAAAACTCTTACTTTGGCATGAGACGCCTCTTCCGGATTCAATACCCGGACCTTGTAGTCTATCAGACTCATTTTCGCAAGGAAGGGATGGGTTTCCGTCAGAGCATCTCTCAGCGCGTCGTCAATTGTCTCCACGGGACCGTTGCTGACAGCCGCACCCATGTGCTCTATCCCGTTGGCTTTCAGAAAGATCCGACCCACAGTTTTGGATACGGTGCCGTTTGTTTTAAAAGATTCTAGATGATAATTATTCAAATCGAAAAGCGATGTGAACCGTCCAAGAGCTTTCCGGATAAGGAGATCGAAGGACGCTTCAGCTGCTTCATACTCATACCCTTCAAGCTCCTTCTCCTTCAGGTCTTCGAAAAGCCTGGCCACGATTTCCGAGTTTTTATCGAATTCACCGTATTTTGCCAGTTTCCTGACGATAGTGGATTTTCCCGCCAGTCCTGATATGAGGATTTTCCTCTTGTTACCGACTAACTTGCCGTCGATGTGCTCCATCAGTTCCGGAGCTTTGGCGATGACATCGGCATGCTGCCCGGCTTTATGGCTGAATGCTGCTTCTCCCACATAGGGCTGATTCCTGTCGGGAATGATATTGGCTTTTTCGGCAACGAAGCGTGAGAGGGATGTCAGGCCGTCAATATTCTCATTCATATTGGTCTTGTAACCCATTTTCAGAGCCAGGTTCGGGACAATGATACAGAGGTTCGCATTCCCGCACCGTTCTCCCCAGCCGTTAATCGTACCCTGAATATGAGTGGCTCCGGAGCGAACCGATAAAATGGAATTAGCCACGGCGTTTCCCGTATCGTTATGATAGTGTACGCCGATGGGCGCCAGTTCGCTCTGGGGCAACGCTCCCAGGATATCCATCACTTCATTGGGCAGTGTTCCGCCGTTGGTGTCGCAAAGGACTAGTGAGTCGGCTCCCGCTTCTGTTCCTGTCCTCAGAACATTCAGGGCATATTCCGTATCACCCTTGTATCCGTCGAAGAAATGTTCCAGATCGAAAATAACTTCCCGGCCTTCTCTCTTCAGGTATGAAATAGAATCGTAAATCATTTCAAGATTTTCTTCGAAAGTCGTACCAATAACTTTTTCAACATGCTCTTTCCATGATTTTCCAACCACAACGACAGCCGGAGTTTCCGCTTCGAGCATGGCTGTAATATAGGGGTCGGAATCAACGTTGTTTCCCGATTTTCTAGTTGACCCGAAAGCTGCTATTTTAGAGTGTTTATAATTCTCTTTTTTTGCCAGTCTGAAAAATGAAGCTTCCTTTTCGGAAGAAAGGGGAAAACCGCCTTCAATATAGTCAATTCCCGCATCGTCAAGTCTGGCTGCAATATCAAGTTTGTCTTTCAGGGTAAGATTTATTCCCGTTCCCTGAGTTCCATCCCTCAATGTTGTGTCGAAAATTGTTATTTTCTTCAAGTTATTCATAATAAATCCTTACTCTTTGTTGCTTTGAGCATATAATAGAAATAAAATTAGAAACATGGATAATCTGACGAATTTTGACAAACTTATAATAAATTTATCCACCATTGAAAAAAAAGAAATGCTGGAAAAGATGGAAATTTCTCTTGATCTGTCCCAGGAACCCCTTGTTTCTCAGGAAGAGACCGCGGATGGAGATTTTCAGCAGAATCAGATGGATTACGAAACTCTTAATGTGTTGCAGAAGATAGTTCTTTTTCTTCAATCCCTTGTTAAGCAGAAGGATATTCCCACGCTTCTGAAAGAGTATAAAGTCAATGTTCTACGGAAAAAGTATTTTCACAACAGCAACCTGGCTGATTTTAAAGCGCAGGTACTCAAAAACACCTTTTACGATGAGCTTGTCAAATTAAAGGAGCCGTGCCGTTTTTTCAGAAAACCCCTGCGCCAGGTTTTCAGTTATGATAACAAACAGGATTTCTATGCCTTTGTCGGAGGGATTGTCCTTCCGGATCTACAGAGGGAACTGCTCGACAAAACGGATCCGTGGATTCTGGAAAAAGAGGATATGGAACGCGATTCCTCTGAAATAAAAGCGGAAATTGACGAGTTCTTCAATATGAAGATGGAGTCGGTCTCCGATCTTGACTGCGCGATCATGAACGAAGCCTGTCAGAGTCTTTACAGTCTCTATCTTCTGTCCAGTTTCAACCTCGGTTCCATTCTCAAGAGTTTTGACTCTATCGTTCCGGGAGCAGAGCCGGTCTGCAGGATAGAAGATGTCCACGAGCCTCTCCTCGAACTTGCGGGAATTCTCAGGTCCCTGAACAAACCTCCGACTGTCCGTGCCCTGGAGGCTTTGTTTCTCTATGAGGACTCCAAAGCCGGTCCCGGAGAGATTCTCAACAGGAAAATGATGGCGGCGGATACCTTTCTCTCTTTCATCCGCAACTTTAATAAAAATGTTCCTCTCGAGCATCTGGTTCGGGTCTTATCGGGAGATCTCTCAAAGGGAGCTCAGACTCCGCCTCTTGTCGATGACTGGTTTCGCCTCTACAGAAAATTCTGGGCTGCCCGGATATCCAGATCCTATGCGTTTTTCGTCAATGAAAGAAAGAAAAACGATACGGAAAAAGATGTTTGTTCTCTGACCGGGGTCAGATATGTCAAGCCTGTTGAAAAGTACTCCCGCAATCATTATTTTCCGGGAAGTCCCGCAACTTATGAAAAAAGCCTGGCTTTTATTCAGTCATTTCTGTCTGAGATTCTGCCCAACCGCTTCTATTCCACGTTTATGATTATCCGGCGTGAAGGGGAATTCTATAAAAAAGACAATAAAGCGGAATTTGACAAAGTGATTACCTATATCGATATGCTGGGGAAAAAATTCACCGGATTAAAAGCAATAATAGACAGTCCTTCTTTTCCCGTGGATCACAGTGTATTTCCCGAAAATGCAGAAGAGGAAACCTATAAAAATGCGGTAATTAATGCCTTGCAACATATGGATATGGAAGTGGAGCCTCTCGTCTCGGGCTTCATCGGCCATATGAGGCTTATGGCTAAAATCCTGCAGGGAATTGTTGTTGGTGACGGAGGAGCTTACGATACACTGTCCAACATCTCTTCAATCGGCGGAAAAGCCAATACCGAGTTGAGAGAAACCTTCAAGCTGCTGTCTCTTATGATCAATAAAATCGTCCGATACATTTCGGAAATGAAAGTGCTGGAAGAAAAAGAACTCTGAAAACGCCCCTCAATTGACTCTTCGTTCTCTTTTTTGATATTAATTAAGTAAGCATCAATAAAAGGCAGATCGTAATCTCTGTTTACAGCTTGCCTAAGAGTCGTTCCTCCGGAGTATGAAATCCCGGGCTTCAGCAGATTTTTACTGTTGCCGGGCCATCCCCGACAGGAGACGATCTCTCATACCAGGAAAGGAGTTTTTATGCAGGAATTGAAAGAGCAGTGGAAGGATATCATTGCCTCCTCTCTGAAAAAAGCCGCTGCAGATGCGGGAATAGAGATGGAAGATCCCAGGGACAGAATTATTGTGGAAACCCCTCCCAGATCGGATATGGGAGATCTGGCTTTTCCCATGTTCCCCTTTGCCAGAGATTTCAAAAAAGCTCCTCCCGCTATAGCGGCCGAGATCGCAGCCTCTCTCGGCGGGGATATTCCCGGTGAAGCCAAAACGGCCGGTCCATATATCAATATTTATATAAGCCGTCAGTCAGTTTTTCAGTCGGTTCTGAAATCTGTTCAGGAAAAAGGTGATCAATACGGTCGCACGGAAAGCCTGAAAGGCGAAAAAGTAATGATAGAGTTCTCAAGCCCCAATACGAATAAACCGCTTCACCTGGGGCATCTGAGAAATGATATCCTCGGCGAGAGTACGGCCCGGATTCTCGAAGCGGCCGGTGCGGATGTCCAGAAAGTCAACCTCATCAACAACAGAGGTGTCCATATCTGTAAGTCCATGCTTGCCTACAGTAAATTCGGAAACGGAGAGACTCCCGATTCAACGGGAAGCAAAGGCGATCATTTTGTCGGTAATTATTACGTCAAATATAATAACTGGGCCAAAGAAGATTCCGGTGCCGACGGTCAGGCTCAGGAGATGCTTAAAAAATGGGAAGACGGGGACAGCGAGACCAGGGCTCTCTGGGAGACCATGAATAAATGGACTCTTGATGGAATAAACGAAACCTATGCCAGAACCGATATCTCCTTTGATCGTTTTTACTTCGAAAGTGAAACGTATCTGTCCGGCAAGGACATTGTTATGAAAGGCCTTGAAGACGGTCATTTCTATAAAGACGAAGACGGAAGCATCCGTCTTGATATGAGTGATATCGGGCTGGATACGAAAGTTCTTCTCCGTGGAGACGGCACATCGGTTTATGTAACCCAGGATCTGGGGACCGCCATAGCCCGGCATGGGGATTTTCCCTTCGACCGTTTGATTTATGTCGTGGGTAATGAGCAGGAATATCATTTTAAAGTTCTTTTTCACACACTGAAAAAACTCGGTTATGAATGGGCTGATCAGTTGTATCATCTCTCCTACGGAATGGTCAATCTTCCGGAGGGTAAGATGAAATCCCGCGAAGGGACAGTCGTCGATGCCGATGATCTGCTGACACAGCTGGAAGACCTTGTCATTGAAGAGATTAAATCCAAAGGCAGGGAAGAGGAGCTTGAGGATGTTACAGGAACGGCTCATGCCATTGCTCTGGGTGCTCTGAACTATTATCTGCTTCATATATCCCCCTTGAAGGATATGGTTTTCAATCCCAGGGAGTCTCTCTCTTTCAATGGCAATACCGGACCTTATATGCAGTATATGGGAGCCCGTATCAGCAGTATGCTGAGAAAATATGAATCGGGAGATTACAGGGGGGAGTTCAGACCGGAACTGCTGACCTCACCTGAAGCCTGGGAGCTTATCAAGCTGATCGGGGCATATCCGGGAATGGTCGATCAGGCCGCCTCTGAAATGAATCCCTCGGTCATCGCTTCATTCGCATACGAGCTTTCCAGAAACTTCAGCCGGTTCTATCATGAGAACCCTATTCTGAATAATGATGATTCCGATCTGATTGTTACGAGAATTGAGCTGTCAAAAGCCGTCCTTCAGGTCTTGAAAAATGCCTTCAAACTGATTAATATTCGGTTTCTTGACAAAATGTAGGCGGGAACAGCCGATTCCGCATTGATTAAAATCGGCTATTTGATTAGGATTTCGATGCCCGTAGTAAGGACGGGAGATTTTTAGGACTTTTAAACCTCACCAGGACCGGATGGTCCGACGGGAATAGTCCGGTCTCCGAGATCTGTTTACTGCCGGCCGAAAATATATTTTAAAGAGGTTGGTTTAATGTACGCTCTTGTAGAAATCAAAGGAAAGCAGTACAAGGCTGTCAAAGGTTCCGTTCTTAAAGTGGACAGGTTCGATGCAGAGGCCGGACAGTCGCTTGAACTTGACAAAGTTATGCTCGTTTCCGACGAAAAGGAAACAAAAATCGGAACTCCCTATGTGGACGGAGCTAAGGTAACAGCTAAGATTGGTGATACAATCAAGGACAAGAAAGTAATCGTCTTCAAAAAGAAAAGAAGAAAAGGTTACAAGAAGACCCAGGGTCACAGACAGCAGTACACAATGCTTACAGTTGAGGATATCAAACTGTAAAATGATAACTGCCAGTGCTGTTATCGACGATCGCTCCTGTCTGGTTCATCTGGATGTCAGCGGTCATGCCGGCTACGGGGAAAGGGGATATGACATTGTCTGTTCTGCCGTAACGGTTCTTGCGAGAACAGCCGGCCGGATTCTGATTTCGCGGTTCCGAGAGAACTGCACGTTCGAATCCGGAGAAAGAGGATCTTTTAAACTGAAAGTTTTGAAGATCGATGAAGGGAAGCGGGAGTGGACAGAAGGGATAACGGAGTTTCTGTTAAACGGTTTGTCCGACCTTGAAAGGGATTATCCCGCTTGTATCAGACTTGAAATTATTAGTAATGAGGAAATGATTCATGGCTCATAAGAAAGGTGGCGGTAGCTCAAAGAACGGAAGAGATTCCAATTCCAAAAGACTCGGAGTAAAACGTTTCGGCGGTCAGACTGTTAAAGCCGGCGAAATTATCGTCCGTCAGAAAGGAACTAAAATTCACCCCGGTGAAAATGTAGGACTCGGAAGAGACTTCACACTTTTTGCAAAAGTAAGCGGAAGCGTTCTTTTTCACTTCAAAAAAGGAAAGAAGAGAGTTTCTATTACAGAAGCAAACTGATTCATTAGGGTTTTCACCCCGTTGAATTGCTTTGCGTCAGCAGATGCGAAGTTTTACATTGGAAATCGGCGGTTTGTGCCGCCGGATTTACTTGCCAAAGCCTACCTGTCGGGTGCTCTGCTCACGATATGTAGGCTTTTGCAGTGATATGCCCCTGCCGTAATTTCAGGGGAGATAGAAATAAGATTTAAAGGTCGATTGTGCAGGGATTTATTGATGAAACCCGTCTTGAGCTCTTTTCCGGCAACGGCGGTCCGGGCTGTGTTTCTTTCCGTAGAGAGAAATATGTAGCCAAGGGCGGACCGGACGGTGGAGATGGGGGCCGGGGCGGCAATGTGGTATTTGAAGTCAGAAAAAATCTGAAGACGTTCAGTCACTTAAACGCTAAACACACGTTTAAAGCCAAAAACGGACAGCCCGGAATGGGCAGAAGAATGCATGGCAAAGATGGAGAGGATATCCTTATTCTCGTGCCTCCGGGAACTATTATCCGGGACTACGAATCAAAACAGGTTGTCAAGGATTTCTCCGAGAATATCGACGGAGAGCAATGGGTGTTTCTCCAGGGCGGGAAAGGCGGTCTCGGAAACTGGCATTACCGTTCCTCCAAAAAACAGGTGCCCCGTTACGCTCAGCCCGGTATCGAAGGGCAGTACGCGGAAATACTCCTCGAATTGAATATGATCGCCGATGTGGGATTTGTCGGTTTTCCCAATGCCGGTAAATCGAGTCTTCTCAAGGAGCTGACGAACGCCGACCCAAAAGTGGGTGCCTATCCCTTTACGACGAAGATTCCCAACCTTGGTATGCTCAGAATCGCAGACCGGGAAGTCGTTCTGGCGGACATTCCCGGAATTATTGATGGAGCCTCCCACGGCGCCGGTCTGGGTCTGCGCTTTCTCAGGCATATCGCCCGAACCGCCGGACTTGCTTTTATGATTGATCTCAGCGATCCTGCGTTTCTCGATGCTTTCGAGCATTTGAAAAATGAACTGAAAGAATTTGAAGCATCGCTTCTCAGGAAACCGAGAATCATTATTGCAACAAAAACAGATCTTGAGGGAACAGAAGAGGCTCTGGAGCAGCTTCGAAGAAAATACCCCGATGAGAAAATCATTTCCATATCTGTTTTCGCCCGAACCGGTCTTGAGGAGGTCCGGCTGAATCTACTGAATATGGCTCACTGATTTATGAAGCTGGCAATGCTGGGAGGGACGTTTAATCCCCTCCATAATGGACACATCAATCTGGCCATGGTGGTACGAAAGGAATTCGGATATGACAGAATCCTTTTCGTGCCCTCCTATATTCCCGCTCATAAGGACATTTCCGGAGAGGTGACAGCGGAGCAGCGGCTTGAAATGCTGCGACTTTCTCTTGTGCCCTATGACTGGGCTGTGTATTCCGAATGTGAAATCCTAAGGAAAGGAGTGTCCTATACCGTAGAGACACTAGAGCACATATACGGGAATTATGATTTCGATGGGAAGCCGGGTTTGATCATCGGCGACGATCTTGCGGAGAATTTTCTCAAATGGCGTTCGACCGATCGTATCTTCGAAATGGCAGATCTGATCATCGCCCATCGTTTATATGAAAATAGGGTCGAACTCAACTTTCCCCACCGCTATGCAGACAACTCTATATTCTCACTCTCATCATCTCAATTAAGAGACTATATCAAGTCGGGCATAGATGTATCATCTCTGATTCCCCTGGAAGCTGCCAACTATATTATGGAGAGAAAGCTCTATGTCTGAAATTATTGAAGAGTTGAGAGCTCACCTTCGTCGATCTTTGTCGGCAAAAAGGTTCAGGCATTGCGAGGGAACTGAAAGGGCTTCTCTGTCACTGGCTGAGAAATTTATGGAAGATCAGCATCTCTGCGCTCTGGCAGGCCTCGGACATGATATCTGCCGGGAGTATTCGGGTGTGGACTTGAAAAATATAACCGGAAAAGATCACGAGCATCCGATACTGCTGCATGGAGAAGCCGGTGCATTGGTTCTCGAGAGAGATTTCGGAATAAAGAATGCTTCGGTTCTAAAAGCTGTCCGACATCACATTTCCGGTGGTCCTGGACTGGATAAGGTCGGTAAAATCCTTTTTGCAGCGGATTATATGGAAGATGGTAGAACTCATCTATCCCGTCAGGAGAGGGAGAGATTGTTCTCTTTGGATTTAGATGATATGGTTTTATCCATAGCCCTTTCGATAAGGTCGCATCTGGAAGCTGAAGAAATGCCTCTTGAACCGGCTTTGATGCAAATGATTGAGGAACTGAGTTGAAGAGAGAAAAGGAAAATGACAGATCTTTGATATTACTCATTGCAATGATGCTTGTCATAATCATCACAGCCCTGTTTCTGTATTTCCAGGTCAGAACGGATAAAATGTCAGAAATGGTGAAATCTGAAGCTGTCGTTCCGGTCATGATAACCGTTACGGATGCTGGTAAGCCTCTCTTGACGGAATTGTTTCTTTTCTACCGGGAAACCGGAAAGGGAGCTGTATTGGATATTCCGGGAAATACGGGATCAATTATTTCCAATCTCAACAAGGTGGACAGGATTGATATTCTCTTCGATGAAAATGATATAGATCCTTTCAGGAAGAAGGTCGGTGCCCTTACCGGTATCGATATTCCCTTCTATTACATCATCTCGCTTCAGGATCTGGAAAAGATGGTGGATCTTATCGACGGTTTAAATCTTTTTATTGCGAATCCCGTTGATATGAAGAAGGACGGGCTGACTTTTCTGCTGCCTCCCGGCAGCGTCACTCTTGACGGATCGAAGGTCATTTCCTATCTGCTTTACAATCTTGATGGAGAATCGGATTCGGAGAAAATCGACAGGCATCATAAATTTATAAAATCATTCCTTGAGAAACTCGCTGAAAAAAGATCATACCTATCTACAGATCAGCTCAGTGATTTTACCAGGGAAATGGCTTTGACGAATATGGACAGGAAGTCTTTTGAAAACTTCCTGTTGTATCTCTCCGATCTGGATATGGACCGTCTGCAATATAATAAAGTCCTGGGGGTTAAGCGTTTCGTCGATAATAAAGAGCTTTTATTTCCCCATTATGATGAGAGGCTGCTGAAGGAACTGGTCAACCAGATCGAAGATTATCTGGTAAATATCCAATCCCTGTCGGATCAGGGGGTCGCCTTTTCTGTTGAGATTCTCAACGGAACGGACATTAGTGGCCTGGCATCAAGAACATCCCAGATACTCAAGAGTTTCGGCTATAAAATTGCCGGGCTGGGTAATGCGACCCGCGTGGACGGACAGGAGGTCGAAAGTACGGTTATTCTCGATCGAAAGGGTAATCCAGATGCAGCGAAAGGGCTGGCAGGCCTGTTGAAATGCGAACGATGGCATTCAGAGGCCGATGCGTCTCTCGATGATACAATAGATATTACACTTATTTTAGGTAAGGATTTTGATGGAAGATATGTTAAGTAAAAGAGTTCTGGAAGTGGCTCAGGTTCTTGAAGAGAACAAAGCACTCAATGTGCAGGTTTTGAAAATAACCGGTTTATGCAGCTGGGGCGATTACATTGTCATTGCGACAGGTACCAGTGAAACCCATATTCGCGGTTTAAAGAATGAAGTGAAGAAATATGTTCTTTCTAAGGGCGATGATATCAAAAATGCGAGGAACCGGGATGATTCGGAAGGCTGGGTTCTTTTCGACTGCGGCGATTATATTATAAATCTGATGGATGAGGATTCCCGCCGTTTCTACGATATTGAAGACCGCTGGTCCGGCGGTGAGATAATCTATCAGTCGTCCAGCTCGTCGTAATCCTCTGTTTCCTGGAGACTGTCTTCTATTTCCTGCTCAAAACTGGAATAGGCAGTTTCCTGGCTTGGATCGTCGGAATCATCTTCGTATCCGTATTCCCAGTCCTCATCCAGTTTCGACGATCCGATAATTCCGTCATCATAACTTTCATCTTCGTCGAAATCGTAATCATCCTCATTTTCATCATAGAGATCATTCTCTTCGGCGAAGTCACCACCGGGATAAAAGAGAAGTGTCTCTTCTGCTGATTCAGACATTTCCGGGTTTTCCATAAACGCGCTTCCTTTTTTTAAATTGAGGTTATTTTATACCGATCGATACGTAGAAATAGCTTGTTTTAAGAGAAATTTTAAAAATTCTGTGAACTTTCATGGTATTTAAACTGAATGAGATACCACCGCCGGACATGACTGTCGGAGGAGTTATGGAACAGTTCAGTTTATGGTCTTCCATAAACATGACAACTCTGCCGGCTATCTGATTTGTCAGTTCGGCAAGAGCTTCGAGGTGGGAATCTGAAAGCTCCTGTGAGGCAATGGGTATTTCCATAAGGTTGGCAAAACGTTTGGCGAGAGAGACTGCATTTCCCTCACTCATTGTCAAAGTCAGAAACCCGACTTTATCACCGGTTATGCCGATCGTAGTAAGAACACCGGTCGGATATTTTATTTTTTTGACAGACCTCACAGAGCCTGAAAAACCGGCGGCTTTGAGAAAAGCTCTTAAACTGATAGGCAGATAGCTGAAATCATCTTCAATCACAATAAAAATATATTATATAGCCGTTGTCTCTGTCAAACTGAACTATGTTGAAATAAAAAAAAATCCATCGTAGAATCGCACCTATGAAAGATTCATATTTCGATAAAATTCTTGAATTGGCCCTCGATGAAGATCTGAAGGAAGTCGGTGATATCACATCGCGGGCCATATTCGGTGAAGAAGCGACAAGAGCTGTTTTATATAGTAAAGACAGTGGAGTTCTGGCAGGTATCGGGTTTTTTCAGCAGGTTTTTGAAAGAGTTGATTCATCTCTTGATGTGAGGCTTTTGAAAAAAGACGGGGAAATTCTGGTTCCCGGAGATCGAATAGCAGAAATATCCGGGAGGACTGCATCAATTCTTGAAGCTGAGCGGACTGCTATAAATTTCCTATCCTTTTTGTCGGGAATAGCAACAGAGACGGATAAATGCGTTACCGCGGCTGATAAAACAGGCGGAGCAGTAATTCTCGATACGAGAAAAACACTTCCCGGCTATAGGACCCTGTCGAAATATGCGGTCTCTGTCGGTGGAGGTAAAAACCACAGAATGGGATTGTACGATATGGTCATGATAAAAGACAATCATATCGATGCTGCGGGGTCTATTACAGCAGCTGTTGAGAGAGTCCGAGATAAATGGAACAGTTCCTTTGAGATAGAGGTAGAATGCAGAAATCTCGATGAAGTCCGTGAGGCGGTTTCCCTGGGAGTCGAGAGGATCATGCTCGACAATATGGATCCGGAATTATGCTCAGAGGCTGTCGCTCTGGGAAACGGCGCCGTTACCTTTGAAGCTTCGGGAAATATGCATATTGAAAAAATCATGAAATACAGCCCTACGGGTGTCCATTTCATTTCTGTCGGAGGCTTGACCCACTCTGTCAGAGCTTTTGATTTCTCCCTGAAAATCGGGTAACCCTTTGGAATTGCGTAATTACAGTGATGTTCTTGTTATCGGAACAGGAATCGCGGGGTTGTGTGCTGCCATCGAATCGGCGGATCTGGGGCTCAATGTCTTTCTGATAACAAAAAACAATGATGCCGGAGAATCTAATACCCTCTATGCTCAGGGGGGGATCGTCGGCCCGGGAGAAGATGATTCCCCCGATCTGATTTATCAGGACATCCTGAAAGCCGGATGCTATATTAACAACAGGGACGCTGTCAGACTCGTTGCGGAACAGGGGCCTGCTATGATGAACCAGTTTCTCGTTGACAGGATTAAGGTCCACTTTTCAAAGGATGAAAAAGGTGGACATGAGTTGACGCGTGAGGCTGCCCATTCCGTAAGAAGGATCCTTCACTCCAGGGATAAATCGGGATTTGCCTTGTCAAGAGGGTTGCTGGAAGTAGCTGCAAGTCATGAGAGGATCGAAATTTGTACTTCCATGATGGCCCTCGATCTTATTACCAACTGCCACCACTCATCGGATCATCAGGAAAAATACAAAAAGAAAAAAGTTCTGGGAGCCTATGTTCTCGATATAAAAAACAGGGATGTCATTTCTTTTTTTGCTCCCTCGGTTATCATCGCGACAGGAGGAGTCGGAGCATTGTACGAACATACTTCCAATCCGTCCTGCGCGACCGGTGACGGAATAGCTATGGCATACAGAACCGGCGCCGAACTCATAAATAGTGAATATATCCAGTTTCATCCTACAACTCTCTTTCATCGCGATTCCGAGAATTTTCTTATAACCGAGTCTCTGCGGGGAGAAGGGGCTATACTGCTGAACAGATTCCGCGAGCCTTTTATGAATAGATACAACAAGGAACTGAAAGATCTGGCTCCCCGTGATGAAGTTTCCAGGGCTATCTATAATGAAATGGAGGAAACCGGATCGGACTGCGTTTATCTCGATGCCAGACATATAGAGAATCATAAGCTGGACGAGCGATTCCCCCAGATATTTGAAACCTGCCGGAAACTGCAGATCGATATCAGAACTGATCTGATTCCCGTTGTACCGGCGGCTCACTATTTCTGCGGCGGAATTAAAACGGATCTGGACGGCTCTACGGAAATAGAGGGTCTCTATGCCGTGGGGGAAGCGGCCTGCACGGGACTGCACGGAGCCAACAGGCTGGCTTCGGTTTCCCTCCTGGAGGGAGTCGTCTTCGGGCTGAGAGCCGCACGGCATATTTCATCGGGGGACAGGCGGAATGATGCGGTTCTTCTCGATACGATACCCGACTGGGTCTATCCAAGACGGGAGGAGTGTTTCGACTCCATACTCATTGACAGCGATATGAAGACAATCAGAACCATTATGTGGAACTATGTGGGAATCCGGAGATCAAAGAAAAGGCTTGAAAGAGCTCTTGCTGATTTGAACTATCTGAGGCACCGCGTGGAAAAATTCTACAAACAGTCCTATGTTACCAGAGAAATTCTGGAGCTGAGAAACGCCGTTGAAACGGCAGTTAATATCACGAAAGGGGCTCTCTCCAATTCCAAATCTCTGGGTTGTCATTATATACCTGATAAAGGAGAAAGCCGTGAATAGATCGGTTCTGATAGATTCCCCTGCAAAAATAAATCTCCATCTTGATGTCTTTGGAAAACGGGAAGACGGATTTCACGATTTGTTTTCACTCTTTCAGATGATCTCCCTCTATGACCGCATAATCATTGATGAAACAGTCGGGGAGGGCGGGTGCTCGATCGATGGTCCCTTTGATTTTCCCGATGATGAGAATATCATGTTCAAGGCAATGTCTCTTTTTCGCAATGCGACGGGATATAAAAAATCAGTTCATATAACAATCGACAAGAAGATTCCTCAGGGCGGGGGGCTGGGCGGGGGCTCGGGAAATGCCGCTTCCGTACTCAAAGCCATGGAACTTCTTTCCGGAATTAAACTTCAGGAAAGGGAATTAATGGATCTGGGAGCTCAGCTGGGCAGCGATGTTCCCTTCTTTCTGGGTACTCCTGCCGCCGCTGTGAGAGGTCGCGGTGAAATTCTGGAGCCGATCCCGGCCAGAACGGATTATAGAATTCTTCTGGCAGTACCTGACTTCAGTATAAATACCGGTCAGGCTTTTATTTCGCTTAACCGCTTCAGGCAGAATCATAAGCCTGAATATCCCCTTTCTCCCGAAGAGGTTCTTCGATTGTACGGTGAAGGCGATATTTCCCGGTGGAACTTTCACAATAGTTTCCTGAATTGTTTAAAAAAAGAGCACAATGTACTTGAGCATATCGTGAATCTTTTTTATTATTCTAACGCTGATTTTGCGGGAATGTCCGGTAGCGGAAGTGTTCTGTTCGGCATTTTCAGCAGGCAGGAAGATTGTGTTTCCGCTTCGGAAAAGCTTTCAGAATCTGTCGGTAGAACGATATTTGCAAATCCACTTGATACTGCTATGGAAGCTGCATTACAATTTAGTTAATTGCAACTTAAACAGCGGAAGGAGGAGCAGATGGATATTACTGACATCCGCATACGCAAAGTAAATGCTGACGGAAAACTGAAGGCTTATGTAACGGTTACTTTTGATGAATCCTTTGTGGTTCACAATGTAAAGGTGATCGAAGGTGAGAACGGCATATTCATCGCCATGCCCAGCAGGCGGACAAAAAACGGTGAATATAAAGACGTTGCTCATCCCATCAATACGGATTTCCGGGCTGTTCTGCAGGACCGGATCCTTGATGAGTACAACAAAATCGGAGACTCGGACGAAGTTCCTGCTGATGAATAAATAAGAATCTCCGATCCCTGGGTTCGGAGTATTCCTGTTCGGGAAGGTTGCGGCTTGCCGCGATTGCTCACAGCCTTCATCCCCGGTTCACGATTCGGGGAATTTGGGCTTGACCGGATAAAAGATTATATTTGGACGTCGGCAAGCGGTAAGCCACCGGGTTTTGATCCCGGCATTCGCAGGTTCGAATCCTGCCGTCCAAGATCTGAAAAAGTATTATTAGTAGGTACTAAGGAGAAATTAATGGAGCATAAGACTCTTTCCGTTGAGCTTCGTAATGAGTTCGGTAAGGGACCGGCCGGTAGAATGAGAAGCGAAGGAAAAATTCCTGCAATTATTTATGGTGCGCATGAAAGCAGAAACATCACTGTAAATGAAAGAGAATTTGGCAAGAAATTCAAGACGATTTCTGAAAATACAATTATCACTCTCGATTTCGGTAAGGAAACATGTGAAGTCCTTATCAAAGATTTTCAGGAAGATATTGTCACTAGCAGAATCGGGCACCTCGATTTTTATGAAATCGAAAAAGGTAAGAAACTGAAAACTCATGTTCCTGTTGTTCTGACAGGAAATTCACCCGGTGTTAAGGAAGGCGGTATTCTCGTACAGAAGATCTCTGAAATGGAAGTTGAATGTCTTCCCAAAGATCTTCCCCAGGAAATCGTTGTTAACCTCGATGGTCTTCTGGTCGGTCACTCTATTCATGTCGGTGATCTGGCAGAGATCAAAGGTGTTACTATCATGGCTGCGAAAAATCAGACAGTCGTTGTTGTTAACCATCCCAAAGGCGCTGCTGTTTCTACTGAAGAAGAAGCAGAATCTGCGGATAACGAGTAAAACCTGGATCTTATTGTTGTCGGCCTGGGAAATCCGGGCCGAAAATATGAAAATAACCGGCACAACGTCGGTTTTAAAGTTATCGAGCTCCTCATAAGGGAGCTTGATCTGTCTTTCAGGAAAAGGTTTTTAAAGCCTTATCTTTACTGTAATACTGTCTATAACGGGAACAGAATCGTTCTTGTCAAACCTCTCACTTTTATGAATCTATCAGGAAATATCTTTCCTGAAATTCTGAATAAATTCAAAATGAAAACTGAGAATCTACTGGTCCTTTGCGATAATCTGGATCTTATGCCGGGGCGTTGCAAGCTGAAGCTCAAAGGTTCTCCCGCTGCGCACAACGGCTTGAAATCGATCAGCAATGTGCTTCACAGCAACGAATATATGAGGATATTTATCGGGATCGGGCATCCCGGTCATCGCGACCTGGTCAGGGATTATGTCATTGGAGATCCACCTGAAGAGGAATGGCTTATTTATGAAGAATCATTCAGAAACTGCGCCGCTGCCGTTCTTCAGATCTGCGACGACCAGCGCGAGAAGGTAATGAATGAGCTCAATCGAAAAAAGGCTGACTGAAGAAGTATTATTATTCCTGAAGCATAATCAATTAGAGGCCGGGACAATGTGTCTGATCGCCTTATCGGGCGGTCCTGATTCGACAGCTCTTCTCAGGTCTCTTGTCGCGATCAGAGATAAACTCTCCCTGCAGCTCGGTGCTGCCTATGTCAATCACGGCCTGCGAGACAGGGAAGAACTGGATAGGGAAGACCGGTTTGTCAGAAACCTCACAGCCCAATACAATATTCCCTTATTCGAAAAAAAAATCCGGTTCGGAGAAATAAGCGCAATCTCCTCCAGAGAAAAACGCAGTACTGAAGACGTGGCCAGGGAATACCGTTATAGATTCTTTGAATCGGTTCTTGGTCAATACGGGAAGGCATCTCTTCTTCTCGGGCACAACCTCGATGATCAGATTGAAACTATAATTACCCGTTTTTTTCAAGGGAACGGTCCTGCGGGCCTGAAAGGCATACCTCATAGCAACAAGCACATTCTCAGGCCTCTTATTCATATCCGGAAAGCTGAAATCCTCTCGTACCTCACCGAAATCGGACAGGACTGGTGCGCAGATCCTTCCAATGGTGAAAATGAATTTTTAAGAAACAGGGTCCGCAATCAGCTCATTCCAGTTATAGAGGATATTTTCCCCGGTTTGGAAAAAGCAATGTTGAAGCAGGAAAAGACTTTTAACGACCTGGATCTTCTGTTCGAAGAAGTGAGCTCCGGCAAATCCCTGATACTCGATAAAAATACGGCGTCCCTATGCCTCAGTGATTTTAATGATTGCAATTCTTTCGTCAGAAAGAAAATTCTCTATAAGTTTTTCGATCATCTCTTCTCCGGGGATGAGAAGGGATTTCGCCTTCCATCGGGTTTTTTTAATTCCCTGACAGAGGGAAATATCATCCCGGGGCGAATCTATGCACGCGCTTACGGCTTGGTGGTTGAAGCTCAGCCGGAACGCCTGGTTATGAAAAGGGATCCCGGTCTTGAAATGGGCTTTTTCTCCATTCTTTCTGAGAATTCAGAAATACAAGTTAACCGCTATCGCATCACACTCAACTCAAGGAGAGGGATTCCCCTTTTCCTGACCGATGGTTCTCCGGTTTTCTTCCGTTCTTCCATTGACGGAGATGTGATAGAAACGGATCAGGGAGTCAGAAAATTGAAGGAAATCTACAGGCAGTGGGGGCTCGACAGATCACTGCGCTACAGCGTTCCCCTTGTTGAAGATTCTTCGGGGATTGCGGCGGTTCTGGGTGAACTGGAAGGGTTTAAAAATATCCATCGCAAGAAAAAAATGAATGCATCGGAAAAATTTAATATATTATACTTAGAGGTAGGAAAAGAATAGAAAGAGCAAGTGAGGCCTTCTTATGCATGAAGATAAAAACAATAAAGATCCCAATGATTTTTTTGACAATAACAATAAGTACGCCCTTTTTTTCCTGTTCTCCCTGGTCACTCTTTTCCTATTTGTATTTTCTTTTTCAGACACATCGACAATCAATGAAATCTCCTATTCTCTTTTTTATCAGCAGTTGGGGCAGGGAAATGTCCGGGAAATTGAAATTCTCGATCAGAGAGAGATATTCGGCACACTTGTCGACCGGACGGGAGCCATTACATCTTTCAAAACAAAAATCCCCTATTATGATGAACAGCTGATGGAAGTCGTTAAAGACAAGGGTGTGGAAGTTTCGGGAGGAGCCCAGAAAATAGGCGTCGGCACCATTGTCATGCAGATCCTGCCCTGGATACTCATGTTTGTATTTATCTGGTGGATGTTCCGGTCCGTTCAGGGCGGCTCGGGTGGAGGCAAAGCGTTCTCCTTCGGAAAGAGCAAAGCCAGGAAATACGAGAGAGACAATAATCCCATCACATTTACAGATGTCGCCGGCCAGCTCGAAGCCAAATTCGAGCTCCAGGAAGTCGTCGAGTTTTTGAAAAACCCGACGCGATTCACAAGTATCGGGGCCAAGATTCCGAAAGGTGTTTTACTGGTGGGTAGTCCCGGAACAGGAAAGACTTTGCTGGCTAAAGCCGTGGCCGGAGAAGCGGGCGTGGCATTCTTTCACATGTCCGGTTCCGATTTTGTTGAAATGTTTGTCGGAGTAGGGGCAAGCCGTGTCCGCGATCTTTTCGAAACGGGTCGGAAAAATGCGCCATGCATTCTCTTCATTGATGAAATTGATGCCGTGGGAAGAACACGCGGCGCCGGATACGGCGGAGGCCATGATGAAAGGGAACAGACTCTGAATCAGCTTCTGGTGGAGATGGATGGCTTTGATACACAGGAAGGAGTCATCATCATTGCAGCGACAAACAGGCCCGATGTTCTCGACCCGGCTCTTCTCAGGCCGGGGCGCTTCGACCGGCAGGTCGTTGTCGATCTTCCCGATGTGAAAGAGAGGGAGGCTATTCTGAAGATTCATGCCCGGAGAATTAATCTCGGGGAATCTGTTGATCTTTCCATCATTGCCAGGGCTACCCCCGGTTCTTCCGGCGCAGATATGGCCAATATTGTCAATGAAGCGGCTCTTTTTGCAGCCAGAAGCAGGAAGGAGCTGGTGGAAATGGTCGATTTTGAAGAAGCCAGTGATAAAGTCCTGATGGGGGTTGCCAGAACTTCAAGGGTTTTTTCCGAATCTGAAAAGAAAATGACAGCTTACCACGAAGCCGGCCATGCACTTCTTCATTATTTTCTTGATAATGCCGATCCGATTCACAAAGTCACTATCATTCCAAGGGGACGGGCGCTGGGGGTCACTTTTTCACTTCCCGAAGAGGATAAATACTCGCGAAGCAGCGGCTGGATTTACGACAGAATAAAAATCTGTTACGGAGGATATGCTGCTGAAGAACTCATTTATGGTGAAACCTCCACCGGAGCCCAGAATGATCTGGAACAGGCGACCGAACTGGCGCGGAAAATGGTCTGCGACTGGGGTATGAGCGCGGAACTGGGTCCGGTTTCCTATGGACAGAATGATGAGCCTATTTTTATCGGGAAGGAAATTGCCCAGCATAAAGATTATTCTGATGAAACGGCATCATTAATTGACAGGGAAATAAAAAGAATCCTTCAAAGCTCTCTCGATGAGGTCCGCATTCTTCTGGGGACTCATCGCGAACAGCTCGAAAGATTGACGGAAATACTTCTGGAGAAGGAAACTCTTGACGATAAGGAAATTAGAGAACTGCTTGAAATACCTTTGATTGGAGAGAAATAAAACGTTTTGATGAGAACAATTTCCTGTCTCCTGCTCCTCTTATCTACAGCTTTCCTTTATGGAGAAGTTGACCGGGAGCTGGCTGCCCTGTATACCGATGAAGCATTCTATTTTTATGAGAGAGACAATTTTGATCTGGCAGATGAATATGTCGCCAGAGCGATGGAGTTCTCTTCAGATCTTCCCGAAGCCTGGTATCTTGCCGGCCTCCTCAGAGAAGAACAGGGTGATCGCCTTAAATCGATCAGCTTATATCGCAGGAGTATTGATCTTACGGAAGTATATACGGATTATTACTACGATTTATATTCCCGTTATCTCAATCTTATCAATATAACTTCCTCTTATGCTGCTGTTCTCTCTTTCTTTGAGGAAAAGCGGGAGATATTTGAAAAAGATCAGCAAATTCTGCTGAAAGTTTCTGATGCCGCCTTCCGATCCGGACTAATTGATTACAGCTGTACTCTTGCCGGTGAAGTCTATATGAAAAATCCTTACAGTTTAAAAGCCCTTCTCTTCCTGATGAGGTCCGATATGAGGAATGATTACCGCGAAAAACTGAGAATGGCGCTTCATCGAATTAATAGTGAAACCGGAGATGAAGTGATTTTTCAGAATCTTATACTCAACAGCAGTGATACGGGCAGAAATGAATTACTGGAGCTATACAGGGATATTTTCGGTGAAACGGCTTTCTTTCTTCTGGAAAGCGGTCGGGGAAGTGATGATGAAGCCATAAATAAAAGCCGCAATCTTATGATCCGTTCCTATGGAAGGGATAATCTGACTGATGGCGTTTATTTCGGAGATTACAACTTTGATGGGGTATCCGATGAAATCGTAACTGTATCCGGATCATTAATTACTTATCTCAGTGATCCTGACCAGGATAATATCACGGATCTTTCAGTTAAATTCGATAGCGGTCAACCAGTCAATATATATATAAACAAAGATGGGGCAGGTTTCGAATTTTCCTATTCTGACTATCCATATCTGGATACGGTCGATTTATACAGGGACAATCTTAGAAGAACCTTCAGAATTTATCCCGGGACGGAGTACACACCTATCACCGAACTAGATGACTTCAGCTGGAAGTATAATGAAGAGCGATCTCTTAGTATCTATGGATCAGCTCTGGAAGAACCTGATCTGATTGAAATGTCTTATCTGATGTCGGAATACTTTCCCGGCAGCGCTGATATTTACAGAGAATACAGTTTCAGAAATGGAGAGTTGACCGGAATCAGAGAGGATTCGAGGGGTGATGGAACATTCAGCTATTTTCTCGATATATCAGCCTGGTTGCCCCGTACAGGCCGGAAAGATCTCAATAAAGACGATATTGTCGATATCTTTGAGTATTATGATGATGGAAAATTAAGTGGAATAGCGCTAGACTGGAATAATAATGGTAAACCGGAATATATAGAGGATTGGTCTATCCTCCAGGTCAGGAGTTGGGATTTTAATGAAGATTTCATTCCCGACGCTCAGTATATACAATCCTCTGAAGGAAAAGTCCTTTATAGTTTTCCCGGAAAAGAGGATTCTATCACACAGAATGATCTTTATTCATGGGATTTTTCCTTTGAAAACTTCTGGTTCAGCAATAACTAGGAAAAAATATGATTAAAAAATCTGTATTCTCAATTTTTCTTTTTCTCACATTATTTCTCAGTTGCGGTTCTCTGCCGGAGCCGGGAGAAATGCCGGGAATGAACGATTCGGATATAGAACACATTTTAAAAGAAAAAAACCTAAAAACCATAAATACGCTTATAGACGAAGGACAGACTTCCAAAGCCCTGCAATATATTCTTTCCGCTTCTGAAGATATTCCTGAATATGATGATGTCCGAATTCTTTATCCTCTGGCTCTGAATCAAATGGAGCGGGAATTTCTTGGTGCTTTGGATGAGGGAAATTATAGAGAAGCCATCAGGTATTTCAATTCTTTCCAGGCGATTGGGGAAGAGAAATATATTGAAGATCAGTCCAATACAGATCTTCAATTCAAATACATAATCAGTCTTTTTGACCATGATCAGGACGGAGCGGCGATTTCCGCTTTCTATAACAATCTCGACTTTGAAGATCTTGAAGAAAATTCCTTAAAAGAGCTTGAGCAAAAACTGATCAAAGCCGGTATAAGAGGTCCTCTTCAGAATCTTTTCGATTATTATGTAAAAGAATCGATGAATGCCGATCCGCAAACTATCAGAATCCTCAGTGGAAAAGCGACTTTCCAGGATATGACCGGCGGTACTGTCACGGTCTGGGTCAATCGGGGTATCCGTATAGAAAATGGAGTCGGCGTACCGGATCGGGGTATCGGAAGCGGTTTTTTTATTGATGGAGACGGACATATCCTGACTAATTATCATGTGATTTCCAGCGAAGTTGATCCGGAGTATGAAGGTTTTTCCCGACTCTTCATCAAATTGTCCGATGACAGCGAGGAGCGGATTCCGGCAAAAGTTATAGGCTGGGATAAGGAGCTGGATGTAGCTCTGATCAAATGTGAAGTCGATCCTCTCTATATCTTTTCTCTGGCACGAGAGTACGATCCGTCACCAGGAGATAAAATATTGGCCATCGGGTCTCCCGGCGGTTTAAAAAATACCGTGACAACGGGATCTGTTTCGACATTGAACAGGCAGCTTCAGAATCTGGGAGACACATTGCAGATTGATGTTCCTATTAATCCGGGAAATAGCGGAGGTCCTCTCCTAAACTCATACGGGGAAGTTATCGGCATCGTCTTTGCCGGCATAGAGCAGTTTGAAGGGGTAAACTTTGCTATTCCTGTTTCCGATGTAAAAGATATTCTGCCTGACTTATACATCGGTGGAGCAGTTCGTCACTCCTGGTTGGGAGCAGCACTATTCGAACGTTCGGGGAAACTGGAAGTCCTTTATGTCTCGCCCGGATCTCCGGCGCGTCAGATCGGATTGAAGCGGGGCGATCTCATAGAATCAATAAACGGCAGAAAGTTCAGAAAAATTACCGAGCTTCAAAGATTTTTTTTAAAAAAAGTTATCGATACCCTTGTTAAAATAGAATGGATGAATGGAGAAGGAAACCATTCCGCAATCGCATCACTGGACCAGAGACCTCAGAGACCAATGAAAGAAGCTCTTGAAAGAGATGCTTTTGATAATCTGCTTCTTCCTCTTTTTGGCATGAATGGAGAGAGAATTAAGGGAACGGGGAATAAAAATATCCTCTATAATCTTACAGAGGTATATCCGGGTACTACTGCTGATGAAGCGGGACTTGCTGCCGGTGATTCTGTTCTCCTTAGAAAATGGGAGACTCCGGAGAATAGTAATATCCTTCTCATGGAGATAATTATGAAAAGCCGGAAAGCCGGATTTATCGAATCAGCAGTGCAGATCGGAACATATCTGGAAAAAGGGTTTTTCATATAGTTTTTATCCTGTTTGATTTCTCATCTATTATACTTATAATTGTTTATAGGGTTTCAGAGACCTGTAATGATCGACTTCGGAGGTATGTATGGCTGAGAAAATTCAGGTTTTAACATTTGAAGGGCCCCAGACAATCGAAAGAGCCCAATCTGTTAAAGAATCATTACTCCAGGCAATGAAAAGTAAAAAGGATTCAATTCTCATAAATCTTTCTAAAGTAGGAAAGGTCGATCTTTCCTTTCTTCAATTACTCTATGCGGCCGGTTTGGAAGCGGAGATAAAGGGAAAGGAACTTTCATTGAGTGGAGATGTTCCCGAAGATTTTCTATCGGCTGTCAAACTAGCCGGATTTGACAGAAACTTTCACAATAGTGGATCCATGCTTTTCAGGCAAATGATCGGTGAAGGGGATTGAGGCTATGGTAGATCAATTTAAAGAGGCATTCAGAGAGGAAGCCTTTGAACTTCTTATTGAACTTGAAGACGCTTTACTGAGACTTGAAGAGGAACCGGATGATCCGGAAACCATTTCATCGGTTTTCAGAATCATGCATACGATTAAGGGTTCTGCCGCTATGTTTGGTTTTGATGATATTTCTCTTTTTACTCATGAGGTCGAAAACATTATGGATCTCCTTAGGGCCGGAAAACTCTCGGTGACTAAAGAACTGATCGATATGACACTCACGTCACGGGATTATATCAGAATAATGCTTGAAGACTCTTCAAAAAAACTTAACGAAGAAGTCAATACTCTGCTCGCTGCTTTCAAGGCTGAAGTCCGTAAACAGAATAGTGATTTGTCTGAAGTGAAGAGTCATGATGTTTCGGAAGTTCCTTATAGGTCCGATGACAAGCATGCCGATGAATCCGATCCCTACATATCAGATGAACTGATTACTTACCGGATTATTTTCTGCCCGGAAAACAATATTTTCCTCTCCGGAACAAACCCTCTGCTTCTTCTGGCTGAATTGCGGGAACTGGGTGAAATATCGATCATTGCCGTTAAAGAGGAAATCCCGTCGTTAACAGCTATCAATCCCGAGTTCAATTATACTTCCTGGGAAATAATTCTATCGACGACGACACCGGAAGAGGAGATCCGGGATGTATTTATTTTTGTCGAAAGTTCTGCGGAAGTGAGAATTACTGCTATTTCCGACAGCCATGATGAAAGCGGTAAAAAAATCGGAGAGATCCTCGTTGATAGAGGCATTGTCAAATCTGAAGATATCAATAAAATTCTGACCAGTCAGAAAAAAGTCGGAGAAGTACTTATAGAGAATAATCTCGTCACTAAACCTCAGTTGGACTCAGCTCTGGAGGAACAGCAACAGATAAACACTCTTATGGAAAGAAAGAAAACTATTACCACAAGCGGAAGCGTTCGTGTTGATTCTGTCAAACTCGACGAGCTTGTCGATCTGGTCGGCGAAATGGTAACTGTACAGGCGCATTTGTCCGAACTGGCATCTCATAAACAGGATGCTTCCATTATTTCGATTTCAGAGCAGCTTGAGAGACTGACGGCTGAGCTCAGAGACAATTCCATGAGCATGCGTATGTTACCTATCGGCACGACTTTCAGTAAATTCAAACGACTCGTCCGCGATCTCTCCGCGGATCTTGGAAAGGGAATCGCCCTCGTTACTGTTGGAGGAGAAACGGAGCTCGATAAAACAGTTATTGAAAAACTGAACGATCCTCTGGTCCACTTGATCAGAAACTCCATCGATCACGGTATTGAATCTCCTGAGGAGAGAATCGCCGCGGGAAAACCGGCTGGAGGAACAATCACTCTTTCAGCCCGTCATTCCGGTGCCAGTGTCATTATAACTGTTGCCGATGACGGAGCGGGTCTTGATACGGTACGAATAAGAAGAAAGGCCATTGATAAGGGTCTGATACTTCCCGACGAAGATCTTCCCGAATCCGAGCTGTTCAAACTGATTTTTGCCGCCGGTTTTTCAACGAGTTCTACCATAACAAAAGTGTCCGGAAGAGGAGTCGGCATGGATGTCGTCCGTAAAGAGATAGAAACCCTCGGCGGAATGGTTTCTATCAGCAGTGAAGCGGGCAAAGGCACGGCAATAGAGCTTAAGCTGCCGTTGACACTGGCTATTATCGAAGGGCTCCTTGTCCAGATTGATGATGAATTTTATGTCTTTCCCCTTTCTGTCGTGGAGGAATGTGTTGAGCATATTCAGGGAGAACATGAGAATGGCAAACAGAATATCGCCAGTGTTCGCGGCGAGATTCTTCCCTTTATCCGGCTGCGCGACTTTTTTGATATTAAAGGGGATCAGCCTGAAATCGAGCAATTAATTGTTGTGAATACCCATGACCATAGAATCGGTTTTATTGTCGATGAAGTTATCGGTGATTATCAGACTGTTATTAAAACCCTTGGATCCATATACAAGGATGTCGAGGGATTGTCGGGCGGTACTATTCTCGGAGATGGTTCCATAGCACTGATTCTGGACGTCTTGAAAATTACACAGATTGTCCAGAAAGAAGAGAAGCTTCTTACCTGAAGGAGGAGAGCCGATGAGTTCATCCAAAATCAGAGTTCTGATTGTCGATGATTCTGCCGTTGTAAGACAAACTCTGAAACAGATATTTGAAGAGGACCGCAGTATAGAAGTCGTCGGAGTCGCTGCTGATCCGCTGATTGCTTTAAAAAGGCTTGAAGCCGATAAGCCCGATGTTATCACTCTCGATATTGAAATGCCGAGAATGGATGGCCTGACTTTTCTGAAAAAGATAATGTCTGAAAATCCAATTCCGGTTATAATTTGTTCAAGTAAAAGCGAGGAAGGCTCAGACAATGCTTTGAATGCCCTGGAATATGGTGCCGTTGACATCATTCAGAAACCCAAGATGGGGACGAAGCAATTTCTGGAGGATTCAAAAGTCAGGTTAATCGATGCTGTCAAAGCCGCGTCGATAGCGAAAATAAAAAAAGGAGCTGCCAGACCTGCAACTGTAAGGCGTGAAGTTCAACCCAAACTTTCTGCAGATGTCGTTTTGCCGAAAGCTGTAGGCCCCACCCACATCGATACGACGGAAAAGATTATCGTTGTCGGTGCTTCTACCGGTGGAACCGAGGCTCTTAAGGTATTTCTCGAATCAATGCCTATAGATGCTCCGGGAATTGTCATTGTGCAGCATATGCCGGAAAACTTTACCAAAGCATTCGCCCAGCGTCTGAACAGCATCTGCGATCTTGAAATTAAAGAAGCGTCGGATAATGATTCAGTCATAAGAGGGCGTGCTCTAATTGCACCGGGAAATAAGCACTGTCTGTTAAAGAGAAGCGGTGCCAGATATTATGTCGAAGTGAAAGACGGACCTCTTGTCTGCCGTCACCGGCCTTCTGTTGATGTCCTGTTCCGGTCGGCTTCCCGTTTTGTCGGAAAGAATGCTGTGGGCATTATAATGACTGGAATGGGAGACGACGGTGCGCGGGGAATGAAAGAAATGAAGGAAACCGGTGCCTATAATATCGCTCAGGACGAGAAGAGCTGTGTCGTATTCGGTATGCCCAATGAAGCGATTAAAAGAGGATGTGTTGATTTGATCATCCCGCTGGAACAGATAGCAGCAGCGGCTTTAAAGGCGGCGAAATAATAATTTTTACCCGATTAAGGAGATTAACGTGGCAAAAAAAATACTGGTTGTAGATGATTCGGCAGCGATTCGACAGAGTGTGACTTTTGTTCTGCAGCAGGAAGGCTTTGAAACAATAGAAGCAGCTGACGGAGCTGAAGGATTGGAAAAAATCAAAGGATCAGCTGTAGATATGGTTGTATCCGATGTTAATATGCCTAATATGGATGGGATTACTATGGTTTCCAAAATCAGGGAACTGGCTGACTTCCGGTTTATTCCCATCATTATCCTGACTACTGAGTCCCAGTCAAGTAAAATGGAAGAAGGGAAAGCTGCGGGAGCAACAGGCTGGATTGTAAAGCCCTTTACTTCTGAAAAGCTCCTGGCTGTGGTCAAAAAACTTCTCGGGTAAGGTTGGAACCTTTTGGATAAGCGGATTCTTATAGTCGAAGATGAAAGTATTGTCGCTCTCGATATACAGACAAGACTGGAGGCTCATGGCTACCAGGTCGTCGATATAGTTTCAACAGGCAGCCGTGCTATTGAACGGGCCAAAGAAGCCACTCCCGACCTGATTCTGATGGACATCAATCTGAAAGGTTCGATGGATGGTATTGAAACAGCTTCGCTCATAAGGAGAGATGTAGACAGCCCCATTATTTTTCTCACTGCTTTTGCAGATGAGAAAACGATGAAAAAAGCCAGAATATCCGATGCGTCGGGTTACATCCTGAAACCGTTCCGGGAAGGGGAACTTCTTGTAACTATAGAACTTGCAATCAAGCGGGACGATGTCAGGAAAAAAATTCAGGATAACAGTAACTGGTTATACAGTACTCTCAATAATATGAATGACGCCGTTATCACAGTTACAGAAGAAAAACGCGTTGTCTTTTTCAATAAAAAAGCCGGTGAGTTAATGGACTTCAATTTATCGCCTGGAGAAGTCTTTGACATCGGTGAATTTGTCTCAACGGAGAAAGGGCGAAGTAGATTCCTCAAGGGCGAGAGGGAAATCGAGATCGATTATTCCGGAACTGAAATCTTCGATGGTGACCAGAAACTGGGAATGGTTCATTTCATTCATGATATCACCAGGCAAGTCGCCTATGAAATCGGTCTGGAAAAAGCTCGCCGTGCAGCTGAAGATTCCAGCCGTGCCAAAAATGATTTCCTGGCAAATATTACCCATGAGCTCAGGACACCTCTTAATACGATTATAGGTATGAACAGCATTATTGCCGAGTTGTCATCAGACAGTGAGATCCGGGAAATGCATGATCTGATAGGCAAAGCCGCAGGTTCTCTTTTGAAACAGGTCAACGATCTTCTGGAGTTGGCGGAGATTGACAGGGGAGAAGTTACAATCCGGAAGAGCCGCTTTTCCATAACGTCTCTGATTGAAGATGTCGTCTCTACTTTCAGAGAGCAGGCGGAAGTGAAATCGATTGAACTCAATGTCCTGATGGGCGAATTGCCGATCATTATTTCCGATAAGAATAAAATCCGCGATATTATATCCTGTCTGCTCAGCAATGCCTTGAAATTTACAAAAAAAGGTTTGATACAGGTAGCGGCTCAGGTTGATGACGAGGCTCTCATCCTCCAGTTTGTCGATACGGGAATAGGGCTGTCGGAAGAGCAGAAAGAAAAAATTTTTCAGCTTTTTACTCAGGTAGACGGTTCAAGAACAAGATACTACGGAGGAGTCGGAGTAGGATTAACTCTGGTGAATAAATTGGTTCAACTGTTAAAAGGGACTCTTGAAGTGGAGAGTGAATTCTCCCAAGGCAGTTCCTTTACAATCCGTCTTCCTGTTGAAATCAGTTCTGACCAGAAAAGCGTTGAAAATATCCACGATCCCGTAGGACATACTTCACGAGACCCCAGTAAACTGGAAAAAGAGCTTCTATTTCTGGTTGAAGAGGTCAGGAAACTTTTCGAAAGTAAAGATTATGATTCCTGTAACAGGCTTATCCGGAAATTCCGGGAAGACTACAGGATAGTTGAACTGAATTTCGAATCGGAAGCGCTTTTCAGGTTATCAGCTGCGGTTAAATTGAAAAATAAAGAGAAATTAGATAAGATTTTCATGGAATTGACATCGCACACAGTCAGTTCCGCAGGAGGAGTTTATGAGAATTCTTATAGTTGAAGATGATTTTGGAAGTCGAGTTCTTATGAAAAAGCTTCTTGCCGGTTATGGCAATTGTGATGTCGTTGTCGATGGAGAGGAAGCGCTCAGCTCTTTTAAAATGGCATGGGAGGAAAAATCACCCTATAATCTGATAATGATGGATATCATGCTGCCGGAGATGGATGGTCAGGAAGCTCTGCAGCAGATCCGCGCATACGAGAGAGAGATAGGTTTATCCGATGTAGACCGTGTGAAGGTTATAATGACCACAGCACTGGGAGATCCCAAAAATGTTGTGACAGCTTACAATAAAGGAGAAGCTTCATCTTATATTGTCAAACCAGTTGAAATCGCGCAATTAAAACAGGAAATGGCAAAACTGGGATTTGAAGAACAATAGAACACTCCGATGACTAAAAAATCGATCCTCATTGTCGAAGACGAGGCGATCGTTTCGCTTGATCTTTCCATGCTCCTCGAAAATGCCGGATATGAGATAAACCGTGTTTGTCAGTCCAGCGATGATCTCTTCCTCGATTTTGAAAAATATCCCCGACCTGATCTGATTCTTATGGATATCAATATCAAAGGGATCCTGGATGGTCTTGATTCCTCTTTGAAAATCAAAGAGCTCTATGATATTCCCGTGATTTTCCTGACGGCATATGCAGATAAAATCACACTGGAGAAAGCAAAGAATTCCTATCCTTACGGTTATATTATAAAGCCATACGATAAACGGCGGCTTCTCGTTATCATAGAAATGGCATTGAATATCATCGACCTTGAAGAAAAGCTGAAAGAACGGGAGGCTCTATTCGTTTCTACATTCGATAGTATAGACGATGCTGTTATAATCTGTGATAAGGAAAACATCATCAAGTATATGAATCCCGCTTCACATAAACTTACCGGTCCGGGAGATTTTGCGAATCGGCTTTTTGATGAAGTTTTTCCCCTCGATTATTCCGTTAACAGACAGCGGGGAGATTTCAGAGATTTCGAAGGAAATATTAGAACTCTTGAAATCAAACAGACTTTCCTCAGAGGTAATCTTAGAAATCAGGGGACTTCCGTCCGTATCCTCTCTGATATAACGCTCCAACTCTATCTGGAAACGCAGTTAAGAGAATCACATAAAATGGAAGCTGTCGGGAGACTGGCCGGAGGAGTCGCCCATGATTTTAATAATCTCCTGACGGTCATAATGGGTTACTGTTCCCTGATTCTCGATAATACGGCGCTTATGGACGCAGAACCTTCTCTGGAAAATGATATAAAGGGTATACAGCAGACATCCAAAAAGGCTGTGAAGTTGACAAAACAGCTTCTGACATTTTCCGAGAACCAGGTGCATAATCCCAGGAACATCGATCTTAATTCGATCATTATAGATCTGGAACGGATTTTTGATAGGATGGTACCAGATTTAATTGAACTCGAAATCGGACTTACCGGTTCGGACACTATAATCAGTATTGATCCGGTTCAGATGGAACAGATTCTCATCAATCTTGTTGTGAATTCCCGGGATGCCATAATCGGAAGCGGTAAAATTAAAATTTCTACTGAAGTTGTTCAGATTGATAGAAAAACATTTCTCCGGTCAGGAGAGTTGCCGGCGGGTATATATGTGAAAATTTCAGTAGAAGATAATGGAAGCGGAATCCCTGCTGAAATTCAATCCATGATATTTGAACCGTTCTTTTCCACCAAGGGGGGGAAAGGAATAGGGCTCGGCCTTTCAACAGTATATGGAATTATCCAGCATTCAGGAGGCTATATCGACCTGAAAAGCTCCGTTGGAAGCGGAACCGTTTTCGATTTGTATTTTGCCCGACAGGAATCGGTAAATCCTGGAAAGTCGGATGGGAAACGATCTGCGGTGAACGATCTCGGCAATGAATCCGTTCTGGTTGTTGAAGAGGATGATTTTGTCCGCTCCATTATGGTAAGAATTCTCAGAAATAAAAAATATAACGTAACTGATACGGGATATGCCGGAGAGGCTCTTTTATTATGCGAGAAGCGGAACAGGCCTTTTGATCTTCTGGTAACCGATCTTTTTATGCCTTTGATTTCCGGTGAGGAACTAAGCGAAAGGATCTCTATCTTTTCTCCATCTCTGAAAACTATATTTACATCTACGGCCCATGTGGGGAATAGTAAACTCGATCACTTTATTCAGAAACCTTTTGACCCTGATGATTTTTCTGTACTTGTCAGGAAGTGTCTCGACAGTAATTGATGATTTCTCTTTCTTAAGATATTATTCCTCCTATGAATAAAGACCAGTCCAATATAAGGAATTTTTGCATAATAGCCCATATCGATCATGGGAAATCGACTCTTGCAGACCGGTTTCTCCAGAAGACTCATGTCGTGAATGATCGTAACTTTCAAAATCAGATGCTTGATTCCATGGATATCGAAAGGGAAAGAGGAATTACTATAAAATCCCAGGCTGTTACCATCCCTTTTCAAAGCAAAAACGGCAAGGAATACGAACTTAATCTTGTCGATACTCCGGGGCATGTTGATTTTGCCTATGAAGTCTCCCGTGCCATTTCCTCCTGTGAAGGAGCTCTTCTTCTCATTGATGCTACTCAGGGAGTAGAAGCCCAGACGCTGTCCAATATGTTTATGGCAATGGAGCATGATCTGGAAATTATTCCTGTTATCAATAAAATGGACCTTCCCAGTGCCGATCTCGAAAGAGTGAAGCATCAGATTGAACACGATCTGGGACTCGATTCCGATATGGCTTTTCCCATTTCCGCCAAGACCGGTCTCGGAATTGATGAATTGATGGAAGGTCTTGTGGAATGGATTCCCGCTCCATCGGGTGAAAGAAGCAAGCCCTTAAAAGCCTTGATCTTCGACTCCCATTATGATCCTTATCGCGGTGTAGTTATACATGTTCGTATGTTTGATGGTGAACTGAAAGAAGGAGATAATATTAAATTCATGTCCAATAACGCCGACTACACAGTAGAGGATGTCGGCGTATTTAAAATCACACTGGATAAAACAGGAAAACTGCAGGCCGGCGATGTAGGATATTTTATTGCCGGTATAAAAAACATTACCGATGTCAGAGTAGGCGATACGGTCACTTTTAAAAAAAATCCCTGTACGGAGCCCTGCGAAGGATTCCGTGAAGTCAAACCGGTTGTTTTCTCCTCTATTTATCCTATTGATACCAATCAGTATCAGGAGCTTCATACCGCTATTGATAAGCTCAAGCTCAACGATGCGTCACTCATTTATGAGAAAGACTCTTCCGCCGCTCTGGGATTCGGTTTCCGCTGCGGTTTTCTCGGGCTTCTTCATCTCGAAGTTGTACAAGCCAGACTGGAAAGAGAATTCGGGCTGAATATCGTGCTGACATCTCCTTCTGTTCAGTACAGGTTAACCAATATGAAAGGGGAAACCTATTATCTTGATAATCCGGCCGAGTATCCTGATCCCGGTTCGATAGAAAAGGCAGAGGAACCCTATATTAAAGCGGCTATTATTACTCCCACGGAATACCTTGGTAATATTATGACTCTATGCATGAATAAACGGGGTATCCAGCAGGAAATGAATTATCTCGATGAAAAACGGGTAGAGATTTTTTATGAAATGCCCCTGGCAGAAGTTCTTTTCGATTTTTATGATAAATTGAAATCAATCAGCCGCGGATATGCCTCATTTGATTATGAACTGCACGGTTTCAAGGAAACGTCTCTAGTAAAACTCGATATACTTCTCAATGGAGATGTCGTTGATGCCTTGAGTCAGCTTGTCTTTAAGGATAATGCTCACGACAGAGGTAAGGCTGTCTGTAAAAAGCTGAAAGGGGAGATTCCGAGACAGCAGTTTAAAATCCCCATTCAGGCCGCAATCGGAAATACTATCGTCGCCCGAGAGACAATCAGTGCACTCAGGAAAGATGTAACAGCCAAGTGTTATGGTGGTGATATTACAAGAAAGAAAAAGCTTCTGGAAAAACAGAAAGAAGGAAAGAAGCGAATGAAGATGGTCGGAAACGTCGAGTTGCCGCAGGAGGCTTTTCTCGCCGTTCTGCGGACAGACGAGGATTGATCTTACTGATTCAGTATCCTTTGAAGAAGCCCGGAGTATTCCCGGGCTTTTTTTACAGCCCTTGTTACAAAGGACAGCTCATTTACAGGATGAGGAAGTTTATCGGGAAAATCGATATAAATATAATCCACTTCTTCAAGTGC
>JAFGXR010000027.1 GCA_016936555.1 Spirochaetales bacterium | reverse complement strand
TTCTCCATTCCGTACGATAAAATGAAGTCCTTTATTCGGTCTATTACTGGCGAACTATCTGAAAATACAGCGAAAATAAAATCGTCATGATTGAAAGACTAATTCGGAAATTCGCTGGAGGAATCCAGATTTGAATCCATATATTCCAATGGAAGCAAGAAGAAACAGGGGAATAGTTCGACTACGCCCTCAATCAGACATTGCGGGCAAGAAAGGTAACTGTCTCCGGGATTCTCGGGGTGGTTCACTCAAATAAATCGAAAGGATTTTCCGGAATATAAAGAGAATCCCCCGGGATAAGATCTCTGTTTTGATTAGCGGTTCTTATGCTGTCTGCCAGGGCGGGAGAATCATAAATGAGCCAGGAAATATATTCGTAGGTATCACCTTTAACAACTTTATACAGACGGGCATTTTCCCTGGACAGGCTCCTGCTAACAGGTGCCGCGGGCGGCACATCCAGGAAACCGGACACAATATAATTCTCAACACTTGCATAAACAGCAGCAACATCGAGATTATCTGCGGTATCGATTTTCCGTCCGGCAGGAACGGCCACATCGCGGTGTCTGACAAAACGGGTAGACGGAATGTTATACTGTCTTGATATATCTGCCATCAGCTTGATTAACGATTCAACTTGATCGTATGAAAAGTCCTCGCTATTATCCCCCAGATTGCACAACTCAATTCCAATGGAACGCTGATTGACATTATCGGAACCGTCGAAAAAAGAATTACCCGTATGCCAGGCGGAAAGGTTATCCGGAACAGACCGAATAATAGCCCCGTTTCTGTCAATGATGTAATGGGCGCTGACCTGAGCATTGAGATCCTGAAAAAAATGAGCAATCCGAAAGGCATCAACAGAACTTCCTGTGTGATGCAGGACGATCATATCTATGCCATGGCCGTCTCTGGATTCGCAGTTTTCTGAGATGATATCGATGACAGGAAGAGTTGACTCACTTTGGTTCGGTTCATCGGGCTGGACAGAATTATCGATACGGCATGATAAAGCTAAAGCCGCCAGAATCGAGAGACTCATAAACTTGAAAAGCAGCCGGTAACGGCAAGATTGTATTCGTCCGTCCATCGTTTTATATTGACATAATTTCTATTTAGTATAAATATGAAAACATTAATATTTAAGTGTTTGAGTATTTAAAGGTTTGTAAAACATGAAAAAAGTTGCGTTTATTTTATTGCTTCTCTCAATCTCATTGTTTTTTGCTTGTGAAAATCCAGTCGGGTCTACTGATGATGATATTTCTTACCTGTATTTAGCAGGCTGATTTTTTCCTCAGGATTTCAAAGTCATAAATGAAATACTTGTATCTCTCCTTATTCTTTCTTTTTATGGCTTTATCATGTACTGTTTACTGGCTTCTTAAATATGCACTTTTTCCTTTTCTTATCAGAAACAGCAGCCGGTTAACTGTAAAACACTCAATTGCATCCATAATGATGAGAATAACAGCATTCTGTGCTGCGATTTTCATTCTTATCGAGTTTTGTTCCTTTCTTTTTTTAATACCCGAAATTAAGCGGTTAAGAACGGAGAATCCCGCTTTTACTTCAATCATGCAATTTCGCGGAGAGCCTGAAGTGTTAAAACCGGGATTCATAGATTTTGATCAAATCCCGGTTGCACTCAGAGACGGAGTGCTTGCATGTGAGGATTACGATTTCTACAATCATTACGGTTACAGCCCCGTCAGCATTAAATTTGCGTTTGTTCAGAATTTTAAACATGGTTCTTTAGTGTATGGAGGCAGTACAATTACACAACAGTTGGCCCGAACCCTGTATCTTACACCGGAAAAAACATTTTATAGAAAATATCGGGAGCTGTTTATTACTATTGAAATGGAATTGCTACTGACGAAAGACCGGATTCTTGAATTATATATGAACTATGCCGAATGGGGACCTGGAATCTATGGAATCTCTGATGCCTCATTATATCATTTCGGCAAGCCTGTTCCTGACCTGGAAAGGAGCGAATACGCCAGTATACTGTCAATTCTGCCCAATCCTTTAAAATGGGACACGGTCACTTTTCACCAGAATGAAATGCTTGAAAAGCGATGGAAGCAGACTTGCAGGTTTTACGGTATCCCTTACTGAATTTGCAAGCCGATGTTCAGGATACACACCGTAAAACTGATTGCTGTGACAGAAAGAATCGTGCAGAATGCCTCCATACATGGATAGTTTTTACACAGACAGCCATGTATTTCATCGGAAGGAAAATATCGCACTGCCGGGGATTGCCGATTTCGGAAACGCTCTTTTTCTTATCAATTACCCAGCCGGGTTCGATTTCTCTTTAATCAATCGGGAATCAGAACGAATTTCCCCACATGCTTCTTCTCGGAAAACTCCTGCTGGGCTTTAACAATATCCTTAAGTGGAAAAGTTTTAGCCAGCAGAGGCTTAATCTCTCCCTTTTCAATATAGGAAACCAGATCGGGAAAAACCGGCCGATCCCAGGCGGTACACCCTATAAGCGTTAAATCCTTCAGGTAAAACGTTCTCATATCGAGATTGACAAGGGGACCGGCAATCGCACCGGAAGAGACAAAGCGTCCGCCGGTTTTCAAAACCTGCAGCATTTTTTCAAAGCCCGGACCGCCTACGTTATCGACCACGACATCGACGGATTTCTCTCCCAGGACAGCCACGATATCCTCATCGCGGGTAAGCACCCGGTCCGCTCCGATCTGCCGGACCCGGTCGTGTTTCGCCGAACCGGCGATAGCGGTAACGAAAGCCCCTCTCCTTTTAGCCAGCTGGACGGCAGCGGAACCGACTCCCCCCGAGGCTCCGGCGATAAGGATGTGCTCTACTTTCGCCACGTTAGCCCGGTGAATCATATTTTCAGCGGTGCCGTAGGCGCAGGGAATCGTCCCCAGTTCCGCATCGGACCAATCACAATCAACGGGAAAGACTTCTTCAGCCGGTATTTTAACGTACTGGGCAAATGCCCCATCGAAATCTGAAGCCATCCAGATGTTTTCCAGAGAATCCCAGCCGTTTTTCCGGATACAGGGACGGATCAGAATCCGTCTATTCATCAGAGATACATCACAACCGGGAGACACTTCCACAACCCGGCCGCAGCAGTCTGTTCCCTGAATAAAAGGAAAAGGCGTAGCTTCATTCCAGCCGCCGTCGCCCTGCTCCCCCGCTTCGGCGGAATCGGAATCAGTCAATTCACCGGTTGCCCCGGAGACCGATGAGGAATACCATCCCAGACGGGTATTGATTTCCGTATTATTGACTCCGGCTGCCAGAACCCGCACAAGAACTTCCCCTTCTCCGATTACCGGCATGGGAACGTCCCTGTATTCAAGCTGCTCGTATCCCCCGTTGCCTTTGGTCACGACAGCCTTCATTGTCTTTTTACATCCCCTGATTTCAAATCGATCACTCATTTTCTGTACACCACCCCGAAACCACTATAACATAAATTATATTTCTTGTTTTGGAGCTGACCTTGAAGAAGACAATTATCCCTTTTGCCGGAATGTTCACAGCTGTAATTGCAGTTCCGCTGTTAAGCCGGATTTCCAGCCTTAATGCCCTTCCGGAAACTTCTCCAGCTGATTTTCTGGCTTCCATGCCCTATTGGAAGATATATCTCTTTAATACGGAGCGGATTCTCATTCAGCCGAGTTCGACATTTTTTGTCTATTTTCTCGGCATAATAATGATTGCCGCAGGAATTTATTTCCTTGTCTCCCGGGACAACAAGAAATCGCGCTACTTGTGGGGAATCGGTCTGGTTCTCTGGGGAATAAGCGCCATCGCCGCCGGCACCAGCTATCAGGCTTTCGGCTATGAACTGAAATGCCGCGGTCGCGATATATGCCTGTTCACATCGGACTTTGAACTGGTTTACATGCTTCTGACTGCTTATTCCATCAATTACCTCGCAGCTGCTACGGGATACACGAGTCTGGGGGAATCAGGAAGAGGGAGATTAATTATTTTTGCCGTTGCCGATTCTATCATCTACACCTTTTATCTATTGACCGGAGCGATTATACCCGTCAGATTTCTGATCTCCTATTTCGGATTTATCACCTTTATCGGTCCGAATTTTATTCTCATGTTTATCCTGAATATACGGCATTATCTGAAATTCAGAGACAGGTTAAATAAAAGACTTATCGGAATATGGATCGGATTCCTTGTTGTGAACGCCGGTTATTTCATCGCTCTGTTCAGCGGATTTCCTTCATTTCTCTTTGATAATTACGGGATCTGGTTCAATGAAAACGATGTGCTCCATGTCCTGCTGATACTGTGGACAGTCCAGATATTTGCGTTTTTACGGAAAAGCCTGAAAGACCTCTGATTGCATCAACCGGGAACAGGCCCCGGGGGAAACTGCTGCGTTTTTTGATAGGTAACGGAATAGCAGAGCAGAAAATATCAACAGGTTTTCATTGAACCTGTTGATATGTCCCTACTTCAGGGTAATTAAAGGACCCTTTCCATAAAGCTGCCGTCTCTGGTGTCGATCCGGACTTTTGTTCCGATTTCACAGAAGAGAGCCACCATGACTTCGATCCCCGTATCGAGAGTCGCCGGCTTATAGGATTTACCGGACGTATCCCCTTTCAGGCCGGGTTCACAATAAGTGATTGTTCTGACAACCGATGTGGGCATTTTTATACCGATGGGCTTTCCTTCGTAGAAAGTGATTCCCACTTCCAGTTCATCTTCCGGAGTGATATATCCGGCGTTATCGCCCAGGTCTTCCTGAGTCAGCTCGAACTGCTCGTAGGTTTCGTTATCCATAAATACGTAGGTTTCGCCGTCGACATAGGACAGATTCGTTTTGCGCACATCCAGTTCGACTTCCTCGAATTTATCTCCGCCGTTGAGAGCGACATCGGATGTCGTTCCGGTGAGCAGGTTCTTGACTCTGAACTTGATGACCTGGGCGCCGCGACCGCTTTTATTTCCCTGCATCTTGGTTATGGCAAAGAGATCATTGCCCATTTTGAAGACGCTTCCAACTTTGAGTTGGGTAGTTGTTACCATTTTATATTCCTCTGATAATATTAATTTTTATCTACCTTTCGAGAATCTAATATAATTATCAGAAAATTGTATCAGCTGATCGGCGCAGTTTCCGAAATTTTCCAGTTTTTTTGCGAAGTTTTTAAACAGCTCAGCTGTTGAAGCCCCTGTCTTCATCAAATGGGAAAAAACTTCACAGCCTCTATTCTGATTATAGGCGACAAAAAGGCCGGAAATTTCCCTGTTTCCCGGGCACAGGAGATCAACGAAAGCCTCTACCTTCTCCATCTGGCCCTCTTCGGCAAAGGGATAAGCCTGCCACAGGAACGGCCGGCCCGAAAGAGCCGCCCGGGAAAGGCTCTCTTCACCCCGCACCAGATTGATGTCACAGGAAAACAGAAGCTCGTCCCATTCCCCCTGAGGGAGAAAGGGAAGAGACAGACATTTGCCGCCGGCCCCTCTTTCCCTCATCATCCCCTCAAGGAGCGCGGTTCCCTTCCCGGGGCTTAAAAGCAAAGTGGTATCATTTGCGCGGCAGGCATATTCGACAAGGGCGGCAAAATCCTTTTCGTAGGAAAAAACACTGACCCAGATATCATCGGCCTGTGCCTCCCCGCAGGGGATTTCCCATCTGTCCAGAAGCTTGCGCCTTTCCGCCCTTTTCCCGGCACGGTCCAACCCGTCCCATTTCCGCTTCAGAGAGAGAAAGGCACTGTCAAATATCAATCCCCCCAGCCCCTCCCGGAACCCGGGCATAAAGAAAAACTTATTGAGATGCGGATCGGGACTGAATGAGGGGGTCAGGTGATAATCCGAAGCCCAGTGTTCCGCCGTCAGATGCTCCAGATTCAGCCACACTATTCCGGCGGCCTCTTCGGGACGCCCCGAAGAGATTGCCGGGAGATAGGAATCGGGAAGCCCCCCGCCGAACATTTCAATCAGCAGATCAGGACCGTCTTCACTCTCGAGGGGCTGCAGATCCGACCAGTCGAAAACCGAGACGGAGAGAGCTTCCAGCCGGAGAACCGTTCCCGCCCCGCCGAAACGCCACCCCCCGCCGAGCAGGATTTCCAGAATGGAGGGATCATCGATAAACAAACGGATCCTGAATTCCCGGCCCATGAGAGACAGCGACCGGAGGAGACGGAGGGCGACCCCGGCGTCGCCGTAGTTATCGACAACCCTGGTTGTTATGTCTATCGATCTTGTCAGCCTCTTCATCTTCCTGCGATCTCCTGCATAAGCCCTTTGCAATGTCCCGTCTGCCTCTCCGGGAATGGACGGTTTTATCCATAGGGAGAAACGGCTCCGGTCAGAAGTGTATTTCCTCTCCATTATGTGATGTTTTATAACATATAGATACGGAAATTACAGAGCGAATAAAATTGTATTATACTGATCTCCCTTATGATGATACAGAGGGGAACGGAGCTCATATTATCTCTGCCCTGAAGATGATTTAGTCGTGGACTTACCCGTATTTGGACCCTATACTCGAAATATGAAGATCTTTTACCCGTCAAAACGGATCATGACAATCATTCTGTTCTTCTCTGCCGCCATTCTTATCTCCGCCCGGGAGCCCATTCTTCTCAGCGATTGGCAGGTGGCTCCCATGACGTCGGCAGCAGCCATTCCCGCGACGGGATGGGAATCCCAAAGGCTGAGAGGATCGTTTTCCCTCGATTCGCTCATCGCCGGAGTCAGGGCTGAGATTGTCATACCCTCAGGTTTGAAAGGAAAAAAACCGGTCTTTTCCATAGGACGATATGAAGAGGGATGGCTATGCTATTTCAACGGCTCGCTCATAGCGCAGGATGGTTTTCTGGAAAATTCGACCACGCCTTCCATGAGTACGCTGAAAACCGCGCTGATTCCCGAGGGGCTGATCAATTGGGACGGAAAAAACACCATCGTCTTCGCCGTTTTCAATGATGCCGGTGAATTCAGCATCGAGCAGCCCTTTCTGGAAGAGTTCGACCGGCTCTACCCTCAGCAGAAACTTTCCGATTTTTTGAATATATACATCTACCTGGCTTTCTCTCTCATGTCGGGATTTATCTTTCTCTACTACATGATGCGTTTTCTAATGAACCGGAAAGACCGGGCCAGTCTCTTTTTCGCACTGGCCAATCTTGCCCTGACAGTTTATTTTTTCCAGATGGGCGCCGATTTTCCGACTTTTCCCCATCAGCAATTCTACCGCGTGTCCAAGAGCCTGCTGCCCCTCTTTTTCATGTTTCTGACGCTCTTTTTTCTGGAGTACTTTCAGACTTTAAATAACCGGATCGCAGAAGGTGTCATCGTGGCCGTGGGCGCGGCGGGATGCCTCTCCATGCTGATCTTCGGGACCACGTCCTACGCCGTAAAAAACTTTTTCAATCTGGCCCTGCTGCCCGGCGTCGTCGAGCTGCTGCTAATGGGAGGGATCTCCCTACGAGCGGTGATAAAGGGGAACCGTCTGGCGATACCCATTCTGACGGGCGTCCTGGTCGGGATCGTATCGGGAGTGATAGACGCCTCCTATTCCATCCAGAGAATCGTTCCACTTTTCTTTACTCAGGGATTCGGCATCCTGTTCTTCGATATTTCGATGTTTCTGACTCTGGCTTACGAGGGGATTACCGTGGCGAAAAACCTCGACAGGACTTCGCGGGACAATCTGGCCAAGACCGGGAAACTTGAAAACTTTCTCCATGAAATGAGTGTCGCCTCGGAAGTGCTTGCGGGCATGAATAAAAATCTGAGCGGCCACGTCGGCAAGGCGTCGGACCGGACCGACGAGCTGAAAGGAGAGAACACGGCTATTGCCAGAGCCGTCGAGGATCAATTTCTCCGGATAAAGGAAAACACCGATGCCATTACCAGAGTCCTGTCGGAGTTTGAAAACCTGAGGCATCAGATCTCGACTCAGGACAGCAATATTCAGGAGACTTCGGCTGTGACAATCGAGCTTCTGGAATCTTTCGACACCACCGTGGAAGACTTGAAACGAACGACCGATTTTACAGAGAACCTTCGAAAATCCGCATCTTCAGCCGAGAGCCGGCTAAAGGATTCCACGAAGATCATTGAGAGCATACAGGAGAAATCGAGAGCCATAACTTCTATTATCGATGCCATGAACGATATAGCCGAAAGGACGAATCTGCTGGCGATGAACGCATCCATTGAAGCAGCCCATGCCGGTACGGCGGGGCGGGGATTCTCCGTGGTGGCCCAGGAGATCAAAAAGCTCGCGTCCAACTCCGCGGCCCGTGCGGCGGAAGTGTTCGATACAATCGATGAAATCAGCCATCTCATCAGATCCGGCGTCGATTCAAACGCCGCGGTAAAGAAAGCCCTGTCATCCATGGCCGAAGATACGGAGTCCGCCCTGAACCAGATTTCAGGAATCTACACATCCACTCTGGAGGAAAAAGCTTCGGGGAGCCGGATCATCGAGTCGATGCATTCGCTTACCGGATTTTCATCGAGGCTCGATAAGCTGACCAAAGAGCAGGAGGCGTCGGGCCGGTCCGTCAAAGCGGGATTACAGAACCTCGTGAAACTCTCCGAAGGAGTGCGCAATTCCGTTGAAAAAACAATGGCCGGAAACGCGGACCTGGCCGGACTGATCGGCGACATCAAGGATGTCGCGGAACAGTCCGCGGAGGAATCCAGGCGATTGAACAGTCTTCTTTCCCGGGAGTGATCATTCTGGTAAGGATCTACTATAACCGGATGTCTAAAACAATTCCGGGTAAACGCGTCCTATGGCACCTATATGATACTGGCGGGATGGATTGCCGGGCTTACCGGCTGATTCAGGAAATAATTACCCGGAATGGCGGCTTATTCCTGAGAAATGTGCTTTGTGTTTTTTTTCTTGTATCTCAAAGACTTATAGATTATCTTGCCTATATGAGTGAACAATCAGCAACCGTTAAAAAAGGCATATACAGATATTTCGGCGAGTACAATGTAAAAGACATGGCAGCCATGATCAGAAATAATAAAAAATCACCTGAAATCTGCGAAACCCCGTTTAAGGGCAAATTCGTTATCATTACCGGAGCCACTTCGGGAATCGGATACCATACAGCTCATAAATACGGGTCTATGGGAGCCGAATTGCTGCTGATAAACCGTAACCGGGAAAAATCCGAGAAGTTGTGTCAGAACCTGAAAGACGCCTACAGCATCAAGTGCAACTATTTGCTGACCGACTTCAGCGACCTCAATCAGGTAAGAGATCTGGCCGAAACGATTCTCAAGCTCAATCGCAAGATCGATGTTCTGATCCACAATGCCGGAGTGTACTTCAACCGGAGAGTCGAAACGGCTCAGGGCCTGGAAACGGTTTTTGCCGTTAACCACCTGTCCTCCTTTCTCCTCAACGAGCTCCTCCTGCCCCTTTTCAAAAAGCAGAAGAGCGGACGGATTATCATGGTGAATTCCGAAGGACACCGCTTTGCCATGTGGGGACTGCGCACAGATGACCTGAACTGGAAAAAAAGACATTATTCCGGACTCGGCAGTTACGGATCGGCCAAACTGGCTCAGCTTCTGACGATGAAGGTTTTCGCTGAACAGCTTGAAGGCAGCGGTGTCACCATTAACGCCATGCATCCCGGTGCCGTTAAAACCGAATCGGGTAAGGAAAACGACGAGTTCTACAAATGGTACAAGGAAAAGATAATCGAACGGAAATTCAGATCAGCCGGTTTGTCCTCTGAAGCACTCTACTACCTGGGTGCGTCGGAAGAGATATCGTTGGTCAATGGAAAGTTTTTCAATCTGACGACTATAGAGACCCCGGCTCCTCCGGCGCTTGACAAAGCGGCCGCCGATGAGATTTTCGAAATCAGCCGCGAAATGGTTCATTTCACCCGGTCTAATAAAAAGATGGAGGCTGAGGAAACAGTTCATCCCTGAGCTGTTCCAGTTCCTCCCAGCTATCGATCTCTTCAGGAACACGCCTTAAAATAATGGGGTTCATGGCGGGATCGGGATGCTGAATGTTATGGGATGGTCTGTTCAGAAAGGACCGCGAAGCGCCCAGAACTAACTGCTCGGAATAATCCCTGACGTGTCCGGCAATCAGATCTTCCGAAAAAACCTGCAAATCGTATTCAAAGATCTCACGGCGGATAATATAAATTTCACCTGTCAGAAATCCTGAAATATTCAAATGAACGGAAACACCGGGAAAACCGTCTTCATCGGGATCCTTTATAGCCGATTCATCGCGATTGTCCGACAGGGGCCGGGAGGCATCTCCCGCAATTCCCATAAGGACCGGTGTGGCCGGCCGGGATATTCTCCAGACGCCGTCAACATATTCGAGCTCCACCTCGGCGGTTGTGCTCTCCATGGACTGAACGGCTTTTTCAGATATATGGGATGTCGTATTTTTCTGATTGAGAACCTGTTCCGCATGAACGAAACGGTTGGTTTGATAAAGCTTTCCCTCTTTGACGAACAGTTCGGAGAATCCGTATGAAATTATAAATGTCCTCATAGGGGCCCGGGTCGTCACATCTTCGTAGGAAACCACATCATAATGGGCATAATGCCCGCTCAGAAGCTCCATGACCGCTTCTCTGGTCACAGGAAGATCAGGAGAAACGATTTCACCCGTCAGAGGACCTGGGGTCTCTTCGGGCCAGGGCGATGTCTCCATGCTCTTGCGGACCATAAAGAAGAGAAAGAGCGCCAGAAGAGCGACGATGATGTATAGAACGGACTTGGCCGGTTTTTTCTTTGTCATAAACATGATGTTCCTTAGTAATTATTACTATTTATTTTGCGGAAAGGCAAAGAATATTTGTCCGGCATAAGAATTTGCCCTGTTTTTTTTAAAAAAAAGCCTGTCGAAATAAAAAACAGGAGAAAAAGCCGCCAGCCCGGCCTACCTCTGTTCCTTTAGTCCGAGAAGTGTTTCATCCTTGATGATTTCAAGAAATTCTCTCATTGCCATGAAAGCCGAATCTCTGTCCTTCCCTTCGACGGCAAGGAAGAGAATGGAATCGTTTTTTCCGATCACCCCTATGTTGTGAACTCCCAGGAGCCTGTTCAGACTGTATTTTCCGGCAATTTCTTTCGCCTTCTCATCAAGGATTCTCTCCGCGTCGGGATTGGCGGCATAGAGTGAGATTTTTCTGTAATCGGAAATTTGCTTTCCCGGGTATTTCGCCCTGCCGTGATGGACCAGTACGGTTCCCGTCGACTCAGCGGGAGATTTGTGAAACTCAGAGTACAGCGAAATATGATCGAGCCCTTCGACAAGGGCAAATTCGGCTTCAGGGTTATTCATTTTCTTTCCTTTTTTGAACCGGAGTCATGTTTAATTAAATCTATCGTGGAAATTATCTTTTCTCAATCTTTATCGTTACGGAGTCCTTCCGGCAGGGGAAAACCATTTACAATTTATGAAACAAGGTCTACCATGAAACTAGTTTCAATGCATTTGTCTATTTGTAGGACAATAGGCAGACTGCAAAAAAAGAACAAGCCGGATTTCCGGCAAAAAAAAAGGAGTTATCGTGAAAGATAAAAAAACAAAAAGTGGATTCCTGCGTTTTTCCATGGTTCTGCTAGCTGGGATATTTGCCATTTCAGCAGTGCTTTCGTCCTGTACTTCGGCTTCGGCCGGACAGGCTGCCATGGCTGCGCGTCCCGACCGTGTCGAGTTCACGCTGATCGAGACAACCGATATCCATGGAGATTTTTTCCCCTACGACTTTAAAACAGGGAAGGAAATGAAAACGAGTCTGTCCCATGTGTCTGCCATCGTCAATGAAAAAAGAGCGGAAGGCGAAGTCCTTCTCGTCGACGACGGAGACATCCTTCAGGGGCAGCCCATAATCTATTACTACAATTTTATGAAAACGGATATTCCCAACCCCGTTTCCCAGATTTATAACTATATGGGCTACGACGCCATTGCCGTCGGAAACCACGATGTGGAAACCGGTCACGCCGTTTACGACAAAGTCAACAGCGAGTTTACCGGTGCCAAATTCCTGTCCGCCAATATCGTTAAGAAAGAAGACGGAATGCCCTGGTTCGATCCCTACACTGTCGTCAACAAAGGCGGTTTGAAAATTGCCATTCTGGCTCTGACTGAGCCGGGATTTGTTAAAAACTTTCCGGAAGTTCTCTATGAAGGATGTGAAGTTGAGGATATGATCACTTCCGCCGAGAAATGGATGAAAATCATCGAAGAGAAAGAAATGCCCGATATGGTTATCGGTCTCTTCCACTCGGGAGTGGATTACACCTACGGCGGCAACAGGGCCGATACACCCAAAAATGAAAACGCCGCTCAGCTCGTAGCCGAGCAGGTTGACGGTATCGACCTGGTTCTCGTGGGACATGACCACCAGGGCTGGAGCGGAATGGGATGGGACCCCGCGGCCAAAGCCAATGTGGAAGTTAAATCTCCTTCCGGAGAGATTGTTCCGATCTGGGGCGGCCTCAACGATGCCCGGAAAATTCCCGTTCTGGATATCGTGGCGACTCTCAACGGGGATGACTACGATTTCGAAATAACAGGCGAGCTTGTGGATCCCACAGGCGTAACGCCCGATCCCGAATATCTGTCCAGATTCTCCTTTTATGCTGATGAAGCCAAAGAGTGGCTCTCCACGAAAATCGGATCCATGAACGGAATCATCAATTCCAGGGATTCCATGTACAAAGATTCCGCGTTCGTCGACCTGATTCACGATCTGCAGCTGGCAGTGACAAGAGATCCCGCAAATGAACTGAATGAAGCCCAGGTAAGCTTCTGCGCTCCCCTTTCAGCCAATGCCGTACTGCCTTCCAACAGCGACGGTTCCATAACCGTAGCCGATATGTTCACTCTCTACAGATACGAGAACTGGCTCTATACAATGGACCTGACCGGTTCCCAGATCAAAGGCTTCCTGGAAGATTCCTATGGAAACTGGATGAATCAGATGACATCGGAAATAGATCACCTCATCGCCTTTTCTCTCGATGCCGACGGCAATATCGTTATGGATAACAGAAGCAATCTGCCCATGACCAAAGCCCGCAGTTACAACTACGACTCGGCACAGGGAATAAACTACATAGTGGATGTTACCAAACCGGCGGGCAGCCGCATAACCATAACATCCATGGCGGACGGTTCTGCCTTCAGCCTGAGCAAGACATACTCCGTAGCCATCAACTCCTACAGAGCCATGGGCGGCGGCGGACTCCTGGAGCGCGGCGCCGGCATTTCCGGTGCGGACCTTCTCTCCATGAAATACGTGACTTCCGCCACGACGAGAGACCTGCGCTACTATCTTACGGAATGGTTCCAGAAGAACTCCTCCACTCCGGTCAGCCCCGTTGAAGACGGCAACTGGAAAGTTATTCCCGAAGCGTACGCCGCTGCCGGGGAAAAAACCGACAGAGCGCTGATGTATCCCTGATAGAAAAGTTTAACTTTACCTCCCTCTTCCTTCCGGGAGAGGGCCGGGGTCAGGCTTGTAAAAAGCCCTTTTCCCCCTATCAAGTTTATGCAGCTGCCTTACCGATAGGGCAGTATGTACCTTGTTCCCGACTTGCTGGAACTGCAGTTCCCCGGGATGTCCCGGGGATATTTTTCCGCTAAGGGATTTTCCCCAACCGATAAGCTGAATATCCTCTCTAACTGGATCTGTCACGAGATAATCATCAACCGCAGGAGCTGGGCATCCCTCCGGGCGGAACTGGGTCTGGAAGAGAACAGCCTACTGGAAATCTATTTCAGGGATGTAACGGGTTATACTCCGGAGGATTTCACTTCAGTCCTCGGTGCCCGATTTAAAAATTCCGGAAAAAAGGATTCAGCCTGCTAAGGGAAAAGCCAGCCTGATTGTGGTTCCCTCTCCGATCCGGCTGTAGACATCGATCAAACCATTATGTTCCCTGACGATTCCATAAACCGATGAAAGCCCGAGCCCTATTCCGGACCCCTGTTCTTTAGTGGAGAAAAAGGGATCGAAAATTTTATCCAGATATTCTTCAGCAATACCATGGCCCTTATCGGCGACGGAAATTTCAACATAGTCCGGTCGGAGATCTGATTTATCCTCTCCATATTCGATTTCCTCCCCGCGGCGTATTCTGTAATCAATCGAAACAGTTCCTCCGGGTCGAACCGCCTGAAAGGCATTGTGGATGAGGTTGTACAGGGCATCGTAAAGGAGATGGCGATCAGCTTTCAGCAGGACTTTTTCATGATTCAGGATCTGAGCCTCAACATCCTTCCCGGTATCCTCTCTAACCGACTCAAGGGCCCCCGATATGATTTCGAGAATATTCAGATCCTCTTTCAAAAGAATAAAGTTTTTTCTCGAATAGGAAAGCAGGTCCTCGATTATGCCAGTCGCTTTATTAAGCGATTTTATAATAATCCCGAGATAGCGCTCTTTTGATTCGCTGTCCCCGCTGGTTTTCAGAAGCTCCGAGGCGCCCATAATAGCGGCGTGGATATTGTTGAATTCATGAGCCACGCCTCCCGTGACACGGCCGATGGCTTCAAGCTTGCTCTGTTGCGCCAGTTTTTCCTCCAGCTCGACCTGTTTGCGATTCTGCCGGACCAGAAAATGAACCAGGAAAAATCCCGGGAGAAAGAGAAGAGACAAAAGAGTCAGGTAAAGGAGATACTGTTTTTTCAGAGGCTTGAGAATGCTGTCGCTTTCGGTTTCGAGGGCAATAAAAAAGGGATATCCCGTTATCTTATAGATGGAGCGATCCGGTTGATCCGCAGGAAGCGGGACATGACCTTCATTAAGGTCTTCTTCATTGGCACCGCTGAAAAGGACTTGCTGGTTTTTATCCAGAATTGCAATATCCGAGAAATTGTACATGGTTCTGATTTCATCAAAACTGATTATTTTTTCGATGTTTACACTGCAGATATAAACATTCTCAATCCTGTTTTCCGAATCGAAAACAGCCCGGCTGACCCAGAACCCCCCTGTATTATCCGGATCGACAGTAATCTGGGAACGGATCAGGTTATCGCGATGGTAATTGAAGATATTCTTCAAATCATTCTCCAGAACGGGGTTACCCGGTTGCGCGTTGTAATTTGAACAGGAGCTGTCAAAAATGTAAAGATCATAAATATTGAGATACTTTATTCTGAAATCCTTGATAATTGAATGGATATCAAGATCTTCCTTATCTCCCGGAAGTGCGACCTCCAGTTCCAGAAGATCCAGTATCATTTCCGACTTTTCCAGAATTTTCGATATATCGTTGGCCAGTACGATAGCGTTATATGCCGCATCGATGGCAATATGCTCAAGAGCGCTTTTTCTGCTGCTGCTGAACAGGATAAAAACCAGCAGATATACAAAAACCAGAAGTACAGAGTAAATAAGATAGGGGTATCGGGGAGCGTGCATAGTCCTTCTCATAGACTTATGGCAGGATCTCATTCATAAGTTCCTGCTGATGCTCCAGAAGCATGTCTTTCGCCTTCCGCAGATCGTCCTGACGGGGATAGGTTATAAGGATCCCTTTTTCCTCGGCAGTCCTCCGGGATTCGGTTTGTGACTGTTCGGCTTCCCGTCGTTGCTCCGCAGCCACTTCATTCCATGTGCCGGTAACAATGTCACGGACCTCCGGAGAGATCCGGTCCCAGAATCTGCGGGAAATCATGGGAACGTACTGGGGAAAATACTCGTTATCGATAAAAGCGTACTTCACACCGTCTTTCCAGAGCTCTGCGCTTTTAACGGTTTCAAAAGTTGTCAGTAGCCCGTCAATCGTCCCCTTTCTCAAATGCGATGGAACATCGGACCAGGAAATGATGACGCCGTCCGCTCCCAGAAGCTCGACTCTCCGCTTGTTCATGATGCCGCCGGCGACGCGAATGGTTTTTCCGGAAAAGTCGCTGAAAGTGGTGATTTTATTTCCGTCTGTTGTAAAAACCACGGCATACCCGAGATCCATCCAGGCACCGGGGATAATGACATTCAGCTCTTCTTCTGTTTTTGAAATCAGCTGCCGCCCTACGGGAGACTGGATATAGGCATAATTGTATGCTTTATCCTCCCCGAAAAACTCCGGCAGCAGGAAATAGCTTATTTCGGGAATGTAGGCACTGACATGCCAGGTTCCCGGAACGGCCATTTCAACTTTCCCCCTATAGAGAGCATTAATGACTTCCTGATCCCTGTACAGAGTTCCCGAGTGGTAGAATTCGACAGATACGGATTCACCGGCCCTCTCAAGGAGCAGTTCGGCGAACTTCCGGACATATCTTGTCTGGACGTGATCCTCATTGTTTTCGATGGAAATCCGGAGGAGCGGCCTGGGATCAGAGGAGATCTGAAATGAGATGCTGATCATGTAGATCGCGAAGAGAAACAGAGACTTCTTCTTTCCCGGCAGCATTGGAGAACTCCTTCTTATAAAAATTTAATGGATCGAAATGCATAAAGCAAATGAAAATCAGACCGGTTATTTCCGGAAATATTATCTACAATATAAATCAAGAGTTATCAAAAGGAGATGAAAATGCAGATTTTATTACTTTCCGGGGTCGTTGTATTCTTCGGCAGGATTCTTCAGGACCTGGCTTTCAATTTCAAGATAGAAATGTTTAACCGGGGAAAACTCTCCGGCGTGTTCGGTATCAATTTCATTGAGAGCATAATCGGAATGTATGTCATCGCCATGGTGGTCGGATATATAGGGGAAGATCCCCGTCTGCTTTTATTCCTGGGGCTGGGATCTTCAGTCGGCGGCATAACCGTTATAAAAATCCGCGACCATATCAATCAGAAAAAAATCGGCATGAGGCAGTATTACGCAAGAATTTCCTACATCGGCAACGATGATCTTGTGGAGATTCTCGGAAAGGACGGTTACATCTTTACCGTGGAGGAGAGGGAATTCACCGACGGAAAAAAACGGACCGTTCTGGAGGGCTCCCTTCTGAACCGCGCCAGAAAAGAGCGTTTGAAAAAGCATCTGGACAGCCGCCCCGACCTGTTTGTCACAATCATTCCCGCCCGGGAAGTCTATGTGGTCTGAGTTAATATTGTTGTGAAAATGATAGCTGGCATCTCCCATTCCTGATATGCTGATAGGCCATGATACATGATGCTCTATCGATCGAAGTGACGACTCACTGCACCCTGAACTGCCTCCATTGCTTTGTAAGATCGCCGGGGAGGCCTCGGGCGCATATTCCCTTCGACAGAGCTGTCGCCGTACTCGAGGAAGGGCGGCAGATCGGCTTCAGCCGCCTCCACCTGACAGGAGGCGAACCCCTGCTGTATCCCCGTTTGAGGGAATTGATTCTACGGTCTAGGGAGTTGGGATACGGTAGCGTTTTCATGAATACGAACGGTCAGCTCCTCGATGAGGAGACTGCGGATTTTCTGGCGGCCAGGGAAAACGTGGAAATATCCGTCTCTTTGAACGGCCCGGAACCCCTGCATGATTATGTTCGCGGAAAAGGGTCCTGCGCGGCTGTGCTGAAAGGATTGGCGATTGCAGGGAAAGCCTCGCTGCCTGTCCATGTGTTCACCGTCGTGGACAGGAACAATATAGAGGGGCTCCCCCTTTTTACAGACGGGCTTTTCCGTGAATTCCCCTCGATACGCGACCTGACATTTATACAGCTTCGGAGCGGCCCGGAAGGGGAAAGCCGGAAACTGTCTCCCGACATGTTCCTTTCTCTGGTACGGCAGACGGCGCTGCTGTCTCTGGGAGGATACGCCGTACAGATTCTGGAAAATCCCCTCTCTACAGCAGCAGCCCGGAAAATGGGATACGGAAACCTGCCGCCTTCCCCACCTATTTCCAGGGAGGGGAGAATCATCGTTTTCGCCGACGGAGCCATAGGAGATAACCATTCATCAGGGAAGAGATTCGGCTTATACAGAGACGGGCTCCTGAAAGAGGTGTACCGGTCATCGCCGTTTACAGCCGTCCGGTCGGACCGCGCTCATATCTGCCGGGAATGTCCTCATTCACCGGAGTGCCGTCAGACGGGCCTTATCAATCCTTCCGATGAAGACCATAACAGGGCCCCCTACTCCATCCCTTTCTGCAGAAAAGTTCTGGATCTGATATGACTGATGTCCTCCTGGTAATACCGCCCTTTGCCATGACGAATTACCCGTCCCTGGCGGCCCATATCCTTCAGGCGGAAGGGAGAAAAGCCGGATTTGCCGTCTCTCTTTTCTATGCGAATCTGATCTTCGCCGAATGGGCGGGAGACAAATATGAAAGCCTGTGCGGCGGCACCCCCGGATTGCCGGGAGAGTCGGTTTTCGCCCCTGCGGCATGGGGGATCGAAAAACCCGGGATAAACACGGACAGGGGGCGTCCGTTTATTCTCTACCCACCGGCGGAACCGGTGAGCCGTGAAGAACGGCATCATTTATCGGAAACGGCTTCGCGTTGGGTCGAGTCCATGAAGAAGGAAATGGCAGCATGGGACTACCCCCTCGTCGGTTTCACATCCAGTTACGAGCAGACCAACGCCTGTTTTGCCTTAATGAAAGCTCTGAAATCGGTACGGCCTGACATTCTCACCTTTATGGGCGGCTTCAATGCCGAAGGAATTATGGCGGAAGGGCTGGCGTCTCTCGATCCGGAAAGGAAGATTCTCGATTTTATCTTCTCCGGAGAAGCCGAAATATCTTTCCCGGAATTCCTGACCAATTGGAAATCAGGCCGTCTGCCGGAAGAGAGGATAATAAGAGGAACAGCCCCGGACGATCTGAACAACCTGCAACCGGTTGATTACACAGACTTTTTTAAACAGATCGGTAAGAGCGGAACGGGAACTCCCGCCTTTGTGGCCATGGAAACCAGCCGGGGGTGCTGGTGGGGCGAGAAAAGCCAGTGCATATTCTGCGGCTATAGTGACGAACGGCTTCGCTACAGAGAGAAATCGCGAAGCAGGATCGCAGAAGAACTTCAAAGGGCAGAACCATATCCATCGCGATATGCCCATATGGCGGATCTGATAATGCCGCCATCCCGTTTCGAAATGACGAATAGCGATGAACGAGATGGCGCAGATCCATGGATTTTCTATTATGAACAGAGAGCTGTCTGGGACAGAGAACAGCTGGAAGCAATAAAAAAGGCGGGAATACGGGACAACCAGCCGGGAATAGAAACCCTATCGACAGAACTCCTTTCCTTTATGGGCAAAGGTACATCGGGAAAAAGCAATATTACCTTTCTCAGGGAGGCGACCGGTACGGGAATCAGGCTCTACTGGAATTTCATCTGGGGATTTCCCGGCGAAAAGAAGGCCGAGTACGAAAGAATGATAGAATTGATTCCGAAAATCATTCACCTTATCCCTCCCATGGGGATTTTCCCCCTCGCTCTGCCGCGGTTCAGCCCTCTTTTCAGAACGCCGGAGCGGTGGGGCATTGGCAACTTAAGGCCTCTGGAGGCCTATGAACAGGTATTTCCGGGTTATGGGGTCATCGATAGCCTGGCATATTATTTTAACGGCGATTATGCCGCAGAAACCTTTGCAGACCCTTCTGTAATAGAAGAGTTTATCGGGAGTGTCGGCAGATGGAACGAACGTTGGAAAAGTCCCCTGACCCGGCCCAGGCTTACGGCACTCGACGGCGGTCCCCAGGGATTCTTCATTATAGACACGAGACATCCCGATAAACCGATGAAAAGAAAAAGCGGTTCGGTCGAGCTCCGGGGATTAATGCAGAACAGCCGGTACGAAGCCTTCCCCTGGCAGAGAGATGCTCTGGCCGAAGGCCTGGCAATTGAACTGAACGGAACATTTATTCCCCTTCTTACCATGGAATCGCAATTGAGAGAGGAACTTTATGAAAAGAGAAAACCTGAACGATAAATCCATCTGGGATGAAATATACCGCAAAACGGGAAACAGACCGGGATGGGACAGACCCGGCGCCGATCCCAATCTTTATGAACTGATAATAAAGCACGGTCCCGCCCCCTCTCCCCGCCTTCTCGATGTCGGCTGCGGCAACGGAAGAAACGTCCCGGTGGCCCATATGGCGGGAGCTCTTTACACCGGGACCGATTTCTCCGAAAGTGCGATCCTCTACTGCCGGGAGCTTTACGAAGGCAGAACATTCTATCTCCAGGATATCTGTCAGCCTCTTCGCGGGACGGAACTGGGAGGGGAAAAACCTTTTGACATTGTTATGGATTGCGGGTGCTTTCATGCCATTCCTCCCCGATCCAGAAAAGCCTATATCGATAATATTAAAAGCCTCTGCCGCTCCGGAGGAGTCTTGATTGTAGGATCGTGGTTCAGAGAGAATGAGGTGGACAGGGAGGCTCCCCAGTATTTCCCCTATCTCTATCTCAATGAATGGTTTTTCAATGATAGGGATATAAGGGAGTTTTTCGGCGAATCATTCGATCTGGTTGAAACCCGTATCGATAGAGAAATTTATGGAGATGTTGATGAGGCCTTTGCCTATTTCGCAATGGTGAAGAAATAATCAGCCTTCGTATATTTTTTCAAACCCCTCGATTCCGATCATCCGGGCATCAATTCCGCATTCGCCGTAGGCGACACGGAAGTACCCCCGGTCTCCCCAGTGCCTGCCCCAGGAGTTCTTGCACAGCCAGGAGCCGGATTCATCATCATATCCGACGACGGCAACGCAGTGGCCTCCCAGGCTGTGTTTTTTTACGGGATGATACACGCCCTCTTTATAGAAAAGAAAATCCGGATGAAGTTCGATGACGGAAATCAGAGGTCCTTTTTCCCTGATCCACTTTTTCATCCCGTAATGGCTGTCCAGAGTTACATCCTTCCCTATGACGGTGGTTTTATCCTCCCACCCTTCCGGCAGCGCCTGGAAACTGCAATCGAAATCGTAGGGAAAATCTCTCTCGGGTATGACTCCGGTCTGCTGCAGATAAGCCAGAGCTCCCCCGATATTCCATCCGGTGAAGCAATTGTGATCATCAGAGCTCTTGAAGAAGAGCTGCGCCTCTGAAAGATCCGAAAGAACCGTGGACGTCCCCTTCTCTATCCTGGCCATAATCTCGACAACGGCCAGGGTCCCGAATGCCACGCAGGAATTGCAGAACCGCTGATTTTTAACCGTGGTGAGATAGTTCCTGCCATCGACATTACCCCAGGAGAATGATGCGGGAGAGTCGGCCCTTGCGGCAGATTCCCCGGAGGGAATATCCTCGCGCTTCTTATGCCTGAGCCAGTTTGCCAGGCTTAGGGACCGCCTCTCCTCAACGGTAGGTTGTCCGGCATCGGGAATAAACCCCGCCAGTCTGGATATATCTTCCAGGAGGGAATCTTCGAAGTGATTGAGTTCCTCCTTCCAGGTCTTGGCGGTAACGGCCGCCAATTCGTTGAAATATTCTTTTGTCAGTTTCACCATGAAAGTATTCTATTTCAGGGCAAAAGTACGGTCAATCAATAAAATTCCCTTTTATTTCCTTCGCATTTCCCTATAATCTATTCCTATGGATTCGAAGGATTCGCTATTCAGCAATGAAGAAAAATATCTCGCCTTTGCGCAGGCTCTTATCGAAAACGGTGATGATGAGTCGACCGAGTGGAGCATTGCCTTTCAGGAGATGACGGCTCAGTATGCCAAACTGCTCAAACAGACAGCAAAGCTGGTGAAAATCAGTGATCATGCTCAAAAAAGCCTACAATTGGCAAACAGCCGGATCCAGCAGATGGCGGATTCCGATAACCTCACAGGACTTCCGAACAGAAGAGGATCCCTGAAGTTGATTGAGCAGGAGATTAGCAAGAGTCTCCGTTACGGAACGCCCTTATCTCTTTTTCTCGTTGATATCGATCACTTCAAAAAGATAAACGACACATGGGGCCATGGTGTGGGGGATCTTGTTCTGCAGAAGATTTCCGAGCTTATGAAGGAGAATCTGAGGAACCACGACCTTCTCGGGCGCTGGGGAGGAGAGGAATTTATCATAGCCCTGGCGGACACGGATCTGACGGGAGCGGAAACTCTCTCGGAAAAGCTGCGGAATAAAATTGAAAAGTCTCTCATTTCTATCGAGAAGGCTGAAATCAGCTTTACAGCTTCATTCGGGGGTACGATATACAGTCACGATATGAGCCTCGAGAAGAATATAGATCTGGCGGACAAAGCTCTGTACAGAAGTAAAAGAGCCGGAAGAAACAGGATCTCCATGTATGAAAGTTGATAATCTGACTGAGGAAGAGATCTGTTTCAGCTACAGTGGATCTCTCCGGCAGGAATTGCTTGAAGAGCAGAGCGAAATCATTAAAGCGAGAATCAGGAGTGATGTCCCGCCGGCCTGCATGACAAGATGTCAGACCGTCTACATCGAAATGGTCCAGAATATCATCCGCTATTCCCTTATGAAAAAAGAAAAGGACAGTGAAACCGGAGAAGGTGCGGTCTTAATCGCCATCAGGGATAAGAGTCTTGTCATTATGGCGGAAAACAGGGTGGACGCCTATCACAGAGCCATGCTTGAAGAGAGTCTGAACAGACTGATGCATCTGGACAAGTGCGCCCTATCCCATTTATTCAGGCAGCAGTTGCGCGGAAAGGTCCACGCAAAAGGCCGCGGCGCCGGATTGGGATTGATAGAGATTTTCAGAATAGCCGATAAAGTTGACTATTTCTTTTCGACAGATGAAAAGAAAGACATATTTTTTTCCATGAAAGCCGAAATAGATTTTCCTGACTAGAGAACCGGTTCAATGGAAAAGGGAAGAGAGAGGCCGTCGCTCAAATCCTCTCCGATTTCGCCGGCCAGTTTATTTTCTTCATCATAGAGCCAGTGCACATGACTTGCCAGCCCTTTCTTATGGGCGTCTTCCAGCATGTCGAAAAGTACGAGGAGAGCTTTGGAACTGCTTGTATTGATATAGAGCAGCTTGATCATCAGATCGAGGCCTTCTTCCGATGAGTGGAGATAGTTGTTAATCCATTCGATGACCGGCCTGTAAAACGCCGTGGCGTTTTCGGGATAAGACTCGCCTTCTATGTGAAGAGTTCTCTCCTCCGGTTTAAAAACAATGCCGGGAGTCGACTTCTTTTTATCAATATTCAAATGTACCATGTAATTTTTCCTAATTCCCGTACTGTTATTTTACATCCAAACAGAATCCGATGACAAGCACATCATCGCGTTGTTCCCTCCTGCCCCGGAATTTATCAAATTCTGAGATGAGATGTTCCCGGATCAGAGCCAGACTGCCTTTTTTTTCCAGGAGCGCATCCTTCAGCCGGTCCCACCCGAATCCGAATCCCTGGTCTCCGCCGCTCTGTTCTACAAACCCGTCAGTTGAAAGGAAAAAACGGGATTGCGAACTGCAGGGAATGTTATAGGATTCGAATTTCTGATCCCATTTTGACCGTTTGAATCCCAGACTCTGACGATTGCCCTGGTATTCTGTGATTCTGCCATTTTCAACGACCAGCAGCCTCAATCTCGATGAAGAGAAAACCAGTTCCGGTTGACCGAATGTATAGGAGATAAGACTGATTTCCAGCCCGTCGTCTGAATAGGGGTCACTGTTCCCCTGATTCAGTTTGCTTTTCAGTATTTTATTCAGCTGAAAGAGTATTTCCGAAGGTTCCAGAATTTTCATCTCTTCGACAATATTATCGAGAGCTGATGAGACCGCCATAGTCAGGAGAGCCCCGGGAACACCGTGTCCGGTGCAGTCGACAACGGCAAAGAGAAAACCATCGGCCGTTCTGTAGCTCCAGTAGAAATCCCCGCCTACGATTCCCTTGGGCTTCCAGATAGTCAGATGATCACTGAAAAGAGTTTCCATATCCGTATCTGTCGGGAGGATCGACTCCTGAATTCTGGCGGCGTAATTGAGGCTCTCGGTAATCTGATCGTTCTTCTCCCGCAGCTCCCTGGTTCTGTTCGCGACTTTGATTTCCAGATTTTCATTCAGCTCCTGAATTTCCTTCGTGGCTACAATCAGCCCCTCGTGTGCCCTCTCGAGATCAGAATGGGTCCGGGAAAAACGTTTGGCCAGAACGATGGAAAAGACCACGGCCATGAGAAAAAAACCTTCGCCCACAGGAGGCTCGATTTTCAGAGTATTGGAAAAAACCAGCATGCTGAGAATAAAGCAGATGACGAGGAAGACTATGCCCGCGGCCATGACGCGGCTGTATTCCTTTTTCTCTTTAACCGCTTTGACACCTATATAAATAACAAGAGCGACGATCAGCATGTAGCTCATATTGAAGATGATAAAGAGATAGGTATTGAAAAAACGGATCTGTTTCGTAAAGAGAAATTCAAAAAGGACAACAGAAGAAAGCAGTCCGTAGAATACCGATACAGCTTTCATCATGAGATTATTTTTGTATCCGTAAAAGGAAAGCAGGAATTGAAGGGGAAAAAGGTACATGAAAATTCCCCCGAGAAAAGTCAGGAGATAATAAGACCAGGTCTGTTCCAGAACGATATTGAAAATCCCGTAGTATCCGGGAAGGAACAGACCGATGGAAAAGCAGAAGAGGGAGAACCATAGATTATAACGCTCTCCCCTTCTGAACAGAAACCGCAGAAAAAAGAAAATAGCGAGAAAAAGACTCACCGACCCCAGAGAGGTATATCTGAGAAGATAGAAAGCCTCATACCGCTTGACCTTTGAATACTCGCCGAAACCGGGAAAAGAGGGAAGCCCTCCCCAACCGCTGAAAGAAGCGAAGCGCAGACTGAGAACATTGCCGCTTTTTTTTATCAGCCCGTCGGGAATCTCAATCATGGTCGGCTTGCTGACATTGTCGAATAGGTCCGGGGATTCGAAATCATGAGTTTTGAGAAGCTCCCTCCCGTTGAGATAGACTTCCATTCTTCCGTAGGTCAACGGCATAAAAAGCGCGAAGTGTTTGTTTGTTTCTGAAATATCGAATTGAAGAAAAAACCAGGCGTTACCCTGATGCCCTTTCGCCTCGGGAATGGTCAGCTGCCAGGGATTTTTCGGAATGGCATTGAAGGTCTTCTCATAGGGGATCCGGCCATCGGCATATTGCGGATTATCATCAAGGGTCATCAGCCAGTGTTCCTGAGAATTGAGAAGGGTGAACCCGTCTATCCGGTCAATCGGGAGAGAACCGGGTTTCCCGGCCTCTCCGAAAAAAGAATAAACAGCAATGAGCAGGAGTAAAACCGCGAGGTAAAGCTTTCGTTTCAACATTTCCAGTTCCGTTTAATAGTATCCGACGTTGATGTTTTTCAAATCGTCTTTATTGTCTTTGAGTTTTTTGCACTCATCTTCATGAACATCGTAACCCTTGCTTCTGAACCATTCGGCTATTGTTCCGTGATCCGAATCAACGATATGTTTTTCCAGTTCCTGCGCGAGTTTGCTGTCTTTGGCAGCTTCAATAACAAAATCGATAAAATTCTTCATTTTTCTTCTCCAGAGAACGGTGATATTAAGGGATGACCTATTACAGATTGTGTTGCCTGATAATTTTTGTCAATAATTATCTAGTACCGCCACTTTTTATTTGGGCTTCACCTTGGAATTTGTTCCTACGGGATCTCATCACCACCTGCTGGAACGGTGAGGGGCAAAGACATAGGAAATATCCCTATTTAAATCCTTTTTTTCACACACTATAATTAAATTCAAAATCTTTTCAGGAGTTTTTCAGTGAAAAAAGCAGTTTTCTTAACGTCCACATGGTTATTCATTATCCTGTTGACGGGATGTGAGGGACCTTCTTCAACCATACCCGATGATTCTACCGGTTCAGAAGTGACATATTCGATTACCTATAATGGCAACGGAGCCGATGGAGGCAGCGAGCCGGTCGACGGAAATACCTATGCATCGGGAGAGTCGGTTGAAGTCAGCGGACCGGGCAGCATATACAAAGACGGATACAATTTTATTTACTGGAATACAATTGCCAATGGTTCGGGAGACACTTATTATCCCCATGAAGAGCTGACTTTCGGTACAGCCGATGTCACACTCTACGCCCAGTGGGAAATCGACCTAGAACCTCCCTCTGTCTACAGTTTCTACCCCGGAAGGGGCGATACGGGAATTTACCTCGATCAGGATATTCATATCGCTTCCTGGAACAGTTTCGACCTCGTTTCAGCAGAAGCGGCATTTTCCATAAGTCCTGCGGTCAACGGAACGAAATATCTGCGCTGGTTTACCGCCGATGCCGGTGCCGGTTCGGAACTGACAATCGAACTGGATGATCTTGATCCCTCAACCCAATACACGGTTATTTTCTCTACTGACCTTGAGATGGGCGGGCAGCCTCTTGATGAGGAGTGGAGCTGGACCTTTACAACGGGAACAGAAAAGGAATTTCCCGAACCGATAACACTGGGCAGACCGGAATTTCTTATGAGTAATCACTTCCCGCCTTCGCTGACTTATGAAGTTACATGGTCGGTAGTAACCGGAGCAACAGAGTATGAACTTCAGGTCGGCCGTGGTGAAGCTTTTGCCGGCGGTTACGATGATTCCTTCACGATAACAGGCGGTACGACAAAACAGATAACAGCGGAACGGACGAACGAATACTATGTCCGGGTCAGAGCCCACGACGGAAGCGGCAATTACAGCGAATGGAGCCGTATTTATTTCATTTATCCCTTTGATACGGATATTGCCGAGCCGACGCAATTGATTTATGCCGGAGGGTATGTGCCATCATTATATGAGTACAACGGAACAGCCGGCGGAAATGATGAACCGGTTTCCGGTTTCGATCATGAAATGAATTCTGCATTCTTTTATTCCGGCAGTTTCTTTTATATGTCCGCCGAGAACGGGATTTGCTCGGTCTATCAGATGGTTGACGGATACGGAAACGATGAGGAAGTAACCGGATTTGATTATCTGGACTGGGATTCATCCATCTACAATGTAGCGGGAGTCTGGTACTACAGCACCCACGAAGACGATCCGGGCCTGGGATTGTACAAAATGGTTTCCGGTGTGGATAACGATGAAGAAGTCCAGGGAATGGATCACGTGCTGGGGCAGAATTCAAACGGGCCCTATTTCTATCATGACGGGGCAAATTGGTTTTATACCGTTAACAGTTACACCGGAGGAGAAAGCGGTGTCTACCAAATTGTCGGTACCGAATCAAATGGCACCGGCTCCAATGATATAGAAGTGACGGGTATCGAAGATGGCGGATCTCTGATTCTGGCCCCTTCGACGATGGGATCAGGATTCTATTATTCCGGAGGAGCGCAATGGTATGAATACGATCCTTCGGGAGATGATATCATGCTGACCGGCTTTGACCGCGAACCGGGAAACCGCCAGATACTGACAGATGGAACTGAGATTTATTACATCCATGACAATGCTCTCCTAAAGAAAGTCGACGGTATCTCTGATGATACGCAATTAAGCGATCTGAATTCCGGGAATGGCGAAGTGGAATCTGTTTTCACCTATGATGGAGTCATTTACTATCTCGTTAACCACGGTGTGTATCAGCTCGATTCGGGTGTTGATATTGCCAAAACCGGTTTTGATAATCTGAGTAATAACAACTGCACTCAATTCGACGGAACGGATTTCTACTACCTCCAATTCGACTCTTCAGCCGGAAAGCGCGTCATCTATAAAAAGGCAGGAACAGAAGCGAATGACTCCGGCAATGATGATATTCTGATGGAAGGCATGGACTACACCTTGTATGATCCCGGTTACGCCTTCGCCCTGGTCGGCGGAGAAATTCACTACGCTTCGGGAAGCAATATCTACAAACTCGATAGCGGTGCTGAAGATCCGGTCATTGCGCAGATCGATACGGACAGGATTTACTACTTCGTCTATTACAACGGACACTATTACTATTCGGACGAACAGGAAAATATCTACCGCTATAACGAAGACGGACCCGATCCTCTCATTTTCGACGGAGCAAAGGCCGATACGGATATGACATCCTTCATTCTGCTGCCCTAGTGTTTCAGTCGTGACAATTCCGGGGTGAGTTTATACGACCCCTTCTCCTTCGGCTGCATAGTCGAGCAGGAAGCCTGCTTCCGACCAGCCCAAAAGGAGAAGAGGAGATTGTATAAAAATTTCTCTGCTCCCTCTCCTTGTGGGAGCATACTATTACCCATAAGTCTTGGGATTAAGGGCGAGCTCCCAGCCTTCGGCGAGGTCAATGAGTCGTTTCCATCCTCGC
>JAFGXR010000134.1 GCA_016936555.1 Spirochaetales bacterium | reverse complement strand
TATTGCGGGATTTTATCAGAAATCAGGCTTTTTCCCGAAGAAACTAAAGCGGGTATGGTGAAGAAAATAATGCGGGATTTAACACCAGTCCGATGAGGGGTATCACGGGATTATTGACCTGATGATGGAAGATGAAACATCTGTCAGGATTATCGATTTTAAATCGGGCCTGCTAGTTTCTGACTTAGAGGAGCTTAAGGTTCATTATGCAAAGCAGGGTGAGTATTACAGGAAGGTTATAGTCTCTATAAAAAGGAAAGAGATTGTTCTTCAGGTAAGATCTGGTCAGAATAAGGAAAAGCGGAGAGGTATGCTAGACTAATGGTACAGAAGAGAGCTGAAAAAGCAGGTCCCCCTGATTATAGAAAAATATGAGCCAATCCTGAACGTAAAAGTACAGGAATGTCTTGAGTACGTCGTTGTCCATGAAATGGTCCACCTGCTGGAGCTATCATATAATAAACGGTTCCAGCATTATATGGATCTTTTTTTACCCAAATGGCGGTATTACCGGGATTTGCTCAATAAATTACCGGTCAGTCATGAGGATTGGAGAATATAATCGAAATGTTTTTCTGGAAAAGACAATAGGAGATAAATTATGAAAACTTATTTTGAAGTTAAAGGATTTAAAAAGTATGTAGAACTGAGAGATAGTGAATCGGAAGAAATTGTCCTTTTTAAAGTCAGAGAAGAGCTTCAATATGTAGAAGAAGGAGATTTTTTTATTATCTAGCAGCTAGTATACTTACTGAAAGAATGAAAGAGAAATCCCGTGGAAAATAAGATAGAGATTTACAAAGCTCCTGATCAGGAAACAGAAATAAAAGTTCAATTTGAGGAGGAGACTGTCTGGTTAACACAAGCACAGATGGTTGAGCTCTTTGATTCAAGTAAAGCAAATATCAGCGAGCATATCAGCCATATATACAATGATAAGGAACTAACCAAAACGGCAACTGTTCGGAAATTCCGAACAGTTCAAAAGGAAGGGTCACGTCAGGTAACCAGAGAACGGGATCATTATAATCTCGATATGATCATTTCTGTCGGATACCGCGTCAATTCAAAACGGGGAGTTCAATTCCGCCAATGGGCAACGGCCCGATTGAAAGAGTTTCTGGTTCAGGGCTATGCCATCAACCGGGAACGACTGACTCAAAAACAGCAGGAAGTGGAATACCTGAAAACCGGGATCCGCATTATCAGCCGGGCAATCGAAAATGCTGCCGATGAGCAGAACAGAGAAGTCTTTCAACTCTTTTCAAAAGGACTGGCCCTTCTTGATGATTATGATCATGAAAAAATGGATACATCCGGAAAGACCAGAAAACCAACAGTATATCCTTCCTACCAGGATTACATGGATTTGATACAGAATATGTATTCCGATTTTAAATCCGATGTCTTCGCTCAACCCAAGGATGACAGTTTCAAGAGCTCGATAGGACAGATCCGGCAAACATTCTCAGGCCGGGACGTATACCCCAGTATCGAGGAAAAAGCTGCCAACCTGCTCTATTTTGTGACCAAAAATCACTCTTTTGTAGATGGCAATAAACGCATTGCCGCGGCCTGTTTTCTGTTTTTTCTACAGAAGAACAAGGCCCTTCTGCAAACAGGCGGAAATCCTGTTCTGGACAACTATACACTGGCAGCTCTGACTCTTTATATCGCTTCAAGTAAACCGGAAGAAGCGGATGCTGTAAAAAGACTGATAATCAGTATACTAAACAGAAGCAGATAAAATAATATCAGCTTCATCGATTTGACTCCTATTGATTACCGGACGTACAAGTCAACCTCCCGAACCATCCCGAACAAACCCGATGACCCTTTCGTCTTTCCCCTGAAATCTGGCGCGGCTCTCTTCGGCCAGAGCTTCGATAATTTCATCCTCCGAAGGTGAATCCACACCCAGATATCTGTATTTCTGATAAACCGTTCTGAAATCCCCCGGTGTCAGAGAGGCAATTTCCCTCAGCCCCCTGAACGGCCGGGCCTGCAATGCCGGAAAATATCTGTTGAGCAGAAGGATCTTTCCATCATCATTCAGATAATCAAACTCCAGCTTAAAGGTAAAACGGCGCATCGCCGCCCGATCGAGGTTAGATGAAAAATTTGTTGCACAGACCAGAATGCCCGAGAATTTCTCCATCTCATGGAGAAGCTGATTCACCTGTGTTATCTCCCAGCTGCGATTGGCCTGTTCCCTGGTTCGAAAAAGACCGTCTGCTTCATCGAGAAACAGAATGGCATTTTCATTTTCCGCTTCCCGGAAGGTCGACGTGATGTTCTGCTCCGTTCCGCCGACAAACATACTCAGAAGATCGCTTCCCATTCTGGTTATGACAGGGCAGTCCATTTTCAGGCCTAGAAATTCGGTGAATGCTGTTTTTCCCGTTCCAGGAGGCCCGGAAAGCAGTATATTCATGGGATAGTCCTGATCCGCTGTATTTCTGTATTTTTCCGCGGCGGCTAGGATCCTTCCGGGAGTAATATCCCCTCTTAAATTCAGAGCTTCCAGAGTGTAGGAGTTATCCCTGTCTTTTGTTTTTTTAACATCTATATCCAGAAGGGAACAGTGCGGTTTCATCAAGTCATCAATGATACCGGAAACCTCTTCTGAATTCATTTTTTTACCGGCAGACTGTAGTGTAACTATTTCACATATCACAGTCTAATAACTTTTTTCCGAAGTAAAATATCTCAACCGGTCAATTTCACAAAATAAAAT
>JAFGXR010000133.1 GCA_016936555.1 Spirochaetales bacterium | reverse complement strand
GAAGATTCTCTCCTTGCCTTCTGAGTAATAAGCGACTTTGTCATTCTCATCCACATATGTCATATCAAAGGGGAGATTTTTAAGCAGGAGGTTGATCTGTGCAGCTGATAAAGCTCCTGTATCAAGGGAAATCTTTTCATCCCCGGACTGAGATGTCACAGAGGGTTCAAAGGGTGCCGCTTCCGGGCTGACACTTCCTGTAATATTGGCATCCCAGAGATTTCCCGGTTCGATCCAGCAGTAACCAATGGCTGATTCGCCTTTTCTTATAGCAGACCATGCCTGGGGAGGCAGTTTTCTGATTGAGGTTGGAAAGAGGATTTTCTCTTCCATAAAAACCATATTTCCTAGAGCCTTGATGAGAGAGCTTGTCTCTTTCTTAACAGCAGAAAGGTCTCCCTTATTATAGTCTTCTTCAATTTTTCTGAATAAAGCTCTTATTTCGTCATGTTTGCCCCACATAACCTTCGAAGGGCCAGTAAAACCAACCGTTTCCAGGAAGGGAAAAAGCTGATTCTCTTTTCTGACATAATGAAGCTCTATCAACTTTACATCTTTTAACTTTGACAGAAAATCAGATTTTATTGATCGTTTCAGGCCTCTTAATCTCTTCTTCAGTTCTTTATTCTCTAGCCGGTAAGTGTGGACAGGATGACCGGGAAGAACTTTGGATTTCCCCTGTTTTTTAAGGGCATCATCGAAAACCTGGACATGAATATCACAGAGCTTCTGCACATGCTCGACAGGAACACCTTCATTTATGAGAGATTGCTCTACGCTGGCTATCTCTTCAGGACTGATATGGCGAATCAGTTTATCAAACCGCTTTTTCACTTTACGGATATCAGAGCCTTCATTGAGGTCCCGCACAATGTCTCTGAGCTTTTCCTCTTTGATTTTATTATTTCCTATAGCTTCTCCCATGGAGATCCTCCTTTATTTCTCTAATTCTACAAGATGAAAGAAATCTGATTTTTCACATTCTTTCCCGTCATAACCACCGAATATATGTGTATTTACAAAACCGATATCCTTTGCCTCCTCAATCATAAAAGGATCGAGGTCAATACCGGTTATCTTTCTTGAAGCTGAGGATAATTGACAGGCGAATTCTCCACTGGCGCACCCGATATCAAGGATTCGCTGGAGCTCTCTTTATACTCTGCTGCCAATTTTTCATATAATCTCATGCTTTAAATATATGGGAGGGTTCTGTTGATTTCTGTAACATATGCAACATAATGGATAAATAGCTTGAAAAAAACGGAAACAAGGGGATTTCAAAGCTCTGCGGATCAATGCGAATAAGGCTCGACATGTATTGAGAATATCATATCATTCCCCAGTTCGCTTTTAATCGCTTCCTCCACTTCGTGCGCGATGGCATGGCCGTTTTCAATCGAGAGATCGGCATCCAGCAGAATGTGAAGGTCCACCGCCGTCGCGTTCCCGATTCTCCTTGTCTTCAGATTATGAGGCTTTTCAACCTCCGGGACCGAAGCGGCGATTTTTAAAATCTTTCTTTGAGTTTCTTCAGGCAGTGATATCTCAAGCAATTCATTTACGCTGGCCTTTCCAATGCTGAAGGCTTCTTTCATGATAAAAAAACTGACGACGATACAGGCCAGAGGATCCAGAATGACCCATTTATCACCTAAAATAATCGCTCCGCCTATGCCCAGGGCGGCTCCGATCGAAGAATAAGCATCGGATCTGTGGTGGTAAGCGTTTGCGACAAGGGCGGGGCTGTTGATTTTTCTGCCTTTATTTACCGTATACCTGTAGAGGCCTTCTTTTATAATGATAGAAAACAAGGCAGATAAAAAAGCAATAATGTGCGGCTTGGCTGTCATATCGCCCTGAATAATACCGATGGCGTTCTTCGCTCCCGCATACCCGATACCGAAGCCGACAATGAACAGAAACACCGCAATGATAAGAGCTGCCAGCGTTTCATACTTTCCATGTCCGTAATTGTGAGACCTGTCTTTGGGCCGGGAAGCGATGAACATGCCGACGATTACAACGACATCGGTGCCCAGATCTGATAATGAATGAATTCCGTCGGCAATCATAGCCTGACTGCGACCTAGAAAACCTGCGGCAATTTTGAGCAAGCTTAAAATGATATTTAATATTGCGCCAATGCCGGTGGTGATATTAGCTTGTTTTAAACGTTCGGTGGATTGTAAATTCGAATCTGTATTTCGCATAACACTTGAACTCCATGAAAAATAATTTCTATGGGTCCCGCGAAACACTCGCTGCAAATGCCCGATCAATTTTATCCGGGTAGATAAAACCATCTGATCCCTTTATTAATCTATACTGAATATACTTCTTAATTTCAAGTTTTTTATTCAGAGATACAGTTTGATTTACAGAGAATTGCCTCAACTCTCATCAGAAAGAATAAATTCCATAGCCCGGTTTATCTTCATTTCCAGATCGTCGGGGAACCAGTGACCGAATCCTCTATTGGTCTCCAGGCGGCAATCAATTCCCGAACGCTCCAGGAAATCCGGAATGGACCCGATTTCCCGGTCCCCGCCCTGCTCTCCTTTGAGAATGACAGCTTTCAAATTAAAGGGACGGTTATTCAGCATATCGTCAGAGAGAAAGCCCTTATCGACAGGGCAGAGGCCGATATACCCCCGAACCGGGATATCGGCATTCAAAACGGCTGAGAGCGCCGCCATACTGCCGCCGGAAAATCCGCCGATGAAAATATTGTCCGTGTCAACATTATATTCCCGGGAGACGGTCTCCAGAGCCATGCGGATTTCTCTGCGTGCGTTGTCGAAATCCCCGGTCCAGAAATAGGTATTGAAGCCATAGACCTTTCCAGACTGAAGATAGAGTGCGATCATCCCCGATCCGGTATGAAAATGCGGCTTCCAGAATTCTGCCATGAAATCCAGATCCTCTCCGTCTCCGTGAAGCACTATAAACAGGGGATATTTTTTCCCGGGATCGTAGTTATCCGGAAGGAACACTTTGTGCTCGGGCTGCGTTTCGTTCTGGGCGGCATCACGCATTGCGAGACACCGCTTATTGAGGCCGGGATAAGCGCTGTGACTCTTTAGAGCCTCTCCGAAAAAGCCGTCATTTATGGGGAAGAAGATATTTTTTTCCAGAGCTTCTTCAATGATGTGAACCATATGATCGATTTCTCCGAGTTTCTCATAGCAGGCCAGCATATAGAACAGCGTTCCATGGAGCTCCCCGGGAAAGAGATTTTTCATTTCGGATAATAGCTCAAGGGCCTTACCGTATTCTTCCTCTGCAAAAAACTCATCGACCCTGCGATCGTACTCTCTGTATTCAGGTGTGATCATTCTGTCTCTCCGGAACTATCATCAGGCATTACCCGGTTTGTTGCAAGGGAAAGTTAAATGACCGTTATTTCAGAGAAACTGGCTTACTTGGGATTGACTCAGTCCGTTCTCAACAAGGACAGAATGAACTCCAAGCCGGCTGATATCGCGGATGTTCCTCAATTCATCATCAAAAAAAAACATTTGCCCAAAGGGGATCCCGCTCTTCTGTTGAAGACTTTTAAAATGGGGGATTTTAGGTCCCGGATATATCTCCTTCCAGTCGAACAGATCACTTATTCCGAGAAGATGAAGCAGTTCCCTGGCCCAATCCGGTTCATGGGTTCGCGAGGCAGCCGCCAGCTTGTGCCCTGCAGTCTTCACCTTTTCCAGAATGTCCGGAACATCGGGATAAAGGTAAATAAGTCTTCCGGAACTATCCAGGACAGATTCGCCGTCCTTCCGGTATGGAGGAGTCGTGCAGTCACACCATGTTCCGCCGCAGTCCCAAAGGGTAAAATCAAGATCGAAAACAAAAAGCATAATTTGAATATAATGAAATCAAGGCAAAAATTCTCTGTCATTTTCAATATAGATGTCTATATACTTCATTAATAAACTATCAGGCTCCCCTGTCTCATTTAATTCCCCGAGCCGATCATTTATGTAATCCATAACAGCTTTATCCTTATACATTTTACTAAACCCGAAATGGATATATACATCGGATATTTTAAAATCCATCGCCTCTATCCGAGTATCCAGATTATTTTTTTTCAAATAGGTCATCCCCGTATAATAACCGGTTACAAAATAATCGATTCTTCCCAGATCGAGAATCATGAAATTCTGAGCCATCGTGTCGACCACTTTCATTGTCAGTTCGCTTCTCCAGTACTCATCAAATCCGCCCCCGAAGGTATCGCCTCGGCTGACACCGCCGACATAGGGCTTTAAATCTGAAAACTCTGTTACGGAAATATCTCTGCTTTTTAATTTAAAAATGACAATGGGGTTGTGAAAAGCACTATTGGGCAGAAAATTCAGATATTCCGATCTTTCGGGAGTTATTCTCAACGGCATCAGCAAATCGATTTCGCCCTCTTCAGCGAGAAGCATCGCTCTTTTCCAGGGGAAAACGGCCGGTTTAAGAATCACTCCCGGAGGAATGATTTTTTCAAGCAGTTCGACGGCAGCGCCATCAAATGTATACTCATCGACTGCCCAGTCGTAGGGGGGATATAGTGGATTTGTGGAATATACAAGGGTTTTCTGATCAGAATCAACATCTGCAAAAGCTTCAAAAGAAGATAATGACAAACACAGAACCAATAGAATAAAAACCATTCTCATAAAACACCCTCATGCTCATATTAATAATAGGAAAAGTTATACGGCACTGCAAGGTCATTGTTATTTACATCTAATACATTCAGTCCCCTCTCTGGATGAGAGAGGGCCGGAACTGAGTTTTTTTCCAATCTATAGCTTCGCTTTGCTCTGCCTCATTTCAAAACGGGCGATAAACACCGCCGCGATGAGACCGACAACAAAAATGATAAATGAAGCGTAAAAGAAAATGGAACTGATCCCGCCAGTTGCCATTATCCTTCCGTTCACAGCGGTTCCCACAGCCCCTCCGACAAACATGTTGAAAGAGGCCAGAGACATGGCCGTTCCCCGCATGGCCGGCAGTTTGGCCTGAGCCGTCGCGACGAGAGTCGACTGCATGAAAATAAACGCAATCCCGAAACCGAATAATGCAATCGAAATGAGATACACATTATTCAGGGCCGACAGGGCATACAAACCGGCGAAACCGAGAATTCCAGCCGTAACCAGAAATCCGTGTTTCAGGATGCCCCTGGCTTTCTGGGCGATACGCCCGCCGAAAACGGTTCCCAGTCCGAAGAACGAGAGAATCAGACCGACCTGAAGAACGGTGAATCCCGTCAGGGACTGGAGCAGCTTGCCGGAATAAGTAAAGCTCCCGAAGACAGTAAATCCCACAAAGAAGATAACCAGGACCAGTCTCATAAAGCGGTAGTTGGAAAGAGGTGTTTTATAGGCGGTGATAAAGTTCAGTTTTTCAACGACGCCTTTGTCTTTTTCGAGAATCTTCAGGATGACGAAAGCTATAATGATCTCACCCACTCCGTAAATGATATACACCAGTCTCCAGGACCCGAAGTAGGAAATGATTCCACCCAGAGCTGTGGCTGTTGCTCCACCCAGAAACATGAGGCCCATGACTTTTCCCAGAGCCCCCTGTCGTTCCCGGTCATTATAAGACTGACCGACCAGAGCCATGGTTACGGGGAAAATACCCGCGCCGAAGGCTCCGTTGAAACTTCTGAAAACGATCAGACTGGGCAGGTTGAAGGCGAAACCGCCGATTATGCTGAAAACAGCCGTACCGAATGCGGCGATCCTGATAATATTGACCTTTCCGAATCTGTCGGAAAGCGGCCCGAAGATAAGAGTGAAAAGCCCGAAAGAAAGCATATAGGCGGTTACCGACAGGGCCGCCTGCTGCATTTCCAGCCCAAGGTCCTGTGATATTTTCAATAGAAGGGGAGCCGCCGCGTAGTTGTCCCCGTTGGTCAGAAACGCCAGCATTCCCAGAGTCATAAGCATGATATTTCTTTTATCTTTCAATTTGGTTACTCCTAAACAAGACTTCCGAATAACAACCCCGCCAGGGTCGAAAGCATGACGACGAGCAGGACATAGACTGCCGTCTTTTTAAAACCTAGTTCCCCGCCGATAACCAGCATCGACGGCAGGGATAGAGACGGACCGGCGAGCAGAAGAGCCAATGCAGGCCCTTTGCCCATTCCCGCTCCTATCAGCCCCTGAAGGATGGGAACTTCCGTCAATGTGGCAAAATACATAAAAGCGCCGGAGATGGAGGCGATGAAGTTCGACAGGAGAGAATTCCCTCCAACTAAGGAAGCGACCCATTCCGTGGGGATCAGAGCATCGTGTCCCGGCCTTCCCAGCAGAAATCCGGCGACAAGGACGCCGAAGAAGAGATAAGGGAAGATCTGAAGGGAAAAATCTCTTGTTTCCCTAACCCAGACTTTCAGCTCATCACGGGAAAACCATTTGAACAGCGAGTAGAACAAGGCAATGGCGAAAACTCCGGTTATCCAGTATTTGCTTTTATATATAAGATCCCATATGACGCTGCCCCCATCGGAGTTCGCCCAGTTGACGAAGATGAGAATTCCGATCATGGAGAACATGTAGACAGCCATCTGTCCGAGAGATTTCTCCCCGTCCGTTTCCTGATATTTGAACATCCGCTCATCGGCCAGCCTCGCCTCATCCTCTTTTCGAAAAATCAGGTGCATGAGCAAACCGATGATAATGGAAAAAAGAATGGCTCCGGTCATTCTCGCCAGCCCCAGCTGCCAGCCGAATATTTTGTAGGACAGGACGATGGCCAGAATATTAATAGCAGGACCGGAGTAGAGAAAACTCACAGCCGGACCCAGCCCGGCGCCCTTTTTGTAAATGCCCTTGAAAAGCGGGAGTACCGTACAGGAACAGATCGCCAGGATCGCGCCGGATACAGAGGCGACCCCGTAGGATACGACCTTGGGAGCCTTGGGACCGAGATAGCGGATAACCGCCTGCTGATGGAGGAAAACCGTAACCGCTCCGGCGATAAACATGGCGGGAATAAGACAAAGAAGAACATGCTGCCTAGCATAATCAGAAAGCATAAGAAAGGCTTCCTGAACCGCTCCGGCGATAAGGGGAGACTCAAAGGGGATGAAATAAGCCATAAGGAAGACGACAAGCGTGATCCCCAGAGTTTTATTAGGTGAAATTTCTTTTTCTGATGCCATTACACAAGGCTCTTCAGAATGTCGATGACCTGATCTTTGGTCAAGACTTTGCCGGATGATTTGACACCATCATCAATAGCCAGGGCCGGTGTCATCATAACGCCCATATCGAGAATATCATCCATATCGGTTACTTTCACAATCTCCGCTTCGATACCCAGTTCGCTGACAGCCTCCCTTGTTTTTTCTTCCAGGATTTTGCATTTGGCGCAACCGCCGCCCAGTATCTGAATCTTCACAGCATATCTCCATCTATATTTTATTTATTTCTTAATTTAGAAACTTTGAAACAGATTAGTCAAGACGATCCTTGACATTGTTTCCGAATTTAGCAACATTTAAACCATGATTACAGAAGAACAGCGGATAAGAGCGGAAAGACGGTCTCATATGTTCAAAGCTCTGGCCCACCCCATGAGGATTTTTTTCCTTGAGAAATTGAGAGAAAAGCCATGGTGCGTCTGCGAACTGGCTGCCGAAGCCGGCATTCCCAAATCGGCTGCCTCGAAACACCTGTCCCAGTTGAAGGAAGCCGGTCTGGTCGACATTTCGAAAACGGGAACAAGAGTGGAGTACAATCTTACGGCACCCTGCGTCCTGGACCTGGCCGCCTGTGCGGAAGGCACCGTTCTGACAAACAGAAGAAGACATCTGGGAATATAAAATCAGGGTTATACCAAAATAAGAGGTGTTGATATGCCTGAAAAGAAAATCGGTTTTTTTGCCAAATATCTGACTTTATGGGTTATCATCTGCATCGGGCTCGGCGTTACCATCGGGGTTATATTTCCCATTGTCCCGGAGGTCCTCGGGAAGATGGAATACGCCAATGTTTCGATTCCCGTGGCGGTTCTCATCTGGCTCATGATTTTTCCCATGATGCTCAAAGTCGACTTTTCAAGCATAGAGAACGCGGGGAAAAAGCCGAAAGGACTAATCGTGACCCTGGTCGTCAACTGGCTGATCAAGCCCTTTACCATGTATCTGATTTCCTGGTTTTTCCTGAAAATTGTCTTCCGGCCCTTTATCCCCGATAATCTTTCAACCGATTACATTGCAGGCGCCGTTTTGCTGGGAGCGGCTCCCTGTACGGCAATGGTATTTGTCTGGAGCTATCTTTCAGACGGCGATCCCGGCTATACGGTCGTGCAGGTAGCGATCAATGATCTGATCATACTCCTGGCCTTTGCGCCGATTGTCGCTTTCCTTCTGGGTGTAAGCGATGTTCAGGTCCCCATGGACACGCTGTTCATCTCTGTTGTTCTCTTTGTCGTTATTCCGCTATCCACAGGATTTGCCACGCGAAACACCCTTATAAAAAAAAGAGGCAAAGACTGGTTTGAAAATATCTTCTGTAAAAAATTCGACGGCATTACCGAAGCGGGACTTCTTCTCACTCTCATCATCATCTTCTCCTTTCAGGGGCAGACTATTCTTTCGAATCCCCTTGCCATTCTGCTTATCGCCATACCGCTGATCATCCAGACATACTTTATTTTCTTTCTGGGTTTCAGCTGGTCGAGATTGTGGAAAATCCCCTACGGGATTGCGGCCCCTTCCGGAATGATCGGAGCATCCAATTTCTTTGAGCTGGCAGTCGCCGTCGCTATAAGCCTGTTCGGTTTGTCATCGGGCGCCACTCTGGCGACGGTCGTCGGAGTTCTTGTAGAAGTTCCCGTCATGCTCAGTCTTGTCAGAATTGCCAAATCCATGAAAAATAGATATCCGCAGGAATAATTAATAGAAGCAATACATGGGAGATATGGGGAGAAACGATGTCAAAGAAAGTACTGATAAACGGATTCGGAAGAATGGGTCGGCTCTTTTTCAGAGCCGCTTTTGACTATAAAGAGTTTGATATAGTCGCGGTTAACGAACTTAAAGGAGATGCCGCCATTGCAGCACATCTGCTGGAGTTCGACTCCATACACGGCGTGTGGAAAAAAGATATTAAATCATCGGAGAATACTCTGAATGTCGATGGACGTAAGATAAGATTCTCCAACGCGCTGTCCCCGGCTGAAATTGATACGAGCGGTATCGATATCGTCGTGGAGTGCAGCGGCGTATTTAAAGATGAAGAATCTCTTCAACCCTACTACGACAAGGGAATCCGCAAGGTGCTCGTGTCCGCTCCGGTAAAGGGAAGAGCCTTGAACATCGTCTACGGAGTCAATGATGACCAGTACGATCCGGCGGTTCACGATCTGGTAACATCGGCGTCCTGCACGACCAACTGTCTTGCTCCGGTTGTCAAAGTCATCAATGAAAAACTGGGAATCGTACACGGCACCATGACGACGATCCACGATATAACCAATACCCAGACCATCATCGATTCTCCCCACAGGGATTTGAGACGGGCACGGGCCTGCAGCCAGTCCCTGATTCCCACCAGCACCGGTTCGGCTACGGCCATCACCATGATCTATCCCGAACTGAAAGGAAAGCTGAACGGCCTGGCCGTAAGAGTTCCCCTGCTTAACGCCTCATTGTCGGATTGTGTTTTCGAAGTGAAAAGGGAGACGACGAAAGAAGAAGTCAACGCCCTGCTCAAAGAGGCATCGGAAACATACCTTAAAGATATTCTGGGCTTCGAGGAAAGACCTCTCGTATCGGTGGATTACAAGGATGATATCCGTTCATCGATTATCGACGGGCTCTCCACAATGGTCATCGACGGGACGCAGGTGAAAATACTGGCCTGGTACGACAATGAAATCGGCTATGTAAACAGAATGGCCGATTTCTGCAGCAAAATCGCGGAATCTTTATGAACAAACTGAAAGCCTACGCCATTGTTACAGGCTCCTACTGGGCGTTTATGCTGACAGACGGGGCTCTGAGGATGCTGGTCCTCCTCTACTTCAACCGGCTGGGATATTCGCCGGTGACCCTGGCTTTCCTGTTCCTCTTTTATGAGATCTTCGGAATCATCACCAATCTGATGGGCGGATGGCTGGCTCAGTCGAAAGGATTGAAATACACCCTGATTCTGGGACTGATGATTCAGCCTGTAGCGCTGGTCTCCCTCTCCTTTATGCAGAACAGCTGGCCCCCTCTTTTCGCCATACCCTTCGTGATGGTCATCCAGGCCTTTTCGGGAATCGGCAAAGACCTGACAAAAATGAGCTCCAAAACAGCGGTCAAATTTCTGGTTCCCGCCGACAGAAGCTCATCTCTATTCAAATGGGTCTCCGTCCTGACCGGTTCGAAAAACACCATAAAAGGCCTGGGATTTTTCGTCGGGGGATTTCTTCTTCAAAGCGTGGGCTTCCGTCACGGTTTATGGATTCTGGCTGGGCTGATAGTTATTGTTCTGATATTGTCGCTCACATCTCTGCCGGAAAATATCGGCGAAACCAAAAACAAAATGGACTTCAGGAAGCTCTTTGACATCGGCGACAAGCTCAAGCTTCTTTCCGGAGCCCGGGTGTTTCTCTTCGCCTCCCGGGATATCTGGTTCGTCGTAGCCCTACCGGTCTATTTTACAGCCTCTTTCGGCTGGAGCCATGCCGAAGTGGGGGGATTTATGGCCCTCTGGGTCATCGGCTACGGAATCATACAGGGCTCCGCTCCGGTTCTTCTTAAATTCTGGACAAAGGGAAAAGCTCCCGCCGGAACTACGGCAGCAAACGTCTCTCTGCTGCTCGCTACGGTTATGATTGTATTATCTCTGCTCTTTGCCTTCTCCATCGGGCCGGCGCCGACCATAACCATAGGATTGATTGTTTTCGGACTGGTGTTTGCCCTTAACTCATCTGTACACTCTTTTCTTGTACTCGATTACGCCCATGGAGATAAGGCGGCTGCCGATGTGGGATTTTACTATATGGCCAATGCGACGGGGCGACTGATCGGGACACTGATGTCGGGGCTGCTTTTCCAGTTCGGAGGGATTCTCTGGGCGCTGGCAGGCTCGGCTGTTTTTCTGATAGTCAGCTATCTGATAACGAGGAAGTTGAAATAGATTTTTCAAATTATTACGGAGGATTATACTTGTTGTATTACATCATAAAGATTCTGATCTCAGCGGTCATGATTGTGGCTGTCAGCGAAGTGGCAAAGCGCAGCTCATTATTCGGAGCGCTAATCGCATCTCTCCCCCTCACATCTCTGCTGGCGATCCTCTGGATGCGGTTTGATAAAGTCGAAATTGAGAAAATCACCGGATTATCACAGTCCATCTTCTGGCTTGTGATACCCTCGCTGTTCTTTTTCATACTCTTTCCCTTTTTGATAAACCGGGGACTCTCTTTCTGGAGCGGCTTCGGCATTTCCACAGCCATAACGATCGCCATTTACTTCATTCTTATCCGGGTCCTGCGGTTCTTTAATATATCCATTTAATTGAGAAGAGGTAGGCATATGTCCAGCACTGCTGATGTCCTGAGAAATCTGGATAACAAAATGGCGATGATATCGAGAGATGTTCTGCAGGAATGGCAGAAATCAGGTAAAAAGATGGAGATACTGGATTTCAGATCCGCAGAAACCTGGAAGGGATCTCATATACAGGGCTCAATGCCAGTATCCATACAGGAACTGCCCGACAGATACGAGGATCTGCTTCCCCATAAGGAGAGCACAATCATCTGTGTCTGCAACGGTGCCATCCAGTCGGCTATGGCAGTTGTTTTTCTGCGTTCGGAAGGGTATGAAAACTGTTATAATCTGAGCGGAGGCTTCTCCGGGTGGCTAAAAGCGGAGCTTCCGGTAGAGCAAAGTACAGTCTAAAACTGAGTGATTCCTGTTTTGTTTCCCAATATTTGGCTTCACCTCTCATTTGACAATCAGGATAAGAAACAGAGCATAGATTTAACCCAAGCATTCTGAAATTCAGTAGAGGTGGGGGAATGTTATCTAATTCATTAATGTGATAATTTTGCTTTATCGATTATCGAATGAAGCGGAGACATAAATGAACAAGCAGAATCCAGTAATAACAAGAACCGATTGGGCCTCGCGCCTGAATATGCTCATATACTCTTCATCCACATTTATCGTCCCTATCAGTCTCGTCCTGATAAAAGAGGAACTGGGGCTGAGCTATACACAGGCAGGAACCTTCAGCTTTATCCCCTCTCTGCTTCAATTCCTCGTTCTGCTGTCCTCGAGCCTCTTCGCTTCGCGGTTTCACAAAATCCCGCTGATCCGGACAGCGGTTATAATATCAGGCGTCTCCCTGATCTTTTTCTCCAGGGTTAACTCCTACATTACCGCCCTCGCCGTTCTGCTGGCTTTGAATTTCGCCGGGGGATTCCATGAAGCTCTCCTGACGCCTCTCTGCGAAGACCTCCATCCCAACGACAGCGGGAAGAAGATGAACCAGCTTCACGCTTTCTGGCCTATCGGGACTTTTATATCGGTTCTGCTTATCGGAGAACTGCTCAGCCGGGGCGTAGACTGGCGGCCTCCATTCATAGTTCTGGGAATCTTATTTCTGGCTTTAACTCTCATCTACCCCTCCAATAAAGCTGTTCCCTTCAAACCTTCGGGAGCTCATATGAAAGAGTTGCGGCTCATTCTGAAAACACCGGCCTTCTGGTTCATGGGCATGGCGCTGTTTTTCGCCGGCGGGGCCGAGGGGGGCTTTTCCTACTGGACGGCCAGTTATATACAGCTCGAGTTCGGGACCCTGCCCCGTTCCGGAGGATTCGGTCTGGCCAGTTTTGCTCTGGGAATGATAATAGGCCGGCTGACAGCGGCGAAAACAGCAGACCGTTTGGGATTGGGAAAGATTCTCGTCATTTCATCGCTCTTATCTCTCTTGTTCGGCCTGCTGTTTCTAAAGGTAGCGAATATCTACCTACTCTTTCTGTTTATGGTTTTTATGGGCTTTTCCATGGCGCCTCTCTGGCCGTCAATCCAGAGCTATGCGGCGAAAAGAATACCCATCGATCCGACTATGATGATGATTCTTCTCTCCTGTTTCGGCGTCCCGGGATTTTCGACAGCGACACTGCTGATGGGTATTATTGGTGATCATGCCGGTTTGAGAGTAGCGTTTGCCGTTGCTCCGGTTTATCTGATTCTACTGCTCATAATGTTTTCCATTACTTTTCTGTTGTTGAAAAAGAGAGGCGAAAGAGCTTAAGTGCGGGGCAGTTTTATAATTCAGTTAAATTCTGATTATTTTTAATCCTTTCATACGGATTATCGCAGGGTATCGACAGAACTCCCTTGTTAAGTCGTTAAAAACTGAAATGTATACTAGAATATCTATATGATGGAAAGGGCAATTTTTTATCCCCATGGCGAACTGCATTTCGATGTTGAAGACAATCTGATGATCATGACAGGCACAGGTCCCTGGAATATGGAATCGATAATACAATCCGGGGAGGATGCGACAAAAAGCCACCTGAAACTATACGGGAGCCGATGGGGGCTATTGGCGCTTTTATCCGGTCAGGCTGTTCATACGCCCGATGCCGCAGAAGTTCTGGTCGAGGCGGTCAAAAAAGACAAAGAGAACGGACGCACCGCATCTGCGCTGGTTCTCTTTGACAGGGAAAACTCCGATTTCAACAGACATCACATTTCTGAAATTTACCGGAAAGCCGGCGAGACTTTCCGGTTTTTTAATGATGAAGAATCGGCAAGGGAATGGCTTGCCGATCAGCTGACCTGATTTTTCTCCTGTATTTTCTTCAGGAATTTCTCTGTATTGATGATAAACCTTTCATGAAAGCCTTCGCCGATCTTTTCACTTTCATCGAAAGCTTCCACTTTAAAGCTCAGTTTTCTTCCGTCTATTTCGATCAGCTCAGCAACAGCCCGCACTTCCATTCCCACGGGAGTGGCGGCGAGATGCTTCACATCGAGATGTGTACCGACAGTAGTCTGCCCCTCTTCCAGATAGGGGCCGACGCAGTTCATGGCCGCGTTTTCCATAATTCCGACCATCATGGGCGTGGCGAAAACGGCAATGCCTCCGCTGCCGAACCGGGCCGCTGTATCGCTATCTGTAACAATGCGTTTGGTTTCATGAGCAATTCCGGTTTTTAACTCTGACATTTTTTCCTTCTTTGGTTTTTAAAAGTTCATGGGAAAGCTTAACATGTGATTTTTTTTTTGTAAAACCGAGACTGCACCAGAGCTGAACAGGCTGACGGACCTGGCCGACGGAAGACAGCTCATCGGGATCCGCATAATTTTTCAGCATGGACACCATGGCGTTTACGAAGTTCTCCGTCCGGCTGGCCTCCATATAGGCGTCGACATCAGCCTGGGTAATCTGCTCCGGTTTGTAGTAGGAGTTTTTAAAAGAAGCCATTCTGAAATCACTGTCTCTGAACATTTTTGCTGAAATTCTGGTTAAGGGAAAGAAGAGGTATTTGAGAAATTCCGGATTTCCGTCATCGATGATATCGGGGTCCAGCATTATGAGGGTGGAGATCCGGTCGCTCATCAGGGCGGCGTCGAGCACGATATTTCTTCTCATTTCCATTATGTCGAATTAAAAGGAAAATCTCCAGAGCTGTCAGTGTAATCATTGTTCACTGATATTGATGAAAGACTGACCCATTCACAAAGACCACACACTTCATTCTCAGTTCATTCAGATTTCTCCTTTAAATTGTAAGCATCAATGACGGAGGTTGATATATGAAAGCGAACAAAGCGAAGTTGAATTATCTGGTCGATGCCCTGATCGCAATAGGGTTTATCATCTCATTAGTATCGGGGTTCATACTCCTCTTTAATGCCGACAGCGGTTACATGGGGGGAAGGAATCCCCGGTTCTCCCAATCTATTATCCTCTTCGGGAGATACACCTGGAAAGAGATCCACAACTGGTCCAGCCTGATCATGGCGGCCGGAGTTTTCTTCCATTTCGTGCTCCACTGGAACTGGATCGTCTGCATGACGAAGAAGATTTTCAAAAGAGAAGCGAAACAGCTTCAGTGCGACCTGTAGGGAGAGAGCTGAATCAGGCCGGTCCGGCCTATACCATGGTCAGCTACCTCGGCGGCAGGGAAAGCAGTTTCACTATCGTCTTTATTTTTTCACTCTTCTCCACTCTGGCTTGTCTTCCTGTTCTTTTCATTGAAGCGGTTGTGCCGACTTTCGAACAGCTTTTCTTCCTTCTGGGGGCCGGAGTCTTGGCCGCGGGAGGACAATTCATGCTGACAGCTTCCTACAAGTATGCCCCGGCCGGAGAGATATCCATCTATCAGTATTCACAGATTGTCTTCGCAAGTTTACTGGGCATATTGTTCTTTGCGGAATTACCCGACCTGATGAGTCCGGGAGGATATGTTCTGATCTTCTCTGCGGGAATACTCATATTCCTGAAAGGGAACAGATCTACATAGGTTTTCTCGCTACGGCAATACAACCAATAGTAAGGAAAAAATCAAAAACAAAGAGGCTGATTCATTACACTTTGAATCAGCCTCTTTCTTCATTTCTATCCCGGAGGCATTATATCGGTAATCGACCCGTCCACGATCTCCGCGGCAAAGGCGAAAGTCTCCGCCAGGGTCGGATGGGCATGAACCGTCAAGCTGATATCTTCGAAATCAGCCCCCATCTCCAGGGCCAGAACGGCCTCGTGAATGAGCTCTCCGGCGTTAAGCCCGCAGATTCCCGCTCCGATGATCCGGCCGCTTTCGCTGTCGAAAAGCACTTTTGTCGTTCCCGATGCTCCGTCGGCGCTGAGGGCTCTTCCGCTGGCACCCCAGGGGAACTTACCCAGTTTATATTCGATTCCTTTTTCCTTAGCTTCTTTCTCCGTCATTCCCATCCAGGCAATTTCCGGACTGGTATAGGCAACAGATGGTATGGTCATGGCTTCAAAGGCCGATTTTTTTCCGGCGATAACTTCCGCGGCGACTTTTCCTTCATGGGCGGCTTTGTGAGCCAGCATGGGGTTGCCGACCACATCGCCTATGGCGAATATATTGCCGGCGACTGTTCTCATCTGCTTATCCACAGGGACAAATCCCTTTTCATCGAGGTCCAGCCCGATATTCTCCCGTCCCCAGTTTTCCGTCGATGGGCGCCGTCCCACGGCGACGAGAACCGCATCGAACTCCGCCTGTTCCGGCGCTTTCTTTCCCTCGAAGGAGGCCGTGATCCCCTTCTTCCCCGCTTCAATCTTCGTCACCTTTGTGGAAGTGTAGATCGAGTATCTCTTTTTGAGTTTCAGAGAGAGGGGTTGAACCAGATCTTTATCCGCCGGAGGAATCAGGTGCTCCATCATCTCCACAATGGTGATTTCCGAACCCAGAGCATGGTAGATCTGGGCCATTTCCAGGCCGATGATACCGCCCCCGATGATAAGAAATCGCTTCGGTATGGATTTGAGCTCCAGCCCGTCGGTCGAATCCCAGATCCTCTCGTCTTCGGGCAGTCCGGGGATTCTGAAGGGATAGGATCCCGTTGCGATGACAGCATGGGTAAAGCGGACGGTTTTCTCATTTTCCCCCGATCGGACGGCCATGGAGCCTTTATCTTTAAAAACGCCGAAGCCGGTGACTCTGTCGATTTTCCTGGCTTTGCAGAGCTGATCCAGACCGCCGGTCAGCTGGCCGACCACCTGGTTTTTCCGGTCCCGCAGCTTGTCCACATCGATTTCCGGTTTGGAGAAGGTGATTCCGTATTTCTCAATCTCCGCCGCTTCTTCGATGACCGCCGCTCCGTGAAGGAGGGTTTTGGAAGGTATGCATCCCACGTTGAGACAGGTACCGCCCAGATTTCCGGCCTGCTCGATCAGGCAGACCGACAGCCCCAGATCGGCGGCGCGGAATGCCGCCGTATAACCTCCGGGGCCGCCGCCCAGAACGGCCACATCATATATTTTATCTTCTGACATAGTATCTCCTTGTTGTGCTTCCGGTCAGAGGAGGATCCGTTTAAGGTCTTCCAGATACTGAACCAGACTTCTACTGAACCGCGCCGCTTCCGCTCCGTCAATAACCCGGTGGTCATAGGACAGAGACAGGGGAAGAATGAGCCGGGGAATAAAGTCCTCTCCGTCCCAGACCGGTTTGACCGAACTTCTGGAAAGTCCCAGTATCCCGACCTGCGGTTTGTTGACAATGGGGGTGAAGGCCGTGCCTCCGATGCCTCCCAGACTGGAGATGGAGAAGGTGGCGCCCTGAAGATCGTCGACCGCCAGTCTACCCTCCCGGGCTTTGGAACTGAGGGTTTTCAGATCTTCGCTGATCTCTTTCAAGCCCTTCTCATCGGCATTCTTAATAACCGGAACGACGAGTCCCTGAGGCGTATCCACGGCTATACCAATGTTGTAGTATTTCTTGAGAATGAGAGAGCTGCCCCCTGGAACCAGTGAAGAGTTCATGGAAGGATACTCTTTCAGCGCCGCGACAACCGCCTTTATGACAAAGACAAGGAAGCTGTATTTAACTCCTGTTTTGTCAGCCTCGCTGTTAAGTTCTTTCCGGAAATCCTCCAGATCGCTGATATCCGCCTCATCGAAATGGGTCACATGGGGAATGGAGACCCAGCTCTTATGGAGATGAGGACCGGAGATTTTCTTGATCCGGGACAGTTTGACTTCTTCTATATCGCCGTAACGGGAGAAATCCTCCAGCGGTTCATCATCACCCGGCCAAGCCGTACCTCCGCCCTTCAGAGCCTTTTTGATCAGTTCCTGAACGTCGCTTTTCAGAATACGCCCCTTAGGTCCGGTACCCCGGATGCGGGCCAGATCGATTTCCAGTTCTCTGGCATACGCTCTGACAGAGGGGGTCGCATGGGATGTTTTTCCCTCCTCGCCGTACGAAGCGCTATCGGGAGGACCGCCAACAGCAGGTCGGGGTTCCGGCGGAAGTTCCGCCGGCGGAGCCGTTTCTGCGGCAACCGCTTTTTCCGGTGCTTTTTCCGGTGCTTTTTCCGGTTTCTCTTCCGGTACCGATTTTTCAGTAGCTCCTTCCGAGCCGACCACTTCGAGAGTCATGATAAGATCCCCCGTGTTCACCTGGTCTTCCGCGCTGACATGTATATCCTTAATCACGCCGCTGAAGGGGCTGGGCAGATCCATGACGGCCTTGTCACTTTCCAGCGACATTAGCGAACTGTCTTTTTCCACTTCATCGCCGGGAGAGACGAATATTTCCACAATGAGAATGTCTTTTACATCGCCGAAGTCGGGGAGCCGTATTTTTTCCAGTGCCATATTTCTCTCCTCACCGTATCGCCGCATGGGGCGCATCAGGATTCACTTTGTATTTTTTGATCGCTTCGCTCACTTTCTTCAGGGGAATTTTTCCCTCATCGGCCAGAGCTTTCAATGCGGCTATCGCCACATGATAACGGTCCACCTTGAAAAAGTTCCTCAGGGCTTCCCTGCTGTCGCTCCGTCCGTACCCGTCGGTTCCCAGAACCGTCAGCTTATTGGGAATAAGACGCCGTATCTGTTCGCTGTAAGCCTGAACATAATCGGTCGATATAACAGCCGGTCCATCATGGCCTGCCATGACTTCTTCCACATAGGATTTGCGCGAAGGTTTTTCCGGATGATTTCTGTTCCAGTCCTCAACAGCCATACCGTCGCGGTGAAGCTGATTGATGCCCGGAACCGACCAGATATCGGACTGTACATCAAAATCCGCTTTAAGGAGATCCGCCGCGGCGATCACTTCCCTGAGGATGGAACCGCTGCCCATAAGCTGAACTTTCAGGTCGCCCTTACCGGCTTTTTGAAAGAGGTACATTCCTTTGACAATTCCCTCTTCCGCACCTTTGGGCATGGCGGGATGACTGTAATTTTCATTGAGCAGGGTGATGTAATAGAAAACATCCTCTCCCTTCTCATACATCTCCTCTATACCCTTGCGGACCAGAACGGCCAGCTCGTAACTGAAAGTCGGGTCGTAAGCCCTGCAGGATGGATAGACGGAAGCGAAAAGCAGCCCGTTTCCGTCCTCATGCTGGAGTCCCTCTCCGTTGAGAGTCGTCCGTCCCGAAGTGGCACCCATAATAAATCCCTTTGCCCGGCTGTCGCCGGCGGCCCAGAGCTGGTCACCGATTCTCTGGAATCCGAACATGGAATAAAAGGTGTAGAAAGGAATCATGGGAACGCCGAAATTGCTGTGGGCTGTCGCCGCGGCCAGCCAGGAAGAAATGGCCCCGGCTTCGGTAATCCCCTCTTCCAGAATCTGACCTTTCGGGTCCTCTTTATACCAGGACATGGTTTCCGCATCCTGGGGTTCATATAACTGTCCTGTTGGCGCATAGATTCCCAGTTGCCGGAACAGCCCTTCCATTCCGAAGGTTCTTGCTTCATCGGGAATGATGGGAACAATCCGTTTCCCGATCTCCTTGTCCCGCACCAGATTGCCCAGAAGGCGGACGAATGCCATGGTCGTCGACAGCTCTCTTTCTCCCGACGATTCCATCAGAGCTTTAAAGCTCTCTGCCTTGGGAGTCTTAAGCGGGTAATGGGTCGTATCCCGGAAAGGAACCGGACCGCCGAGAAGACGTCTCTGCCTCTTGATGAACAGATCTTCGGGACTTCCTTCTTCAGGTTTAATAAAGGGTAGATCCATCAGCTCCTCATCTTTCAGAGGCACATGAAATCTGTCCCGGAACGTCTTAAGCGATTCCAGATCCATCTTCTTGACATTATGGGCGACCATTACCGATTCGCCGCTCTGACCCATTCCGAAGCCCTTGATCGTGTTGACCAGAATAACCGTCGGCTGTCCCTTGTGTTTCGATGCGGCAGCGAATGCCGCGTAGACTTTTCTCGGGTCGTGGCCCCCTCTGGACATCTGCCAGAGTTCTTTATCGCTCAAATCCCTGACCAGTTCGGCCAGCTTCGGATCTTCGCCGAAAATCTTTTCTCGCAGATAGGCCGGCCCCCGGGCGGCGATAGTCTGAAAATCGCCGTCCACCATGGATCCGAATTTCTTAAGAAGAAGCCCCTCTTTGTCTCGCTTCATAATATTGTCCCATTCGGTTCCCCAGATCACTTTAATGACATGCCAACCGGCTCCGCGGAAGCGTCCCTCCAGTTCCTGAATAATCTTGCCGTTGCCCCGGACCGGGCCGTCGAGGCGCTGCAGATTGCAGTTTACAACAAATATAAGGTTGTCCAGACTTTCCCGGGCTGCCAGGGTAAGAGCCCCGAGCGATTCCGGCTCATCGGACTCTCCGTCACCCATAAAACACCAGACCTTACGATCGCCTTCCTCTTTCAGACCCCGGTTATCCATATAACGCATAAAACGGGCCTGATAGATGGCGGCCATCGGTCCGAGCCCCATGGAAACCGTGGGAAACTGCCAGAAATCGGGCATCAGCCAGGGGTGGGGATAGGACGAAAGCCCGTGGCCCTTCACTTCGGAACGGAAGTTCTTCAAATGCTCTTCATCGAGACGCCCTTCAACAAAAGCGCGGGCGTATACACCTGGGGAACTGTGTCCCTGAAAATAAACCATATCCGCCCCGTACTGAGATTCGGGGCCTTTAAAAAACCAGTTGAAGCCGACTTCATAAAGCGAAGCGACCGAGGCGTAGGTGGCGATATGTCCTCCCAGCCCCTTCCCGTCTTTATTGGCGCGGGCCACCATGGCCATGGCGTTCCAGCGGATGTAAGCCGCGACCTTCATGGCGGTTAAGGAATCGCCGGGTATTTTTTCCTCTTCATCGGGGAGTAATGAATTGCCGTAGGAAGAAACCACACCCGGAGAGGTTGAAACTCCCCTGGACCTTGCGTCATCAACGAGCGTGTTGAGAAGATAATCTGCCTTTCTCTCACCCTCGGCGTCAATCAAACCTCTAAGCGAATCAATCCAGTCTTTCGTTTCAGCAGGATCGGGATCTTGATAATATGTACTCATAGCTGCTCCTCGCAATATAATTTACTAAATCGGTGAACAATAGCCAAAAAAATTCAAAAAATTAAATTATTTACACCCGGAACACTTTTGGTCCGTCATATTAAGTGTAATGGATCAGAAAAAGAATTTGGAACAACATGAATCAAAAGAGCGCCTTTCCCGGGCATACGAAAGCGAAAAGCCCCGATTGATGGCCAGAATCCGGGCGGCGGGAAAATCTCTTGAGGAAACGGAAGATATGATCCATGACGTATACACAGAAACCTGGGGAAAGCTGGACCGGCTGAACAGCATAATCAATCTTCCGGCCTGGCTCAACTCATTGGTAACCCGACGGCTGATCGATGCCTGGAGGCACGATAAGGTAAAGCAGAGCGCCGGTGAAACCGATGCGGCGGAGGAAACCATACGGGAAGTTATCACCGGAGTCGGCCTGGATCCCCTCGACGGCTATGTGCGGCGCTGTATGGTCGAAGCTCTCGATACGGCGATTAAAACGCTGCCGGAGAAACAGAGAAAAGTGGTGGAAGCCCAGGTTTTCGGAGGAATGACTTTTACGGAACTGGCCGAGTCTACAGGAGAGAGCATAGACACATTGAAAGCACGGAAGCGCTATGCCGTGGAAAACCTCTCACGGGCTCTGAAACATTGGATTGAAAATTAAACCGGAGGTACAGGTATGATGGATGAAATAAAAGATGAAATCAAAGGCGAAATAAGAAAAGGAATCCGCGAGGAACTGCAGAAAGACTGGGAGAAAGAAAAAAGACGAAACCCCCACTGCGATGGCGATTCCTGGTGGGAAGAGCGGAGAATGGGGATGAAAGTCTTCCTGGGCGTGCTGATGGGAGTCGGTTTTCTGATTCTGGGCTTCCTCTTCGGCTGGGTGGTCATGCTGCTGTGGAACTGGCTGATGCCCGAAATCTTCGGCCTGGGGGAAGTGACCTACTGGCAGGCCTGGGGGCTTTTAATCCTCAGCTCCATACTCTTCAAGCGCTTTCCGTCGAACAACGGGGCAGACGGGGGGAAGAGAGGCGACCGCCGGCGCAAAAAGGAGCTGCGGAAAATGATGGATAGCGAATCCCATATTCCCGAACGGCAGGATATGCCGGGGAAAACTCCGGCGCCGGAAGCATAGAAAGGGGGACAGGGGAGCAGGATATCGAAAAGATGGCTGCTCCTCTTATTGTGAAAAAACAAAATATTGGATGGTACAACAGATCCGGCTTATTATAAAACAATAAATCTCCAGGAGAAATGATATGAATTACGCAATAGTATTTTACACCCGCGACGGAAGCACGGAAATAGCAGCCGACTATCTGGCGGAAATAACGAAGGGAAAAAGGGTTAAACTCGAATCAGGGAAATATCTGAACAACTTCATCCTCGGCGGATTCAACTCCGCTTCAAAAAAGCTTCCGAAACTGAAAGGCGATCCCTGGAGCGGAATATCCGATGCCGAAGCTGTCATTCTGGCTTCTCCCGTGTGGGCGGGCAACGGCAATCCGGCTATGAACAGCTTCATCGACAAAGCCGATTTTTCAGGAAAAAAAGTCTATATCCTCTCTCTCCAGGCCGATCCGGGAAAGAACGCTCAGAACTCTGTGCTCCCCATTGTGGCCGAAGCGGTCAAATCCCGCGGCGGCGATGTGGCGGGAATGCTTGCCATTCACGGAACCAGTCCCGGAAAAAGAGCTGAAAAAGACTACATTGAAAATCAGCTTAAAGAATGGAAACTGGAGTCCTAATATACAACCTGATTCCGTCCCCTGTGTTTTGCTGTGTAGAGAAGCTTGTCCATCCGGAGAAACAGATCTTTCAGCTCTTCTCCGCTGCCCTGAGGGGTGACGGCGGAAAAGCTGGCCGTCAGGGGAGCGTTGTGAGGAAATGAATGCTTCTCCACGGCCAACCGGATTTTTTCAGCCGTGGCAGCCGCTCCTTCCAGACCGACCTGAGGCAGGAGAATCACAAACTCCTCCCCGCCCCACCGGGAGAGGATATCTCCGGCCCGCAGCATGGACCCGGCCAGCTCCGCCAATTCGATCAGGACTTCATCGCCCGTTTCATGGCCGTATTTATCGTTGACATCTTTAAAGTGATCTATATCAAACATGATAAGGGAATATCCCGTGCCGTACCGTCTGAAAACGGCATGGGTCCGCTCCAGCTCCTGATCAATTTTCAACCGGTTGGCGATACCGGTCAGTGAGTCCGTCGTAGCCATGAGCAGCAGCTGCTTATTTCTCTTGTAGGACTCACCGTAAAGCCGGGAGAGAACGAAAGTCTGCGTCCCGATAAAGACGATCATGGCTGCCTGGCTGAGGTTGAAGAACTTTTCCGGACCGCCGTGATAATACAAAATATCCATTATGGCCAGAATAAAGGCGATTGTGCTTCCGGCGGCAAAAAGCTTCGCTCCCGTTTCATGTTTAGATAATGCATGCACATAGAGAATGATGCAGATAATTATCGCCAGGACTAGATTGATATTGAGAAAAGTTACGGTTCGGCTAAGGCTCCTGATGGGCATAAAGACAGCAGAGAGAGCGAACAAGAAATTAATTCCGGAAACCGCAGAGAGAGAAATGGTCATGATTTTCTTTTTCAAAGGATAGAGAAAACTGGAAAAAAGAATAATGGCGACTCCGTTCAGGCTCATGGAGATGTATTCAAGCCTGTAATCGAGCATCCATGGAAAACCGGGCATGAGAATATCAATGGTATTCTGGCCGGTCGTGGCGGCACGCAAAATCATGAGAATGGCCGTAAGCGACAGAAACAGGGCTGATTTGTTTCTGTATTTATTGATGTACAGGAAAAGATGATAGACCGCCGAAAGAAAGAGAATCCCCATATAGAAGGCTTCGAAAAAAATGCTTCTCATTCTATAGCGCTGTACGGAGGAAAGAGTTCCCAGTCTCAGAGGATAAACCAGGCCTCCCGAGCGGAAATAGAGGTTGGTCAGCTCCACTTCTATAGTCATGTCATCCTCAAAGATAAAGGGAACGCTCCCGATGGTGTAATCGGTTCTGCCTGTTTCCAGATCACCTGCCCGATATAGAACCTTTCCATTAATCCGGATCTCGACAGCCTGGGACAATTCCGGAATAAAAAGTGCCCCGCTCTGTCCGATCAGACTGTCCGGAGGTATAACAGTCAGCAAGTAGACACCGCGACTGTAGGGGTTCCCGGTTTGCCTGTCCCAGCTTCCGGGAACCTCTTTGGGTTTAATATCAGAACTGCCGTTTTCTCTGAATAGCCACAGACCGTCGAGAAAGACCAGCCGATCGAGATTCGCCGCCGAAAAATCGAGAACGGGAGCTTCCTGGCTGAACAGAGAAGAGAGACAGAAGATAATGAATAATATAAGTTTCGCTTTCTTCATAACCGGTTCTTCTATTAATTATAGATGAACCGGCCATGTAATTCTTCTGAAAAGCGCTTTTTCCTCCTCCCGGATATTGCCAGGGCGTTTCAATTTGGATTTTCCTGGAAATCAGAAATTTGACCGGCACTGCACCGGTCGAATTTATTTGAAGTTGTATGGCAAATACTCCTGAGAACATTGCTGTTAAATTTCAAGACCAAAAACATTCTTAACAAGGATTCCAACGCCAAAAGAAATTGCCGAAACGCCTAGACTGATTAATGTCATTTCAAGAAATCTTTTAACGAATGGCGTATCCTTGGCCACTGAAATGTAATAATTGAACATTAAAATAATCAGGACGGCGATAGACAGGGTAACGCCCAGACTTATAAACGGATTGGCGAAGAGAAAATAAGGTGCCGTGAGCAGAGCGACCGTAAAGATATAGGAAATGCCTGTGTAAACTGACGACTTTAAAGCATTCTCCTCACCGTTATGCTTACTCGAGAGATATTCCGAAGCGGCCATGGAGAAAGAAGCCGAAATTCCCGTGATCAACCCCGTCAACGCTATGATTTTCGAATTCCCGAAGGCGAAAGTGTATCCCGCAAGGGCCCCCGTTAGTTCGACAAGGGCATCATTAAGACCTAAAACCACTGAACCGACATATTCCAGTCTCTCTTCGTTTATCATTTTGAGGAGTTCCATTTCATGCCTTTCTTCATCTTCCAGAAATGTTTTGATTTCAGGAAGATCATCGAGGATTTCACCATAAGCATCCTGTCCTCTCTGCTCAGCTTTTTCCAGAAGTTTCAAACCGAAAGTCAGTCCGAGAATTTTACATATTAATATTGTGAATCCGACGAAGAACTTATTAGGCCGCAGTTCAACTCCAGTCCTTTTTTGAAAATAATTATAATGCTTTAACTCGTCATTACTGATTTTTTCCAATATAGATTTGTTATTGGCATCATCCAGATCTTCAGCCAGTTTTCCATAGATATAATAGGCGTTTATTTCATTCTGCTGTTCCCGCAATATTATTTTTTCCAACTTTCCTTCCATTCATGTGTCCTCCCCTATAAATCCATAATATTCTATTAGGATCATGAATTATATAGTATTTCATCTCTTTAAATGAAAACTGAACTTAGAATTGACAGCCGGAGAAAAAATAGCGACTTTTATAAAATGGAATTAAAAATACCGGAAGTTGACGCATACCTGTCGGACGGTTGCGGCAGATGCAAATATTACAATACGCCTCAGTGCAAAGTGCACAGATGGAACGGGGAGCTTAAAGCCCTCAGGGAGATTGTGCTGGACTGCGGCCTGAAGGAAGAACTGAAATGGAGCCAGCCCTGTTACACCTATCAGAGTAAAAACATACTGATAGTCAGCGCCTTCAAAGAATACTGCGCGCTGAACTTCTTCAAAGGCGCGCTGTTGAAGGACCGCCATAAAATTCTGACGCAGCCTACGAACAATTCCAGAGAATCGCGCCAGGCCCGGTTTGTCACGACAGACCGGATAGCCGAACTGAAGCCCATACTGAAGGAGTACATCCTTGAAGCCGTTGAAATTGAAAAATCGGGAAAGCAGATCCCTGAAAGTAAACCGGAAGACTTTCCCTACCCCGAAGAACTCCTGGAAAAGTTCAATGAAGATAATGCCTTCAGGGAAGCCTTTGAAGCTCTCACTCCGGGCCGGCAGAAAAGCTATCTTCTCCACTTTGCCTCGGCTAAACAATCGTCAACCAGAGTTTCGAGAATTGAAAAATGCCTTCCGAAAATCTTCGACGGGCTGGGATTCAACGAGAGATAATATCTGAACTGACCAGTCCGTTTTTTTCATATCAATCAGGAATACTCTATTGAAATTATTTATAACGATATGTAATAATAATTATCAATACCAACACAGGAAAGTTAATATGGATACAGAAACTATCATATATGAAAACAATTACAACGATACGTATAATAACCTGAGAAACAGAAGTATTCTCTCCGGATTTTCTATTAATGATATTAAAAGAGAACTTGAATCACTATACCGCTATGAGGATCTCGACTGGACGGGTCGCGGCGAGTATAAAAATTCAGAAATACAGGGTGCTGTAACGGCTTATCAGGTTTTTCTTCATGAATGGAATAAGGAAAAAAAATCCAACATATAATAGCGTATTGCTATTATTCTGAATAACAATTCTTCCCTTTGCTTTTTGCTCTCAGCAGAGCTTTATCAGCATATTCCGGTAAATCATGGATAGAGCGGACCTCCGGTATTTCAGTTGAACCTATTCCTATAGATATGGAAAGGTTTTTCCCTTCGGGGTACCTTACAGTCTGTCCTGTACGCTTCTCAAGCATGGGAACGAAAAAATCTCTGGCTTTTATCTCTTCAAGAATCCGTTCCGCGATGAGAACCACATCCTTCGTCGAATGAATCTCAGTCATAAGTATGATAAACTCATCGCCTCCCAGTCGGAAAAGGCGATCGGAACTCCGCATGCACGCGTTTAGCATATGAGTCGTTTCCCGGAGTATAAAGTCTCCGGTAGAGTGTCCATATGTATCGTTGATATATTTGAAATTATCCAGATCCAGGCAAATCGCTCCGTATTCCAATTCCAATCTCCGGTACCGGGCCTCTTCAAATTCCAGAACGCGTAGAAACTCCAGCCTGTTAAAGGCTCCTGTCAGAACATCCGTGATGGCCTGTTCTGAGAGTTTTCTGTTAGCCTCCTCAAGTTCGGCCGTACGTTCCTGAACGAGTTTCTCCAGATTCTGAGTGAGAGCTGTCAGGGTTTCTGTCTTCTGCTGTACAAGCCTTTCCGTTTGATAGAACTGGGCGGCATAAGTTATGAAAATGCAGATGATAAGAATGGTAAGCCCCATCAGGTTCATATAAAAATCGGGAAAATAGCCCAGTTGGACAATCAGAATATCCCGCAGCCCTCCGAGAATAGCTGCCAATATACCGATCAGCAGTATCGGGGAATATTTGATTTTTCTCTTCAAAGCTCTTATGGCAATAAAAAGGCAGAAGAGAAGCTGTGGAGTAATCCAGATAAGGTATACCAGGTTATCATTGAAAAATATGGTGGATTTCATGGTTGGAAGGAATAAAAGAACAGCCGATAAAAGAGCCGTTCCTCCCATGATGATATTCCGGAACAGGCGGGATGCTTTGAAATCGGTGATCTCCCTCGCAAAAAGCAGAATGGAGGAAACACCCCAATACAATCCGATGAACTGAATCTTGAATGCCAGCAGAAAGGAGAAGAGAAATCCCGAACCGTAAAGTATGGTCGAATTCACGGCAAATCCCGTCGATCCGGCAAACATAAGCAGATATTTGCCTTTCTTTCTGTCCAGAATGAACAGGACCAGAAAATATAAAGCCGTCAGCATCATTACCGCTGTCGCCGTTACGCCAAGATAGGGATTCAATAAGTTAATGGTATCAGTTTTTCTTTTCACATCCTTCCAGTCTGAAAAAAACATAGAGGGAAGAGCTGTATAGGGACGCTCCGTAACCACGCGGAGAAGAAGCTCATTGCTTTTTCCATACCGGACCAGTCCAGACGGGACCAGAATGCTGTGAGCGGAAAAGATCTGAGCTGTAAAATGATCCCCGGTCCTTATGCCGTTGGAATATAAGAGAGAACCGTTGAAATAGACCTCGCAATTGTCAGGAAGCTTCCCCAGATACAATGCGGGATTTTTATTCCGGAGTGAGTCGGAAAAAACGATGGTTCTGCGAAATCTGTGAATTCCTGCAGCATCGTCGGGATAAGCATACCGTAATGCCGGGAAGAGAACGGATTGCCATTTCTGTCCCGGCACATCCTCTCCCGGTGTTAAATCCCGCATTATTTTCTTCACCATACCCGCTTTAGTTTCTTCGGGAAAAAGCCTGATTTCTGATAAAATCCCGCAATAT
>JAFGXR010000026.1 GCA_016936555.1 Spirochaetales bacterium | reverse complement strand
CCCAACCAGGGAATGGATGTCATCAACACGCGCATGAGTTCGAACGACCGGCCCGATATATTTCTGCTCGATTCGCCGGCCGATGTCCATCAGTATGCCGGGGATAATCTTCTCCTGGATATGACTCCTTATGTAGCCGATTACAATTGGGATTCAACCATGTTCGACTGGGCTTACGATCTGGCCAAAGTGGATGATAAAGTTGTCACTCTTCCCTACGGTTATGAAGGGATGGTGCTCTGGTACAATAAAAAAATCATGGCTGAACTGGGGCTGAAAGCAGAGAATATCAAAACGCTTGAAGCTTACGAGGATGCTCTGGAAAAAGCAGAAGCCGCCGGCTATATCCCCCTTATGCTCGGAAGCCAGGATTGGCCCTGGGCACAGGAATGGTACCTCTCCATTATGTTCAGTTACACCGGCCGGACTCTTCTTAAAAATGTCATTGAAGGAAAGGATGCCGCAGGATGGGAAAACCCCGCTTTCCGCAAAACTGTTGAACTGTACAAATCCTGGCACGACAGGGGATATCTGGCCGATGGTAAATCCTTCGTCCTCACTTCCGATGACGCCATCAATGCCTTTACAAGCGATAAAGCTCTCTTCAAGCTTGAAGGAACCTGGGCCCCTTACTGGATAACCCCCCTCGAAAAAGAGGATCAGGAAAAAATCGGAGTCATGCTTCACCCTGCAATCGGAACGGCTGTAGCTCCCCATATGCCCCTCGCCGTAGGCGGAATGTGGTGCGCCTCCGCCGATACGGACATGCCTGAAGTCGTTTCCGCCCTTATTTCCGGCCTTCTCGGTCAGGACTTTCAGGGCACATTCCTGGAGAACGGAATGGATGTGGCACCCATGCCCATCGAATCCAGCCAGTTTGACAACCTTATGCCCAATGTCAAGCAGATGTGGTCCCTGGTCAACGGCGCTCTTGCCGACGGAAGCTTCGGTTACACGACCTGGGCTTTCTATCCTCCGGAAACCAGAGTTTACCTCTATGAGGGAATCGTCAATGTGCTGGAAGACAATATTTCCGTAGACGATTACCTTGCGGAAATGCAGCGCCTCAATAAAAAAGAGCTGGAACAGGGATTCAAACCCGTTCTGCCTGAAGCAAAGTAAAAGATAACAACCGGGCCCCGGCCCGGTTTTCCCCTGTTTGATGACCGGTTTGCCGGCACAGGGCGACTCTGAGGATTATTATGAGTAGGAATATTCAGAGAAAAAGGGTGGAACGCCTTGCTGTCATATCGCTGGTCCCTGTTTTTCTCTATCATTTTATATTACTGGTTCTGCCTTCCCTCAATACGCTTTTCAGCAGTCTGACAAACTGGAACGGCCTGGGAACAAGAGATTTTATCGGCCTGAGCAATTATATGGAGCTCCTGGTCGATCCCAATTTCAAAGGGGCCATTTTTAACAATCTGAAATGGATGGGGCTGTTTCTGACTATTCCCATATTTCTCGGGCTGGTGATCGGTTACATCCTTTCCAAAGTGAAGAAGGGCAGAGTTCTGTTCAGGGCTGCTTATTTTCTGCCCTATGTCATTTCCGCAGCGATAGCGGGGAAGGTTTTTGCCGCTTTCTTCAACCCCTACTTCGGAATCAATGTGGCTTTCGAAAGGCTGGGGCTCGATTTCCTCGTCAGAGACTGGCTGGCTCCGGGGAAGTCGCTTATTTCCGTTGCTTTTGTGGACATGTGGCACTGGTGGGGGTTCCTTCTGGTCCTGTTTATGAGCGCTCTGCAGCAGGTCGATCCCGTTCTCTATGAAAGCGCCGAAGTGGAGGGAGCCAAGGAGCTGCAGAAAATGTGGTTTATCACGCTGCCCGGAATCAGAAGCACCATGGTTTTTATCATTTTGCTGACTATGGTGTGGTCTATCAGCACATTTGAATATATCTGGGTTATGACGAAAGGAGGACCGGGGTCGGAGATCCTGTCTACCTACCTCTACAAAAACGCCCTTTTCAAATACCGGGCCGGTTATGCCTGTTCCATTGCCGTTTTTCAGGGATTTCTGGCTGTGGTTATATTTACGGGATTCGGCCTGATCCGCCGGAAGCTGGAGGATTGATCATGAACAGAAAAAAGACATACAGATTGACATTCATTTACCTGTTCCTCTCACTGGTGGCAGTCATCGAGATTTCTCCTCTTATGGCAACATTACTCAATTCTCTGAGAACCAATCAGGCCATCAAGAAATCTCCTGTCGGTTTCCCTGACAGGTTGAATATCGAAAACTATACCAATGCCTGGAAAATAGGCGAGTATTCCCGGGCATTTCTCAACAGCGGGAAAGTGAGCCTGACGGTTTCATTCCTGGTTCTTCTCTGCTCGATTATCGCCGGATACTTTCTGGCCCGGATATCGGGGAAAATCCAGCGGTTTTTTCTGCTCTACTGGGGAGCGGCCCTTTCCATTCCGGTTTTCTCCTTTATGGTTCCTCTCTACTACGCTTTCGCCAATTTGAATCTGGTTAACACCCACAGCGGACTGATTCTGATTTACACAGCTGTGAATCTGCCCTTCAATATTCTGCTGGCGCGGACTTTCATTCTGGGAATCCCCGGAACTCTCGATGAAGCCGCCATCATCGACGGCTGTTCGACTTATCAGCTAATCTGGAAAATCATCGTCCCTCTGGCAAAGCCCATTATTACAACGATAGTGCTCATTGTATTTGTCACCACCTGGAATGAATTCACTCTGGCCAATACATTTCTGCAGAAAAGTGTTTTAAAAACAGCTTCGACCCGGTATGTGCTCTTTGTCGGAGAGCGGGGGTCCGATATGTCTCTTGTCTATACGGCCGGTATGATCACCATGCTGCCGATTATAGGAGTATTCATCTTTCTTCAGAACTTTTTTATCAGCGGCATGACAGCGGGGAGCATCAAAGAATGATTGACGACTATTTTCAGAAAACCTATGCGGGGTGGCTCGGAAAAATCATCGGAATCCGTCTGGGCTCTCCCATTGAAGGGTGGCCCTATGAACAGATTAAGGAAACCTATGGCGAAATACATGATTATCTGGTCGATTACCGCGATTATGCGGCTGATGACGACAGCAACGGGCCTCTCTTTTTTGCCCGGGCTCTCCTGGATTTTGATCCTGAGACAATTACCGAGAGGGAAATGGCCCATACCTGGCTCAATTATGTGCCGGAACACCACGGTTTTTTCTGGTGGGGCGGCTATGGCATCTCTACGGAGCATACGGCTTATGACAATCTTAAAAACGGACTGGAAGCCCCTCTTTCCGGATCCATGCTTCAGAACGGAGCGTCCTGCAGCGAACAGATCGGCGGTCAGATCTTCAGTGACTGCTGGGGTTTCGTCTGTCCCGGCAACCCGGAAAAAGCCGGAGAGTGGGCGGCGAAAATGGCACGGGTTTCCCATGACGGGGAGGCTGTCTACGGCGGTATGTTTATAGCCGGTTCGGTCAGCGCCGCCTACAACAGCTCTTCGGTCCGGGAGGTGATGGAAAAGGGGCTTTCTCTGATTCCTGCGGACTCGCAATACGCCCGTCTGTGCCGTGAGGTTATGGATTTTTATGACAATGACCGGGAAAAAAACTGGCGGAGCTGCATGCAGTT
>JAFGXR010000132.1 GCA_016936555.1 Spirochaetales bacterium | reverse complement strand
TCTGTTCGAAAATGGACTCTGGAAAAAACAAAATAAAAAAGCCACGAAACTCCAATAGGAATTTCGCAGCTTTTTCAGTGGCCTCCTTTATCGTCGCGGGGTTTTTTTGTATAATCCCCTTATGTCTGAAAACACACCTATGATGAAGCAATATCTCTCTATCAAAGAAAAAAACAGGGATTCTGTTCTTTTCTTCCGGATGGGTGATTTCTATGAAATGTTCAAGGGCGACGCTGTAGAAGTCAGCCGATTATTAAACCTCACCTTGACAAAAAGGCATGGAATCCCTATGTGCGGAATTCCCTATCATGCTTCGCAGAATTACATAGGCAGACTGCTGAAAGCGGGAAAAAAAATCGCCATTTGCGAGCAGATATCTCTTGCGAAGGGGGGAAAGGGAATTGCCGAAAGGGATGTCGTTCAGATTATTACACCGGGCACAGTTATTGATGAGGATTTTCTCGATAAAGGTTCCAATAATTATTTAGCGGCAATCGGCCGGCACGGAAAAGACCTTTCTGTCGCTTACATCGATCTTTCAACCGGTGAATTCCTGACAACGACAATCGGCTGGACTGAAAAAAACGAAAAACTGAGAAAAGAGCTCATGCGGATTTCTCCCCGGGAAATAATTGTTCAGGAATCTATGCTCAATGACCAGATTGATCGGATTCTGGAGCAGACCCAGGCCGTAATCAACCGCTACCCGGACTGGAATTACGATATAGATACAAGCCGGATCAGACTGGAGAGACATTTTAAAGTTGCCAGTATGAAGGGGTTCGGTTTTGCCGATAACGATACCGGTCTTCTCTCTGCCGGAGTCATTATTGAATATGTCGAAGAGACATCGAAGAGTCTTCTTTCCCATATCCGTCACCTGGCAAGCTATAAAGAACAGGATTTCGTCAGTCTTGATGAGGCAACACAGAAAAACCTCGAGCTAATCAGGAACATGCAGGATAACAGCAGTTCCTTCACTCTGGTCGATGTGCTCGATTATACTCGAACAGCAATGGGGGCCCGTAAGCTTAAGCATTGGCTTCTGAAGCCGCTGAACAGTAAAAACGAAATTAATTCGCGGCTTGACAAGGTCTCTCTCTTATACAGAGAACAGGCATTTCTTTCCGATCTGAGAAATCTCCTTGGAGGGATATTGGACCTGGAGCGTTTGTCCGCCAGGATAGCCATGGAAAAGGCTCATGCAAAAGATCTGATAGCTGTTAAACAGTCTCTTTTGAACATGATGGAAATTGAAGCTCTCCTTCGCCGGATTCCCGATAGAGATATTTCCATTCTGGACAGTTCCGATCTTGACGAGATTTCCTCTATTTACGAATTGCTCGATGTTTCCATTATGGAAAACCCTTCGATACTTTTTACCGAAGGGCGACTAATTCGCGAAGGATATGATGAACAGGTTGATAACCTCCGTAATTTGAAAAAGAACAGCCGGTCCATTCTCGATGAATATCTCCGGAAGGAAAAAGAAGACACGGGAATCGGAAATCTCAAAATCAAATACAACAAGATAATCGGTTATTTTTTTGAAATTTCAAAAGGACAGCTCTCCCAGGTTCCGGAGCACTATATCAGAAGACAATCCCTTGTTAACGCAGAAAGGTTCACGACTGATAACCTTATTTCTCTAGAAACTGAAATTAATAATTCTACGGAGAAAATCATCGAAATTGAAAGGGACATCTTTTTCGGAATCAGAAAACAGGTAGCCCGTAAGATCGATGTCCTCCTTGATGTCTGTTCAAAAATCGCCCGGCTCGACTGTCTGCAGTCTTATGCCTATTGTGCCACAATCAGAGGCTACACTCGTCCGATGATTAGTGAATCCGGAAGGATCCGTATAATTGAAGGGCGACATCCTGTCGTTGAAGCTCATCTTCCGGCGGGTGAGTTTGTTGCAAACGGTATCGATTTCGATAAAAATGATCGTTCATTCGCCCTTATCACGGGACCCAATATGGCCGGTAAATCAACTTATCTTCGACAGATCGCCTTAATCGTTCTAATGGCTCAGGCCGGATCGTTTGTTCCGGCCGGACCGGATAGCGAAATAGGAATAGTCGATAAGATATTCTGCCGTGTGGGAGCTTCCGATAATCTGGCCCGCGGAGAGTCTACATTTCTTGTTGAAATGAATGAAACAGCCAATATACTCAGAACGGCAACGGAAGACAGTCTGATTATTATGGACGAAGTGGGCAGGGGGACCAGCACCAATGACGGATTGTCTATCGCCTGGGGTGTCTCAGAGTACCTGATGGAAGACATCGGAGCCAAGACATTATTTGCCACTCATTACCATGAGCTGACCCATATGGACCATAAAAAAATGTATAACCTATCCATGGATGTCAGGGAAAATAAAGGGGAAATCCTCTTTATGAAAAAAGTAAAGGAGGGCCCCTCTAATAATTCATACGGAATTCATGTCGCCGGTCTGGCCGGTTTACCGCAGTCTATAATTTCCCGATCCCGTTCTATTCTTTCTTATCTGGAGTCGAGATTGAATACGGGAGAAGAAATACAGGTCCCGGAAAAGTCCCGCGAACAGGAATCCTTTCTTTTTGATGACTCAGAAGTTATTGTCGATGAAATTAAAGGTCTCGATATTGATCATATGACTCCTCTCGAAGCCCTGAATAAACTCGATTCATGGAAAAAAATTCTGGGAAGTTGAAGCAGATTTCCCTGGATTCCATGTAACAGGAGATATGTTTCAGATTGTTATTCTGCGCAAGTGCATTTTATGCGGAAAAGAAACCGAGAGCCTGAGCGGTTTATGTTCCCAATGTCTATGCGGACTTCCTGTTATTGAAAAGCCATCCTGTGCTGTTTGCGGCTCTCCTCTTATTTCAGAGGAGAGGATATGCCTCCGGTGCCGAAATACGACTTACTCCTTTAAAAAGAATATTTCTCTATATGAATATAAAGGCCGGGCAAAAGATCTTATTTATTTGTACAAATTTGAGAATTGCAGGAGAATTTCCTTTTTTTTCGCAGGGATGTTGTATAAAAAAATTGAACAGGAATTCAAGGATTATCTGATTGTACCTTCACCGGCCTCCGGTTTTAAAAAAAGAAGGAAAGGGTGGGATCAGATTGAGCAGATCTGTTATCACCTGAAACGTGATTTTCATCTCCCTGTTCTGAAAGTCCTCGGGAAAAAAAAGAGCATAGGACAGAAAGTTCTCAGCCTTGAAGAGAGAAAAAAGAATCTAGAAGGTAAAATACGTTTTAAAATCCGTTACAGCAGCATGATAAAAGGAAAAAAAATCCTAATAATAGATGATGTGTTTACAACAGGAGCGACATTAAACGAATGTTCATTTCAATTATGTAAAGCCGGTGCTGAAACGGTGAGCGCTTTGACAATCGCTTCGGACTGAAGGCTGTTGACAATGTTTCCTTTCCCTGATAAATTCTAATTACATTAATATTGTACTTCTTTATTAAGAGTCCCTATTGGCGGCTCTTTTTTTGTATTCAGCGAAAGGGTCTGCATACACAGAAGAGGTCGGGCGGAGTTTTGAAAAGAGAATCGGAAAACAAACTTCTTGAGGATGTTGAAGCTATTGTTAACAATCTCGGGTTTTCTATCGTTGAAGTCAATTCTTCAACGAACAGGAACCGGTTGAAGATCAATATGGTAATCAACAGTCCCGAAGGTGTTAAAATAGAAGATTGTTCCAAAGTTCACAAGACGGTGTTTCCCCGTCTGGAAATTATCTATGATAAATTCGATGTTTACCTGGAGGTCTCTTCTCCCGGTATTGAACGGTCTTTTAAAGATGCCAGAGAATTTGAAATCTTTAAAGGCAGAGCTGTCAAAATCATGCACAGCGGGAGCAATGACTGGGATCTGGGAATGATCGAATCAACGGAGAATGATGAAGTCACAGTTGTGATAGACGGCGTCGCTAAAAAGATTAAATTCAGCGATATCCATAAATGTAAATTGGATTATTTGAGGGAGGTCCATAAATCATGACTTCTGATTTTGCAGAGGCAATAAAATTATTACAGCAGGAAAGAGGTATTTCGGAAGAGCTTGTTTTAAAGACAATAGAGGATTTTCTTCTTGCAGCCTATAAAAGGAAATTCGGAACATCAGATAACGCCGTCGTGCGTTTCAATGATGATATGAGCGATGTTGAGGTTTATGCTAAAAAGATGATAGTTGCGGAAGATGATCATTATGATCCCGTTTCTGAAATCATCCTGGAAGAAGCTAAACTTCTCAATGACGAAAGTGAAATCGGCGATGAGATTCTCATTAAAGTAGATAAAAGAGAATTTGACCGGGGGTCGGTTCAGAGTGCCAAGCAAAGAGCTAGACAGGATCTCCGGGAAATACAGAAAAACACTCTATACTCCGAGTTTAAAGATAAGATTGGAGAGATTATTATCGGATATTTTCAAAGGCAGAGAAATCAGAATATCTTTGTGGATATCGGTAAAACAGAAGCTATTCTTCCAAGGCGTTTTCAGTCCCCCCGAGAAGTATACAGGGCGGGTGACAGGATAAAAGCCATGATCAGCGAAGTGAATAAAACTTCTTCCGGTCTGCAGATCGTACTTACGAGAACCCATACAGATTTTGTTAAAAAGATATTTGAGCTTGAAGTTCCTGAAATATATGATGGAATTGTAAATATCGACAGAGTCGTCAGGGAACCCGGTTATAGAACTAAAATTGCTGTCAGCACAAAAAAATCAGATATTGACCCCGTTGGCGCTTGTGTTGGCTTAAAAGGTGTCAGAATCCAGTCTATTGTCAGGGAGCTGGAAGGTGAGAAAATCGATATTTTGAAATTCGACACGAATGAGGCCGAGTTTATTAAGAATGCTCTTTCTCCTGCCCATGTATCCGAAGTTCTTATACTGGATTATGAGAAGAAGCATGCATTGGCCATAGTTCCGGAAGATCAGCTTTCGCTGGCTATAGGCAAACAGGGGCTTAATGTCCGTTTAGCGAACAGGCTGGTTGATTGGAATATCGATGTTAAGACGGAAGAGCAGCGAGATGAGCTGGATATTTCTCCCGAAGCTTCCCGTATGGCCTCTGAAATTTTTGCAACTGATGAGGTTGAAGAAATCTCAAGCATTGCAGAGCTTCCCGGTATTTCCGAAAGGCTGGTGGCTCTTCTTAAAGAGAACGGTATCGAGCTGATTGAAACTCTTGTCTCGATGAAGATTGAAGAGCTTCATGGACTCGATGGGTTGACAGATGAAGATATTGATTCCATAAACAGTATTATCGAAGATAATGTCGAAATCGTCGAATCTGAAGAAGATGTTGATATCGCTGACGAAGAAGAGTATGTGACCGAAGAGGTTGAAGAGTACGAATGTCCCGAATGCGGGGCTTCAATAACGGTGGATATGACGTCCTGTCCCAGTTGTGGAATAGGAATCAGTTTTGAGATAGAAGAAGATGGATCCGAAGAGGATTCGCAGTAATAAAGGTGGTGTATGCCAGAAGATCAGGAAAAAAATCAGAAAGCTAAAGCAACACTCATAAAGCATGCAAAAGAAGAGGATACGTCATCCGATTCTCATGTGAAGAAAAAAAGAGTTGTTGTAAGTTCTTCCGGAACTGCTCCAAAAAAAGTTGTCGTAAAAAGGAAAACTCCCAAGGTCGTAGCCAAGAAAGCTCCCTCTGAAGATAATTCTTCCGCGAATGACAGCAATGATTCAGAAATTGAATCCAGGAATAGTGGTGTAAGAAGAAATTCTTACCAAACTGATTCCGGTAGGAATACAGGCCGTCAGGGTAACTATCAGGACGGACAGCGTTCCGGCGGTTACCAGGGCGGCGGTCAGAGACCCGGCGGGTACCAGGGCGGCGGTCAGAGACCCGGCGGGTACCAGGGCGGCGGTCAGAGACCCGGTGGCTATCAGGGCGGC
>JAFGXR010000131.1 GCA_016936555.1 Spirochaetales bacterium | reverse complement strand
TTCGGCGGTCAGAATCGCCGTTGTCGAAAAAGCCATTATCACCATCAGATAATAGGCAAAAATCATTTTTTTCATATATACACTCCTTAAAGGGTTTCCTTTTGATGTCTCAAATATATATTTATGTAAAGGCATACCGTTTTTTAACCGGTCGAACGGTCTGTTTTTCCCTCTGAACGGTCTTTCGGCCGGTCCGGACGGTTTTCCGGTTGCCCCCTGAAAAGGGATGCAGTACTATTCAATTTATGAAAAAAAGGCAGCAAACGGAACTCTGGACATCTCTCATAGCACCGGTTTTTCTCATGACCATCCTTCTGATGCCCCTTCTCTTTATAATGGTCAAGCGGTACTATTCGCCCGAACTGATCCCCCTTGCCCTTGTAAACGGCATCATCATGACAGGCGGGCTGTTTCTCAATATCTTCGTCTACAGCCAGCTGACAGGACGGATCCACAACCTGCTTATTATTTTTCTGATTATTCTCAGTTCCGCCGGATTCACCATAAGCGGCGTTTTATACATCAGCATTACCAATTCTCTCTTTTTCCTCTACGGGCTGGAGGTGATGGGCTCCTATATGGCTGTGGTTTTTCTGATTATCACATCGCTCAGCCTTCTGAGCAGCGGGTTCATCAACTACCAGCGCATTGTCAATGAAGAGCGGGCCAGAAGCGAGCACGAGCTGAAACTGCGGGAAGAGATGGAAAGGCAGATTCACTCCTCCCGGATCAATCCCCATTTCCTCTTCAATTCCCTCAATCTGATGATTTCCCTCCTCGACGACAGAGACAAAGCCGAAGAAGTGCTGATAGGCTTATCGGAACTCCTCCGCTATAACCTCGATGTATCGAAAGAGAGGGAGATTCCCCTGTTCCGTGAGATGGAAAGCGTCCGGAAATACCTGTTTATTCAGAAGGAACGTTTCGGAGACCGACTCGATTTTAAGATTGATGACGGCGACAGCACCGCCATTCCGCCCCTTATTATTCAACCGCTGGTGGAAAACTCCATAAAGCACAATCTGGACCATTGCAAACACCTTTTCATAGAAGTGCTGGCCGAACGAAGCGAAGAACAGATAATCCTGACCGTTCGCGACTCGGAAGCCCGCCTGGAGGAGGAGAAGATCGGCCTGGGAACAGGGTTGGAAGTGACAAAACAAAGAGTTAACCTGGCAGGAGGAAAACTGTCAGTCAAAAAGGGAGGAGTGGAAATATGCCTGCCCATAAAATAAAAGTCCTTATTGCAGATGATGAAGCTCCGGCCCGAAAGAGATTGAAAACTCTGCTTGAACCTTATGAAGATCTGCAGATCTGCGCCGAAGCGGAAGACGGAGACCAGGTACTGAGACTCATTATAGAGAAAAGTCCTGATTTGGCTTTTCTGGATATCAATATGCCGGGAGCTTCGGTGTTCAACACCATTCCCTCTCTGAAGAGCCCGCCCCTTATCGTTTTCCAGACTGCATACTCTCAATACGGAGCCGACGCCTATAATATCGATGCGATTGACTACCTTATGAAACCGGTAAGCCGGGAACGTTTTGCCAGGGCCATAGATAAAGTTATGGAAAAACTGGACATGACGGGAAAAGAAAACTTCACACACAATCCGGATACCCATCAGGAAAAAAACAGCGATGTCATATCAGTAAAATCCGGCGAGTCTCTCCGTATTATACGGATCGATATGATTAGAAGAGTTTCCTTTGAAGATGGATTCAGCTTTATCCATAGCGGAGATGAAAAAATCTACTCGGACAAACCGCTAAGCCATTTTGTTTCCCAACTGGAAAACCGGGGATTCTATCAGGTGAGCCGCAGCGACCTGATCAGCCTGAAAAGACTGGCAAAACTCCATCCTTTTTTTAACGGCCAGTATGTCGCTGAAATGACCAACGGGGAAAAAGTTCACGTCTCGCGGCGTCGAGTTCAGGGCTTGAAAGAATTAATCGGAAACTGATTTTTTTTGTTGTAACAAATACTGGAGTTATCACGCAATGCGTTATAATGGACTTGAGATTTTCCTGGATACAGGGTCAGACAGCTTTATATACACCATCGTCGTTTTTATGGATTTATGCCCCAGCAGCCCTTTGACCGTTTTAATGTCGACTCCCTGTTCTACCAGATGAGTGGCAAAACTATGACGCAAAGTATGGCATGTGGAACTCTTCTGCAAACCCGAGCGGGCAAGAGCATCGGAAAAGATTTTCTGTACGGTTCTGACACTATAGGCTGAGCCTGTTTGAGTTATAAAAACAAAATCCTCCCCTTTTCTGCCATCGATTAGAATCTTCAACGGACTTTGCATTTTCATAGAAAGCAATGTAATCCGGTCTTTACAGCCTTTTGAGTTTTCTATGCGTAAACACTGATTTGAAAAATCCAGATCCCTTATGCGGATTGCACAGACCTCACTGACTCGCAGACCGCTTCCATAAAGCATACTGATCATCGTCCTGTGGGTGGTGTTTCTTATTGACTCCAATAAGCAATGAATCTCATTGTTTGATAAAATATCAGGCAGTCGCTTTCTGCCCCGCACCTTATCCAGCTGATAGGGACATTCCTTTCTGAGAACAAGCTTATAAAAAAGTTTTATAGAAGACCAGGCCAGACGTCGTTGCTCAGGAGTATTTTTCCTCTTTTCCAGAAACAAGGCAATCCGTCTTGAAGGTTCAAATCTATTCTCCCGGCTATAATCCAGGAATTGTTTCAGATTGTTCGAATACAAACGGATTGTGTTGGCTGAATAATTTCTGTTTTTCATCTCGCGGATAAAATCTTCTAAGTACGGCTTCACAATATTGACCTCTAAGATTGATTACATCAAAAAGGTAGTCCATGCTTGTGTATTAGAAAATTTCCCCTTAAAATAAAGCGCAATGCGTATAATTGGAGTTAT
>JAFGXR010000130.1 GCA_016936555.1 Spirochaetales bacterium | reverse complement strand
CCTTTGGCGAGGATGGAAACGACTCATTGACCTCGCCGAAGGCTGGGAGCTCGCCCTTAATCCCAAGACTTATGGGTAATAGTATGCCGTGGGAGAGGGTCGGGGTGAGGGGTGGGAAAAAAGTTCTCTCAGCTGAGCCGGGTCCAGAGTTTCTCACAATCCCACGGGAGAGGGCCGGGGTGAGGGGTGGGGAACCAATGAGAAACCGATTTATAGTCAATAATGTGCTCACCTCTGAAGACTGTTTATCCCGGAGAGGATTAATTCATCACCTAGAAATTCATATATCCGGTCATAGGTATCTGATACGACCAGCTTATTATTTATACGAATTATTCTGAAGCCTTCTCTCCTCAAAAAATCATCGCGGAGTCGATCTGAGTCTCTTTGAGCCGGGAGGAGATGAATCTCTCCATCCAGCTCCAGAATCAATCTGAGTTCATCACAATAGAAATCCACAATGAAAGGTCCTATCTGATGCTGTCGTCTGAATTTCAAATTGAAAAACTGACGGTTCCTAAGTAATTTCCACATCTTTTTTTCTGCATAGGTTCCATTTCGTCTCAGCTCTCTTGCTGTGTCGCGGAGATAAGTTTGTTTGATTCCCCCTTTTTTATACTGAGAATGATTTACATTAAAGAAATCCATGCAGTTTATACGGTAAAAATTGAATGGGAGCTTCAAAAAGGGAAAGACTCTGCGGAATTCCTTTTTCCAATTATGCATTGAGCCTGTTCCGGCCCTCATCCCCGGCCCTTCTCCCGGAGGGAGAAGGGGGAAAGAGTTTTTCCCTTCCGGGAAATTGAACACCTGTAGAAACCTCATAAAATCTGGAGTGTCTCTAAAGTCTCTTTCTTACTCCCTCTCCCCGTGGGAGAGGGCCGGGGTGAGGGGTCGGGAACCAATGAGAAACCGATTTATAGTCAATAATGTGCTCACCGGGCTGAACAAATGCCTTGAGCCGGCGAACAATCGTCCCTGCTTTTGAAGCATCGGAGAAACTTTTCCCGTAAGTATTTCTGATGAGAAAGAGACTTACAGCAACTGCCATGATATTCCTTCTCCTGGGAAACGCTCTCTCCGCCCAGCAGGACAGCCGTTATGACTCGGACAAAAACCTCCCCTTCAACCGGAAAGCCGGCGATGTGGACCCCCAGACGGGAAACGTGACCATTCAGGAGACCGATCTGACCCTTCCGGGACGGGCGGGGATGGATTTCTCCTTCGGCCGCATATGGAAAACCAATCAGTCGAATGTCTTCGCCATGTCCCGTGATCCCCTGGACGGAAATAACCGGCTGACGGGCCGCACGATCGAAGAGGCGAATCATCTGGGCGCGGGCTGGTCGACTAATCTTCCCTGCATCCTTACAGACGATGATTCGGGCTCCCGGGTCATCAGCCTTTTCTTCGACGGCGGAACCTACGAGATCGATCAGACCGGGGTGAAAGTCCGGAATCTGAATAAATCGAATCTCCTGTGGTACGACCTTCTGGACAGGAGAATCTACGAGGATTCGTCAAAAAGCTACGGCGACAGCGCTGTTGACGTGATTGAACTTTCATCTTACGGAGTTGCCGATCGGATTTCAGAGCGGAACCGGTACGAACTGATATTGAAAGACAACAGCCGCTATTTCTTCCGGTCCGACGGGAAGCTGATGGCACGGACAGATCGTACAGGCCTGAATGAGATCTGGTATTACTACGATTCGCAGGACCGGCTTGCCGCGGCCGTCGATACGGTGGGGCGCATCATCGGTTTTTCCTATGATTCCGATTTCAATCTGGGAAAGATCGAATGGGATGTCATGTCTCATGAAATTGACGGGGACGGCAGAAGGATCACCGTTACTCAGACCCGATCCATCACCTACGGCTACAAACCGGCGTCGGAATATACCGCCGTTTCCTCCCTTACTGCCCTTGTGACAGATTACAAACCCTCCTATGCCCTGACTTCGGTTACCGATGCCATGGGGCATATAAAGGAGTACGAATACACCGCCGGGAATGCGGCTTTCAGTTTTGAGAGCAACCTGTCTCACTGGCGGAATGCCTACCTGCTGCTTACAGGGATCCGCAATTTCGTAAAGGAATCCGGTGAGGCCTTGAGCGTGAAACGCTACGAATATGAAGTCCCGGCAGGGGGGATGTTTACCCGGTATTTCCGGGACGGCTACATGGAGTACTTTAAAGTCAGCCGCCAGTGGAATGTCGACAGAGAGGGCCGGGAAACGGGGAATACCCTCTACCTTTACCGGGGGAACAATGAGGCGGGGAATTTCAACTGCTACACCGCCCTTGTCCTGAAGGGCGGTATCACTCAGACCTTCAGGTATTCCATAAGCTCCGACCCGGCGCGAAATGATGTTCTGGACAGCTTAACCACCGAATCATCGGATGGCTATCTGGAACTGGTCGATTATGTCTACAATCGTGACCGCGTGAAAATTTATGAGGAAACCTTCCGGCAGGGTCAGTTCGCCTACAGTGAAAAATTCCTGTACGATCTGAAGGGGAACCTGAAAGAGCACACCGACAGGATAGGGCTCCGAACGGTCAAACAATACGACGAAATCTACAGCCTGCCCATCGGGGAGTCCAGGCTTTTCACTTCCGCCGGCGAGGAAAAGGAATACGAACTGGAGCGGACCCTCACGTCTTACGGACAAATTGAGAAAGAGATTCTCTACATCGATAAAGGGGGAGCGGCACGAGGTCTCGTGACCCGTTACGATTACGATCCCTACGGGAACCTCTCCTCTATAACTGATCCGGCCGGAGAAAAGGTTTTTACCCTCTACGATGGTCTGACACAGGCCCTTCCGGTCCGAACCTACCGTATTGTAACCGAAGAGGGCTATCTTAATCCGGGCGTGCCGGACTACTGGTTTTCCCGGCCCGATGACTCTTCACAGGTCAATCTGAACAGCTGGAGGGTGTTCAACTCCGACGGGTCACTCTGGCTGGAAGTGGACGCCGGAGGGTTTGCGGTGGAGCACTACTACGATGCACTGGGAAGTGAGACCGCTACAGTCCACCCCGATGAAGACGATGTTCTTCTGGACGGGGAGGAGGTGAATGACATAAGGGCTCACAGTTCCTTTTCCTCCTTTCTTTCCCGGCGACTGCACAACCCCGGTGTCCGCAGAGAGATCGATTATGAAAAGGGGTTTGTGAAAACACTGACCGACTTTGAATACGATAGTACCTCCCGGAGCTGGAGCACCGTGGCAACGGGACTGCAGCACGATGGCACCGGTAACATCACAGAAGAGATCACCTACGGAGAGGGGGGATCGATTTACGCCGTAAAAACCATGGTCTACGACCTCTACGGCCATATGATAGCCCTGACCGATCCCGATGCCGGTTCCGATTTCAGCAGCATCCTGACCGGCGGCGCAGAAGTCGCCCGGTATGATAAAACCTGGCTGGTCCGGTACGACGACCTGGGCCGGACGGTCAAAGTTCTCTATCCCGATACAGCGGGGCGGAGCGCGATAAAGCGGATCAGTTACAACGACGCCGGGAACTCCGTAACCACCACCGATCCAGAGGGATCTGTGGTGTACGAGAAAAAGGACTGGAACGGCAATGTGACAGAGCGGATTGCCTATGGCGACTCTTCCGCCGAATTATCAGAGACGCAGGTTTACTCTTTTGAATACGACGCCCTGAACCGCATGACCGGATCGGTGGACCCCGGAGGACTGGTCACGGGCTACCGCTACGACGAGAGGGATCTCCTGACTGAGCAGATCTACGGGAGCGGAAGCGATTTTATGGTCTATAACGAAAGGGGGCTTCTGACATCCAGAACCGACCGGAAGGGGCAGCTGATCACCTATACCTATGATGAGGCGGGCCGGAATATCAAAACAGAATATTTCAGGGCGGGGGAAACAGCACCGGATGACAGGGAGTACCGCCTCTACGACAGCCGCGGATATGTCACCCGGGTTGAAAACAATGACCTGATCGAACAATGTGAGTTTGACGGGGCGGGGCGCCTGTCGGTTCTGAACAGGCGGCTGAAGGACAAAGGCTACCGGACTGCGGTTTCCTCAATTTATGGCGGATCGGAGGAGGATCAGGTTTTCTCCTTTGCCTACGGCTACAGGGCCGGCGGTCTGCTGAATGAAATGACCTTCCCCGACGGATCGGTCCACAATTTTACATATGGTCCCTATCTGGGACAGCTGAAGGAAATAAATGAGGGAACTGACGGGACGTCCATCAGTCCTTTTGTGACTGATCTTGAGTACAACAGGAGCGGCGTCGTCACGGAAATGGCTTATGCCAACGGGACGCGACAGCTCTGGGATTTCGACAACCGCAAGCGGATCAGCCGGATTAGAATCGGTTTGACTTCGGCACCGAATGAATATTGGGAGGATTTGAACTTCACCATCGACGGGGCGGGGAATATTACCGGTATCAATGAAAACAGATACGGTTATGACGGGTTTCACAGGCTCGTCTCAGCGGGTACGAAGCTCCCCGATATCGAAGACAGGCGGACTTTGGTTAAAGCGCATTTCGGCACTTACGCAGGCGGGGAACCTGTCGACGGGAAGGTCTATGACGGGACGGCGGATCTGTTTCCCGAAAAAATGCCCGACGGCCGGGTGAACGGAGGGGACTATCTTCAGGCCCTGATCGAACTCGATGAGTTAACATCCGATGGAAAGTTGACATTTGATCGCGAATCCTTTTCCTATGACCGCAAGGGGAACCGGACAGAATTGAATCAGAATGGCGATGTGTATTTCTACAGGTACGGGGAGCGCAACCGGTTGGAGAGGATCGAGGTGACAGGGAAGGAGGATTCGTCCCGCACACTCTTTGCCGAATACACCTATGACGGGAACGGGAACAGGACTTCCGCGACCTTGTACGGGGCTGAAGAGACCCGGTCTGTCGAGTTTGAATACGATGTGCAGAACCGGCTTGTCAAAACAACCGGCGGAAGCGGGGTTACGGAGTATTTATATGATACAGGGGGGAACCGGGTGGTAAAATCCTCATCGGACGGATCGATGACGCTGTACCTCCGGCACGGGTCAATCGCCGTGGCGATGGATATTGAGGTGAACGGAGACCAGGCTGAAGAGAAGGGGCGCCTCAACCGCTATGTCCTTTCCGGCGATCTGCTGGCGGGAAGGGTCACGACCACTGTAGACGCTGATGATTCGCTTCGAACTGAGAAAAACTTCTATCATCTGGATCATTTGAACTCCACTAAAATTGTAACTGACGAAGATGGAGAGGTAGTGGTAAACTACAGCTACCGAGCCTTCGGGGAGCCGCTTAAAAAGCTCGATGCAGAGAAAAACGCTACGGAAAATAGGGCGAAGTATTCCTGGTCGGGGAAAGAACTGGATGAGGATATCAACTTGTACTATTTCAATGCCAGATTTTACGATGCGGTGACGGGACGGTTTATCAATGCCGATCCGGCGCAGGACGGGCTGAACTGGTATGTCTATGCGAATAATAATCCTTTGAACCGAGTCGATCCGACCGGATTAAGTGATATTTATGCTTCTGATACAAATGGCGCACCTATTGTTTCCTATTTTGGAAGGGATATTAAAGCTGAAACAGAAATCGTTATTCAACGTAATAATGACGATAGTTTTTACAATGATTCTTTAAAGTTGAAAATTGGAAATCAAACTTTATTTAATGCTCCAGTTCAAAGCGAAGCAGATATTGAAGAACCCAGATTGACTGATGAATACAACGGAAGTACGCTACTAGCTGGCAAGTACTCTGGTACACTACTAGACAGTTCTTACTCATATGATAATGCTATCAAGTTATTTGATAATTATTTAATACATCCAGATCGCTTTACAACTGACCAGAAAATTGCAGATAGAATAGCAGAAGGGAAAAGTATTGGACCTTGGTCTCAGCCGTATAGTGCAGGATGCCAAATTATGCATTTAACGGACTTCAATACCTTGATCGAAGAATTACATGGTATTGGATTAAAAAGTAATAATAGAGAGTCTGTTCCTGTCGAAATCAGAGCAGAGAAGGAGTTATATTGATGGTTCGAAAAGTAATATTTCTAGTTATAGCTAATCTTTTCTTTATCAATTATGTATTTGGTGATGATCTTACAGGAATTTATAGAGAAGAATCGTCGAATCTCGGAATTTTAATTGAAATGTCAGAATTAAATGATGGATATATGATCTATAGAGTTTTTTTAGACACCCCTGGTAATATCCCGCAGAAATTTGAATGGCAGACAGCTTTTATTAAAGCTGATGAATTACCTTCTTTATCTTTTTATTGGAAGACAGGTCGTTTTGATGATTCTCTACCAGAATCAAACAAGCTTATTATTTATAATCTATCCAACCAGAACCAAAAATTAGTCGGAAGTTATTACTTTCCAGAAGAGCCTCGGACACTGCCTACGAAAATACAGTTTAATAAAGTAGAATATTAAGGATGCAGAAATTATAAAAGTGACAATATTTTGAGTATATATCCGACTATTTTCTGCAATGTAATCATTTCTCTTATTTCCAAAAATCTCTCCCACAAGCCCGGGTAATCACATCCCGATTTTCCAGATCCCCTTTTCCATAAAAGCTTCAATGGTCTGCCTCTTCGCTTTATTGATCAGGTTTGAGTGGGAAATCTTCATCCGCCTGCTGTATTCGTTGAGAGTCATTATCTCTTTCCCTTCCAGATAAGCCAGCCTTTTGTGGTAGCTGTCTGTCAGTGCTTTTCCGACAATTTCCTCCATAATCCCGGTTTTTCCATTCCTGTCGTATTCCCGGAATGCATCGTAATACTGATCTCTATCGATGAATTTTATATTGATGGGAACATAACCCTCTTTTATCAGAAGGAAATTATTGAGCACTCTCCCGATTCTTCCGTTTCCGTCAATGAAGGGGTGTATATGTTCGAATTCCAGATGGAAAGCGGCTATTCTCTTTATGATAGATAGAGTCGGCTCAGCCATATAGCCTGTAATCATATCAGTTACCTGCTTTTCAATTTCCCACGGGGCGGGGGCGATATAGGAACCGACCCGGACGAATTCGTTTCCCTGCCTGAAACGTCCGGCAATATCATCGCGAATATGACTGAGGAGTATTTTGTGGAAGAAGAGAATCAGTTCCGGGGTCAGTGGTCTCGATTCGGATTTTTTATCGATATACGATAGAACTTCAGCCAGATTTCTCGCTTCGAAAAGTTCTCTTTCACTTATGTATCGATCGAGATCGATTTTCAGCAATATTTTTTCCGTTTCATCCAGTGTCAATGTGCTGTTTTCAATGGCATTGGAGTTATAGACCTGTTCACCGACTTCCGCTTCGGATATTAGAGTAAGCAGTTCTTCCTTTCCGGCGGCGCTTTTATAGTAGCGTTTTCTCAATTCATCCAGTTTTTTATAAATACTCAAAACTTTCGGCATCCCTTCATATTAGTACATTTTTCACGCTTATTGTCTCAAAACCGTGAAAATGCCTGGAAAATCGATTAGTTTTCACGGTTTTATAAAGATTTGACAGCCTGAATCAGTCTACCGATTCAAATCCGACAGCGTAAATATCCCGATTTCCGCTCAAGTCCGGTGTTTCACAATCAACGGCTACATCCCATCTTTTCAGAAAGTCGTTCCGGCTGATTATCCGGGCTCCCAGATTTGTTTTATAGGGCATATGGGGGTGTCCCAGGTTCCAGAATGCCATACCCTTCTCTTTCAGGACTTCAGCCAGCATGATCATCTGAAGCTTGCCGAAGTTGTTGAATTGTTTCAGGTCCCGCCGGAAGAACCCGGAAAGACTTGTAAAGGTTTTCCCTATGGAATAGCCCAGTTCTCCCGCGACAGGAATCTGTTCCGGTCCGGCCAGCAGAGAGACACCCCAGATGGCAAAGCGCCGGTCATTCCGTCTTTCTTCCGCTGTTGCCAGTTTTCTGATCAGCTCGCAGTATTGATCAGTCAGCCAGGTTCTGTCCTGCCAGACTTCATGGAGATTCTTCAGAACCGATTCGGGATTTTGTTCTATGCGGAGTATAACAGGGGCTCCCTTGCCGTTTCTGATGATTTTTCTGACGGAACTGTCTATAACCAGATCTTTCCAGTCCAGAAGGGCATATTGATTCTGCAGTTCCGGAAGCAATCTGACGGCGCCTCCCCGGGATCCGGTTATTGCAATAAATCCCAGTTCGGCCAGTTTCCTGTAGAACCGGACAGACCAGTCATCGGAGAAGAAGTACTGATAATAAAATCTATCCTTAATATAATCGCGGAAATTTCTGTTCAGTTTTTCATCGGTCAGAAATGTGATGGTATCGGAGAGCTGAAAGGATTCTGTTTCCCATCGCATATCCGGGAAGGTAGGCCAATCCTGATATAATATATAGAATTCCAGAATGCCGTATCGGATTTTCCACTCTCCGGCAGCTTTTAAACAATATGCGCGGTCATTCTCAATAAGGTACTCCCCGAAATAGACTGTAAGATAACCGCTGTTCAGATTGCAAACGGAACAGTACATCCCTCTGTTCTTTTCAGGTTCGGTCATTATCCCGAAGGGAGCAATAAAGCCCGATTTTCTGAAATGTCTTAAATAGGGAATCATATCTGAGGGAATAAGATCATCTTCTGTCAAATGGAGAGCCGTATCCCTGTTCCTCCTTCGAATAAGGCTGATCTCGGAACCGACCAAAAGGCGGCCGTTCAGGATCTCCGGATTGGTAAGCGGAGCTTCAAGAATGCCCACTCCTGTCAGAAAAAAGTATTCTATTGTTTTCCGTCCTTCCGTTTCGAAGATCGAATGAAAAACAACCTGTACCAACTCCTTGTCGAGCATTTCTGTGAGATATGAATAATCAGGAGCGGGATTGTCGAAGGCTAATACAGAGGCATTTCCCCCTATTTTCAGGATTCTGTCGGGATCGGATAAAAAAACGTGTTCCTCTATTCCGCCCAGTTTTTCAATGATGCGGCTGTATATATGGTTCGGGTAGCTCATTTTGTTAAAAGCCCAGAAAACTATGCGTTGGTCTCTGTTTATTCCAAGTTGTATGGATAAGGGGGACTGAGTGTCCATAATATTTCTGAAATCCGATTGAATTCTATCCGCAACGGGATCTCCCCCTGAAAAGAGAGATGAATGGTTTGATCCATCGCTGTAAAATGCAGTGTAAAAAAAGGGGCCGGAGATTATGACGGCTCCGAACAGCTCTCCCAGATGTTTTCCCGCACTGCGGGAAAGGCTTTCTGCCTGTTTTACGGGAGCCATATATCCGTGAGGATGGTTTATAACTATGTATACCCTATTAGCGCCGGCAGTTTCTGCCGTTTTTATTATTCTCCCGGGGTTGCGGGCAAGTGAGCCGCCGGTACTGAGTGAATCAAAGGGAATCAGGCCGGAGAGGGCTGTGTGGAGTATGACGAAACCGGAAACATCAACATAGAAAGCGTGGGTGACAAATAAATCCGGATTGACCGCAAGATTTTTGAGCCACTGGAAAAGAAAGAAGTTTTCCTTATTCTGCCAACCGGAAAAATTCACACGCAAGGCTTTTTTCAGAAGGGAATTCATGGCATTTTGATCGAAAGTTTCACGGCCCTTTTGTTTGATGTATTTTTCAATTTCGTAGAAAAGTT
>JAFGXR010000129.1 GCA_016936555.1 Spirochaetales bacterium | reverse complement strand
GAAGTCAGATAATTTCATCATTGAAAATCTGAAACTCAAAAGTTCATTTTCGTATTCTCTTCCCTTCCCTAATTAACAATAACTTGTTAAAGAACAGTGCTTTATACGGCTCATCATCAATTCGCTTCAGCAATTTGATTGACTTGCTTTTCCGGGTTGCCCATGGTTGCATGGGCGAGCAGAAAAGCTTGTCTTTTCGGCCAGCCCCCGAAGCACGAGAGGTAAATTAACAAATTGAATAAATACTGTCAATTGAATTCAAATAAAAAAATTCTTTTTTATTTTTTCAATTAAATCCTATCGGAATTCACAACCTCAGGCTTAAGTTCAGAACTGTATAGCCGATAATTTCAGGCTTCTCCGTTTTACGGCTTTCTGTGTAGCTATAATTGCCAATGCGGCTACTTAAGGTGCAGAGAAATCTTCTTTTTGAGTTCTTCCGAGTATTCAGGCAAAGCACCTTCCGAAGAAACAACAAAGGATGCGACATCAAGAGCCAGTCTCCCCGCTCGGTCTATATCATTGGTATTGAGGTAAGAATAGACAAAAGCTCCGGAAAAGCTGTCGCCGGCACCTACCGTATCCACAACTTCGGCGGGCTCGGGTTTAAGCTTATATTCCCTATGCTTATCAAAAAAGAGCGCTCCCTCGCCACCTAGAGTAACAATAATTATGGATACGCCATATGTTTCCAGAATCTCTCTGGCCAGTTGATCTTCAGGCATTTCTTTTCCAAAGAGAAGACGGCTTATAACAGGAACTTCCTCATCATTAACCTTTAGAATGGAAGTATGCTTCATCGTTTCTTCAATAACATCGCGACTGTACCATTCCTGGCGGAGATTGACATCAAAAAAAACGTGCCGGCTCTTCACATTCTCCATGAGCCAGCGGGCTGTCTTTCTGCTTCTCTCACTTCTCTGAGCCAGCGAGCCCAGATAGAGAACATCCCATTCGATATCCTTCAATATATCTTGGGCTTCCCCATTCAGTCCGATTGAATCCCAGGCCGATCCGGGGACAATATTATAAGAGGGGATTCCCTCTGACAATGAGACCTGAACCGTACCGGTCGGGGAATCATTTTTAACGACGAGAGTTGTATCAATTTTCTGAGATTGAATCCTGGTTATGGCCTTCTCGCCCAGTTCATCCCTGCCCACAGCGCTGATAAGGTATGAATCAGCCCCGAGTTTCGCCATATGGCCCGCAAAGTTGAATGGCGCTCCCCCTATGTGATAGGAGCCTTCAATGATATCCCAAAGAACTTCTCCGAACGCCAGAACCTTTATAGCCATTTATCACTCCTTGATTTTTTATCCGGGAGCTTTTTCCATCACCCCCCGGAAACTCCCTCTATAGAGGCCATTATAGAAGAGCGGACAATAAAATCCAATTATTTTTGTTTACTTCTCATATATGAACTGATAGTTTGAATTACCATGAAGTATAAAGCTGACTTAAATTTTACGACGGGCTTGATTGCCAGAACAACCTTGTCTTACCTTACGGGATCGATGGGACGATCTTTTTTTTCTGCGATGGGAATTGCATTTGCCATTACACTATACCTACTTCTTTCCGGCAATCGAACGGTTCTGCTTCCGGTATTTTCAGGGATTCTTATTCTCGGGGTTCTGATATTCCTGAGAATGTTCGCTTTTTATTTCAGCGGAGCGAACGGGGAATATAAAAAACTGAGAGGGACGAAGATCAGCGCGACATTCCGCGAGAACGGGATTAATTTCGGAACCGCGACAGAAACGCTCAAATGGAAAGATCTTTACAAATTCCGCAAGACCGGCGAAGCTTTTCTCTTTTTTCTGACAAAAGAAAAATACATCATCTGCCCCTCTTCAGATCTGGATGGAGAAATTATAGATTTTATCAATGAAAAATTGAAGGAGTTCCGGATTAACGGTCAATAAGAAAATAGAGTCGTCTTGTAACCCTTTTTTTCTTCAATCAGTGATGCGGTCAGACTGAGCTCTTCATTTTCCCTATGGAATTTGAGATATGAACCGGTCACTCTGCGGCTTTTCCAGAACTCCCCCCCCGCTCCGGAATAAAAATCAGCCTGAAAATCCCCAAGGGGCACCTGAAGTTTCATTTTTTCCGGCCCTGAAATCTCTCCATCGGTCAGAGTCATGGCGAGATTGTTGTTTTCGTCAACAGATGGCCTGTAGGATTCCACCGCATTTCCGGAAAGGTAACGCATCTCCAGAAGCCTCCAGTCTTTGTCTACCAGAAATTCATAGCTCCTCTCAAAGCCGCTTCCTTCAATTTTAAAAAACCACCAGCTCTTATCTTCATCATCTCTGCTGAGCAGGGCTCTTTCGAAATATACGGATTCTTCAAGGCGGTCGCAATCGACCTGCCATCGCGTACCTTCTCCGGGAGAATACCCGCTGAAGGGAGGTTCAATGCCGCTGAGAGGAAAGTAAATTGAAAAAAGGATGGAAAACTCTACGACCGGGCCGTTCATATAATCGGTAGAACCGAGAAGAAGGGGACCAACTCCTCTATCCAGGGCCGAATAGATAATCCCCGTCTCCGATAAAAGATCCGCTTGTCCGTTGCTTTCTTCAGTAACAGCCGGACCGGCGCTCTCCCGGGAAACCGAAGGACTTTCTCCGGGTTCCTTTTCCGGAACGGGGATTGAAGTTGTGACACAGGAGGCAAAAAGCAAGAGAAAGAATATAGATACCGCAGATATTCCGTTTGTTTTCAATTGACTGATCATGTCTACAATATAACGGAAGCTCCGGTAAATTAACAGCAATTATCTGTGATAGCCTCCGAAGAATTTCTTCATGCCCCTGTGTAATTTATGAATTGACTCAACGGGCTCGCAGTACATCATGACGCACTCTTTGTAAATGACATTCATTCCCTTCGATTCGGCGAAAGCTATCGCTTCGTCTGACTGAGACCCCTGCTGCATCCACACATTGACGATGCCCTTTTCATAGGCAGCCTGAACAACCGATAGCGTTACATCCGGTTTGACAGTCGTAATAAGGGCGTCCACATCGCCGGGCAGATCGGCTACCGCGGCAAAGCAGGGTTTTCCTTCGACAGTATCCATATGGGGGTTAACCCCGACGACATCGATGTTCTTACCCGCCAGTTCCCTGACAATAGCCGTACCGAATTTGTGGGGATTTCTGGACACGCCGGCTATGGCGTATTTCTTCGATGTGAAGAATTTGTCGATTGCCGGTCTTTTACTTTTTTTCATGGGATCTCCTTTAATTCTCTTCCAATGTCGCAGTTGTGGTTGAATCGGTATAATATGCTTTTATTTCCACATATCGATATGTATAGAAAAACCCGGCAGCCAGAACCAGAGCCAGAGCGATCAGGCGGGGGCTATGCCGTCTGAACCGCTCGCCGGGACTCCCGCTTTGATCTTTGATAAATGTAGAGCGGATAAAACAGCTGGCACCGGCCAGAAAAAAGCAGAAAAAGGTAGCCGCCGGAGCAAAAGTGCAGACGGAATTGTACCCGATAAGATTGGGATATGATGCTCCGGCTCCGGGAATGAGGGTTATGATTCCCCCCAGAGTGGCCAGTATGGTGAAGAGAAGCATGAGTTTATAGGAAAGTCGAAACATATGACTCCTTCTCCCGCTTATCTCCGGGATAATCTCATTATAACAAAAGCTCCAGACAAATCATGTAAATTTTTGTTAATATTCAAGACAGGGTCGTATTATAGTTAAAACGATATGAACAGATTGAACAAAGCTATAACAATTCTTCTGCTCGCGACAGCGATTCCCGCTATTTCCTACCGGTTCTTCGGAGCCGCGTCATGGGCAGACCGCCTGGATCTGCTCGGTTACTTTACCATTCAGTCCAACATTCTTGTGATACTTATCGTAGCTCTGCAGGCAGGAGGCCGGGAGATTAAAGTCCGGTTGAAACTGGCGGTCGGCGCCGCCATCATCATAACCGGACTGATTTATCAGTTTTTTCTCAGGCAGACATGGAATCCTCAGGGAGTCTCTGCTCTGGTCAGCAATATCAATCACGGTTCAACGACCGTTCTCTACCTGTTATGGTTCTTCACTGATACCCGTAGAACCGGGATCCCCTGGAACGAGCTCTGGACGGTAATACCCTATCCCGCCGTATATTGCCTTTTCGGAGTCTTCGAGGCTTTCTACAGAACCAGGCCGATCCGTTACTTCTTTCTCGACATCCGGCAGAACGGATGGGTCTCTTTCGCTTTCTGGTTTGCCGGTCTGACGGTTCTGTTCCTTATGGCCGGAGCCCTGGTCATTGCGCTGAGCCGGCTGGAAACTCAGAAAAGATGGCAGGCGACGAAGTGATTCTCCCCCGACTCACGCAAAGGCGGTTCGCTCTGCCGGCAAACATCCCGGGCATAGGGACAGCGGTTGGCAAAGCGGCAGTTGTCCTCCGGATTGATGGGCGATGAGATCTCCCCTTTCAGAATAATCTTCTCCCCTGTTTTCTCCAGAGTCGGTCTTGGAATCGCCGACAGCAGAGCTTTCGTATAAGGATGGACGGGATTGCTGAACAGCTCCTCCGCCGATGCCTTCTCTATCAGTTTCCCCAGATACATAACGGCTATATCGTCGGAAAAATGATTCACCACCGATAAGTCGTGGGTAATAAAGATATAGGTGAGGCCGAGTTTCTTCTGCAATTCCTTCAGAAGGTTGAGAATCTGCGCCTGAATGGAGACGTCCAGTGCGGAAACCGGCTCGTCGCATACAATAAATTTCGTGTCGAGAGCCAGAGCCCGGGCGATTCCGATTCTCTGCCGCCGTCCCCCGTCCAGCTCATGGGGATAGGTGTTCATCAAACGACGAGACAGTCCGACCAGATCCATCAGTTCAAGAACGCGCTCAAAACGCTTTTTCCTGTCTCTGATCAGCTTATTCAGTTTGATCGGCTCTTCGATAATTTCGCTGACGGTCATCCGGGGGTCGAGAGAGGAAAAGGGGTCCTGAAAAATGATCTGGATCTCTTTTCTCAGCGCCCGCATCTCCTTCGGAGAGAGCTCCCGGATATTTTTCCCGTTGTAGATGATCTCCCCGTCGGTCGCTTCGAGAAGACGGAGAATGACCCGTCCGGTTGTCGATTTCCCGCAGCCCGACTCCCCCACCAGCCCCAGGGTTTTTCCCTTCCGGAGATCGAAGGTGATATCGTCCACGGCGTGGAGCTTCCCTTTGGGGGTATCGAAATATTTTTTCAGGTTTCTGACCTGGAGCAGCACTTCCTTATCTTTCATCCTTTCCCGCCTTTGAGCTGAAATTCTTTATTGTCCGGGTAGAGATGGCATTCCACGAAATGGTCCGGGGAGAAATGCACTTTTTCCGGTTTTTCCGTAGCGCACTTGTCCATGGCGTAATCGCATCTGTCGCAGAAGGAGCATCCCGGAGGCAGATTGAAGGGGTCGGACATGAGTCCGCGGATCGGTTTGAGTTCCGCTTTCCGGTCATCGATATTGGGGATGGAGAGAAAGAGCCCTTCCGTATAGGGATGTTTCGTGTTGTTGAAAATCTCCTCGAGGGTCCCCTGCTCGACGATCCGGCCGGCATACATGATAGCGACATTATCGCAGACTTCCGCCACAACGCCCAGGTCATGAGTGATCATGATCATGGCCATATCCATTTTCTCTTTCAGCTCTTTCATCAGCTCGAGCACCTGAGCCTGGATCGTGACGTCCAGAGCCGTCGTGGGTTCATCGGCGATAAGAAGCTTGGGGCTGCAGGACAAAGCGATGGCGATGACAACGCGCTGTTTCATCCCTCCGGAAAACTGATGAGGATATTCATTCATCCTGGCCCCGGGAATTCCCACCATTTCCAGCATTTCCCGGGCTTTCTGCAGGGCTTTGTCCTGAGAGAGCTGCTGATGGATTTTTATCGCTTCAGCGATCTGGTCACCCACCTTGAGCACGGGATTGAGAGCCGTCATGGGATCCTGAAAAATCATGGAGACCAGACCGCCGCGGATTTTCTCCATCTTCGACTCGGGCAATTCCATCAGAGCTTTGCCGTCAAGCTCGATCTTTCCGGAAACCACTTCTCCCGGGGGATCGGGAATCAGCCTGAGGACGGACAGAGCCGTCGTCGTTTTCCCCGCTCCGGTTTCGCCCACCAGTCCGAGGGTACTGCCCTTCTCCACGGAAATATCGATTCCGTTCACGGCCTGAACGATACCGTCTTCCGTCACATATCGCACTGCCAGATTTTCTACTTTCAGTACCGTTCCTTTCATCTTTGCCGCACCTTCTATTTTAATTTGGGGTCGAGAGCGTCTCTCAAACCGTCACCGATAAGGTTCAACGACAGAACCGTGAGAACGATGGCCAGACCGGGATAGAGGACAATGTACATATTGTCGCGGATGTAAGCCCGTCCTCCCGCCAGCATGCTTCCCCACTCGGGAGTGGGAGGCTGAATCCCCAGTCCGATAAAACTGAGAGAAGCCGTGGCCATAATGGCCGATGCGACCTTCAGCGTGGCGAAAACGATAATCGGCGCCATGGAGTTCGGGAGGACATGTTTCAGTATAATCGTGTGGTCCCGGCTCCCGATCGCTCTGGCCGCCTCGATGAATTCCTGATCCTTAATGCTGAGAACCGCGGCTCGGACGACTCTTGCAAATCCCGGAATATTGGAAATCCCCACGGCTATCATCAGATTGAGAATGCTCGCCCCCAGGGCCGCCACAATGGTTATGGCCAGAAGAATCGTCGGGATGGCAAGAAGAACATCCAGGGTCCTCATGATAATATTATCAATCTTTCCTCCGTAATACCCGGCTATTGCCCCCAGTGTCCCGCCGAGAGTTAAAGCGATGCTGACGGAAATAACACCGACGAAAAGAGAAATCCTCGTTCCGTAGACGATTCGGGCGAATATATCCCGGCCCATTTCATCAGTTCCGAACCAGTGGTCCGCACCGGGAGACTGGAGTCGTTCAATGATATTCATTTTCAGGGCATCGTTCTCGTAATCGGCTATCAGCGGCGCGAAAACGGCGAGGCAGAGAAAAATGAAGATGAGAATAAGCCCGGCAATGGCGGAGTTGCTTTTTCTCAGTCTTTTCCATACATCGAGAGCCTGGCTTCTTTTTTTTGTGGCCGGTATCATTTTCCGGCTCAATGTCCTGTCGCTCATTCCGGACTCCTAACTGTAATTGGATTTGATTCTCGGATCGATAAAGGCGTAGAGAATATCGATTATGAGATTGACGATGCTGAAAGACAGGGCGAATACGATAACGCAGCCCAGAACCATGGGAGTATCTTTTCTCTGGATGGATTCGACCATGAGACGGCCGATCCCGGGCCAGGAGAAAACTGTTTCAGTCAGCACGGCGCCGCCGAGTAGAACACCGAACTCCAGTCCGATAACCGTGACAGCGGGAATGAGGGCGTTTTTGAGCGCATGTTTATTGATGACGCTTCTCCGGCTGACCCCTTTCGCCTTCGCTGTGGTTATATAGTCCTGGCGTATAACTTCCAGCATGGAGGAACGGGTCGTCCTGGTAATGCTGGCGGTCGAGGCGATGGCCAGCGTAAAAGCCGGCAGGATCAGACTCATGATTCCCTTCATGCCGCCGGAAGGGAACCAGCCCAGCTTCAGGGAGAAAAGGATTATCAGAATCAGTCCCGTCCAGAACGACGGCATGGAAATCCCGATCAGGGCGACGATCATCCCTATATTGTCGAATATGGAATACTGCCTGGTCGCCGATATGACGCCGATGGGGATGGATATGAGAACCGACAGAAAAATCGCCGTAATCGTGAGCTTGAATGTGTTGGGAAAGCGCTGCTTGATTTCTCCCGCAACGGAAAGCCCCGTCGAGTAGGATTTCCCCATATCACCCTGAACGAGGTCGATCATGTAATTGCCGTATTGCACGATCAGGGGATCATCCAGGCCCAGTTCCTCACGCAGATCCTTAATCCTCTCCTCGGTAGCTCCATCTCCGAGAATAATGGTCGCCACATCACCGGGAGTTAAACTGATTATAAAGAAGACCAGAAAGATAACCCCGACCATAACCGGGAAGAGCATCATCAGCCTTCTTATGACATATTTAATCACATTTCCTCCGATATTGATTGAAACCCGGAGCCGCCTGTCTCTACAGACAGGCGCCCCGGGAAAAAGTATTTAATGATGAAAAACTAGTAATGCAGTTTTTCCAGATTCCATAATCCCTGAGGACTCAGCTCCACACCCTTAAGTGCGGCATTGGCCCCTACGATATTGTTTTTAACAAAGAGAGGAACCCAGGGAGCCTTATCCATGATATAAGTATGAAGTTTATTGTAAATGACCTCACGCTTGCCGAGATCCAGCTCTTCCCGTCCCTCTTTGAGCATTCTGTCCATTTCCGGATCGTTGACCCGGGCAAAGTTCATACCGCCGATGTTGCCGGAAAACCAGTGGGGAGTCAGAGTCGCGTCGGGGTCGGGGTTGGAAGTCCACCCGAGGATGAGAGTCTCTTCGTCGCCGCGGAGAACCGAATCGATAAATGTCCCCCACTCGAGCATTTTGATGGAGGCTTTGATTCCCACTTCCATAAGACTGGCCTGAATTACTTCGGCGATTTTCTTTCTGTCATCACCGGAAGTCATGATTTCCATTTCAAATCCATCGGGATAGCCTGCTGCGGCGAGAAGTTCTTTCGCTTTTGCAGGGTTATAGGAATAAGGACCGGCTTTGTATCCCAGAAATGAGGGAGCGAGAACAGACTCAGCCTTAACACCGGCGCCGTCTATGGCAACGGTAATAATGGCATCCTTGTCGATCGCATAGTTGAGAGCCTGTCTGACTTTAACGTTGTCAAAAGGCGCTTTTTCCGTATTCATGGCGAAGAAATCTACCCTTGTGGAGGGCTTTTCGTAGAGAGCCAGGTCGGAATTGTCTTTTACGACATTCATATCGATGGTGGGCAGTTCGGGAACGACATCCACTTCTCCTGTTTCAAGGGCGATGGTTCTGGAAGTTCCCTCGGGAATCACTTTGAAAGTGATGGTAGAGGACTGACCCATATTGTTTTTGTCAAAATATGCTTCGTTTTTCTTGAGGACAACCTGATCACCGGAAATCCACTCAACAAAAGTGTAGGGACCGGAACCGATCGGTTTGGCGAACTCATCTCCTGATTCAACATAGGCTTTGGGAATGACAGATGTTCCGGCATGAACCAATGTGTACAGGAAGGGGGCGAATGCCGAATTGGTCGTGAATTTGACCGTGTATTTATCCACCACTTCGATCGATGCCACTTCACTGAGAACCTGTTGAACTTTAGGGGCTTCTTTTGAGCGGTCCATACTGAATTTGACATCTTCAGCGGTCATTTCGCTTCCGTCGTGGAATTTAACGCCTTCTTTGATCTTGATGACCCATTCCGTATCGGAAGGCTGTTCCCAGGACTCGGCCAGATCGGGAACGACTTCAAAGTCGGTGTTCAGCCGGAAAAGCCTGTTAAAAAGCAGGAAGGAAACCATTTCAGATTTCGTGTCGTTGTGCCCCTGGGGATCCAGAGAGGTAATATCGGCGGACAGCGCCACGACAACCTCATCTTTAGCCATTTCCGTTTCCTCCTGAGCTCCGCCGGCGTAGACCGGGAGAGTCAGACTCATGAGAACCAATGCGAATAACATGGTCATCTTCTTCTTGTAATCCATTCTTCATTCCTCCAATTTATTTAACAAGCTCAAACCTCAAGCTCATATTTCTCTATTTAAAATTCAGGGCGAAATCGACCAGAATATCCTCGAGCTGTTTTACAGAATCGATCTCCACATATTCCCCGTCGCCGTGCCAGAAATCTCCAACCGGCCCGAACTCAACGGCCGGGATTCCCAAACCGGTGAAAAACCGGGCATCGGAGCCGCCGTGCTGGGCTGCCAGTATCACATCTTTTTCCGGAAGGATCCGGCTGACCGATTGCTTCAGACGCTGCACATAGGGATTGTCCGGCTGAACATTGACACCGGGCTCAAGAGCGACCACCGAGACATCACCATCTACAACCCGGCGGATTTCCTTCAGAATTTCCTCATGATCGAGATGGGGGACGAAGCGGATATCGATGCCCATGGTGCAGTGGTCGGGAACCCGGTTGTAGATATCGCCGCCGCGTATCAGAGCCAGGTTCACCGAGGATCTTTTGTAAAAATCCGAACCGGAATTCAATATGGGAAGGGCTTCGATGCGGGCGTAATTCTCCATGGCCTTTTCAATGGCGTTCACACCTTCCCAGGGTCGGGATCCGTGAGCCGAAACGCCCCGGGTTTCCACATCGATCCGGACAATGCCCTTGGCCTGTATGGAGGGATTGAGATTTGTCGGTTCTGTACAGATAACAAAATCGCCGACATAACCTTTTTTGATAAGATGGGCTGTTCCGTATTTCCCGCCGGTCTCCTCGTCGGGAACCAACTGAATCATAACGCGGCAGGGAAGATCCATTTTGCTGAGTTTTATTAAAGCTTCCATCATGGCGACACAGCCGCCTTTCATATCGGCAGAGCCCCGGGCGATGAGTTTTCCCGCCTCTTCAACCGGTTCGAACTGCGGATCTTTCCCGGAAACGACATCGAGATGACCGTTGAGGATCAGAGTTTTTCCGCCTTTTCCCACAACAGCCACATAGCTCTTGTATCCCTCATTATCGATAATTTCGCCTGAAATACCATTTTCTTTCAGATAAGCCGCGGCCAGTTCGACGGCCTTTCCGGTACGGGCGGGATCGGTGCTTTTGATTCTGATCAGTTCGTGAAGAATATTCATTTCGCACTCTCCCGGTTATCTCCGGAGAGGAAACGGCCGAACCAGCGGAGCATCAGCCTGTACCGCTCCATTTTGCTCTGCGGTTTCCCCCGGACGACAAGGCTGTGGCTTTCGCCGGAAAAAAGGGAGAGGCTCGTTTCCACTCCGTGATAGTTCAGAGCGTTGAACATATTGAGGGATTCGGTGAACAGACAGCGGAAATCCTCTTTCCCGTGAACAAAAAGCGTGGGTGTTTTAACCTTATCAGCCCTGCAGATCGGAGAGTCCTCATAAACCTTTTCGCGGCTCCGCCAGGGATCGGAACCGCTCCCCAGATATTCACCGATATACTGGGGACCGATATCCGATGAAGTAAAAGCTGTTTGCAGATCGCTGATGCCCCGTTCCGCAACCGCAGCCTTAAATCTTTCCGTATGGGTAATGATGTAATTGACCATATATCCGCCGTAGGACCCGCCTGTTACCCCGAGGCGGTTTCCGTCAATGGCAGGGAATCGGGACAGAACTTCGTCGGTGAAAGCCATAAGCTGCCGGAAAGGCCTTTCCGCAAAGGATCCGCCGATACGGGAAAACCCGTCGCCTCTTCCGTCGCTGCCCATGGGGTTGCAGCAGAACACGAAATACCCCCCGGAAGAGAGAAGCTGGATATCGTGGGAATAAACCGCCGCGTAAAGCATTTTCGGACCGCCGTGAATCATCAGTACGGCAGGGTATTCTTTCTTTTCATCATAGTCATAGGGGGGATAGATAAAACCGTCCAACTCGGTATTATCGGTTTTAAAAGTCAGGGCAATCGGCATCGAGAGAGATCTTCCGGCCAGCCAGTTATTGATCCGGGAAATCTGACGTATTTCATCCTCGCGGGCATAATAAAGTTCAGCCAGCCCCAACCCCTTGAGACCGAGCAGCAGAACTCCCTTCTCCAAAACCTGAAAACTGCCGATTACAGGAAGATCGGAAAGGATTTCCCGCCAGTTCCCTTTTGAATCGAGTCTGAATAGCCTATCGCCGTCCCGACCTACCATTTTGAAGTAGAGACAGTCTTTATACCTGAGAAGGGATTCCGAATCGGAATAAAAAGAGTCGGTTACGACCGACGGATGCTCCAGACTTAAATCGGGAGTTTCACAAAAGGACCCGACCTTTCCGCTCTTTTCGTCGACACGATAGAACCGGGGATTGTCATTCCGGCTGCAGCGCGACAGATCCACGCCGGCAAAGAGGATGAGATCTTCAGCCATGGACCGGATATGGGAGATCCGGTAGGATTCGCGGAGAAGACACCGGCTTGATCCGGTTTCCTGATCGTAAAGATAGAGATCGGATTTTGCCGGGTTTTCCCGTCCCGTCGAGTAAACGGTAAAAAGAATCCGGTTTTCCTCAAAAGCGAAATCAATCAGATCGACACAAGTATCGAGTGTGCTGATCATGGCGATATCGCTGCCATCTGCTTCTGCATGGAACAGACAGACCGTCTTATTGTTTACCGCGCCGCGGCCTTCGATAAAAAAGGGGCTGTTATCACCGGATAATAGGGTTCCCGAAACTTCTCTGCGGGGAACTTCTGCGGTGAAATAAAAACGGGTCCTGTCAAAGGCAAATTTCCCGACAGGGAAAGGCATGACGAAAAGAAGGCGGAGAGAGCCATCTGCGGGGATGTATGAATGAAACTCCGAATCTCCCGCTCTGATTACTTTAAAAATGATTTCTCCATTTTCCCATCTGTAATCATCGGGTTCAAACGGGAGTTCCAGATCATTTATCTCCAGGCTATCCAGATCAACCAGTTTGACGGCTTTACGATAGGTGTTCGCCTTGAGGTCCGGTACGATTTCCGAAAATAAGGCGAATCTTTCATTTTCATCGGCAACGAGATTGACCAATACCCGGTTCTGTAAAAAATCTTCCTGTTCAAGCTTTCCGATCATGTAAACTCCGGCAACACTCATGCAACATATGTGCCAACATTTTTTACAGTCACGGCAGAGAGCAGCATACTTTTCCCCCTTAAAAGGGTATGATATGTCTATGAAGTCCATAGCTATCGTCACAGACTCCATCCTGAAAGGGAAGCGCCTGAGCAATCTGGGAGACATTGTCAAAGCCAATATTCTCGACGTTTTCGGGTCAAACGTACAGGTCAAAAATTACTACATCGACACCCTGGCTTCCGACAGCATGATCGGGGAGGATGTCATCGTCATAATGGCGAGCAGCCGGGCCAGCAAAGTCCGCCGCTATACCAGTCATCCGGAAAACATCATCGTGGCGAAAAGGACCTTCTCCAAAAAGAGTATAGCTCCGCTCTACGATATCCCCGGGGGGTCCGATGTTCTCATCGTCAACGATGATATCGAAACGGTTCTGGAATCGATTTCCTCGCTCTATCACATCGGCATCAAAAACGTAAATCTCATCCCCTTCATTTCCGGTAAAAACTACGATCACATCAAATATGCGGTCTCCCCTTCGGAACCGGAACTGATTCCGGAAAACATAGAGAACGTCTACGATGTAGGCCACCGTGTTCTCGACATTTCAACCATGCTCCTCCTCATCAACACCCTGAAGATTGATGACAAGCAGACCCAGCAGAACCTCTACAACTACTATCAGGAAATTTTCAGTTCCAATGAGGGAATCGTCCAGAACTACAACAGCCTTCTGGCCAGAACCGAGGAGCTGGATCAGCTACTGAATCTCTCCCACGATGGAATTCTCCTCACCGACAAAGAGGGAAAAATCCTCATCTACAACAAGAAGTTCAAGGAGATTTTCGACCTCAAAGGAAAATTGAGAGACCAGAACATAGGAGAAATCCTGAAAGAAGTCGACCCGGCCATCTACTCGGGGAAAGACTTTCACGACGACCTGATCCATTTCAAAAAGAAGGTTATCAATCTGGAAAAGAAGAATGTCATCCATTTCAACAAAGAGGAGAGGATGTATTTCAGCTTTCAGGAAGTAACCCATATCAAAAAGCTCGAACAGAACCTGAGCCGCAAATTAAGGCAGAAAGGCCATGTGGCCCGCTACAGCTTCAGCGATATCATAACCTCCACTTCGGAAATGAAAAACATCGTTCAGAAAGCGAAAAAGATAGCCGGAACCGACCTGACCGTCCTTATAACAGGTGAAAGCGGGACGGGAAAAGAGATTCTGGCCCAGGCCATCCACAACGCCTCGCCCCGGAAGAACCAGCCGTTTATCGCCGTTAACAGCGCCGCCATTCCCGAAAGCCTGATCGAAAGCGAGCTATTCGGATACGAAAGCGGCTCCTTCACCGGAGCGCTGAAAGAGGGCAAACCGGGGCTTTTTGAAAAAGCCCATAACGGGACGATCTTTCTCGATGAAATCGGGGATATGCCCAAACATCTCCAGTCAAAGCTCCTCAGGGTTCTTCAGGAACGGCAGATAGTTCCCGTAGGCTCGGACAGAGTCATCGATATCGATATACGGGTTATCGCCGCGACCCATAAAGACCCCACGGAAATGATTGAAAGCGGAAGCTTCAGAAAAGACCTCTTCTACCGCCTGAACGTATTTCCTCTGGAACTTCCGGCCCTGAGAGAAAGAGTCCAGGACATACCCCATCTAATGAAGCGCTTTACGGAAAACAGATTCCGTTTCAGCCCCGAATGCCTTGAGCTTCTGAAAAGCCACAACTGGCCGGGGAATATCCGGGAACTCTTCAACATAGCCCAGTATATTTCGACCTTCGAGGAAAGGGACCTGGTGGATCTCGACTCCCTGCCCCGGTATATGAAAAACCAGTTCCGGTTCTCCGGGAAAAGCCGGGAAAAATTTTCCCGGTCCAACGAGCGGCTCGTTCTGGGAGAGATGACAGATCCCGATTTGTCTTTCG
>JAFGXR010000025.1 GCA_016936555.1 Spirochaetales bacterium | reverse complement strand
ACGGCGCTTAAAGACTTGTACGGCCTTGAGAATTCTTCCATAAAACTGGGATTTCTCAGAGTTCCCGGAGGCGGCGTTGTGGAAATCTTCGAATTCGAGGAGAAGCTCGAGCCGGAGAGAACGAGATGGAATCGTCCCGGACCGACTCATATCACCTTCGATGTGAAAAATGTCGCCAAGTGGTATAAAAAACTGAAGGGGGAGGGAATCGAGTTCTTTTCGGAACCGCAGAACACGAAAGGAGCGGACTGGGTCTTTCTCAAAGATCCAGACGGCAACCTTATAGAGTTGATTGATATGAAAATGAATAATACAATAATCAAAAGTTTCGTAGGGGCTCTTGCCGCTCTGCTCTTCGGCAGAAGCAAATACAAGGCTTATTATGGCCCGGCCTGACTCCCCCGGAACAGTCTCTCGCCTTTCCGGCTTCAGTCCGGAGAGGTGCAGGGCATAACGGGGTGAAAAATTATGGCAACGGAAGATAAGAAATTTCATAAATCGACATTCGAAAAAATCGATCCCGAAAAAAAACAGCGCATAATCGATGTGGCGGTCAGCCATTTCGCGAAATACGGTTTCAAGGCGACCAATATCAATAATATCGCCAGCGAAGCGGGGATCAGCATAGGCTCCATGTACTCTTATTTCGAGTCGAAAGACGATCTTTATCTGACCATCGGAGACTACGGCTACAGCCTTCTGGCACGGGCCCTTTCGGAAGTGAACCGCAGGCAGTCCGATCACCTGAAGATTTTTGAAGAGCTCCTCAGAGCTTCGCGCCGCTATGCCCTTGAGTATCCCGAAATGAATCAGGTCTATCTGGAAATGACGACACAGGGAATGAGCTCCCTATCCGAACAGCTTTCCTATCAGCTGGAAGATATCACAGCGAAGCTTTATCACTCCATACTGCAGAAAGCTCAGGATGAGGGCCACATCGATCCGGCTATTGATATCAATGTGGTTTCCTTCTGCCTCGATAACCTGATTATGATGTTCCAGTATTCCTACACATCGGATTATTACAGAAAGAGAATGCAGATCTTTCTGGGAGATGACGAGCCCGATGAAGAAGCCCTCATCGATAAAGTCATGCTGTTCATCGAAAGGGCGCTGACTGTAAGCAGCTAGTTAAATGATATCGCTGCTGTGGGCCTGATTGGCTTTGAAAAGCAGTCCCGATTGATAGAGGTTCACCTGGTTCCGGCCGTTTTTCTTTGATTTGTACAGGGCCTCGTCAGCTCTTTCTATCAAAGTCTTTTCCGAAAGTTTCTCCACCCAGTCGTAAGTGCTGATCCCGATGCTGACGGTGACATTGAGAGATTTCCCCTCCCAGTCCACGAGCATTTTTTCCACGGCACGCCTGATTCTCTCCCCTGCGACAATTGCTTTTTCCCGGCCTGTTTCGGGAAGGAGGACGGTGAACTCCTCACCGCCGAAGCGGGAGAGGATATCCTCCTCACGGACCGTGTGCTTCAGTGTTTCCGCCAGGCGGATGATCACTTCATCGCCCGCCAGATGCCCGTACGTGTCGTTGAAGTTTTTAAAATGATCGATATCCATGACTATAAGGGAACTTGAATGCCTGAAGCGGCGGCAGCGCGCCAGTTCTTCGTTGACGCGGCTTACGAAAAAGTTGTGGTTATACAGTCCCGTCTTGGAATCTTTTACGGAATGTTCATAGTGAATGTTGTTCTGAATTCCTACAGATGTGAATTTCATCAATCTGTCTATATAGGCAATCTCCGATTTACTGTATTCCTCGGACAGTACTTTCGGACCGAATAGGATAATCCCGTAAAGACCGGAAAGTCCTTTGATCGGAACGATTATTTCCGGATTGAACCGGTTGAACGGTTCGATCAGACGGGGATCTGCTATTTCATATTCAAAGAGGCTGAAACTGGTTGTTCCGGAGTAGTTGCGGAAAAAAGTTTCGTACGGTTCGAGCGACTCAAGATCCATATTAATCTTTGTGAAATTCATATTGTGATAGGCATAGGTTTTGATTTTGCTGACAGAAATCCCCTCATTGAGAATAAAAATCAAATCGGTGGGGATAAATTTTTCAGAAAGGCATTTGATAATATAGGATACGAGTTCGTCAACCGATTCCTTGAGAAAAATTTCATAGGCTTCGTTGATCAGTTCATCCTTGTTTTTATTTGTTACTTTCAGATTTTCAATATAATCAAGAACCCCGATTTCCTTCAGTAAGCCGTAATTGACGATCAGTTTGGGGTTTTTAGCCAGATCTTCCCATTCCATCGTTCTAATGTAACTGCATTTACAGGCTTTAGCAAGTTCTGCATCACTGAGCAGAGAGGAAGAAAATCCTTAAAAACCGCAAAAAGTCCATCTGAGTGAGTTCCGGGCAATTAAAGCGCTTGTCACCTGATCGGTTCCGGATTAAGTTTATGAAAAGGATACGGGGTTAATCGCATTGAAATTGCTGGTTTTTATTCTGAATAATGAAGAATTTCTCGAGGAAGTGATGTCCGCCTACATCGAATCGGGTGTTACGGGAGCGACTATACTCGATTCCGAAGGAATGGGCCGGTTTTTGACTTACGAAGTCCCTCTCTTTGCCGGTTTCAAGGAATTCATGAAGGGCAATAAACCATATAACAAGACGATTATTTCTGTTATCCGCGATAATGAGACTCTTGAAAGCGTGAAAACCCTCGTGGACGAAATCGTCGGCGGTCTGGATAAGCCCGGCACGGGGGTCATGTTTACCATCCCGATCGATTGGGCCTACGGTCTGGTCCCGGAGGATGAGGAAATTTAATTTCAATTTAAAAAGGAAGTGTTGAGATAATGGGCGTAATATCGGCGAAACTGAAAGCGGAATGTATTCTCATAGATCCTCCCGAAACAGAGAAGGAGGAGCTTTTCAGACATCTGGTGGACACACTCACTTCCGTTCACGGAATAGAAGAACCGGATCAACTGTACCAAAGCATTCTGAAAAGAGAAGAGATGGTTTCCACCTGTATCGGTTCCGGATGCGCCGTTCCCCATTGCCAGTCCGAGTCGCTGGAGAACACACTCTTCGCCGCGGCCAGACTAGACCCCCCCCGGGATTTCGACACGCCCGACGGGCAGCCTGTCTCCCTTGTCTTTCTGATGGCCGGCCCTGCGAAAAATACCGGAAGCCACATCAGATTGTTATCGAAACTCGCCCGGTTTCTCCATGACCCCCAGTTCCGGGAGGATCTGGAGAAGGCCGTCGACGCCGGGGATTTTCACAGGATCCTCAGTCTCAAGGATCAGTGATATGAGTATTGAAACCAGATGGAAGCTTATCCGTTTTTTGATTACAGCTCTCTCCATGTTCGGTCTCTGGCTTATTTTTACAGCCCGCTTTGAGCTTTTTTCTCTGGTTACGGGCCTGGGCGGTTCTTTTTTCGTGGCCGCACTCACATACGAAATCTTTATACCCAGGCACCAGGCGGGAATCAATTTTTTCGTGCCCCGCCCTTTCCATCTGATTCTCTATCTCTTCCTCATGATCTTTTTTATCTACAAATCGAGTCTCGCTGTTCTCGTCTCCGTTGTGACCGGCCGGGTCAATCCCCGCATCGTGCATTTCAGAACTTCTCTTAAATCGGACATGGCCAGAATGGTTCTGGCCAATTCCATAACCATGACTCCCGGAACCATCACTCTGGATCTCAATGACGATCACCTTACGGTTCACTGGTTCTTCTCCACCACAAGCCATTCGAAAGTGGCCGGAAACGAAGTGAAAGGAGAGATAGAAAAACATCTTAAGAAGGTCTGGCTGTGAGAGAGTTCCTTCTTACGGGTATGCAGTGGTTCATAATTGCCTGCATACTGGTCTGCATCATCAGAATCCTCACTTCCCGAACCACTTCGGGCAAGCTTGTGGGCCTGAATGTCCTTTCGGGAGCCGTTCTGGCTTTTCTGGTCCTCCGCGGTGTCAGCGAAGGGCGGGCCCTCTATCTCGATGTGGCTCTTGTTTACGATATTTTCGGTTTTCTCGGTTTTCTTGGAATCGCCCGGTTTCTGAAAGATAAAATCCAGGGGGAGTCGCAGGAATGAGCATACGCGAGATACTGGCGGCAATAGCTTTTCTGGCTGCTGTTGTTTTCGGAGTTGCCGGACTGGCCGGGCTCTTCCGCTTCCCCGATCCCTATTCGCGGCTTCAGGCGGGTTCTCTTCTGGGGACCACGTCGGTTCTGTCCATCTTCATAGGAACGCTGCTTCTGTCCCCCAATGGAGCCGTAGCGGCGCGGGTCGTGGTAATCATGCTCTTTTTTCTTATTTCCTCTCCGACGGGATCCCATATCGTCGCGCGGTTCACCTGGAACATCGGGACACATCCCTGGAGGCCCAAATCCGAAGAGAAGAAGAAACAGAGAAAGGCCGGCACAGGGAAAGATGAGGCCGCTCCGGAGGAGAACCCATGACAGTCATTCTACTGCTCTTCATTCTGGGGCTGGGAATATACACTCTTTTTACAAAGGATCTGCTCCACAGCGTCATTGCGCTATCGGCTATCAGTCTACTGTCTGCCATGCTATTCTACATTCTCCATGCTCCCGATGTGGCCATTACCGAGGCGGCTGTGGGTGCCGGAGTCTCCACAATCATTTTTGTCTGGATCATCCGCCATACAGACAGGAAGGAGAGCGACAGTTGAAAAAATCTGCAGTCGGTTCGGTTTTCGCTCTTTTGCTGATCAGCGCCGTAGTCCTCCCTGTTTTTCTCAGCAGTTATCAGTGGCCTGTTACAGCCCGCGATCATCTCGAGCTCAAAGGCGTTGAGGAATCGGGAGCCACCAATCTCGTCAGTGCCATCTACCTCGGGTACCGCGCTTACGACACGCTCGGTGAAACCATCGTTCTTCTCGTCGCCGTGACAGGAACAATCGGAATTCTGAAGAAAGCCGGCGCCGTTCTGGAAGACAGACACAGTTTCGCCCTGCCGGGAGAAATGAGACGGGCAAATTATATGAGGACTCATCTGCTGGAAGCCGTGACGAGCAAACTGGGGCCTATCGTGCTGCTTTTCGGGTTTTATGTCATGCTCTATGGTCATCTCTCGCCGGGGGGCGGGTTCCAGGGAGGAGTCGTCGTCGCTTCAGGCATTGTCTTTCTTGCCCTCGGAAGCAGCGGAAACGCCAGTTCGGCTTTGATCCGTCAGGATATGCTGGGGCGGATTGAAGCGGTGGCCTTCCTCATGCTTCTGATTCTTTCCATCAGCGGGATCTTTACGGGAGAGGGTTTTCTCGACAATCCTTTAAAGCACTATTCATCATTGCCGGCGGCTTTCATTATTGTACTCAATATCATCATAGGGCTGAAAGTGGGAGCGGGTATCGGCGTTATGTGCATAATCATGCTGGGGAAGGAATGATGGTGATGATAGAACGGCTTTTGCTTTTTCTGCTTTTCCTTCTGGGCTTCTGGGGGATACTGGCCAAACACAATATTATAAAGAAAATCATATCTCTGAACCTGATTAACAGTGCCGTGGTCATTCTTTTTGTTCTGGAAGGGAGCCGTATCGGTAACAAAGCGCCCATACTGGAAGAGGGAATTGCCGGCATTGTCGACCCCGTCCCCCAGGCGCTTATGCTCACCGCCATCGTTATCGGCGTCTGCGTCACCGCTCTCTCCCTGGCCCTGGCCTACCGTCTGTACAAGGCGGCGGGGACATTCAATATTGAAGATATCCGCAAAGAGGTGAGCCGCAAATGAGTCCTGAAGGCCTGGCATTCGCCCCTGTGCTGCTTCCTCTCCTGGGAGCCGCTATCGTTTTTCTCGCCAAGGCATTTTTCAGAGGGAGAGGAGCGGTCATCGCCGAATACACCGGCGTTTTCACCGGACTCTATCTTCCCTGGCTGGCTTTGATCTTTCTGTTCCCTGTTGTTATCAATGGATCAGCCGTAACAGGAGTTATCGGCCACTGGAACAGCGGTGTGGGCATCTCCTACCGCTTCGACGGGCTGGCGTGGATGGTCAATGTTCTGGGTTACACTTTAGGCGGGGCAGCCTGGCTCCATTCTCTCTCATCGGGGCCCAAAGGTCCCTCTTTCAGCGCTATTTTTCTCATCCAGACGGCGGCGCTCGGCGCAGCCATTATGACGGCGGATCTATTTAATCTCTTTGTCAGTCTGGAAGTTCTAGGCATCTCTTCCTACATTCTCGTTTCCAGCTCGGAAAAGCCGGGAGCAGCACTGGCATCTTTTTCCTATCTCATGGTCAGCTCCACCGCTATGGTATTCTTTCTTCTCGGCCTCTTCGGTCTCTACCGCATCACCGGCTCTCTCTCCTATGAAGGGATTGCCGCAGGATCAGGGCATCTGGAAGGGAATACCCTTGCGACGGCTGTCATTTCTCTCTCTCTGCTCGTCGGTGCCATAGCCATAAGAGTGGCGGTTATGCCTCTATACGGGTGGCTGCCCGATGCCCATGCTCTGGCCCCCCATGCCGTCTCGGCCGTCCTTTCCGGTGTCCTGATTAAAACGCCGCTTTTTGCCCTGAGCCGGATTCTCATTCTTTTTCCCATCGGAAAGGAAGCGGGGCAGCTGATGAGTTATGCAGGAGCCGCCACAGCCCTGCTGGCCGTGATCATAGCTCTCTCCCAGAAGGATGCCAAAAGGCTTCTCGCCTATCACTCCATCAGCCAGATCGGTTACATTGTCTGCACCTGGGGCGCTGCCGTGGCTGTGGGAATCGGGACAAAGGCGGGAACTCTGCTCATGGCAGCCGCTTTCCTCCACGCTCTGTTTCACGCCGTTTTCAAAGGGCTTCTGTTTCTGAGCATCGGTTCCTCTGTCGACGCGGCGGGAGAGCGGGATGTCTATAAACTTCGGGGAGCGGTATCCATCCTGAAAAGATCGGGAGATAAAGCGGCAATAGCTTTTTTCGGTTTTCTTGTCGGAGCTCTTTCCATTTCCGCTATTCCGCCTTTTAACGGGTTCACCAGTAAAACGGCTATGACCTACCTTCTCAAGTATTACGGACAGTCCGGTACGGTTCTCTACTGGATGCTTACAGTCGCGGGAGCGGGAACAGCCGCTTCTTTTATCAAGCTCTCCCGCATCTACTGGCCCGGCAAAGACGAGGCGTACCGCGATCTTCCCGATAGGAAGGGGGCTCTAGCTGTCCTTCCGGCCTCCGTTTCAATCCTCTTCCTCTCTTTGCTCTGCATCGCCGGAGGGATCTTCACTCCTCTTATTTTCAGAACTGTCACGGCGCTCTTATCCGGTTCGCCTTTATCGATGGGGGAAGGCTTTTCTTTCTTCTCGGCAGGCAATCTTATGAAGTCGCTTTATACGGCGGGAGCCGGGATATTCGTTTTTCTTCTGGCAACGGGGAGACGGGGAGGTGCGCTTCTCACAAAAGTCCGGGAGAGACCGCGCAGTTTCCAGGGGCTTTTTGTCTCCTATGCCCTGGCCGCCGCTGCTATGGCGGGCTGGCTGCTTTATCATGCTTTCCTCTGATTCAGTCCTGGACGGGTCTTTCAATGAAACCGATTATTCGAAGGATATGATTCCGTATTTTTCCATCAGATCCCGGAGAATTCCCTCTTCCCCGATCCGTTCTATACCTTCATTGCACTGCTTGAGAAGAGTCCCGGCATGAGGGGCTTCTTTTGAAATCATAAGGTGGAAGTCTACTTTCGATACATAGGGGGTCAGGACAACGAGGTTATCCTTTTCGCCGGGAAAATTTACATTGATATTGTTCATGATGGACATGTATTCACCTGTTATCAGGTCGAAGCGTCCGGCCAGGAGCTTTCTCAGGTTCGTATCAAAATCAGTGGCTTCTTCTTTTCTGAAATCGGAACTGTCAAGCTCAGATCCCGTTATGCCTCCGCGGAGAATCCCTATCGTTTTATCCCGGAGTTCGTAAAGAGAATCATAAGCGGTGATTCCTGTATCTTTTCTCGTAACCAGCACATAGGCCGAGTTTATAATGGCTTCTGAAAAATAAAACCAGGTTTCCCTTTCCCCGTTGTATATGCTGGGAAATATCCCGATGACGGGATTGCCCTGTTTGCTCATTTCAAATGCTCTGGCCCAGGGATAGACCCGGATCTCCACCTCATATCCGTAAGGTTCGAAAATAGCATTGAAAAGATCGGTAATAAAACCGTAATTTTCCAGAGTCATATCGGTTATGGGAGGAAAATCCAGAGATGATATCAACAGGGAGGATGAATCGGAAAAAAGACTGAATACCTGAATGATGAAAAAGAGAATTGAGAGGTAATAGAGTTTTGCTTTCCACATCATTACATTAAAATATAAAGAAAAACCGGATTAAATTCAAATTGAATAAGTTGAAAGCCTCAGGAGCTCTCTCTACAATACAAAAATGAATGAACATGAAACGTCTCTGATAAGGCAGCTCTACGATATCGCTGTTTCGAAAAAACATATCGACAAGCAGCACAACTGGTCGAAAGGCAGTATTACCTATTTCGAAGAATTAAAAAAAGAGATCGATGAAGTGGGGGAGGAGCTGGAAACGGAGCGGTTCAATTACCTTGAAGATGAACTGGGAGATGTCCTCTGGGATTATCTGAATCTCCTGATCAATCTGGAAAGCGAAGGAAAGATCAATTTCTCCCGGGTCTTTGAGAGAAGTGTCCGGAAGTTCGGGGAGAGAATAGAGGGGTTGAAAGAGCCCGGCGGAAATTCCGATCCCGGCGGTTCTTCCTGGAAGAAGGTCAAAGCCCTTCAGAAAAAACGTCTTGCCGAAGAGTGGGAGAGGGTAAAATTACAAACCTGAGAAAAGGAGATTTCATACATTTTCCAGGAGTTTTTTGAATCAGACCGGTTTTGAAGCTTTTTTCACCTCGACAATGATTGAATGGGTCCTCGAGCCCATGGAAGGCCTCGTCGGTTCCGTCGATGTCAGATAATTGGCGTTGGATCCCTTTTCCGCGCTTATGGCCCAGACACCCTGATTGAGAGACACAGCTCCGCGGCAGATGCCGTCGGTCAGATGCGCTTCGACGACTACGGCTCCGTCAGGGCTTGTCACTTCCACCGCATCACCCTCACCGATGCCTCTCTGTAAAGCGTCGCCGCTGTTGATCCACAGTTTGTCGTCACAGAGTTTTTTCAGCGAGGGTATGTTCTCAAACTGGGAGTGTATGCGGTATTTTTCATGGGGGGTAATCATCCTCAGTGGATGGTTTTCTGTCGTCCCGATGAGGATATGCTCAGGGAGAAGCGTCCCTCCCGCGTCCTGCAGTTTTTCTGAAGCGATTTCTATCTTCCCTGAAGGTGTATCGAGAGGATTGCCGAGCGGGTCGGTGAAGAAATCTTTCAGACCGATTCTCTCTCTGTTCTTGCCTCTGTAGATACCTTCGGCCTTGAACTTTTCAATATCTTCAATTTCCGATTCCTCTAAAAAGAAATCGAGCCACTGCCGGTCCGTTCTCTCCTCGGAGAATTCCTTTCCGAATCCCAGTCTGCCGGCCAGTTCGCAGAAAATATCGTAATCGTTTTTCGAAAGCCCGACCGGTTCGGCCGCTTTTGCGGAATAAAAGAGATAGTTGTTCTGCGTTCCCACAATATCGTCCCGTTCCATAAATGTGGTGACGGGAAGAACCACATCGCAGTACCGCGCCGTATCGGTGAGAAAATAATCATGGGTTACGGAAAAATCCGCTTTTTCAAAAGCGCGGATTACTTTACCGGTTCCGGCGGACTGTCCGAGGAAATTTCCGCCCACATTGTAGAGAAAGCTTATGTCGGAGGGGTAGCCGCCCGCTTTGCCTTCCAGAACAGCATCGGCCCACTGGTACACCTGAACGCCTTTGCCGATCGGGTTTGCCGGGACTTTCATTTTTCCGCAAAGTGGCTTGGGAAGGCGGTTCCATTTGGCCGCTCCCGTCGAACCGCCGGGCAGCCCCGCATTTCCCGTCGCAAGCTGGAGGACGGTCCCCAGTCTGTCGGCATTTTCCCCGCCCACGGCGCGCTGCAGAGAAAAACCGGGAAGGAGGGCTGTCGGCGTAACCGAGCTGTATTGCACCGCGAAGGAGGTAATCTCTTCCGCTCCGATGCCGCAGATCTTTTCCGCCCAGGAGGGTGTTTTCGCGATGCCGTCACTTTCACCGGTTATATAGGATTCAAAGAGTTCAAACCCGGTGCTGTAGGCCTTCAGTGAAACCCGGTCAATCAGCTCTTTGTCGATTAGGACCCAGAGGAGTGCCAGCATAAAGGCGGAATCGGAACCGGGCAGAACGGGGATCCACGTAGCCTTGAAATCCCTGACAGTTCTGGTTCGTCTCGGGTCGATGACAAAGATGGCTGTCCCTTTCCGGGAACATTCCCGCAGCACAGCTTCCACCTCGCTGTCAAACCTCGTGTCGGAGGGATTGAATCCCCAGAGTATAATCTTCTTCGACTGAAGAAGAGTCGCCGCGTCTATCCCGACATGGCTTGTTCCGAAAACCGGATTCTTGACGTATTCCGACGCCTGGCTGGAATAATCGCCCAGTGTGTCGGTGAATCCTCCGAAGAGCGACAGGAACCGGCTCGTCAGAGAGGCTGTGTTGTGAAGGGCGCCGCGGCACGATCCCGATCCGCCCAGTCTGAGAATTTCATCCTGTCTCCCTTCTTCTCTCAACCCCGACATTCTGGCGGAAACCAGGTCGAGGGCTTCATCCCAGGAGGCTTCGCGGAACAGTCCGGAACCTCTTTTTCCGGTACGAATGAGAGGTGAGGTCAGCCGGTCTTTATGATAGAGCGTCTCCGTGCTTCTGTAGCCCTTCAGGCAGCCGCGCATATAGGTCGGTCTGAAGGGGGAATCGGTAATGCCCGTAACTTGTCCGTCCTTGAGGTGAGCCCGGAGGGCGCAGCCGGCTCCGCAATCCTTATTGCATGATAGGGGTGTTGATCTTTCCTGTTCCATGGCGCCATTGTACATAAAAGACACCGAAAAGGAAATCTCAAAAAAGAATTGGATTGCCGCAGGGGATTATTCTATAATTAAAACATCTATAAGGGCATGGAGACCATTTTGAGCAATAAAAGGACAGCGTTCTATCTTTTTGTTTTAATTTCAGTCTGCTTTATTCTCTTTATCATCTTCTACAATCAATTTAAAATGCGCTGGCAGGAAAGGGAGATGGAGCGTCACGCCATTGTGATCGAAGAGGATTACTGGGCTCTTGATTCCCAGGGGCCGCTCAAATATCTGACCCTCGTGTCCCAGAGAGAGAGCTTCGGAAGCATATCCATCTATGGACTGAACGGAGAGGAGTTCCTGCAGATTGATGAGCCTGAATTCACCGGCTTCGACAGTTTTCTCGACAATATCGGACTGATTCCCGAAACCATCATGCAGTTTGATATCGTTCACGACGATGAAGTCATAGGTTATCTGACCGCAGCGTACCGCAATAAAAATATCTATATCTATTTCTATGCTTTTATCGTCTTCATTCTCATCTATTTTGTCGTCATCCTCTTTCTCAAAACTGTGGGGGACAAGCACCAGCTTGAACACCGTGTCCGCGAAAGAACCATAGAACTGGAGGAGGAGATCGAAGAGCGCATCAAGATAGAAATGGAGCTGAAAGAAGCCCGGAACTATATTTCCAATATTATCGATTCCATGCCTTCGATTCTCATCAGCGTCGATTCTGAAGGGCGTATTACCCAGTGCAATAAAACGGCTGAGGAAATGACCGGAATCGACCGGAATGAATCGGTCGGCCGCTATATTGATTCTCTTATTCCTCAGATGAAGACCCGCATGGTCTATATTCGGGAGAGCATAGACAGCGGTGATATAAAGCAGGAACAGAAAGTTCTCATCAAGGAAAACGGAAACATCCGTTATGCCGATATAACGATTTATCCTCTCACGGAAGAGGGAGCGAAAGGGGCTGTTATCCGGCTCGACGATGTGACGAATAAAGTCCGGCTCGAAGAGATGATGATTCAGAGCGAGAAAATGCTTTCGGTCGGCGGACTGGCAGCGGGTATGGCTCATGAAATCAACAATCCCCTCGGCGGTATGATGCAGACCGCTCATGTTATGGAAAACAGGCTCGGCAAAAACCTCGATATGCCGGGGAATGTGAAAGCGGCTGAGGAAGCCGGAACCACCATGGAAGCCATTAAGGCCTTTATGGATTCCCGGGGAATCCCCAGAATGATCAATTCCATAAACGAGTCGGGACGCCGCGTCGCCGAAATTATCGAGAATATGCTCTCCTTTTCCCGGAAGAGCGACGGACAGTCCACGACCAGAAATGTCAACGAGCTCATTGATAAAACACTCGAACTGGCATACTCCGATTATGATTTGAAAAAACAATACGACTTCAAACTTGTCAGTATCGAAAAGGATTTTTCAGAAGACCTCCCCATGGTTCCCTGTCAGCAGGGGAAAATACAGCAGGTGCTTCTCAATATTCTGAGAAACGGCGCCCAGGCCATGCAGAAAGCCGATACGGAAAAACCGACCTTTCTCATCAGAACCTATCGCGACGACGGGAGAAAAATGGTCTGCATGGAAATACAGGATAACGGGCCGGGTATGGATGAGAATACGCGGAAGCGCGTCTTCGAACCTTTTTTCACCACCAAGGAAGTCGGTGTCGGTACGGGACTGGGCTTAAGCGTATCCTATTTTATCATCACGGAAAATCACAATGGCGAAATGGAAGTGGAATCCCATCCCGGGGAAGGCGCCCGTTTTATCATCAGGCTTCCCTATTGAAATAAAGAACTGATTTAATTAACACGTTTTCTCTTTCTTGTAAAGAAAAATCGAGTCTAAAACTCCGGTTCATTGACACGTGAAGGCCATATCTTTATCATTTCAACCATGAAAATCAAGCGGAGTAAAATTAACAAATGAAGAGAAAACACACCAAGATTGTCGCCACAATCTCGGACCTGAAATGCGATGTCGATTTCCTGAAGGAATTGCATGAGAGCGGAATGGATGTGGTCCGTCTGAACACAGCCCATCAGACTCATGAGGACACGTTGAAAGTTATTGAAAATGTCCGGAGAGTATCATCGAAGATAGCCCTTCTTCTCGATACGAAGGGACCGGAAGTCAGAACCTGTGAAATGGAGTCAGCTCTTTCGGTAAAAGAAGGTGATGAAGTTGTTATCAGCGATAAAATCCTGAAAGACAAAGTCTGTTTTAAAGTGAATTACTCCGGATTTGTCAAAGATGTGAATGTGGGAAATATCATTCTCATCGATGACGGCGAAACAGGAATGAAGGTCGTTGAAAAGAAAGACGGCGCCCTGGTCTGCGAAGTCCTCAACGACGGAGAGATTAAAAACAATAAAAGCGTCAATGTTCCCGATGTGTCCATTCAGCTGCCCTCACTGACTCAGAAAGATAAGGATTACATCAAATTCGCGGCCGAAAACAATCTTGATTTCATTGCCCATTCTTTTGTCAGAAACAAACAGGATGTCCTCGATGTTCAGGCTATTCTCGATAAATTCGGTAGCAAAGCGAAGATTATCGCCAAAATCGAAAACCGCGAAGGCGTCGACAATATCGAAGAGATTCTCGACCACGCCTACGGTGTCATGATTGCCCGTGGTGACCTGGGAATCGAAATCCCCGCTGAAGAGGTTCCCGTAGCCCAGAAGAAAATCATCGATATCTGTATTAAAAGAGCTCAGCCTGTTATCACGGCGACACAGATGCTCCACACCATGATCAAAAATCCCCGCCCCACCAGAGCGGAAGTCAGCGATGTGGCCAACGCCGTGTTCGACGGAACCGATGCTCTGATGCTCTCCGGCGAGACGGCATACGGCGACTACCCCGTGGAAGCGGTCCAGACCATGGCTTCCATCGCCCGTAAAGTGGAATCCCAGAAATCACAGGCCCTTTCCTGCAAAGGCTACCGCGATTCCACAGTCAGGAGTTTTCTGGCCAGAAACGCGGTTAAGGCGGCAACCCAGCTTCCCGTTACGGCCATCGTCGCCGATACGCACTCCGGTTATTCAGCCAGAATCCTGGCTTCCCATAGAAGCCATGTTCCCATATACGTCATGTGCCACAAAGAAGAGGTTATGCGCCGCATGTCTCTGATCTACGGTCTTGACGCCCACTATATCGAAGCCGCCGAGACAATCAACGACCTGACCACCAGAAACCTCAATCATCTGGTTAAGGAAACGGACTTGAATATCAGTGATATGGTTGTGCTTATGGCGGGAAATCCCCAGTCCACGGAGGCGGCCGATTTTATTGAAATCAACACGGTGGCCAACTGTGTGAAAAACACACTCAGCTGATTAATTCTTGATTACCAAGGGGCTGTCGGGACAGCCCCTTATTTCGTCTTATAGTCGGTTTTTTCCGGCGTCTCTACGATTCTTCTCTTTTTCCTTTCGGATAAAGGCGGCTGCTTCCCTGTTGAATCTCTCTATGCTGTCACAAACCCGGTTTATGTCGATCTGATCTGTTTTTATCCTGTTTTGTGTGTACCGGATATCCTCCATCAGTTCATTGAAGCGGTTGCGGCTCAGATACTGTTTCAGTTGTACGATATTTTTAGGCTGGTAGACAAAGAGATCGCAGAGAACCCTGTGATTGAGTGTACCGAGAAAAATCTGAATCGTTTTGCCATCAAGGCGCATCAGAGAATGATAGGTTCCCATTTTGCTCATCAGTTTTTTCAAGCGGACCAAACCGTTTTCCCGAAGCTTTGTTCCGGTTTCTCTTTGCAATATCAGCTTTATATTGGAACTGAGGAGGAGCTTGCCTTCGGAAATCCCCTTAAAAAGTTCTTCGAGGAGCCGGCTGTTGCGGTCCAGGAGCTCATCGATATTTTCCGAGCCGCTTTGAACTGTTATAAATTCCTCCCGGATCCGCAGGGGAAGGTGTTCCAGAAGTTTCTGACGGCTTGAGAAGGGAAGGGACGTCATGCGGTCTTTTCCGCCCCTGGGGATTTTATAGTAGAAGAGCTTTCTCAGATCTTCTCCCGACAAGGAGTTGGAGAGTACAAAATTCTGACAGATGATATTGAGATCTCTGGTACCGGCCAGTGTCAGGAGGTCATCAAGAAGAAACCTGTTGCCCGAAAGATGAAAAGAATCAAAATCCCCGCGGAAGAGGAGTCGGTTTGTCTGAAGAATTTTTCCTTTGATGGTTGAACACTCCTGATCCGGCAGCAGATTGAGAAGTTTCCGGGGAAACCTGAAACGGTAAGGGAGTGTTCCCCCGGAAGAATAAAGATGCCCCTCCAATTCGTATCCTTCGGGGGTTTTCTCCGCACCGGGGGAAAGGGGACCGGCGGTGCTGATCGCAACCTCTTTATTCAACAGGCGGCTGAGGCTTTCCTTCTGTGATTTCATCAGCCGGGCTGACAGCGTGTCTATTGACGGACTCTGTCCCCGAAATGTGTAAAAGCACGGAACATCTCTCTCATCGATCCGGAACATGCAATGGAAAAGACTGTTGCCCTCGGAGACCAGGGCTTCAGGGGCAAAACAGAGTTGCTGAAAATCGCGGTTGATAAACGAGCTTCCGATCGATAATTCGGGAATCAGGTAATGTCCGAATGTAAATTCCCGGCTTCGGCATATCCTAAGGCATTTGCTGTCCTTCTGGTCATTTTCGCCGCAATGAGATTTTACTATGAAAAATCTGTTTTCCCGTCCCGCCACGACCGCGGTTTCACCCCATATCCAGAATAAAGGCTCAATGTCCTCTTCGGTCAGTGTTCCGGGAAGAACTTCGAGGGCTACAGTCTCATTCAGGAGATGGGTTATCTGTTCTTTCTGAATCTTCTCTCCCCGGATGAGCACAGAATAATCGAAGATATCGCAGCTGCTGCAGAGATGAAAAAAATGCCATTGCTGCGTAATATCCAATCTCTTTTTCATTTCAGCCCTATCGATCTCCTCTTCCTGATCGACAGGTTCGAATCCGAATAGGCGGTTGAGGATCAAGGTGATTTTTTTTTCTAGAGTAAGAGGCGTCTCATTATGAGATTCCCTGTTTTTTTCCCTTTGAAGAAGTTCAGCATTTTTTTTTCTGTCTCAACAGCAGAGTTTAGAGTAGTATGGATCACATGATGTACACAATTGTCGCTGTTCTCCTTGTCATTACAGTTGTTCTGATACTCAATACATTGAGGTTCCGCGGGCAGGATTTTGGGAAAATCGAACCCCTTCCTTTTGAACTATCGGATCAGGTGGTCGATAAACTGAAGCGGGCTGTGGCTATAAAGTCCGTGAGTCACAGTGATTATTCTCTGAACGATCTGAGGGAATTCAGAAAAATCATCCCTTTCATACATGAAAACTATCCTCGGGTGAGTTCATCTCTTGAGATGGAGCTCCTGAATGATTATTCCTGCATTATCAAATGGACTGGAAAAGAGCATTCCCTGAAACCTGTTCTACTTCTGGCCCATTACGACGTGGTTCCCGTCGTTCCGGAAAAATGGTCCGTAGAACCTTTCGCCGGTGAAGAAAAAGAAGGATTTATCTGGGGGCGCGGAACACTGGATACGAAAAATACCTTTACAGCTTTGCTGGAGTCGGCTGAGCAGCTTCTTGCAGGCGGTTATGCACCCGACCGAACCGTGTATTTCGCTTTCGGAGGCGACGAAGAAACCCAGGGATCGGAAGGAGCCGGCAGAATGAGCGTCTATTTCCGGGAGAAGGGGATAGAGTTTGAATGGCTCCTCGATGAGGGGGGCGTTGTCGCCGAGAACGCCCTGGCCATGGTCAAAGAGCCTCTGGCCCTGGTCGGTATATCAGAGAAGGGATATGTCAATATCCGGATCGCCGCGGAAGGGAAGGGGGGACACTCCTCCATGCCCCCTGCCCACAGTGCGGCGGGGATAATTGCCCGGGCCGTGGCTACAGTGGAAAACCGCCCTTTCCCGGCAAAACTGACACCCACAGTGGAAGCCTTTCTGAAAGGGATTGTCCCTTTTGTGAGTTTTCCTGTCGCCATGGTTCTGGCCAATCAGCGTATCTTTTCTCCGGTCATTAAAAAACTGCTTCTCGCCGGTGACCAGACGGCAGCTCTGGTTCGCACGACTCAGGCTGTGACGATTATCCGTTCGGGAAAAAAAGAGAATGTTCTTCCCTCCTCTGGAGAAGCGATTATCAATCTGAGGATTCTTCCCGGGGAAACAGTGGACAGTACGGTAAAAAGGGTCTCGGAGATATTGAAGCATCAACCGGTAACAGTGGAAAACTGCAGCATGAACGATTCCAATGATCCTGTGGAGGAGTCGGAACTGTATAATGAACCGTACAGGCTGATAGAATCTGTCATAGCAGGAGTTTTTAAAGGGGCTGTTACGGCACCCTATATGATGACCGGCGCTACGGACTCCAAACACTACAGACATGTCTGCAGGAACATTTACCGTTTTTCCCCCATGAGCCTGAAAAGCGAAGAAATCGCCCTTATCCACAGCGCCGATGAGAGGATATCCCGGGAAAACTATAGAAAAGCCATACAGTTCTACATGACTTTATTGAATGAAATTTAAGGAACGGGAAAATAGATGGGAAATAGCGAAAGTTCAGTAAAAATAGGGAAAAAAGCCTTTCTCGGCTCAGTCATAATCATTTTCGTGCTTATGATCATCTCAGGAATTATGGGACGGATTCTGCCGGCGGGCCGTTTTGACAGAGTTGTAGACGGTGCCAGAGAGGTGGTCGTCAGCGGCTCTTTTCATTATACCGAAGCTCCTGATTACCCGATCTGGCGCTGGCTCACTGCTCCGGTTGAGGTTTTATGGGGGGCTGACAGCCTCACGATTATCACTCTTTCCCTGCTTATCATTTTTATAAGCGGTTCCGTAACGGTGTTGGAGACCGCCGGAGTTATTACCTATATTCTCGATGAGCTCGTTGAAAAATTCAGAAGCCGCAAATACCTCCTTATGGCCATGATTATTTTTCTCTTTATGTTTCTCGCTTCATTTCTGGGGATTTACGAAGGGCTGGTTCCGCTGATTCTCTTTATCGTGCCGCTGGCCCATTCCCTGGGCTGGGACTCGCTGACGGGACTCGGGATGAGCCTGATGCCTCTGGCTTTCGGCTTTTCATCGGCGGTGACTAATCCCTTTACCATAGGGGTTGCCCAGAAAATCGCCGAGCTTCCCCTTTTTTCCGGAGCCTGGTACCGAATTATCTTTTTCGTTGTCGTTTACTTTTTCGTCTATCTATTCGTCAGTACCTATGCGAAGAAGATCGAGAGAAAACCGGGACTTTCCATCGTCTACAAAGAGGATCTGGAAGTAAAAAGAACGGATGGAGAATTACAGAAAACAAAACTTTCCGGTTCGGAAAAGAAGAAAATGAGCCGGGCGGTTATCTGGTTTACCTTGTCCATGACCGCCGCAATTATCATGGTGCTCCTCTCTTCTATGGTTTCAGCCCTTTCCGATCTGGCTTTCCCCCTAATGGGATTGTTTTTTCTTATCGGAGGAATCGGTAGTGCTTTTCTCGTGGGAATAAGGGGGCGGAACATCCTGAGGTTCTTCGGCAAGGGAACTCTGGGAATCCTGCCGGGAATTCTCCTCGTTCTCATGGCTTACAGTGTCAAGCATATCATAGATCAGGCTCAGATTACCGATACCATTCTCTATCTGGCATCGGGAGCCATCAGCAAAGCATCGCCCGACGCAGCGGCCTTCCTCGTATACGCCCTGACCCTCGGGATGAATTTTTTCATCGGATCGGCTTCTGCCAAAGCTTTTCTTATGATGCCGATTCTGACGCCTCTTGCCGATCTTGTGGGAATAACCAGACAGACCGCCGTATTGGCCTTTGATTTCGGAGACGGATTCAGCAATATGATATACCCCTCCAATGCTCTGCTTCTCATCGCGCTGGGCTTTACAGTCGTCTCCTATCCCAAATGGATCCGCTGGACATTTCCCCTTCAGCTGGTCATGCTCGTCCTGACCTGTGCTTTTCTCTGGGGAGCCGTCCAGTTCGGATTCGGACCTTTTTAATTTACCGGATTCTCAGACCGATGGAGAAATTCAAAGTGGCCAGATTGTTCGTTGAATAGTTTTCTATGGTTTGGGTCCAGAAGCGGTCTTCATACTGGCTGACTCCATCGGAAGTTCCTCCGAGAAAGCGGACATTGACAAATGTATCGATGCCGTTTTTAAGAGGGAATAAAACTCTGAGGGACGTGTCGAGGAGACTGCCTTCGAACTCGAAATCCGCTCCGTTGAAAAAAGCCGAGCTGGCATAGATTCCCGTGGCTTCAAAGCCCAGGCCGATGCCCGAGGGGAAGCGGTATTCGGCGGCGACGTAGAGGGCCGGTACCAGTCCCAGGTTCTGGCTCGTCGTGGACTGTGCTCCGTTTTTTTCCGAGAAGATGATGGAAGCGTTTCTCAGCTGGAGAGCCACGCCGGCTACCACATCGAGATCTTTCCGCTTGAAAAAATCAAAGCCGTAGGTAAAGCGCCAGAAGGAAAAGCCGTACTGGATGTCCATTGGTGTTCCAGAGGCAAAAGTGACCTGATCGACAGTCACATCATCGCGGAATGTCACTTCCGTATTGACGATCAGAGGCTGATAGAGGGCATTGAATATATGTCTGTCCGCTAAAACGATTCCCGCTTCTACGCGGCTGAAGGGGAAGAGGATCTCCTGGCCTCCCATGGTGACAAAATCGAAATCGGTTCCGGCATCCCCGTTCTGATAGTGGTGGTAGAGCACTTTGGTCACCCCGCCTTCCACTTCGGCGTTAAACTTGAAAAGGCTGTCGGGCTTGTTGATCAGGCTCTCTTCATCCCATGATAGACTGAATAGGCTATTCGCCGAAATCGCGAATAATAAAGCTGTGATAATAGTGATTTTTCTCATTTTATAACTCCTTACTTTTCTATGACACCGATTGCCAGAGCTCCCCGTCCCGAGTGCATGCCCACTATGGGGGAAATGGAAGTAATGTAATCGGGTGCCGTACCTGTAGCGTCATTCAAAGCCCTGGCGAACTCATCAGCTTTCTTTTCTGCCGCTCCATGAACTATGGCGTATGATTGAATGCCTTTTGTCTCTGATGTCTTTTTCATAATGGAAATAATTTTCTTTATAAGACCGGCTCGGGAAAACGCTTTATCGAAAGCCTTTCCCTTTCCTGTCGCATCGAGAGATACAATCGGTTTGAGGTGGAGAAGGGAGGCTATAAGCCCTTTCAGCGGGCTGACTCTTCCTCCCTTCACCATATATTTAAATGTGCTGACACTTACGTAAATGCGAATTCTTTTTTTGAGATCTTCAGCGGCGGTTACCAGCTCTTCAAGAGTACTGCCACCGTTTGCCTGACGGGCAATTTCCCTGACAAGCAACCCCTGGGCTACTGAATTGAGACAGGTGTCAACAACGGCAATGCGTTTTTTGACGCTGTTATAGGGAAGAGCCGATTGAGTCATCTGGTTCCACGTGCCGCTGAGCGATCTGGCTACAGGCAGAACAATGACAGAATCGTAATAATCGGTCAGATATTGATAAATTGAATCGATCCGGCCCGGCTCTGGAACTGAGCTGCCGGGAAAAGAAGTCCTTGTCTGCTGTTCTCTGTAGAACTGTTCCGGAGTCATGGTAATGCGGTCGAGATATTCCGCATCGTCCCAGTTGAGCTTCAGGTTTATCACATGGATCTGCTCTTCATCGAGGATCTCCTGGGGGATATCGGCGATGGAATCAGTCAGGACCGCTACAGAGCTCTTCCGTGCATTGACGACCTGCTGCTGTCTGACCATATCGTCGGCCTTTTCCTCTTCAATTGCCCCGTATCTCCGTAAAATATCCGCAGCCTCATGGGGAAGGCTCGTATGAATGTGAATCCTTGTCTTCTCTTTGCCTTCGTTAATTATCAGAGAATCTCCCAGAGGGCTTAGCTCTTTCTTCAGATTTTCCCGATTCTCAAGCCTGTTGCCGATGAGAAACTCCGTACAGTATCTGAACGGCGGTGCGGAGCTGTTTTTGTGACGGCTCATATTTCCTTCCATTGAAACCAGGTCATTCCCCGCGAGAAGTTGTCGTCTGAAAGATAAAGGGACCGGCCCCTGAAAACGGAGGGTCTCTACACCTTGCAGAAAGGAAACAAAACCCAGGGCTCCGGCATCTATGACATTATTTTCTTTCAGTACCTGGAGCTGATCTCTGGTTTTTTCCAGAACCTGGGCTGCCTTGTCGAAAGCTCTCTTGAATATCTCTCCGGGAGGATGGTTCTCGACGCTGTGCTGATAGAGAGATTCTGACCAGGCTCTCAGAACTGTCAGAATTGTCCCTTCGACGGGTTTTTCCATAGCCTTGTATGCCATATGAACAGATTCTTTAGCGGCAAAGGCGAAATCATCCACGGAAAGAGTGTCCTTCCCTTCTGTATGAATGGCAAGACCGTTCAGGTATTGTGAAAATATCATTCCCGAATTACCCCTTGCGCTATCGAGAGACAGTCTCGCAATGCGGGATAGAACGTCTGATGCCGAACGAGAGGTTTCAAGCCGCTTGGCAATCATCTTAACCGTTCTCACCATATTGTTTCCCGTATCCCCGTCGGCAACGGGGAAAACATTGATCCGGTTCAAATGCTGCTTTTCCTTGTTGATACTCATGACTCCGGCGAGAAAACCATGATAAATCTGATAGCCGTTCATAACATCATCGCTCATTCTGCAGTCCCCCTTTGTTCCATTTCTATGATGTCCTTTCTGTTGAAACCTCTTTCTGCCATCCTGTTTATAATGCCTTCGAGAACTCTGGTTTCCATGACGTGGGAGCGGGCCATTATCCAAAGGTATTTATAATTATTTGTACCGATAACGGTATAGGAGTAATCTTCAGCAAGCTCCAAAACGTAATAAGGCAGCTTCAGAGGCCAAAGAGGCTGCACACGCCATTCAGCATTGGTCTCAAAATCATAAACCCAGCCTCTCTGATACATGACTTTCTTTTTAGGATTCTCCGCCCCCTTCAGGAAAGTGTAACGAACCCGTATATTTCCTTCGCCGTCTATGGAGTAGTTTTCTATTCCATGGGAAGCGCCTTTTTCGAATACCGTCGGCATAAGGGCGATGACATACCAGTCTCCGGAGAAGCGCTGGAGGTCTACATAGTCTACGGTCCGATGGTAAGGTTCTTTATTTCCCGAAGCTGATACAATCATAATTGCTCCTGCACAAAATATAAGAGAGAAAAAACTGATAAACAACAAACGCATATTTTGTTTTCCTCCCGAATTAATAAGCTTACAAAATAAAATATATCAAAAAGAAATCAAAAGGAAAGAAATAAATTGCAAATAGTAATAATAATTACTAATATAGTTAAAAAAAGATGTTTAAGTGAATATAAATATAGCATTAAGATATATTTTGATTTTTCATTACCCCTCTCAGCCAGGGAGTTCCTATGGAGAAGGAGAGAAAACAAGTGAAGAAGTACAACGGCTCAGATGACATAATCTTACTGGATATGTCTTTAAAATCTGCTTTCCTCAGGCTTTTCATTGATCATGCGGATATTGTCGTCGACAATAAAAACGGATCGATACTGGAAATTCACGGCCAGACCAGATTTGGCCGATCCCGGTTCGGGCGATCCGTCGAAATTGGTTTTAACTGAAATTATCTATACTTATGGAGAAAATATGATACAGCTTATCAATAGCCAGCCTCTTCTGGCTTCCTTTCTATTCAGCTTCGGCATTAACTTTGCCTTTTTCCTTGTGGCTTTGATTTTTAAAACAGACAAAGTGACTGATCTGTCCTACAGCCTGACTTTCGCTGTTCTGGCTCCTGTTCTTCTCTTCGCGGCAGGTCCGGATTTCACATACGTTCAGCTGCTTGTCGCTGCGGCTGTCCTCTTATGGGCTCTCAGATTGGGCGGCTATCTCTTTCTGCGGATAGTTATAACAAAAACAGATGAGCGCTTTGACGACAAACGCAGCAACCCTGCCAATCTGATCCGATTCTGGGTTCTGCAGATGATAGCGGTATGGGTCATTATGCTGCCGATCACCATTTTTCTGGCAGTTCGGGAAGTCCCTTTCAATCTCTATCTCCACTTTATTGGTTTTGCCCTTTTTGCAATCGGGTTTGTTCTCGAGAGCGTGAGCGATCATCAGAAATTCCGTTTTAAGAGTCATGAAGAGAATAAAGAGTTGTGGATTGAAAAAGGGTTGTGGAAATACTCCCGTCACCCCAATTATTTCGGTGAAATGCTTGTCTGGTGGGGGCTTTTTGTTGTTGTTACCCCGGCTCTGGGCGGCTTGAAGTTTCTGACTGTTGCGGGACCGGTTTTTATAACTCTTCTGCTTCTCTTCGTCAGCGGAATTCCTCTTCTGGAGAAAAGCGCAGAAAAGAAATACGGAGAAAATCCGCTCTATCGTTCATACCGGGACAAGACCAGTTTATTAGTTCCTTTACCTCCCAAGTCTGTCAGGGAAGATAATACATGACATTTGTTCTCATCGGGGCAGCCTATCTCATCGGCTCTGTTCCTGCTGCCCTTCTGGCCGGATTCATTCTCACAGGAAAGGATATTCGAAAGGAGGGGAGCGGGAATGCCGGCGCCACCAATGTCTTCCGGATTCTCGGTGTGAAAGCCGCGCTGCCCGTTGCTCTCTTTGATTTTTCCAAAGCTTTTTTCCCTGTTTTCTACAGCGAATGGCTCTCCGGTCTTTTCAGAATCCAGTGGGACAATCAATTACTTCTTAAACTCCTGATTCTGAGCGCCGTTGTCCTTGGCCATGTCTTTCCCCTCTGGTCGGGATTCAAAGGTGGGAAGGCTGTCGCATCGGGTGCAGGAGGTGTTTCCGCGCTCTTTCCTCCGGCCTTGCCGGCCTGTCTTTTTCTCTTCCTGGTAATAGCTTTCCTGACCGGATATGTTTCGGTAGCCTCTCTGGCCGCAGCCTGGTTTCTCCCGGTTTTCTATTATGTTTTTACCCGGCATGCCGGATATACCTACACTCCTGAACAGCAAATCTTTTTTATTGCGACCGCCATTGTTATAACGGTCCTTCACAGAAAGAATATTGTCCGCCTGATAAAAGGGACGGAGAACAGGTTCGGCAGAAAAAGAAAAAAATAGGGATTGTCCCGCTGCGGAACAATCCCTTTCAATTACTGTTTTTTATATTATTTCAAACCGATAAGGACATCGCCTTTGGAAACCTTATCACCATCTTTGTAGAAAATGGCATCGATCACTCCGTCTTTTGACGCCTTGATCTCATTGAATAGCTTCATGGCTTCAACAATACAGACCGTATCCCCGGCTTTAACAGAATCGCCCAGTTTTACGAAGGGAGGCTGTCCCGGTTCCGATGCGGCGTAGAAGGTTCCGACAAGCGGGGCCTTTACTGCGTTCTCATAGGCCGATGCACTCCCGGCGGAAGATGCTGCGGGAGCGGCTTTTTCCTCAGGAGATGCGGCCGGTTCAGCCGGTGCGGGAGCTGCGGCCTGAGCGGCGGCCGCAGGCTGTGCGAAGGGACGGGGCGCTGCGCCGTTAGCTCTGATATCAATTGAAAAATCCCCTTTGCGGATGGAAAGCTCGTCGAGATTGAGACCGGCTGTCTGGGCTATTACATGGGCTATTCCCGTATAGTCGTTCGTATGGACCAGCTGGTCGGCATCGGCCTTTCCCGTACCCTGCTTCAGCGGGAGTTCAGCCGTTTTCACATCGGCTGTTGATGTATCGGCTTCCATTTCCAGATCGGCGGGGATGGGGTCTCTTTCCCCCTCGGGCTGATTTCTCCACTTGAAAAATTCGATAGCCACTTCGGGGAACATGGCGTAGGACAGGACATCCTCGTCTTCCCGGATCAGTCCCGCTTCCAGATCGTTGGCTATGGTGGGAAGCATGGGTTTTATATCATCGGCCGGCCTGTGGTCGATGGGCTTTTCGTCTCCGAGAATCTTTTTGATAAACTCCGGATCGATGGGAGCGGGGGAGCGTCCGTATTTGCCCCGGACATATTCTTTCACTTCGTTGGGAACCATGGCATAGCGCTCGCCGGCCAGGACGTTCATAACAGCCTGGGTTCCGACGATCTGGCTGGTCGGTGTTACCAGAGGGGGATAACCGAGATCCTTCCGGACAGCAGTCACTTCTTCAAGGGCGTCATCGAGCTTATCGAGGGCACCCTGCATATCGAGCTGGGACCGGAAATTGGAGATCATCCCACCGGGGATCTGATGAACAAGAATGCCGGGATCGATAATAGAATCCATAACCGTGCTCTTGTGGGCTCTTTTGTGCTTCAGTTTGCTGAAATAGGCTGATATTTTCGCCAGAGCGTCGAAATCGAGGTTCGTGGCATAGTTCGTTTCGTTGAAAATAGCGGCGAGCGTTTCGACCGGCGGCTGGGCTGTGAAACCGGCCATGCTGGAGATCGAACAGTCAATGGCGCCCGCTCCGGCTCTGACTCCCTCCACGTACGTCGGGGTCGCCATGCCGCTTGTGGCGTGGGCATGGATCTGTATGGGGACATCGACTTCCTTGATCAGGGCCGATACCAGTTTTTCCGCCATAATGGGGCTGAGGATTCCCGCCATATCCTTGATGCAGAGCGAATCCACACCGAGCTGAACCTGTTCTTTCGCATATCCTACGTATTTTTCAACCGTATGGACCGGAGATGTTGTATAGGCCAGTGTCCCCTGAGCGTGTCCGCCGTGTTTTTTGACGGCTTTGATGGCCGCCTCAAGGTTTCTCGTATCATTCAGCGCATCGAAGATCCGGAAAATATCGATTCCGTTTTTAGCTGCCAGCGCTACGAATTTATCGATAACATCATCGGAGTAATTGCGGTATCCCACGGCGTTCTGTCCGCGGAGAAGCATCTGAAGGGGCGTTTTCGTCGCTCTCTTTTTCACTTCCCGCAATCTCTCCCAGGGGTTTTCCCTCAGAAAGCGCATGCAGACATCAAAGGTGGCCCCTCCCCACATTTCGAGAGAGTAATATCCGGCCTGGTCTATCGTATCGATAATATCCATAATGTCGGATGTCCTCATTCTGGTTGCCCAGAGGGACTGATGAGCGTCTCTCAGTGTCGTATCGGTAATTCTCAAAGGCAGCTTGTGCAGAGCGTCTTCTTTTTTCTGACTTCTATCGGCCATTATATAACTCCTGTATCTTTCTACTCGTTGTAGATCCCCATTTTGGAAAACTTTTCAAAACGGCGTTTGGTCAATTTGGCTTTCGGGATCTTTTTCAAGCCCTTCAGCTCTTCCAGTAATGCTTGCTTGACTGCGGCGAACGTGGCGTCATAATCTGTATGGGCGCCATCCGCCGGTTCTTCTATAATTCTGTCAATGACATCCAGTTCCTGCAGGGACGGGGCCGTCGGTTTCAGAGCCGAAGCCGCCAGAGGCGCTTTCGTTCCGTCTCTCCAGAGGATGCCGGCACAGCCTTCAGGGGAGATAACGGAGTAAACCGCATTGGAGAGCATGAGAATCCTGTCTCCCACGCCGATCCCGAGAGCTCCTCCAGAACCACCTTCACCGACGACCACGCAGATGATAGGGACCTTGATCCGGGCCATTTCAACCAGGTTTCTGGCGATGGCTTCGGCCTGTCCTCTCTCTTCGGCTTCCAGGCCGGGAAAAGCTCCCTGAGTATCAATGAAAGTTATGATGGGTACATTGAAACGCTCGGCTAACTGCATCATCCTCAGAGCCTTTCTGTAGCCGTCGGGCAAAGCGCAGCCGAAGTTCCTTTCAATGTTCTCCTCAATGGTTTTTCCCTTGTTGTGGCCTATGACCATAACCGGTTCGCCGCCTATCCGGGCGAAACCCGAAGCAATGGCTTTATCGTCTGAGAAGCGTCTGTCCCCGTGAAATTCCGTAAAATCGGTAAATATGGCCCCCAGGTAATCCTGGAGCACCGGCCTGAGGGGATTTCTCGCCAGCTTGACTGTTTCCCAGGGTGTCCGGTCCTGGGGCTGGGAATCCAGCTCCGCCAGTTCCTTTTTAACTTTGGCAATTTCCCTTTTAAAAAGATCCGGGGAGTTGGACATCAAAGCCAGTTTCTTTTCCAGTTCTATTTTGCTAACCATCTTCCCGTGCTCCTATCTGTTGTAAAATGAAAGAATCCGACTGAGTGTATTCTTCATTTCCTTCCGGTGAACGATTTTATCGATAAAGCCGTGTTCCACCAGATATTCAGCTGTCTGAAAATCATCGGGAAGCTTCTGTTTAATGGTTTCCTCGATGACCCTCCGTCCCGCGAAGGCTATAAGAGCCCCCGGTTCCGCCAGGTTGAGGTCGCCTACCATGGCATAGGATGCGGAGACGCCCCCTGTCGTCGGATCGGTGAGAACGGAAATAAAAGGGATATCCCTGTCGTTGAGCCGGGCGACGCCGGCGCAGGTCTTGGCCATCTGCATCAGGCTGAGAATTCCCTCGTGCATTCTCGCTCCACCGGAAGCGGAGAAGATGATCAGGGGAACCGATTTCTCATAAGCGTAATTGGCTGCTCTCAGAATTTTTTCTCCTGTTCCCGAGGAGAGACTTCCTCCGAGGAACCGGAAATCCATAACAGCGATGGATACGGGGATTCCGTTTATTTTGCCGGAACCGGTTACGACCGATTCGTTCAGTCCGGTTTTCTCCGTCGTCTCGGCCACTTTATCTTTATAACTTCCCTTGGCGTCGTTGAACTCCAGGGGGTCGGCGGGCTTTATGGCACCGTTGAGCTCCGTAAAAGTCCCTTCATCAAGGGTAATGCCGATTCTTTCCCAGGCAGTCAGTTTTCCATGATGCCCGCATGCCGGGCAGACCTTGTGTTCCTGCAGCCAGCTTTCCTTGAAAATATGTTTTTTACATTTGGGGCAGCTTAACCAGATATCTTCATTGAATTTTTTATCTTTAGCTTTAGAAGTGCTAAACCAAGCCATCTATACCACCTGTTATTATTCTATCTACCTACCTGTAGGTAGGCAAATACTTTTTGTGAATACGTCCATGATTATATCACAATCTTTCAGTTATACACAGATACGCAGCAGCAGTACCGCTCATTTGTATCTGACAAATTGTAAAAAAATGTCAATAATAAGTCAAGATTAAAATATCGAATGATTCCCGCTCTAACGCCATGGTTTTCTCAAGAGCTACGATTTTTTTTCCCGATCGGATTTCAAGATCTCGATGGAAAGAGTGAAAAAACGGAAAAAAAAGGTTTGAAAATTGAAAAAGATAAACCTGACTTTCATAATTAATGGATAAGAAGGTTGTTATGAAAGTCAGATCAAAAATTTTGTTACCGGTTTTATCGGTTTTGGCTCTATTCGGCGTATTGGGTTATATCTCTTTTTCCATGAGCTTTAATAAGTTGTCCGGGGATATTTTGAGTAAAAACAGGATGATTTTCTTAAATTCACAAACAACAGCTGCCAATGAAAAGATCATGCAGATCTATAATGATATTGAAAGGGTTGGCAGCAAAGCGCTCTCCATCGCATCGCTTTTTTCCAAATGGGACCCTGTTTTAAAGGCTTATGAATTGGCATATTCCGGGAATATGGACGATGAAAGCAGCTCTCAGTCCCAGAAGGCAAGGGAGATGCTGCGCGAGCTCTTCAGACCTATTATCGACGGCTTTACAAGCTATTCCGGACAGTCCCTTCTGGAGTTGCATTTTCACCTGCCCAACGGAAGGAGCCTTGTCAGGCTTTGGAGAGATGGATACCAGACCACCAGAGACGGTGAAAAAATTGATATCTCCGATGACATCTCTTCCTTCCGGCAGACTGTTCTGGATATCAACCAGGGGAACCATGAACCAATTGTCGGTATAGAGGTCGGTCGCGGTGGATTCGCCATTAGGGGGCTGGCTCCCGTTTCAGCTCCGGGTGGACGGCACCTGGGATCCGATGAAGTGCTTTTTTCCTTTACGGAATTGATAAATAAAGCCGTAACTTCCGACAAAATGTTTTTTGCTGTGTATATGAATGCCGATCTTCTGCCCGTCGCCAAAAATCTTCAAAATCCGGAAACCTATCCGGTTCTGGAAGATAAATACGTATTGACCGATGTAACAGACCCTGTCGTCACGGACCCCCTGGTTTCCACAGAACTTCTTGATAAAGGAAGGGAAGGAATTCATATGGAAGAAAGAGGGGAGTTCTTTCTAAGCGTTTTTCCGGTCAGGGACTATACCGGAAAAACTGTGGGAACTATAGTCTATGCACTGGATATTACTGAACATCAGGAAATGTTCGCGGCAGTCCGAAGCGAAATCTTCCGGAAGTTCTTTTTACTGAAAATCGGATTTGCCCTTGGCCTTGCCGTACTTGTCGTAATACTTTCCGCGATTTTGATACTTATCGTCCAATTGCTGACCAGAAATCTGGAATCTGCCGTTGAGGTGTCAAATCAAATGGCCGAAGGGGACTTCCGGATTTCACTGGATCATTTCAACAACGATGAAACGGGACAATTATTGAAAGCCATGGACAATATGGCCCGGAAAATCCAATCCATGGTAGTCGAAGTCAACAATTCGGCGGAAAGTGTTTTATCGGGAAGTCAGGAATTGAGCCATTCCGCCCAGGCTTTAAGTCTGGGATCTACGGAACAGGCGGCGGCCGTTGAGGAAATTTCCGCATCCATGGAAGAGATGTATTCTACCATTCAGCAGAATGCCGATAATGCCGGCATAACGGATACAATAGCATTAAAGGCTGTGGAAGATACCAATACCGGTGCCCGGGTTGTTGGAGAGGCCCTTAAGGCTATGATGGAGATATCGAATAAAATTTCCATCGTGGAAGAGATTGCAAGACAGACCAATCTTCTGGCTCTCAATGCCGCCATTGAAGCGGCCAGGGCGGGAGAACAAGGCAAAGGCTTTGCCGTCGTCGCGGCGGAAGTAAGGAAGCTGGCGGAAAGGAGCCAGTCGGCGGCCGGGGATATAGGCGAGCTGTCCGTAAAAACAAGCGAGAAAGCCACACTCGCCGGTGAAATGCTGACAAAGCTAGTCCCTGATATTGAAAAAACGGCCAAGTTGATTAACGAGATATCCTATTCCAGTAAGGAACAGAAAACGGGAACGGAACAGATCAATAAATCCCTCCTCGAACTGGATTCCATAACTCAGCAGAATGCCGCAAGTTCGGAGGAACTGGCTTCCACCGCGGAAGTCCTGTCATCGAATTCCGAGCGCCTTAAGGAGCTTATAGCAATTTTTAAGATATAGGAGCGAACAGCTTGAGAGTACTCTTCTCTTGTCTGAAAAGGGAAAAGAAGTTATTTTTACTCCATGAAAAAGAACATAACCCTGATCGGCATGCCCGGCGCCGGTAAAAGCACAACCGGTATTATTCTGGCGAAGAACCTTTCCATGGGTTTTCTCGATACGGATATCCTCATACAGATCAACCGCGGCGAATCGCTCCAGTCCATAATGGACCGCGACGGATATCTGGCTTTGAGAACAATAGAGGAAGAGGAAATCCTGAAGATCAATATAGAGGGAAATATTATCGCAACAGGCGGAAGTGCCGTTTACAGCGAAGCCGCTATGAACCATCTCAAGTCCATTTCCCGTATCGTGTTTCTTCAGGCCGGACTCGATGTTCTGAAAAAGCGGATAACCAATTTTGAAACCAGGGGAATCGCCAAAGCGGAGAATCAGACTTTTGCAGAACTGTTCAACGAGAGAGAGGTTCTGTACCGCCGATACGCTGACGTCGTAATCGATGCAGCGGCCATTTCTCAGGATAAAGCGGCTTTTCTCATAGAAAAATCACTTTATGATCTTGACTGATTCTATACCGATCGGTATATTCGATTTATGGATAACCGCGAGAATATTCAGAAAACAGCACTGAGCCTCTTTGCCGAAAAGGGATATCACGCTGTGGGAATACAGGAAATAGTCAACAGGGCGGAGATAACCAAACCGACGCTCTACCACTATTTCGGGAGCAAGGAAGGTTTGTACCTCCAATGTCTGGAGAGGGATTTTTCTCCGCTATTGAAAGAGCTCTCCCGTCTGGCTTCATCAGAAGAGGATATTTTTTCCAAAATGCAGCTTATCCTCCAGTATATGCTGAAAAATGGGAAGAATCACAAAGATTTCATCCAAACCTACCTGACTTTGTGTTCAGCCCCCCCCTTATCGGAGGAAATAAGGATTGGAGGCAAATTCCTGAATGAGCTTGAGAGAATACTCGAAGACATGTTTATCGATGCCTCATATAAACATGGAAATATGAGAGGGCGGCACAGGAATTACAGCGCCACTTTTATGGGATTAATCAATTCCTCCCTCTCCCGCCTGCTCAGAAATGAATTTGAAATTGATGGGGATTTTGTTTACAGAACTGTTCATCAGTTTGCCCACGGAATCTATTCATGATTTTTTTTAACTGCTCTATACCGATCGGTATAGAGAAGGAGTCGTAAATAATGAATCATACTTTTTACCACATTTATCCCCTGGGATTGACAGGGGCGCCCGAAAGAAATGATCTGGACAGCGTTCCGGTTTCACGCTTTTCCGAAATAGAAAACTGGATCGGTCATATTGTCGAAGGTGGATTTGATGCGGTGTATTTCGGTCCTCTTTTTGAATCGGAGAGCCATGGATATGACACGGTGGATTACTACAGGGTAGACCGCCGCCTTGGAACCAATAATGATTTTGCGCAGCTTTGCAGAAAGATGAAAGATAAGGGATTGGCCGTCTACGTCGATGGTGTTTTTAATCATGTCTCCCGGTCGTTCCGGGCTTTCCGGGATCTGGAAAGCCGGAAAGGAGAATCGCCCTGCCGTGACTGGTTCCGCGATGTCTCTCTGGAGCCTTTTCATGTCCGCTGCTGGGAGGGGCACGACAGCCTGGTTGAATTGAATCTGTCAAACCGCGATGTGCGCAACCACATCTTCGGAGCTGTTGAAATGTGGTATCGGGAATTCGGTATCAAAGGGCTCCGGCTCGATGTTGCCTACTGTCTTGATAAAGATTTCCTGGAGGAATTGAGGCGTTTCACCCGCTCCCTTGATCCGGATTTTCAGCTTCTGGGAGAAGTTATTCATGGAGATTACCGGCAGTGGCTCGATCACGATCTTCTCGATTCGGTCACGAACTATGAGTGTTATAAGGGAATCCACTCCAGTCTTAACGACAATAATTTTTTTGAAATCGCCTATAGTTTGAACCGCCTTTTCGGCGCAGAGGGGATTTACAGAGGGCGCAGGCTTTATAATTTTATCGATAATCACGATGTGAACCGCATCGCTTCGGTTCTCCAGAAGCCCGCACATTTCTATAATGCGCTGATTCTGCTCTACACGATTCCCGGAAATCCCTCAGTCTATTACGGAAGCGAATGGCAGCTCCGGGGAGTCAAGGAGGGACACAGCGACAGAAATCTCCGGCCGGCTCTCCGCTGTTCGGAGCATCCTTCAAATGAAGAGGAAATGTCTTCCTGGGAGAACCACTGCCGGATGGCTTCTATCCGCCATTCATCGGAAGCTCTTCAGTCCGGTTCATACCGGGAATTGTACAAGAGTTCCAATCAGTTTGCCTTTGCCCGGGAATCGGGACGTGGGGTCGCCCTCTGCGCTGTCAATTCGGCAGACCGGGAAGTGCAGATAAAGATTCCCGCACCGGAGGACGGACTGTATGAAGACCGGCTTAACGGAGAAACGGTAAGGGTAGAAGGGGGGAGTCTCTCTCTCCGCTTATGGCCGAACTGGGGCGCCGTTCTGATCCGGTCAGGAGAATAGGATCAGGCTTTGACTAGAGAATTCCCGGTGTTCTATAATGGAATCATGAATAGAGAAACCGTCCATATACGAAGAATCGCTTTTGCGGCTTTTGCCCTTAATCTCATTCTGGCTTCCGTTAAAGCCTGGCTGGCCTATCGGTCGGGCAGCTCCGCTATAAAAGCCAGCGTTATCGACTCCACGGCGGATTGTGTCGCCTCTCTGGCTGTCTTTCTGGGAATTCTCATCTCCACCCGTAAAACCAGTCAATTTCCTATGGGCTTGTATAAAATCGAGAATCTTATTTCCGTTATTGTCTCGCTCTTTATATTTATCGCCGGTTATGAAATAATCCGTTCCCTTTTTGTGGAGGAGAGCGGAACTGCTCCTGCCGTGGGGATGCGGGAAGTTCTGATCATGTCTCTTTCTACGCTGGTCGTTTATCTATTCGGCCTCTATACGCTGGCCCGGGGGAGGAGGAACGGATCTCCAACGCTTATCGCCGAGGGAAAGCACAGACTGGTCGATACAGCTTCCTCGCTTATCGTTGTCGTTTCCACCGTTTTGGCTTATTTCGGTATCAGCGCTGTTTTCGGTATCTCTCTGGACAAACTGGCCGCCGTTTTCGTTCTGATTTTTATAGTCCGTGCCGGGTGGGAACTTCTGACCGATGGCATGAAAGTCCTTCTCGATGCCTCTCTGGAGCCGGAGCTGCTGGAAATGGCCTCCGGGATCATCAGAAATCACGATTCTGTTATAGATCTGAAATCTCTGATGGGGAGGAATGCCGGCCGGTTCAGGTTTATGCAGGCCGCTGTGACTTTGAAGGAGAAAGAACTTCCCGCCGCCCATAGAGTGGCTGACGAACTGGAAGCTGAAATCCGTAGGGCCATTCCCCGGGTTGAAAGAATCATAATCCATTATGAACCGGAGGAAAAAGAGTTTTACAGACATGCTTTACCGGTTGCAGATGAAAGAATGCGGGGGGAGGGCATATTCGGAGATGTTCCGGTTTTTGCCTTTCTTTCCCTTAAAAAGAATATCAGCCCGGAGTTATCCGATTTTCTCTCAGAAGGTGTGGAGAGAGGGAATAATCCCGGTTGTCTTGCCGGGAAACAGAAGGGAATTCTCACGGCGGAATGGCTTGGAGAGCTGGGTGTCGATTATCTCTGGGTCAATAAAGATCAACTGAGCAAGGGAGCCGAGCACGCTCTTAAGAACCAGGGAATACAGATAAAAGAACTTTCTTCCCGATCCGAAGCTACTTGACTGGATAATTGATCTGTTGACAGAACAGTGTATATTCTGTATGTAGTACCTAATGTACAACATTAAGGAGTTTCTATGATTGACTGGAAAGAATCGATACATTCGGAAGTCAATAGTGTCTATATGTCCAATCCTGCAGCAAAAGTGGGTGATACGACAACTATCAGCTTCAGAGTTTTTAAAGACGCCCCGGTCCGGTCCGCAGAACTGCGGGTCGTCATCTGCGGGCATTCGGAAAGAATTGCCATGAAGTTAACCGAAGAGGACAGCCTCTTCGAATGGTGGACAGCCTCGCTTTCTGTCAGTCAGGAAGAGATGATCCACTGGCATTTTCTGCTGCATACCGATGAAGGCGAGTTGTTCTATACGAGAAAAGCCGTGGAAACTGTCAATCCCACAGAAGATCACGATTTTACCCTTCTTCCCGCCTTCGAGAGTCCTGAATGGATTAAAAGCGCTGTATTCTACCAGATTTTTCCCGACAGGTTCCGCAACGGCGATCCCTCCTGCAACCGGAAAACCGGCGAGTATGAGTTCGACGGCGGAAGCCCCAAAGCCATGGATTGGACCGATGAGCCCCTGGAGTTTCCCGAAGGACGCTGCATGGACTTTTTCAACGGCGATCTGGCGGGTATCCGGGAGAAAATCCCCTATCTGAGAGAGCTCGGTGTAACGGCCCTGTTTCTCAACCCGGTTTTCCGGGCCCATACGGCCCACCGTTACGACTGTACTGATTATTTTCATGTTGACGAAGCGCTCGGCGGCGATCAAGCTCTGGCTGATTTGTCACAGGCTCTTCACAATGAGGGGATGAAGCTGATCGTCGATGTGTCCATCAACCATACAGGTTCCAATCATGTATGGTTTCAGAAATCCAAAGCCGATCCCGACTCCCGCGAAGCGAAATACTATTTTCCCGACGGGAAGGGTGGATTCGAGTGCTGGTGGGATGTGCCGACTCTTCCCCAGCTCAACTACAGGGCTCCGGAACTGCGGGAAACCATAATCGACGGGGAGGACAGTCTGGTCAAACACTGGCTGAAAGCTCCCTGGAAGATCGACGGCTGGCGTTTTGACGTGGCCAATCAGGTGGGGCGCCGGAAGGAGAGCCAGCTCGGTTTCGGAATCTGGCGCGATGTCCGCACAGCCGTAAAAAGCGTCAACCCCGAGGCCTATATCGTGGGCGAGCACTGGGAGGATACGATCGCTTATCATCTGGGCGACCAGTGGGACGGTGCCATGAACTACTTCGCCTGCGGCAGCCCTCTCAGGCGCTGGGCCGGTGAAGCCGTCCGTTTTGAAGCGGAAGGTCCGGACTATCCGCCCCATCGTTCCCGCGAATATTCGGGATTCGAACTGGAGCAGATGATCCGTCAGCACTACGACAGGATTCCCAGCCAGGTGAAGGATCTCCAGCTCAATGTCTTTGACACCCACGATATTCACCGCTTTCACAATCATGAAGAGCTCTTCGACTGGGATATTTATTCGGGAATGATTTATCTTCAATTCCTGCTTCCCGGCGCGCCCAATATCTGGTACGGCGATGAAGTCGGTCTTAAGGGACATGCTCTCTCTGTTGAAGGCTGCCGCTACCCCATGGAATGGCGGGAAGAGAAATGGGACAGCCGGTTTGTGAACCTGTACGGTACAATGGCCCGGCTCAAGCGCGAAGAACCGGCTCTCCATACAGGCGGATATAAAGTTCTCTACCGCGATGAAAGGGCTTTTGTTTTTGCCCGGTTTGACAGGGATAAGGGCTTTCTTGCGGTGCTGAATAAAAGCGGGAAAAAGAGAACTCTTGAATTACCTGTGGATATTCTGGGAAACAGCACCGGTTGGCAGGATCTCTTCGGAGGCGAATTGTTCGCTGTAAAGAACGGGATTCTCAAGCTGCATCTCGCTCCCCGTCAGAACATGATGCTGTCGGCGGATTTCGCCCGCTGAAAATAAAACCGGCTCCACTGGACTAACGTATCACTTTTGAATATAGTGGATCCATCCTGAGACTGACGGATAAGGGGGAGTACCTCCGGGAATCAGGATCGAAAAAAGAAATGTCGACCGTCTGGGCAGAGAACAACAACTCTGGCCGGGCGTTTTTTTTGCTCCGGCCTCTGACCGGAGGATTATATGCAGGAATCGTGGCGCGGTTTTGCCGCCGGCCCCTGGATGGACGATATTGATGTCCGGGGCTTTATTCTTTCCAATTACAGCCCGTACAATGGTGATGACTCTTTCCTCGAGGGACCGACCGGAAGGACGGCGGCGCTCAATGAGCGGTTTAATGAACTGCTGAAAAGAGAGAGCGGGAGAGGCGGTGTTCTGGCAATTGATACGGAAAAAGTATCATCTCTTCTCAGTTACAAAGCGGGCTATCTGGACCGGGACAGAGAAATCATTGTGGGGCTGCAGACCGATGCGCCTTTGAAAAGAGGGGTCAATCCCTTCGGCGGGATTCGTATGGCCCGCGATGCCTGCAGCGCTTACGGCGAAAAGCTTTCCGAAGAAATCGAGAATCATTTCCGTTTCCGGACGACCCATAACGACGGGGTTTTCCGTGTTTACAGCGACGAAATCAAAACACTCAGACGCAGCGGACTGATAACAGGCCTCCCCGATGCCTACGGACGGGGGCGGATAATCGGGGATTACCGCCGGGTGGCTCTCTATGGAGTCGACAGGCTGATTGATGAAAAGAAACTCGACAGAAAAGAGATTTCCGGGCTTACTATGAATGAGGAGAATATCAGGCTGCTCGAGGAGCTTTACCGCCAGATCGATTTTCTGAAGAAGCTGAAAGAGATGGCTCTGATTTACGGAATCGATATTTCGAATCCCGCTCTTAACGGCAGGGAGGCTGTCCAGTGGACCTACTTTGCCTATCTGGCGGCGATAAAGGAACAGAATGGAGCCGCCATGTCTCTCGGGCGGGTCAGCACGTTCTTCGATATTTATTTCGAAAGAGATTTGCGGGAAGGGACAATAAATGAAAAAGGTGTTCAGGAGATATTCGATGATTTCGTTCTGAAACTCCGCTGTGCCCGCCAGCTCAGAACTCCCGAATATAATGAACTGTTTGCCGGAGATCCCATGTGGATTACCGAGGTGATCGGCGGGATGACGGAAAAAGGCGTCTCCATGGTGACCCGATCCTCTTACAGAATCCTCCGGACACTATATAATCTGGGGCCATCGGCAGAACCGAATCTCACGATTCTCTGGTCAGAGTCCCTTCCCGAGCCGTTCAGGCGTTTCTGCGCCCGCCTTTCCATCGATACCGATTCCCTACAGTATGAAAACGATGATCTTATGCGCCCTCTTTACGGTGATGATTATGCCATCGCCTGCTGTGTTTCCGCTATGAAGATCGGAAAGGATATGCAGTTTTTCGGAGCGCGGTGCAATTTGGCCAAGACACTGCTTCTGGCCATAAACGGCGGCCGCGATGAGATAACCGGAGAGTTCACCGGTCCGGAGGGAACCCCTCTGAATGCCGGTATACTCGATTACGAAACGGTCCGGGCACAATTCAGCCGCTATCTCAGGTGGCTCTGTGAAAAATATGTCAACGCCATGAATATCATACACTATATGCATGACAAATACGCCTATGAGAAGATTCAGATGGCTCTCCACGATACGATAGTAAACCGCTTTATGGCCTTCGGTATCGCCGGATTATCGGTTGCGGCCGACTCCCTTTCAGCCATTAAATACGCTGTTGTCAAACCGCTTACCGATAAGAGGGGAATTGTCGTCGATTACGATGTCCTGGGTGATTTTCCCCGGTACGGTAACGATGATGACCGGGTCGACACCATTGCCGCCGGATTAACAGAAGAGTTTATCAGCTGTCTGCGCGAAAGGGAAACATACCGCAGAGCGGAACACACGCTGTCCATCCTCACTATTACATCGAACGTCGTCTACGGCAGGAAAACGGGTTCGACACCTGACGGAAGAATGAGGGGAGAGCCCTTTGCCCCCGGTGCCAATCCCATGCATAACCGCGAGAGAAAGGGGGCTCTGGCCTCTCTCAACTCCCTTTCGAAAATCCCCTACGAGTGCTGCCGCGATGGTGTTTCCTGCACTTTTTCCATCACTCCGGAAACTCTGGGCCGGGACAGGGAGTCTTCGGAAAAAAACCTCGTATCCATACTGGACGGTTATTTCGCAAGACAGGGGCATCATATCAATGTCAACGTTTTTAACCGTGAGACTCTGGCCGATGCGATGGAACATCCTGAGAAATATCCCAATCTGACGATCCGCGTTTCAGGGTACGCAGTCAATTTCCACAGGCTGAGCCGGGAACAGCAGGAGGAAGTACTCTCACGGACCTATTTTCAGAGGATCTGATCAGCTGAAAACGAGACGTCTCAGCTCCTCCACGGATTCGAGAAAATAGGTGCTCTCCCTGCTGATGGCTTTACGGATAACCGGAAGGTTGTGACTCCAGCCGACTCCGGCTGAATCGACTCCCGCTCTGTTTGCCATGGTGATGCCCGGTTTCAGATCGTCGACTACCAGAATCTCTTTTCTCGACAGGGAGAACTCTTTCATGACTTCCTCGACAGGCCATGGGAAAGGCTTCTGTTTTTCCGGTTCTCCGGTCCAGCCGATAATTCTGTCCGGCATAAAGCCCGGTAGTTCACTCTGCGTTTCATAGTGATTGCGGATGATATCCGGTTCCGAGTGGGAGACCACCACGATTATGCCGCCTTGATTGCGAAAATCGTTGAGGAGGCTGAGCATCCCTTCGAAAAAAGGCGGGTTGAGCACGGTCGTGAATTCCCTCCATATTTCGTAGCAGATTTTCTTTTCTGCCTCGGTCAGCTTCAGCACTTTGTCGATGTATACGGAAAATCCCGGATCGAAATTCACTTTGAACCACTCTTCCAGAGTGGAAGTCTCGCTTTCCCGGCCTATTCTTCTCATCTGCTCCTGGTGGGCCAGGTAGTGAATGGAGGGAGTGCTGTCAACAGTTGTGTCATCGTGGTCAATTATCAGACATTTATATTTCATCAAAATATTTTATCATTTAAAACCCAAAGATTTAAGGATTTATTAAAATAATATTAGGCAAATATTAGCTTTTACGATAAAATGACGGAAGTAAAAAAAGTTAACTATTTTGAAACACAGGTAGAATAATGAAGATAAAAACCAAACTTCTCCTTCTGATATCATCGCTCGTAACGGCGGTTCTTTTTTCCATAACCGTGTTCGTCGTGATGCAGATCAATATAAATACCCTGGAAAGAGAAAGGGAATACCTGGAAGTACTCGATAAGGCTTTAAACCGGGAACTGCAGGAGGTCGCGGCCTTCTTTTTTCCCGATACACTTTACAAATCCCAGCTTGCATCCTATGAAAAAGCTTATTCTGTAAAACAGGAAGCTCTGGCCGATCTCCAGAAGATCAAGTCCCTGAGGAAGCTGAGCGTCATCATTGAAGATTCGCTGACATCCATTGAGCGCCTCGATGATCTTCAGGGATCCACCATGTCTCATTTTAACAGCGCCTCGAATAAACTGGTCGATATTGCCGACAAGATCATCACCTATAAAGGTGACTTTCAGTTCGATGATGTCGATTCTCAGATTGCTCAGGAAAGTGAGCTTCATCCGGCTTTTTCATTCTACAGACAGCAGGTGGAAAACAATATTACCAATATGGTGAATGTTCTGGAGTCTTCCATTGATATACTGGGGAACCAGTCGGAAATTATCAGCAACGGAATCGATGCCCAGGTCAGAACCAGTTATATTTTTATGGGTGCCCTGATCTTTGTCACAATTGTTCTGGCTCTCTTTATCGCTTTCCGGGTTTCCAATTCCATTGCCGGATCAATCCGGAGCATTGAGGGGAATATCTCCGTCATGGCCCAGGGGAATCTGACCCGGAATTTCGATTCACGTTCAAAAGACGAGATCGGAGCCCTCAGCAAAATGATGAATGATTTTCAAACCGGTCTCCGCCAGACCATACAGACGATGAAAGACCTCTCTTTGCGCAGCACGGAAGTGAAAGGGGAACTGATGGCCACCACGACGGAGACCTCCGCTTCGGCTGAACAGATTTCCGGTAATCTCAAATCTATCGATAAGCAGATGAAGGACCTCGACTCCCATATCAACCATTCTTCGGAAGAAGTTATGGCGATCAGCGGATTGGTCAAGGATCTGAACTCCCACATATACGAGCAGATGTCCATGGTCGAGGAATCGACCGCTTCCGTTACGGAAATGATTGCCTCTATTCAGAGCGTCGCCCAGCTTACCGAGCGGAACCAGTCGGCTATGGTTGAATTGGTTCAGACCTCCGAAGAGGGAGGGCGCACGATCATGGATACAACCAATATCGTCCAGAACATCAATAATTCGGTTAACGAAATTTACGGAATGGTGGACATTATTCAGAAAATAGCGTCCCAGACTAACCTCCTCGCCATGAATGCAGCTATTGAGGCCGCCCATGCCGGGGAAAACGGAAAGGGCTTTGCCGTCGTTGCCGATGAAATCAGAAAACTGGCTGAAGCGTCATCAGTCAACTCCAAGGAAATAACCAAAAACCTGAAAGATATTATCGGTAAAATTGAAAACGCCTCTCTGGCAGGGCAGAAATCCAATCACTCTTTCGAGAAAGTGCGTGAGAGTATTAATAATTTCAAAGAAGCCCTTGTCACCATTGCCTCCAGCACCAAAGAGCTGGATATGGGGGGGAAACAGATTCTCGAGGCTATGATGTCCCTCAGTTCCATTTCCTCCAACATACAGGACAAATCGAATATAATGACGGAAAACTCCTCTTCCGTTCAGTCCAGCATGACCAATGTGTCCAATATTTCGACGAGTGTCGTCAATGCCGTATCGGAAATCAACCAGGGATTCAACGAAGTGACTCATGCCGTATTCGGTCTTCGCGATGTTTCCGATAGAGTCGATGCGGTCAGCACGGATATCGATGCTGAAGTGAACCGCTTTATCACCGATCAGGACGGAGATTCAGCAGAGTCCTCTCCGGTATCAGATCGGGGTGATGATGAATACCTGGCTGACAGTGAGGACGCATCGGATCTTCAGGAGCTGGATTAACGGGACGGCTATGAGTTTTGAACAGGGCTTTCTGCTTACGGTGGAAAGCCTCGATAACAAAGGCCTTTGCGAGCTTCATTTTTATGGTACGGGCTCTCAGGGGCCTTTTAAAATTATATATAACAATCACAAACCGCTTTTTTTTATAAACAGAGAGGCTTCGCCTCTCCTGGCAGAAGCGGTGGAACGGAAAGAAGTCGAGTTGACTGATTTTCACGATGACCCTGTGGACGCTCTCTATTTCCCCTCTCTGGAATCCTTTTTCAACAGCAGAAAAATGCTCAAGGAACAGCATGTCAGACTGTACGAGTCCGATGTTCGCGCCGAGGACCGCTATCTGATGGAAAGGCACATTAAGGGAGGTCTGGAAATTGAGGGAGAGCCGGAGATGGAGGGGAACCTGAGAGTTTTCAGAAATCCCCGGATCCGGGGCATCGATTACAGGCCCGGGCTGAAATGGCTCTCCTTCGATATTGAAACCGGTCAGGACGGAACGCTTTATTCCGTTTCCTTTCATCTGACGGCAGGAGATGGAACGGATCTCAGGCATGTCATTATGAGGGGAGACGATCCCGGGACATCGCCGGAGTGGCTGGAATACTGTTCCGGCGAGAAAGCTCTTCTGGAGCGCTTTGTCGCCCTTATCCGGTTCTACGATCCCGATCTGTTGATCGGCTGGCATGTCATCGGCTTCGATTTAAAGTTTCTGAGCGAACGGGCACTCAAGCTGGGTGTTCGTCTCAATCTGGGCCGCGGGTTCCGGGAACTGAGACTTATCGAAAAGAGGAACGGGCTTTTCGCCGTCGATCTTGAAGGGCGGATTGTCATTGACGGGCCCCAGACCCTGCGGACGGCCTTTTACAAATTTGAAAACTTTAAACTGGAGACTGTGGCGCAGGAACTGCTCGGCAGAGGCAAGGACATCACTCCCGAAAAGGATAAAGTCGCCGAGATAGAACGGCGTTTCCGGGAGGATAAAGAGGCGCTGGGTTTCTACAATCTTGAGGACTCTGTTCTGGTTACGGAAATTTTCAGGGAGACCGCTATCATAGAGCAGCTGGTCACCCGCAGCCTGATAACAGGGCTCCCTATCGACAAAGTGCACATGTCCGTAGCCTCATTTGATTATTTTATGCTGCCGCTTATCCACAGAAGGGGATATGTGGCCCCCGATACGGCGGATATGGAAGCAGGGGCCCATGCGGCGGGAGGCCATGTCTTTTCCAGTGAAGCGGGACTGTATCGCCACGTCGTGGTTCTGGATTTCAAAAGTCTCTATCCCACTATTATCAGAACTTTTTTCATCGATCCCCTGTCCCGGCTGAAAAGTTCCGTCGACCCCTGTACGACACCGGTGGGAATCTCTTTTTCCCGCAGCCATCACATTCTGCCGGGATTTCTCACCGAGCTGATGGAAAGGCGGTCCCGTGCCAAAAAAGAGGGCGATCAGTATCTGGCCCAGGCCGTCAAGATACTGATGAACAGCTTCTACGGAGTTATGGGGACGACGGGCTGTCGGTTTTATCATGCCGATCTGCCGACTGCCATTACGGGGACGGGGCAGTGGATCCTCAAGCGCTGTGCTTCCATGCTGAGGGAAAAGGGCTACAATGTCATTTACGGCGATACCGATTCGGTGTTCGTTTGTCTTAAAGAGGGAGAATATTCCCATCCCCATAGAGCGGGTGAGGAATTGGAAAAAGAGGTCAACAGTTATTTTTCCGGGGTTCTGAAAGATGAGTTCGCCATTGAATCGAAACTGGAAATCGAATTTGAAAAACACTACAGCAAATTCTTTCTCCCCCCCATGCGCAATTCCCAGGAAGGTGCCAGGAAACGCTATTCGGGACTTCTGGATAACGGCGAAATGGAATTCAAGGGACTGGAAACCGTCCGGTCCGACTGGACCGCTCTGGCCAGGGAATTTCAGCAGGAACTTTTCTACCGTTTTTTCCACGAAAAAGAGTTGAAGCAGTGGGTCCGCGATTATGTACAGAAGCTCCGTGACGGGGAATATGATGACAAGCTCGTCTATAAAAAGAGGCTGAGCCGCCAGGCAGGCGATTATTCGAAAAGCCGGCCTCCTCATGTGAGAGCGGCACTTCTTCTCGACCCCGAAGGGACCAGGAAACTACGGGAAATATCCTATATTATGACGGCCGAGGGACCTGTCCCCCGGGAACTCTACGAAGGCGGAGCCGATTACGGCCATTATGTTGAGAAGCAGATCAGACCTATAGCCGATGCGGTTCTCTTCGCGATCGGAGAGGATTTTGATTCTCTTATCGAAGGCAGACAGCTCAATTTATTCTGATGTGTTTCAGAAAGGCCTCAACCGATTTATTGAGAATCATCTCTTCGGGGAATCCCGCTTCGGCCAGGAGTTTTTCCGCTTCGTGAAAGAGTCCGGCATCGGCGGAGAAATGGGCATCGCTTCCCATGACCAGCGGAACATTTTTCTCCAGGCAGACCGCAGCGGTTTTCCTTAAAATCGCATCGCTTCCGGGACGGAAACTCGTGGGCTTCAACGAACTGTTGTTGATTTCCAGAAGTGTTCCCGTCTCTTTGGACGCCGCGACAACCTCTTCGATATTAAAAGGATAGCGCGCATCCCCGGGATGGCCGATCACGTGGATGCCGGGATTTCTCATAGCTCCGATCATTGCATCGGTGTTCTCTCGTTCCGAACCGAAGGCTATGCAGGGGGGGTGAAGGCTGGCGATGACAAAATCCAGTCCGGCCAGACATTCCTCATCAAGATCGATCGATCCGTCGTAATTCATGATATTGGCTTCGGCTCCCTTCAGTATCCTCACCCCCTCTATACGGGTAGGCAGAATCCTCAGATTGTGGAAATGGTAAATATGGGCACCGCCGGGCATGGCGGGCCCATGGTCCGTAATGGCCAGGAGTTCAAGCCCTCTGGCCGAGGCAGCCCGGGCATTTTCTTCGATGGAACTGTAGGCGTGGCCGCTCGCTATGGAGTGGCAGTGTATATCCAGTAGGTTTTTCACCTGCTCAATATAACAGAAGGATCTTTTCCCTTGCAAGGACAGGCCCGTCGTTTTATGATTTCAAACCATGGATAAACTGAAAGAATATGGGGAAATCATACTCCGGTCGGGAATCAATCTGAGAAAGGGGCAGTGCGTCAGAATCCGCTGCGGCGCGGAGGATTATCATTTTGCCCGTATTCTCGGCGGGGAAGCCTACAGGCTGGGAGCCGGCTATGTGCAGATTACAATACTCGATAATTATCTGGATCTGAGCCGCTTCACCCATCAGGAAGGGGACGCTCTCGACTACGTTCCCCCTCATCTGGTGGAAGAGGGCCGGGTCATGCTCGATGAAGACTGGGCTAATATCCGCATTGACAATGTGGGGGAAGGGAATGTTCTGAAAAACGCCGATCCGGGAAAAGTAGCCAGAAACAGGAAAGCTCTGGGGCGGAAGCTGAAATTTTTCAATCAGTCCCTCATGGCTGATGAACACGCCTGGTGCGTTGTCGCGGTTCCGGGAAAGAGCTGGGCGGAACAGGTGCTGGGGGATGGGGCAACAGAGGAGGAGCTCTGGAACGTTCTCAAGCCGATTCTGCGTCTGGACCGCGATGATCCGGCCAAAGCCTGGGATGAGCTGAATAAGACTCTCCATGCCCGGTGCGACAGGTATAATGGAATTCAATTCGACAGGATAAGATTCAGGAGCGAAGGCACGGACCTGACCGTCGGACTTTCGGATCGCAGTCTCTGGTGCGGGGGACCCATGCCGCTGGCTGACGGTCGTCTTTACAATGCCAATATTCCTTCGGAGGAGATCTATACGACACCGGACTGGCGACGGACCGAAGGTTATGTGAAGGTGACGAGACCCGTCTCGGTCCGGGAGAAAATAGTTGTCGGAGCGCAGTTCCGTTTTGAGAAGGGCAAAGTTGTCTCCTTCAGCGCCGAAGAGGGCGAAGACGCTCTGAAAGAGTTTTTCGAAACCGATGAAGGAGCTTCATACCTGGGAGAGATCGCTCTGGTGCAGAACGATTCGCCCATATCCAACAGCGGCCTAATTTTCCATTCGATTCTCTACGATGAGAACGCTTCATGCCACATGGCTCTGGGGGCGGGTTACCCGTCCTGTCTCAGGGATTTCAAGGAACTTGACTCGGATGAGAAACTGAAAGAAGCGGGATGCAACGATTCCCTGGTCCACACCGATTTCATGATCGGCGGTCCCGATACGGAACTGACGGCCTATACGGCAGAGGGCGAGGAGATTACTCTGATGGAGAAGGGGAATTTTCTTAAAATTTAACGGTTACCTCCCGCGGGAAAAACCGGAAGGATCAACTTTCTGTTCAATTAAAAATTATGATTAATATAGGTGTATTTAATTCAAATATCTCAAGGAAACATTACTATGGAAAATTATGAGAACCAGAACAGATTATTTTTACTGACTTTTATAAAAATCATACCTTTTATTTTCGGTATCATAATAGTGGGTATCGGTGTATTTTTATTTTCTTTAAACGCTGATTTTCTAACAAATAGCAATACAGTTATCGGGGAAATAATCAGTTACGAACAAGTGTTGCGAATTGATAGAACAGAAGAAACTCAAAAAAAACCTAAGATCATGTATCAAATGACTATTTCGTATATAGTTAACAATGAAGAATTTACCTTTTCTCCATCAGCATATACAAAATCTGTTCCTGCGATTGGAAAAAAAATAAAAGTGTATCATTTGATTGAAGATCCTTGGGATGCCAGGTTAACCTCGGAGTTATTTCTTTTTCCTGTAATTTTTGTACTTATTGGAATTATCATTTTATGCGTAAATCTGATTCTCTTTATTAAGAGGAAATCGTCAAGCAGTTAAGTAAATATAATAAATTTATAATCTCCCTGAGTGTCTGGATTCTTTACCCTATTCCCCGGTAATGAATACCAGTCGGGGATTTTCCGCTTTCAGGGCGGCCGCCGCAGAAAAGCCATCCCAGCGGCTGCAGGAGATAGCCGACCAGCTTCCGATTCTCTCTCCCCGGGAGAAGTCGACTTCCTTCAGCGGAACGGTTATTCCCATGCTCACGCCTTTCAGGTAGGCTTCTTTCAAAGACCAGTATTGATAGAAAAGGGCGGTTCTCTCATCAGCGGGAAGGCCGTCCAGGCTTTTTATCTCTCCGGGAGAACAGCTCGCTCCGATCAGTCCGTCCAGATCGCGGTTCTCTTTTATTATTTCGATATCGACACCGACTTCGCCCTTCGGTGAAAAACCGAATAAGACCCGGTTTCCCGAATGGGACAGATTGAAAAAGGGGGCTTTCCTGTCATAGATATAGGGCTTTCCCTTTTCTCCGAGGAGAATTTCAATGGATCCGGGACTTTTCCCCGTATATAGAGAGAGGATTTCCCTCAGTAGAACGTAGACGACCCGCGATCCTATGCGGTCCCTTTCCCTGTAAAATCTGTCCGCTTTGTCCCTTTCTCTCTGTGATAGGACATGCAGGTTCTCCCGGGCATGGGTTTCATAGGGAGAAACGGGAAAGGACCATAAATGAATATCTTTTCCTCTTAAGGGGGGAAGCGGGAAATCTGCCGGAATCTTCAATGGTCAGGACCGCTTCATTTCCCTGTTGACAATATCGTCGAGGATACGGGCTGCGGCGATAATCACTTTCCGGCAGCCTTCTTCTTCGGTTCTGTATCGGTCGAGAAGAGGCTGACAGACCGATGAACCCAGCTCTTCCTCGTAACGGTTTACAAACTCGGAAATCAGGTCCCTGTGATAATCCCCCTCGTGGGCGCGGTCTTTGACAAAGAGTTTGGCCAGTACCATGGCCGACGCGGTAACAGCACCGCAGCTCCTTCTGGAATATATGCCGCCGGACAGTCCGGCCGACATTTTCAGGCTTTCCTTGTCCAGCCCCAGATTGTAGACTTCATTCGCCCCGTAGAGGATTCTTTCGGAACAGCTGAAGTCTTCTCTGTCCTTATCTCCGAAACCGCTCTCGATCAATTCACTTACCATGTGATGAGTATACCAGCATTGAGAATCCTTGACAAATCCGAACTTATGGGACAGCCTCTTTGGTATGTATAAAATGATTCTTGTCGACGACGAAGACGAGGTGAGAGGACGTATTTCCTCCAAAATTTCCGAAGAGAGCGGTTTTACCATCGTCGGTACGGCGGGCAACGGTTACGACGCCCTGGAGCTGATAGAAAAACACAACCCCCATGTTGTCCTTTCCGATATCAAAATGCCATTTATCGATGGTATTGAGCTCGCGACAATTATAAAAAGAGATTTTCCCACTATCCGCATAGCTTTTATAACAGGTTATGACGAATTCGATTACGCCCGGGAGGCCATCGAGCTGAAAGTTTCCGGGTATCTGACCAAACCTCTGACCCAGAGTGATATAAGCAAATTCCTCAAGCAGCTTAAAATAGATCTTGATAAGGAATTCCAGGAGAAATACAATCTCGAAATTCTTAAAAAGCGATACGAGGAGAGCATTCCTCTGGTTATCGATAACTATTTTATATCCTGTCTTGTTTCGACCCATACGGGCAGAAATGAAGAGATAGAGAACCTGAAACAGTACGGCGTATCCCTCGATGACAAACCCTACCTTCTCTCCTATATCAAAATCGAAAAAAGAGAGGGCTCCCGGGATATCGTCGAATATGAGAAACTGAAGCTTTCGGTCCGTTCGGTCATCAACTCGATCCTGGAAAGACATGAATACGAACACTACAGTTTCATGTTTGCCGAAGGGATTATTTTTCTGATAAAGGAGAAGGGGAAATTCTTCCTCCGCGATGTGGACAGCGTCTTCTTCGAGATGGTAAAAATGTCGGAGAAATTTCTCGATGTGCAGATAAACATAGGCATCAGCGAAATGCACCGCGAGTTTTCACGGCTCCACCTGGCCTGGGAGGAAGCGGATAAGGCCATGGGCTACAGCCATTTTCTTCATTCAGGCCGTATCGTCTATATCAATCAGCTTGAAAAACGGAAACTGAAGGTCCTCTCCCTCGGAGAAAGCGATGTCAAGGAAATCGAGCACAGTGTCAAATTCGGCAGCGAATCGGAGCTGCGCAACGTCGTGGAATCGCTGAAGCTGAACGCCCTGAGAGACAGCAGGTCCATTGCCAATTTCCGGCCTTATATCATTAATATGATGAATCTCATTGTCAACTTCGCCGAATCGATTGAGGCGGACCTCGATGAGGTTATCGGTCAGGACATTCTGGAGAAGATGCTGGGCTTTTCCTCTCTGGAACAGCTTTTCGACTGGTTTCTGGCGACTCTTCTCAAGCTCCGGGAGAAAAACCTCAGTACAAAAATGAACAACTCCCAGAAGCTGCTCGATAAAGCCGTCCAGTATATACACAGCAATTACGCCGATCCCAAGATATCCATGGAGACGGTCTGCGACGAACTGGGGATCAGCATCTCCTATATGAGCCTTCTCTTCAAAAAGCACAGGGAGACGACCTTTGTCAAATATCTGACAGGCGTCAGAATCGACCGGGCGAAAGAGCTTTTAAAGCTGACAGGCGACAGGATCGTGGAAATCGCAACGAAGTGCGGGTTCAGTGATGTGTATTACTTCAGCCACTGTTTCAAAAAATATATGGGAGTGTCACCAAAGAAATATCGTGAAGAGACCGCTGACTAACCTTTCCATCGAACAGAGCATACTTCTCGCCACACTTTCCATCGTTATGATCGTTCTGTTTATATCCAGCACGGTGTATTACTCGGTCTTCTCCAGAAAAACCGACTCTCTCGTTCAGAGCCAGTCCCGGGAGATCAATAAACAGATCGTCCTCAATTACGAGAGCTACATCAACAGCGTTATCGAGACAGCCAATTATATCCAGTTCGCGTCGCTCAACCGCGATGTGTCGCGATCCGACAGGGAACTGGAGGATGTCTACTTTTACAACTCGGAAATAAAAAAGGACGTCGTAGCCATTTATCTTTTTGACGAAGAGGGAAACAAGCTTCTGGGAAATGAGCTCAATCTCATCCGCCTCTTCGATATTACCCGGGAGAGCTGGTTCCGGAACGCCCTTGACGAGCCGTCGATATTTCATTTTTCGGCACCCCATAATCAGAGCGTCTCGCGGGCCGAAATCGATCAGGTCATTTCCGTTACCCGTTCCGTCGAATACACCTGGGAGGGGATGAAGAAGAACGGTGTTATTTTAATCGAGCTCAATTTCCGGGTTCTCACCGACCTGGCCGGGAAAACCAACCTCGGAGAGGGCGGTCACATCATGATTCTCAATGATGCGGACTCTCTCATTTATTATTCCGGAAGCTGGGACGATGAGGGCTTTGAGCGGAGCCTGTCGCTGGCCGAAGAGAATTATCTGGGCGGGTTCAGGACAAGAATCAACAATAGAGAGATGTTCCTCAACATCAACACCCTGGCCCACACCCGCTGGAGGATTGTCACGGTCAGCAATGTCAATGAAATTGCACAGGCCCGCCAGCAGCTTCTCATGATAATTTTCTTTATTTTCCTGTTCAGCTTCATTGTGACAATTGTCGTTTCTCTGATGATTTCGCGACGGATCTCAAGTCCTCTGAATCAGCTTAAGAAAGCCATGCTGAAAATCGAGAGAGGCGATTTTACCACCAGGGTCATGGTGACCAGCGGCCAGAAAGAAGTCATCCGGCTCTCCCGGTCCTTCAACAGCATGCTCGAAGAGATCCATTCGCTTATGGATAAAGTGGTCAATGAGCAGAGAGAGAAACGGAAAACCGAACTGAAGGCTCTGCAGAATCAGATCAACCCCCACTTCCTGTACAACACCCTCGATTCCATCGTCTGGCTTGCGGAGAATCACCGGTCGGACGATGTCGTGACGACAGTGATAGCCCTGGCCCGCTTTTTCAGGATCAGCATCTCGAAAGGACAGCAGTTCATAACGGTCAGGGATGAAATCTCCCATATAAAGAACTATCTGACTATTCAGAAAATCCGCTATGTCGACAAGTTCGAGTATTCCTTCGAGATTGATCCGGCTATCAACGATCAGAAGGTGATGAAACTGATTCTCCAGCCAATAGTCGAAAACGCCATTTACCACGGTGTCGGGGATGATGATGTGGAGAAAATCACTATCCGGGCCGGGCGGGAGAAGGATCTCCTTATTTTCGAAGTGGAAAATACCGGTTACGGCATTACGGAAGAACGGATTGCCGAAATCTATGAAATCCTCAAGGGAAACCATTCGATCACCAGCGTCGGGATGAGAAATGTCTATTTACGGCTCAAACTCTTTTACGGAGAGGAAGCGGATATTGAGATCAGAAGCGTCCTCGATGAGAAGACAAATATCAAACTTATCATTCCCATAAAAAAAGAAGGGGAGAAAAACACCTGATGAAGCAAGCCACTTTCCTGATTTTATCCGCCATAGCCTTTTTATCATGTACCAGCCCCAAACAGGAAGGAGCTCTTTTCCTCTATAATGCCGAAGATCCCTATGTCGCCGTATTCGGACGGCAGATTCAGATGGAATCGGGACCGCTCCTTGAAATAAGGTCCTACAACGCCCAGAACTCCCAGATCATCCAGAACGAAACCATCGAAACGGAAGTGGGGCGGGCGGGAGTCATGATTATCAATCCCGTCGACAGGCTGGGGGCCTATTCCATTATCAGGAGGCTCCGGGCTGAAGATCTCCCTGTCATATTTTTTAACCGTGAACCTCTGGCGGAAGATCTAGCCCTCTGGGATAAAGCCTTCTATGTCGGGGCCCGGGCGGAGCAGTCCGGAAGAATACAGGCGGGACTTGTCATGGAGCTCTTCGGAGGTGATCCCGGCCAGCTCAACTTCCATGATCTCAATGGGAATAATGTAATCGAGACGATTATCCTCAAAGGCGAACAGGGGCATCAGGATGCGGAAATCCGCACGAGGGAAGTTGTAAAAGCATTTGCCGACCGGGGATTCAGGCTCAACATACTCATAACTGAAGTTGCGAACTGGAAGCGGCAGGAAGCTTATGAGAAAATGAAATCCATTCTCACTCAATATGACGGAACTGTTGAACTGATCATCTCCAATAACGACGCCATGGCGCTGGGAGCTCTGAGTATTATGAGGCAGTCCGGCTTTTTCCGTGATGATAACGGAGACGGGCAGATCAGTGATGATGATGAAACCTGGAGGCCTGTGGTCGGAATTGACGGAATTGAAGAGGCACAGGAAATGATTGAGCAGGGATATATGTACGGTACGGTTCTCAATGATTCCCAGACACAGGCAGAAGCTATTGTCGATCTGGCGAAAGTTCTGCTCAACGGCGGGGATCCGGAGACTCTGAAATATCCCCTTGAGAAGGGCAAATACATCTGGATCGACTACAAGGTTTTTCAATAATCTCTGAAAAAAATGACAGAAAAATCATAAAAAACACATCATTTTGTAAAATCGGACAAAATTTGAAGAAGATATT
>JAFGXR010000128.1 GCA_016936555.1 Spirochaetales bacterium | reverse complement strand
CCCTCACCGATATATTTTCCATCTCTCAGGACTGTGAAGCTGTCGCAGATCTCCTGAATCTCCTCGAATTTGTGGGAGATGAATATGATGGCTTTATTTTCTTTTTTTAGCTGCCGGACAATCTTGTAAAGCTCTTCGACTTCCCGCAGCGTGAGAGCGGAAGTCGGCTCGTCCATAATGACCACTTTGGCATCGATGGACAGCGCTTTGGCGATTTCCACCATATGGCGCTGGGCTACACCCAGGCTTTTGACAGGAGTATCGGGGTTGATATCGATTTCCATCTTCTTCATCAATTCCCGGGTCTGCCGCCTCATGGCTTTCCAGTTGAGGGCGCCTTTGTCCTTAATGTGGTGTCCCATAAAAATGTTTTCCGCAACCGACAGCTCGGGAAACATGGACGCTTCCTGATGGATGGCCGTTATGCCCGTTTCCTGGGCTTCCAGGGCGTTGCGGAAGAAAATCTCTTTTCCTCCGTAGAGAATTTTGCCCGCCGTGGGCGTGTAGACCCCGGTTAAGATCTTGACCAGGGTTGATTTCCCCGCGCCGTTCTCGCCGATGAGCGCATGGACTTCTCCTTCCCGAATATTCAGATCGATACCATCAAGCGCCTTGATCCCCGGAAAGTATTTGGTTATTCCTCTCAATTCCAATATAGTCTCTGACAAAATCTTCCCCCTTCAGGATATTCATCCACCTGATGACGCATTCTATATAGAGTAAAAAACAGGGACTGTCCGGTTTTGAAACCGGACATCCCGTTTATGTCTAAAGCTTGAAACGCAAGGAGTCTTAGAACATTGCCGCGTAAGTGGCGATATTTTCTTTATTGAATACGAAAGGCATACCCATGATGGACACGCCATCTGTTCCGACGGTAACGGTTCCCATTCTTCCCACGGAGATTTTGTCTCCGACTTTTCCTTCGACTTTACCGGTAATAAGGGCTTCGAGAATCATAGTGGACGTGTATCCCAGGTCAACGGGGTTCCAGAGAGCCATCTGGCCGCAGGTTCCGTTTTCAACATAGTGCTGCATTTCTGAGGGAAGACCGAGACCGGTGATCTGAACTTTGCCCTTCATGCCTTCATCCTCGATCGCTTTGGAGGCCGCGAGAACGCCGACAGTCGTGGGGGAGATGATTCCGGCCAGGTCGGGATATTTCTGCATAAGCCCAACTGCTTCACGGTAGCTCTTATCTGCCGCGTCATCACCGTAGACGACTTCCACGATCCGCATATCTTTGTATTTGGGGTCTTTGATTTCTTCAAACATCCACTCGATCCAGGCGTTCTGGTTCGTCGCCTGGGACGTTGCGGAAAGTATACCGATCTGTCCTTTGTAACCGGTCAGTTCGGCGATCAGCTGAACCTGCTGGCGGCCTATCAGCTCGGACTCAGAGGGGATAAGATCGACGATTCTTCCGGCCGGAGCGATGCCCGAGTCGAAGGAGATAACTTTGATTCCCGCAGCCATAGCTTTTTTGGTAACGGGGATAAGAGCGTCTCTGTCATTGGCGGAAATAGCGATACCGTCTACCTTCTGAGCGATAAGGGATTCGATGATATCGATCTGACCTTCCGCCGTTGCCGTGCTGGGACCCTGATAGATGGATTCTACATTGCCCAGTTCCGCTGCAGCTTCCTTGCCTCCGTCCGCTACCGCTTCAAAAAAGCCGTTTCCGAGACTTTTTACCAGAAGAACGATTTTTAAAGGCTGATCGCCTTTAGAATCGGATTGCTGTCCGCTTGCCATCAATCCGGCAGTAAGAGAAAGAGCTAAAACCAGTGTTAATAATTTCTTCATCTGACACTTCCTTTTTTGTTTTGTTAAGAGAATACTACCACCGCTTTTTTCATAGGTAATAGGACGGTAATCTACGGAAAGGTGCAAAAATCTACACTCGGCTCTTTTCCATATACTCCGAGGGCGTACAGTCGAACTTTTCTTTGAAAATCCTGGCGAAATGGCGGCTGCTCTGGTATCCCAGTGATTCGGAGATACTCCTGATATTGGCTCCGGGCAGCTTGAGCATCTCCGTCGCGGTCTTCAGACGGAGATCGGTCATGTAGCTGGTCAGAGTCATACCCTTCTGCTTCCTGAACTGGGAACTGAGGTAGTTGGGAGACACGTGGAGCTCGTCGGCGATCTGGGCGACTCCGATCGCTTCCTTATACCGCTTGTAGATTATAGTTTCCGCATCGCGGATCAGTCTCGACGAATTGTCCGCTTCTTCGGTACGGTGAACTTCCACCAGGGGAATAACCCGGCTCAGAACATCGGACAGTTCCTTTCTGTCCACAGGCTTGAGAAGATATTCCGTGACATTGAGCCTCAGGGCTTTCCTGGCATACTCAAAATCGGAATAGCCCGAGACGATAATAAAAACCGTATCGCGAAGCCTTTTGAAATGCTTTTCCAGAATTTCAAGACCTGAAGCGCCGGGCATGCGGATATCCAGAAAAACGAGACTGTAGTGCTCTTCCGCCAGTTCTCTATCCAGTTCCGTGCCGTTCTCCACCTCTTTTACGGAGGCGCTGGGGATAAGATCCTCCAGCAGGGCCAGCAATTCGATTCTCACGTATTGTTCATCATCGGCAATCAGAATCTTCACAGGGATATCCTCACGACCGTGCCTTCTCCAATGGCGCTCTCCATTTGAAAAACAGATTCGGGAAAAGCTATTTTCAATCTCTGCTGAACATTGATCAGTCCTATATTTGACTTTTTATCCATCTCCGCCGAATCAAATCCGATGCCGTTATCTCTGATCGTAATGCTTGAACTGTTCTCTCCGTGAAAGCGGATTCCCTCACAGGACAGTTCCAGCATGCCGTTCTTTTCCAGCGGTTCGATGCCGTGGAGGACCGAGTTTTCCACCAGAGGCTGCAACAGGAGACGGGGGATCTGAATGTGCCGGGAAATTTCATCGACAGTAATTTTGTAATCGAACCGCTTTCCGAAACGGATTTTCTGGAGGAGGCAATACTGTTCGATAAACTGGCACTCTTCTTCCAGAGAGGTCCAGTTGTTCTGGGACTGGATATAGCGGAGCATATTTTTCAGGGCAGTTACCGTCTCCGTTATTTTTTCCTGTTCTCCCGTCCGGTTAAGTCCCAGAATAACACCGAGAATATTATAAAGGAAATGAGGCTGGACCTGCGCCTGAAGGGCCTGATACCGGGCATCGCGAATTTCCAGAAGTTCCTGGAGCTGAAAATAATTGTTTATGGTGAGAGAGGCATACTCGGCAAAAGTGGCGAGCCGGGTGATTCCCAGATCGGAAAACGGCTCATTCCGCCCCCGCTTCATGGAAACAAGATAGCCGAAAGATTTACCGTCCATAGTGAGCGGTACGGCAAAAAGAGTCCGGATCCCCGGGCATCCCAGAGTGTCGGCCGCTTTCTCGAGAAGAACATGGTTCTGCCTCCGGAAAACTTTAATCGAGAAATGGTACAGGATCTTCTCCTTTTCATTCTCGTCCAGTGGCTGGCCCTTCTCCGCTTCTATGGTGTACCCCGTTTCCCTGTCGCTCCGGAGAATGAGAACCGAATCGGCACTGGTGTCTTCGACCACAGCCGTCGCCACAATCCCGTAGAGATCCCTGATGTCGGAATTGTCTGAAATCGTTCCTCCGATATCTCTGGTGAGATTGAGAATGCTGTTCACATTTTCCTTCAGTTCAGCCAGCAGCTCATTGAGCGTTGAAGAGAATTCTCCGAACTCATCATTGGACCTGATATTGACTTTGACGGAAAAATTCCCCTTTGCCACCTGCCTCAAAGAGCCCTCCACAATTCTCAGTTTGCTGACGAGATCCCTGGATAAAAGAAGGGTGAAAAGGACTGCAAGAATCAAAGTGAGAATAATGGAAACGATCAGCACGATATTCAGTTCCTGCTGTATCCTCGCCCCCTCTTCCTTCAGCGAGCCGATGAAATAATTCATAAAGCTTTCAAAACTGTTCTTGAAATAGTAGGATGTTTCCTGAAACTCCGTAAAAAAGGGAATGAGCGATTCATCCTTCTGCATCTGATTGTACAGATTGTCCACGGTTCTGTAACGGCTCCTGAGAAGGATCAGCGTTTCCTCCATATGGGAGAGCATCTCGTTGGCCCGTTCGTTCATGGTCAGAGCCGTCAGGTACTGATCCCGGATCAGGGAATCGCCGCTCTTGTAAAAATGATCGAGCTCCATAAACTGCTCAAATGTCCTGTTGTAGTCGCGCAGAGCTTCTTTCCACTGGGTCAGGGTCACCGCCGAGCGGGGAGAGAAGGTGAGAGACCGGAGCTGATTGTAGACTTTGGGGGCGAACAGATCGAAAACGATATCCTTCATATGGCTCTGGACATCGCGGGACCGGAGCTGCAGTTCAACCCCGAGATCGAGAGACGCCTGAATCTCATCGGCTCTGAACCGGCTGCTGATCGCCATAAGCGATATTGTGGCGATGCAGCTGATATATATAAATGCCATTAAAACGAGTTTGAAACGGATCTTCATAAAGATATGATAAGTGCGGATAGACATGTTGGCAAGAATAGGAAAATCTGCCCTATAATGGGATTGGAAAAAAAAGCAAGAAAATAGTCGGGATAAAGATCTGACCGTTCCGGCGCAGTGGGTGTTATGACTCTTAATTTACTGATCGTATTGATATTAATCGGCGGGTGGCTGACAGGAAAGCTCTTTACAAAGATCGGACTACCCACAGTTCTGGGAATGACCTTACTGGGGATCGGTTTATCCTATTTTTATAAATCGGCCTTTCCCGAAGTCATCTGGGAAATTTCCCCCTTTTTCAAATCTCTCGCCCTGATCGTGATACTGCTCCGGGCCGGATTGGGCATCAGCCGGGCGACCCTGAAAAAAGTCGGCCTTCCGGCTGTACTGCTCTCCTTCATCCCCTGCCTTTCCGAAGGTTTCTTTCTCATGTTTCTCTTTCAACGGATTGCCGGGTTTGAATGGCCCGTGGCCGGAGTCGCCGCTTTTCTCCTGGCTGCCGTCTCACCGGCAGTCGTGGTCCCCTCGATGCTGGACCTGAAAGAGAGGGGATACGGGAAGAAAAACGACATTCCCACTATGATTCTGGCCGGAGCCTCGATGGATGATGTCTTCGCCATAACGGTTTTTACCATATTTTTAGGAATAGCCGGCGGCGACAGGGTTTCCATTTTTAAATCGGTGGCTCAAATACCCCTTTCCATCGGCGGCGGCGTAGCGGCCGGTCTTGTCATGGGCTTCTTTCTCGTCTGGTATTTTAACAGAAACCATGAACGGATCCGGGCCACCGAGAAAACTCTGCTCCTTCTGGGAACGGCCATACTGCTTGTCCAGGTCGGCGACTGGCTCCATTTAGCGGCTCTGCTGGGAGTCATGACCACAGGATTCATACTCCTGGAAAAGTCGGAGCGGGCAGCCCATGAACTGGCCTATAACCTGAATAAAGCCTGGGTCTTTGCGGAAATACTTCTCTTCGTGCTGATCGGAATGTCCGTCGATCTGACCGTGGCTCTTGATGCGGGTTTAAAAGGACTGCTGATAATTACAATGGGGCTGGTCGCGCGATCAGCCGGCGTCCTTGTTTCCCTTCTCTTCGCCCCCATCTCCTGGAAAGAGCGGTGGTTCTGCGTCTTCTCCTATCTGCCCAAGGCGACGGTTCAGGCTGCTATGGGATCGGTACCTCTGGCGGCGGGAATCGCTCACGGGGAAGTCATTCTGGCTTATGCCGTCATGGCGATTATTTTTACCGCCCCGCTCGGTCTGATTCTGATCAGGCGCTTCGGTCCCCTGCTTCTCGAAGTCGAACTGCCGGCGGAGGACAGTCCGGAAGAGGGGCGTGGCCGCAGGGTTGAGGACGGGGTTCAGAGATAATGCTCCCCCTATCCATAGGACTGATTATTCCAAGTTTATTTTTACCGGCTACGTGGGTATAAATCATCGTAGTTTGCAGGGAACTGTGTCCGAGTAACTCCTGTATTGTTCTTATATCATACCCCGCTTCAAGAAGATGAGTCGCAAAGCTATGTCGCAAGGTGTGTACCGATGCTTTTTTCGCAATTCCGGATTTATTTAGGGCATCTTTAAAAGACCTCTGCAATGATGAAGGATGTCTGTGATAGCGGCAGAGATTCATTGAATAAGGATCTTTACAAATTAAATTAGACGGGAAAACCCAGAACCAGCCCCACTCTTTCTCAATATTAGGATATTTCCTTTTCAGGGATGCTTCTATCTGAACACCAGGATTGTCTTCCTGTCTGTCTCTATTATAAAGAGCTTTAACAGCGAGAAGATGATTGTTGACAGATGGTATAATAGAGGACGGTAGAATGGTTTGTCTGTCTTTATTCCCCTTTCCTTTTACTACAGTAATTATTCCCTTTTCTATATCCAGATCTTTAATGCGAAGAGACAGACATTCTTCCAGTCTCAAACCGCCGCCGTAAATGAGAGAACACATAAGACTGAAAGGATAGGGAAGATATTCAAAGATTTGATTTATTTCCTGCCGGCTCAATACAACGGGAAGACGCTGGCTTTTCGAAGACCTCAAGGCGCATTCCATATCTGTAATTTTAATTTTCAGGATATATTTATAGAGAAAAAGCAAAGCATTGAATGCCTGATTTTGTGTCGAAGAGGAAATGCCTCTTTCGACAGCGAGATAAGTCAGAAAGTCTTTAAAATCAGAATCTTTTAAATGATCGGGACTTTTGAATTTAGTGAAATAACCAAAGGACCTTACCCATCTTAAGTAGGACTTTTCAGTTTGAAAGGAGCGGTGTTTTAATCTGAGGGCATCTTTATATTGCGCGGTAATGTTTAGCCAGGAATCTGAATTATTGTTGATTGATGAACTGGCAATGCTTTTTTCCTGATTCCGGGAATTGAAATATTTATAAAACTTAATTGCTTCAGCAGCCTGTTCAATCTGCCAATCAGAATAAACTCCTGCAAGAGATTGCTGGAAAGCCCAAATATCTTCGGTATCCTTGTTGTTTCTGGAAAAAACTTGAAACTTGTGAATCCATCGCAAGTAGTGAGACACTTTATAACTGTTCACGCCGCATTTCTGGATGAGAAAAGATTGAAGATCCATACATACTCCCATAATTATATAGATTCAGTATAACTATACTAATGTTAAGTGTTAAGCTGCAGAATTTCAATATAATTGTTTGATTTTGACCAAAAAACATGGGATGATAGGGATTATCTGGGAAATTCCGAGAACAGGATAATAAGTTATGTT
>JAFGXR010000024.1 GCA_016936555.1 Spirochaetales bacterium | reverse complement strand
TGAGAGGATCTTCCGTCGGATCGGAGTGGAAATCAGCCGGACGAATATGTGCAATTGGACCGTAAATGCGGCATCCCGATGTGCTGAAATAGGTGCTTACAGGGAAATAGGAACATCCGCCTGAACATCTTTGCCTCTGATCTCTCTAATACACATATTCAGATGTTTCAGGTCGACTCAATCCCTTGTGTTATGAAGCCATTTCAACATTTAAAACTATATTTGATGTCTACTGTCTGAGAAAATCCGGCAACGGCAGTCGCCATGATAAAAAACAGCTGGAATACAGTTAAGGGCTCTTCAGACCATTCCCTTTGTGGTCCTTATTCTCAGTACTAATCATTCTCTTCGATTAGACTGGATAAAAGTTTTGGTTATCGAAATGATTTTTTCCGATATTTCTCGAGAAGACTCCCGACATCTGCCTCTAAGCCATTCTTGAACAATTCTATTTATCCCCCCGAAATAGAATTGATAGAGTTGCGGGTTTTCGGAATAGGGAATGCCGGTAGCTTGTTCCAGTGCTTTTCTATGCCTTTCAATTCTAAAGGAATCGAGTAATTCATCTATTTTCTTGCTGCGGAGGAGAAAGGGCAGTTGCGGAAGTTTGCTGATCCATTCGAGTCGCTCATAGATCAATTCCTGATTGGGCATGGATTTGCCTGCGCTCCTGGCTTCCTGTTCTCTGAGAGTCTTGTGAGCGCCATAGAGCAGGATCTTCTCCTTGCTCTTGAAGTGGCGATAAATGGTCATCCGATTGACCCCGGCAAAGTCGGCTATTTCGCTTAGGGTAATATCGTCGAAATCATTATCATTGAGTAATCTCGCCAAGGAAGAGGCTATCATATCTTTTGATTCATCAATCTGCTTTTGTCGTTTCATGTCTCAATTGATCTCATTTGTAACAGTTAGTTTAAATCGGTGAAATTCCATTGGCGAAAAAAACATTGCATAGTAATGTCTCAACGTAACATTTAGTATTGTAAAAGGAGAAATCGATGAAAGCAAGCAGAATGATTCGAAAGAATATCTTTGACAATTTCAATATGAGAAACAATAAATATCCAGTTTGTTTTTCCAGTCGAAAATCAGGCAAACCCGATTTCCTGAAGATGTCGGTCCTTATAATCCTTCAGGTCACTTTGCTGTCTATGCATTTATTCTCCCAGAATATCGGTTTGATCTTCGACGGTTCAATCGATGCCTATGACTTATTCCTTCATGCATTTTCCAATGAGATTTCCGAAACAGGAGATGTGAGTTTTCCATCAGTTGGTGGACTTATTCATCTGACTGCCGAAGAGGCCGATGAGGCTATAGCTGAATTATCGAATCGACGGGAGATAGATTCAATCGTAGCCGTCGGAGATATTTCGTCACAGGCTCTTTCCCGGGCGACCCTGTCTCCCTCCCAATCCTCTATTGGCATTCGATTCATAGCCGAGCACACCGTTTCATCAGCAGGTTTATCCCGTGTCATTTTTGTTTCTTCCAATGCCAGGGAGGAGATAGAAAAAATAGAGAAGCAACTGCCTATCGAAATTGAGGCCATCCTGATTGATGAGCGTATTGCTCCGATTGCTTCTGACTTGGGAATTGATGGAATCGATATCATTCCCGTATCTACCTCGAAGCTTCCTTCTGATTGGTCTATCGACGGGTCTGTCTATGTATATTCCCTTTATCATTTGACATCGGAGGAACTGTCAGGCTTTTTCCGTCAACTCAGCGACCGGGGAATTCCCGCCATTACTTCTGACGGAAGGAACTCGGTGGAAAATGGCGCTCTGGCCGGGTACAAGTCCGATCTTAACAGGCGTTTGGCCAGGGAAGTGGCTCTGGCAATTGACGAGCTTGCCATCGGCACATCGATTTCTACAAACAGAACAAAGGTCTCCCCTGTTTCCAAACTGTACATCAATGCCAAAACACTGCTTAATCTGGAAATATCACTTCCCTGGAGTGTGGTAATCAGCGCCGAAATTGTGGGATCTCAGCTGTCTCAACAGACGATGCCCACCTTAACCAAGGTAATCGAAGAGGCGCTTGACGGCAATGCTGAGCTCGCTGCCCAGCAGAATGCGGGCGAATCTCAGAAATACACAGCCCGATCGGCTCTAAGCGCGGTTCTTCCCAAAGTGGACGCCAACTTGAAATATGTCAAGATCGATGAAGACAGGGCCGAAGGAGTCGGTTCTCCCAATGAGCATGAGGCGTCGGTTGGCTTGAGATTCGAGCAGGTCCTCTGGTCCGAGCAAGCCTGGGCCAACCTGAAAGTCCAGCGTCTGCTCAGCAGCACTCAGGACAGCGTGACACTGGCAAAGAGGGCAGACACGGCCCTCGAAGCTGCCGAAGCCTATTACGATATGGCCCGTGCGTCCAGTCTGGTGAAGATCCGAAGAGACACAATCGAACGGACTCAAGCCAATTTCGAACGAGCTCGCCTCCAGGCCCGGGTAGGAGAGGAATCTTTAGCCAATGTGTACCGATTTGAGAGTCAGCTGGCTCAGGACAACCAGGCACTCATTGATGCCATAATCCAATATCGCGCAGCCAGTCTTGAACTGAATCGGGTCCGTGGTCTTGAAGGAAATAGCGAGTTAATGAATCCCGTAATGATTGAATCGGTCGAAAATCAATCCGGCTTGGAGGAAATCGAAGCGATTATGAATCTGGTGAGCACCGTCTGGGGTGTTTCGATTTTAGAGGATTTCGCTGTTGAAAAGGCTCTGAGCCGTTCCGAGACCCTTGCGGCCAGTGAACAGACGGTCGCCATCCGGGAAAGGGAGAAGCTCAGCGCTCAGACGCGGTTCTTTTCACCGACGCTCTCAGTATTCGGGGAAGTGAATCATACCTTCTATCAAGGTGGAGCGGGAGGAGGCGAGGAAATTGAAATCGTTCCCGGAGTAGCCACACTGGATACGGCTACCTTGTCAAATGCTGACGAGACAGACTGGACTTTCGGAGCAATCCTGTCGTTTCCCGTTTATAGCGGAAATGAGCGCATCGCGAATTACAAGAGGGCCCAGAGCAATCTGGACCAGGCGAGAAATGAGCGTTTCTCAACAGCCTTATATATAGAGCAAATCGCGAGAATCACATCGACCAATCTCGTCGCGGTCTATAATAAGCTGGACCAGAGCCGATCCGCCGAACGGGCAGCCAAGCTCAGTCTTGAGCTTGTTGAGGATTCCTATATTCAGGGCGCTGCAACAAGTTATGAGCTTCTCGATGCGCAGAACAACGCAGCGATGGCCTCTCAACAGAGAGGGACGATTACTGCGGAATTTCAGATTGCCTGGGCCCGGCTTCTTCATATAACCGGATGGATTGATGCTCTGGTATCCCCGGATCGTACCAATGAGTTTTTCGAAGAATTAAGAAATGCAGTGGAGGGCATGTAAAATGAGACACGTACTATTCTGTTTTCTGGTGGTATCAATATTGATTTTTGGGGCCTGTTCGGCAACCGATGAAAAGAAAAGTGAGGCGGAGCTTCGTCCTGTGCGATTTGTTGTCGTGGAGGAAGAATCGCCATCGTCAACAAGAGGATTCTCTGGCATCACATCGGCTGAAGATGAGCTTCCAATAGCCTTTCGGGTTGCCGGGCAAATACAGGAAATAACTGTGAATCCCGGTGTGAAAGTAAGCCAGGGTCAGCTTCTTGCCCGGCTCTACAACGAAGAATTTCAGTTGGAGGTCGAAAGAGCCGAGGCATCCCTCGAGAGTGCGAAAGTCCAGTACCGGACGGCCGAGTCTGCCTACCGCCGGACTCGGGAACTCTACCAGAACGACAGCGCGAGCCGTAATCAGCTTGAGACGTCACAGTCCAATCTCGAATCGATCCAGTCTAACCTTGTCAGCGCCGAGGCTCAGCTCGAGCGGGTACGGCTCCAGTTATCATATACAGAGGTTCGAGCGCCATTTTCAGGAACGGTTGCTAATCGATATATTGATGAAGGCGCTGTAGTCGGCGCGGGGCAGGCCATACTCGCATTGTCGGGCGAAGAAATCAACAGGGTGAAGATCACCGTACCTGAAGACATCGTGAGCCGTATCAGCGAGGGCATGAAGGCTTCCATTTCTGTTGACGCAGCGGGACTTATCGATGTACCTGGCGAGATTATCGAAGTTTCAAGCGGAAGCGCTCAGCAGGGTTCTTTGTTCCCTGTTGAAATTGAGATTATAGGCGTTTCCAGTTCTCAGCTGAGATCGGGGATGGCCGCATCTGTTGATATAGAGCTCGCGACTGGAAACGAGTCGAGGTTTATCGTCCCCCCCCATGCTGTATTGGAGGATGAGAAAGGGAGGCATGTTTTTGTGGTCAATCACAATGGAGATTCCACTCCGGCAACCGGCACAGTGGAAAGACGAGCCGTCGAGATCAGCGAGCTAACCGATTCGGGATTGTCAATAGTTTCCGGATTACAGTCAGGCGACCGCGTCATAACCGCTGGAATGAGTCTTCTCAGTGACGGCATGATCGTGAGGAGCCCCCAATAATGGACATTACAAGATATACCCTCACAAACAAGACGGTCACTATTGTCGCTGTTATCATTCTCATGCTCGGTGGATTGTTTGCCTACTTCACCCTTCCACAGACAGAGGATCCCGGATTTACTATTCGGATTGCCCAGGTCATTACCGTATATCCCGGCGCTTCTCCCGAGCGAGTGCGGGACCTTGTCACCGAACCCCTCGAAAATTCTATTAATGAGATGAGCGAAGTGGAGGTACTATCATCCATTTCAAAACAAGGTATTTCCAATATCTCTGTCCAAATTTCTTTTAAATACTCTGATCTCGATAAAATCTGGGCGGAGCTTTCAGACAGGGTGGGCGAAGTAAAAGACGATTTGCCCGATGGGATAAAAGGGCCGAGAGTCGAAGACGATTTCGGCGATGTATTCAGTATTCTCATGACAATTACAGGTGAAGGCTACTCAGTGGAAGAACTTGACGGGATTGCCAAAGAGGTGCGCAGAGAGATACTACAGTTATCCGATGTAGGGCGGGTTGAGATTTACGGAATCCCCGATCGCGAGGTTGAGGTGGCCTATGACAGGGCCCGCCTAAAGAATCTTGGACTTACTCCATACAGTATCTCCAATTCCATTCAGCGCACCAATGTTGTACGGCCAGCCGGCAGTCTTAGTATATCTCCAGAGGAGATAATCGTCGAATCGAGCGGCAATTTCCCCAGTCTTGATGCTCTTGGAGAAACCCTGATAACCGCGCCGGAGACCGGGCATCTTATCCCGTTAAGAGATATCACCCGAATCTCCCTTCAGTCTGAAACTCCTCTCGACTCCATTGTGAGATTCAATGGCGACCAGGCGGCGGTTCTGGCGATAAATATGAAAGATGATGGACAGATCACCGTACTTGGTGATAAAGTTCAGGCTCTTGCAGAAGATTTGGAAGTTCGATATCCCCTGGGAGTAGAATTCGATTTTGTTGCTTTCCAGCCGGAGATTGTGAGTAACCTGGTTGATGATTTTACCAGCAATGTGATTATGGCTATTTTGGTCGTCATTGCTGTTATGGTCATTTCCTCTGGTTTGCGAAGCGGTTTGGTCGTGGCCGCTCTGATCCCGACATCTATGATCGGTTCTCTTCTGATCATGAACCTCTTGGGCCTCTCAATCAATCAGATGTCTCTGGCAGCTCTTATCATTGTTCTTGGAATGCTGGTTGACAGCGCCATAGTTTTTGTGGAGTCAATGACTCTCGAACTGGAAAAAGGCCTCCTACCCGATGAGGCGGCATTGAAGGTTTCCAGAGAGCTGCGAATTCCGCTTCTGACCAGCGCACTCACGACAGCGGCAGCCTTTCTTCCCATCGCCCTGGCCCAGAATAACGCAGGAGAGTATACGAGGCCGCTCTTTTATGTGGTCACAATTACCCTATTGCTCTCCTGGATTCTGACTATTACTTTTATTCCCCTTTTGTCAGCGAAACTTTTGCCGAGCTATGTTGAAAGACGTAAGAAGAAAGCCCGGGAATCGGGGAAAAAGGTCGAAACCATCGATACGGGACTTCACCGCTGGTATGCAGGAGTTCTCGCGTCGTTGCTCAGGCATCGGTTCGCTACGCTCTGGGCGATGGTAACTCTTCTTTTCGGAGCCCTGATTCTCTTCACGCAACTGCCTTCCTCGTTCTTCCCCGATACCAATTACCCCATCTTTACCATGGATATCGCCCTTCCGACAGGTACGGGTATTGACGAAACCACGCAATTGGCTGACGAAATCGAACTATTTCTCGATAGCGAACTAGGTGATATGATTGAGTTTCACGGTGCCTTTATCGGCGGGGGTGTGCCGAGATACCGATTAAATATCAATCCCCAGGATTCTAGACCGGAATATGTTTTCTTTCTGGCTCGTGCAACCAGTCTGGAAGCTCTTGATGAGATTTTCCCCAAAGTTCGTTCCTATATTACTGATCTCGCGCCCGATGCGTCTATTCAGCTCAAGCCCTTCAGCTTCGGTCCGGGATCCAATGCTCCCGTTGAAATCCGGATGTCTGGTTCTGACAGGAAGAAACTCTATGAGAATGTCGCTCTGGTGAAAGCCCGGCTCGGAGAGATCGACGGCGTGACCAATATACGGGACAACTGGGGTATCAGAAATAAAACCATCAATGTGACGGTCCGGGAAGCGAGCGCCAGGAGATTCGGAGTCACTCACAGGGATGTGGCTACTTCGCTTCAGGCTGCCTCCGTCGGTTTGGAAATCTCCGAATTCAGGGGAGAGGACGAATCCATTCCCATTCTTTTGAGAGATTCTGGTGTGCGCCGGACTTCTATCGAAGACCTGGAGTCCACTGCGGTTTATTCCGAAACGTCTGGTTTAACAGTTCCCCTGAGACAGGTGGCGGATATTGATTTGCTGTGGCAGCCATCGGTCATCGTGATGCGTGATCAGACTGAAACCATTACTGTGCAGGCTGACACTCTGGGAGATATGAATCCCATAGATGTCGCTGCAATGCTGGAACCCTGGCTCGACGAGCAGGAAGGGCAATGGCCCATCGGGTTCCAATATGAATTCGGAGGAGAAGTCGAAGGTTCGGGAGAAGCCAACCGGGCCATCATCGCGCAGTTGCCGTTAGTTCTTTTCATCATTACCCTGTTGCTCGTGACTCAATTCAATTCCCTGCGGCTGCCTTTCATCATACTGGTAACCATCCCCTTCGGTTTTATCGGAGTGGTTTTCGGATTGTGGGTAATGGGCAACAGTTTCAGTTTCATGGCGCTTCTGGGACTCGTATCCCTATCGGGAGTTGTTCTCAATGACGCAATTGTGCTGCTTGAAAAGATAAAACAAGGTCAGGATGACGGGAAACCGGCCATTACGGCCATTTTCTACGCTTCTTTGAGAAAAATGAGACCAATCATACTGACTTCGGTAACTACGATCACCGGGTTGATACCGCTGCTTCTCTTCGGAGGACCTCTCTGGCAGCCCATGGCTTCGGCACTGATGTTCGGTCTGGCCTTCGCCACCATACTCACTCTGGGGCTTATTCCGGTCCTCTATTCCCTGCTGTTTCGGACGGGACGCGCCGAAGAGGTCCCATCCATGGAAGAGATATTACAATAATCAAGGAGACCTACCAATGATAACATTATTCACCAATTGGTACAAAACCATAGTACTCACGGTCGTGCTTGCGACTGTTTCAGCGGCCCTTTCGGCCGATGACCTTTGGGACAAAGCCATAGATGTAGCCCTGAATAACCGTACCTGGCTCGCGAAAAGGACCGTGATTGACGCCCGGCAGCTCAATTCGAGAGAACAGGTCGTCGGAGAGGGGCGAACAGTAATTGTTCGAACTATTGGTTCTTCCGGTATGATCGACACACAAGTCGAGCAGTCTGGAGACAATCCCCCCGATCCTCAGAATGTACTGTCCAAAGGTCTTGGCTCTCCCTCCGGTTCAGAAAGACTGGGAAACATGCTGGAAATCTTCGAGGAGAATCTTAAAGATGAACTGAATCTTCGCAGATCTTCCCGTACCGATTCCTTTTCAGGCTCGATCAGAGCCGCTATTTATGATTTCAGGCGCGTGACACCTGACGGGGGAGTTGTAACCGGTCAGGTCTGGATCGATGTGAGGAGCGGGGTGCCGGTGAAAATACAGTGGTCGGTAGAGAATCCGCCCTCTCCTCTGAAAGAAATCCGGTCCGAAATGCTTTTAAACAGTGATCCCTACGCATGGTATCCCTTGAGCGTCAGGACCGACAGCACCGCCCAGCGTGGATTGATTAAACGTCAGATTGAACTGAATATCACACTTCAAGGTTATTCGCTCTATCCGAAGAATTAAAATCAATCTATGTAGGGAGTTATTACAAGCTCCTCTCAGGACGCCTTTCAGAGGTCAATATACTTTACAGCAGGATATCTCACAAGATTATTCATTAAGGTTTATTTTATGTTGAAAAAAATATTTGCGTCGATGCTTCTAATCCTGAGTGTCTCTGTTGTCAATGGCCAGGTTATTTCAGATATTCAGTTCTCCGGTCTTGTGAGAACCAAAGAAAAGGCTCTTCTCAAACAGCTGCCCCATGGTATCGGCGATCCTTTCTCCGAGAAAACCATCGATGAGACTCTCGTCAAGCTTCACAGAATCGGTGTTTTTTCTGAAGCGGACGTGAATCCCAGAGAAGATGGCGACGGGAATATCATTCTCGAAATCACACTCGAGGAGCAGTGGACGCTCATACCCCTTCCAGTTGTTTCCGCATCAAATCAGACTCTTGCTGCAGGATTATTTCTCCTCGAGAGCAACCTTTTCGGTAACCTTGGAAATATGTTGCTCGGATTCACCTATTCGGAGGAGCGACAGTTCGCTACCTTCAGCATATCCAATCCCAGGCTGGGGAGTTCGCCCCTTGGCATAGGATTTTTATCTGCCTTTGTCGAGGCTCCTGAAGACAAGAGCATACTCAACTTCTCAACCAATATCATGTACTTATTTAATGAGAACCTCAGTATCGAGCCGGGCCTGCGATATATTTACACCCGTGAAGGCTCCCTTTTTACTCAAACGAACGAACACGAACAGGTCCATTGTGTGACAGCTCCTGTATTCCTGAAATATGATGGAACGAAACCGAGTGCGTTTTTCCCGGCAGGATTCTCCGCGGATCTGAGATTGACACTGGGGACAGCAGGAGATGAACAGCCTTTCATTATGGGAAACGAGAATCTCCTGCAATACCAGTTTGTTCCTTCACCCCGCCATCAATTCGATCTTGTCCTTCAGACTAGATATGATTATGCCCCTTCCCTTGTGGTTCCGGGAATCGGCGGTAACCGGGGCTCGAAATCACTAGCCAAATCAACGAATCCTGTCGATGCTCTTTTTAATGTGGATCTGACCTACCAATGGGTTTTCTGGTCTAATCGGACTTTTTATTCAACGCTTCTTCTATTCGGTGAGGCAGGTGCTTACCACGATTATAACGGATCCATACCCATTCCCGGCACCGATGATGGGGAGTATACCGTCTATTCAGGGATCGGAGCCGGAGTGAAACTCTATCTGAAACGCATTGCTATTCCGACAGTCGGGTTGGATGTGGCTTATAGTATAGTTACGGAAGATTTCTTGGTTTCTTTTAATCTGGGGATCAGCAAGTAGTTGCTCTGAAGGCTATAAGATAGAGTATTTTACACTTGAGATTACATCTGTCTAAAATAAATTGAGGGGGATTTTATAAAACTGATTTCCAGAGTATAAATGAATTGAACAAATACTTACACAAAAAGGAAATCAGCTATGAGTCAACATAATACTACTTTTCAACAGATTCTTCAATTAATTCCGAGACCTGAATTTGAGAAATGGGTGATTGACCCTGATAAGAAGCTTAAAGATGCATTGCAAGTCTTAGAAGAATGCTTAATTATGCGGCTTGGAAGCTGACGCCGCTATCGGAGCTTGTAAAGAAGTCTGTTTTCATCAATGAAAACTCCTTTCCTATAGTGACGGATCCTCCGCACTGAATAGTTTCAACTTCAGCCCCGCCGCGGGCCAGAGGAAAGTGATCCACAATCCCACAAGGGCATAGCGGAAGAAATCGGCTATGTAATGCCCGGGAAGAATCATTTTTACCCCGCTCATTAAAGCCACAGAGACAGCCAGTCCCAGGATAAACCGGAGAATCCTGACAGCCCGGCCTCCCTCCGAGGGAGAAAATTGTATAAACTTCATTTCGAAGAAAAAGCCGTAAACGGCTCCGCTGGAAATTCCGGATAACTTGAAAAAGTCTTCTATTTTCATACTGCCATGAAGATGGAAAAGATCAAACAGCAGAAGAGCCGCTGAAAAAAGCAGAACGCCCCCCTGTATCCTGAAAAAGATCAATTTGAGTTTTTCCGGTTCATCATAATACCGGTCAACGATAGCACAGAACAGATAAGCCAGGATAATCCCGAAAACCCATCCCCCTATGACATCGACAGGCCAGTGAACACCGAGGTATACCCGGCTTACTCCGATGGCCAGAATCACCAGCAGGGCAGGAACAGTAAACCGTTTCTTTTTGATAATCCGCGATAAGGTGATAAAAAATGTCGTCGACCCCTGGGTATGCCCGCTCGGGAAAGAATAACCGGTCGCCGTTTCAACCCGTTTTCCCTTAATGAAATCCAGCTTCTCAAAGGGCCGGGGAGCATGAAACGCCAGCTTCAGCAGAGCATTGAGAAGCGAAGAATACAGAAAGGCTACAGCGAGTTTAAACCCCTTCCTTTTGGAGATGTTCCAGTAAAAATAGGAAATAATAAGGATGAATACATATTGCTCTCCGAGCATAGTGATCAACTCTGCGATCTGATCCAGAAAAGGCGTGGCGGCGTTCTTGAAGAACAGTAGAATGTTTTCCTGCATAGTTTTACTATGCACGTTCTAATTCGATTTGTCCAACAATAATGCCTGTCACGGTTCCGCTTTGATGCCGCTGAGAACGATCTTACGGAACAGCTTCTGAAAATCGACGTTATCACAATGTTCGTGTACCAGATGCTTTTCTCTGATGATAAGTCTCTGAAAAAAGCCGAGAAAATTCTGACTGATAAAAGTAAAAATTTCGTGGGCTGTCAGATCATTGCGCAGAGACCCGTCTTCACAACCCTCTTTTATATAGACATAGAGTTTATCATTCCCCGGATCCAGCCTGGAGATAAAGAGCTCCTCCAATTCCTTGCCGGGATACTCGTCCTGAAAATACCGGTCGAATTCGGCGGTAAACTTCAGAAGATCCCGGATCCCATCGAGATTCACTTCGTCAAAATAAAGTTTGATTTTTTCGAAACCCGTTAGTTTATGATTCCGGGATTCATCCATTTCGGGATTGAACTGCAGTTTGTCCATAACAACGAGTTCCACTTCAAAAGCCAGTTCTTCTTTCGTGGGAAAATAACGGTAGAGAGTTCTTCTGTTGATTTTGACCGCCTCGGCGATCTCCTTCATCTGGGTATTCTGGATTCCCCTGTCAATAAACTGCTTCTCCGCTTCCTGAAGAATTTTCTCGCGGGTTGTTAATTCTTCCATCGGATTGAAACTATCACATCACCTTTCAATGATCAACTGTACCGCTTTTCAATTGACAAAGCCGTTTTTGACATTTAAAATTTGACCCGATGCCACACGTGTGGCATCTGTAATCTTTACGAGATAAAATTGAGAGAATGGCGATATGAGGATAATAAAAGATATTAATTTCAACTGGAAATACACAGATCAGTTCAAAGAGGAATATATTGGTGAAGATTTTGACGACAGTTATTTCTCAGAGGTCAACATCCCCCACAGCAATATAGAAGTACCCTTTAACAATTTCCCCGAGGAGATCTATCAGTTCGAGAGCTGTTACAGAAAATCTCTGTGGCTTGATAAATGGCATGATGATGAAATGGTTTTCATTCATTTCGAAGGGGTTATGACCTATGCAAAAGTCTATCTGAACGGACAGTACCTGGGGGAGCACAAAGGGGGTTATACGGGTTTCCGGATCGATCTGACTCCGGCCGCCAGAGCGGAGGATTACAATCTTCTGGCTGTCTATGTCGATTCGAGGGAAAGAAGCGATATACCCCCTTTCGGCCATGTCGTCGACTACATGACATTCGGAGGAATTTACAGGGAAGTCTCACTGGAATACTGTCACAAAGTCTATATTGAATCTTCGCTTATCAAGGGAAAGGACCTGTTATCGGAAACACCCCTGATGGAAGTCGATCTGCATCTGAAAAATTCCGACGGCAGATCGGGGGTTATATCCTGCAGCGGCGAACTGGTGCGGGATAACAGGAATGTTTTACACTTTACGACAGAAATCGCTCTCAGCGGGAATGAGAATCAGCTCCACCGCTTTAACTGCAGCCTGGAGAATATCGAGCTCTGGGATATTGAGAATCCCGCCCTGTACCATCTCAATCTGACATTAACGGAAAAGGGAAAAGAGACAGGGAAGTACTCCTATCGATGCGGTTTCCGGGACATATCCTACAGACCTGATGGTTTTTTCCTCAATGGGCGGAAGATTAAAATCAGAGGTCTAAACCGCCATCAGACTTACCCCTATGCCGGGAATGCCATGCCGAAGAGCGCTCAGTACAAGGATGCGGAAATACTGAAGGAGGAACTGGGAGTCAACACCGTCCGCCTTTCCCATTATCCCCAAAGCCGGCATTTTCTCGATCGCTGCGATGAACTGGGATTGCTCGTCTTTGATGAAATACCGGGATGGCAGCACATAGGCGATGATGACTGGAAGAAAATCTCTTTAAAAAATGTCGAAGAGATGATCAAAACAGACGGGAATCATCCCTCCATATTTATCTGGGGCGTGAGAATTAATGAATCTCAGGACGATGATGAATTTTATGCGAAAACCAATGATCTGGCCCGGAGCCTCGACAATTCCCGCCCGACGGGAGGTGTTCGCTGTTTTCCCGGCAGCAGGCTTCTGGAAGATGTCTATACTTACAATGATTTTAATCACTCCGGTAAGAATGCCGGTTTGATCAAACGGAAAAAAGCGGCTAAATCCAAAGTGCCCTATTTGGTAACCGAACACAACGGCCATATGTTTCCCTCGAAAAAATTTGATAATGAAAAACATAGAACCGATCAGGCGAAACGTCACCTCACGGTCCTGGACTGGATGTATGGAGACAGTGAAATATCCGGCGCCATAGGCTGGTCCATGTTCGACTATTACACCCATCAGGATTTCGGAAGCGGTGATAAAATCTGTTACCACGGAGTCATGGATATGTTCCGGATTCCCAAAAATGCCTCTTTTGCCTATGCCTCTCAACAGGATGAAAATCCGGTTATGTATATTTCCTCTTCCATGAACATCGGCGAAAACGAAGGATCTCTTCTGGGAGATGTCTACATCTTTACCAACTGCGATTCTGTAAAGATGTATAAAGGCGGCAGCTTTGTCAAAGAGTTCTATCCCCGGCGGGACCTCTACCCCCACCTTCCCCATCCTCCTGTGGTCATTGATGATTTTCTGGGAGATGCCATAGAAAAGAATGAAACCTTTTCCCGGCGCAATGCCGCCGTCATTAAGGAGCTTATGACAAAAATCAGCAGAGAGGGATACAGCCTGGGTTTGATCGATACAATCAGAATGGGACTTCTCTTTCTGAAAACCGGAATGAATTACAAAGATGCCGAAGACCTCTATACAAAGTACTTCGGTGGCTGGGGCGGTGCTGCAAACAGCTACACTTTTGAAGGGTTCATCGACGGGGAATGCGTGAAAAGGGTTGAGAAGAATCAAAATGCTCTGCCCCGACTGGTTCTTTCCGTGGACAAAACAGAACTGAGGGAAGAGGAAACCTGGGACTGTACCAGGTGCATAGTCAGCCTCGCTGACTCTTCAGGGAATATCTTTCATTACGGGAACGATGCATTCCAGATTGAAACGACAGGACCAATAGAAGTAATCGGACCCGAAACAATCGCCCTTGTCGGCGGATCGGTCGGGTTCTGGCTGAAAACCAGAGGAGAAGAGGGACAGGCTCAGGTAAAAATACATTCCGGCCGCTTCGGAACTATAGAAGAAAATCTGAATATTGAGGTGCGCGGAAAATGAACCAGGCAAAAAGTGTCGACAACCCGAAAGGAGTCATCGTTTCGGCCCTTTTTTCCACGGCGGTCATGACAGGGGGGGTATATTTCCTGAGCAAGTACGATGAGAGGGGAATCGAGAGACAGCTGGCTGAAGAAAAGAATCCCGCAGGAGTGCCTGTTTTATGAAATACAGCATATTTCAACGGGCCGCTATAGTTCTCATGATGGGGTTTGTGGCGGCAAAGTCAATCTATGCAGAAAAACCGGATGATTCCCGGCCGAATGTCATTTTTATACTTGCAGACGATGCCGGGTATGGAGATTTCGGCCGTTACGGTCAATCGGAAATTCTAACCCCGAATCTGGACAGAATGAGTGAAGAGGGAATCCGCTTTACCGATCACTATGCCGGAGCTCCGGTCTGCTCCCCTTCGAGAAGCGCCCTTCTGACCGGTCAGCATACGGGGCACACCCCCATAAGGGGCAATAAGGAGATTCAGCCCGAAGGACAGTATCCTTTGCCGGCGGGAACAGGGACTGTGGGAACGATGCTGCAGGAAGCAGGCATACAAACAGCTGCTATCGGAAAATGGGGGCTGGGTTATCCTACCAGTTCCGGAACACCGGATAAACAGGGATTCGATTACTTCTTTGGTTACAACTGCCAGCGGCAGGCTCATGATTACTATCCCGATTACATATGGGAAAATGAAAAAAAACTGATATTGGATGGGAAGACCTACACTCATGATCTTTTTACGGAAAAGGCTCTTTCCTGGATAGAAGAGGAGGGAGATGCTCCCTTCTTCCTTTATCTGGCCTACACCATTCCCCATGCGGCACTCCAGGTTCCCGACCTGGAACCCTATAAAGAGAAAGACTGGCCCGAAAATATGAAAAAATATGCGGCTATGATCACCAGAATGGATAGGGATATAGGAAAAATACTTTCCAAACTGAAGGAACAGGGAATAGATAACAAAACGCTTATCCTCTTCTCCAGCGATAACGGCCCCCATGCAGAAGGAGGAGCCGATCCGGCCTATTTTCAAAGCGGCGGTCCGTTCAGGGGAATCAAACGGGATCTTTACGAAGGCGGAATACGCATACCCCTTATTGCAAGATGGCCGGGCGTGATACAACCGGAGAGGGAAACAGATCATATTTCGGCGTTCTGGGACTTCCTTCCCACCATAGCAGAAATCTACAGTATCCCTCTTCCGGAAGGAATCGATGGAATATCCTATCTCCCCGTGCTTAAGAATCAGGAGGACAATCAAAAAGAGCACGATTACCTTTATTGGGAATTTCATGAAAACGGGGGAACCCAGGCCGTCAGAATGGGAGACTGGAAAGGTGTGAGGAAGTTTGTTCGCCTCTTACCTTCCGGCCCTATTGAGCTTTATAATCTGGCAGATGATCCCGGCGAAACAAACAATATCGCCGGTGAAAACAAAGAAATCGTTTCGAAAATCGATGAACTGATGGCAGAATCGCATATCGAGAATGCCGATTTTCCTCTTCTCGGAAAAACACCATTCCGTTTGGGATTGGAAAATGGATGGCTTTTCCTTATTCCCTTTGGATTGGTTATGTCCGCCATTGCTTTTTTCCGGAGGAAAAAAGACCGGGAAGAACAAAAACGCAAACCTGAAAGAATCACTCTGTTGAGAGGCATTTCAACCGCCATTCTCGCAGGAATAAGTTTCTTCAGCCCTATGATGGTCATGGCCCCCTGGTTCTATCGGTCCGTTGCGGCAGCTGTAACAGGAATACTTGTTTACGGAGTATTGAAAGTTCTCAACAGGAATGGATTACCCGGAGCATTCTTATTCTGGATTGCCCTGGGAGCGGTCATCCCCTCCTGGCCTTTTATTGCAGTGTTTACCTTCTGGACTATCGCAGGTTTAAACACATTACGATTTGACAGTTAGTTTTATCGCATGTTTTCCCTTTGAAGAGAAGAATCATGAGACAATCGGGCTGATCAAAGATTTTTTCGAGTGCTGACAGAAAATGAATCATCAATCCGGTTTGAAAAATAGACCGGGGAAACCTAAAATTAATCTATGCAAAAAAAGATTCTCCTTGTTGAAGATGATAAGGATTTTGCCTTATCCATAGAACTGTTATACCGCAGATATAGCTATGAATTCATTCATGTTACGACGGGAGAAAAAGCCGTCGAACTTGTCTGCCATCAGAATGAAGCGATAAATCTTATCCTGATGGATATTAATCCGGGCAGCGGGATTGACGGGTTGGAAGCGGCACGCCGAATTCTGGAAAGCAAAGAGATCCCCATCGTATTCCTGTCAGACAGAGATGATCCCGAAACAATTGACAAAATGGAAAAAGTCACACCCTACGGTTATGTTCCGGAAAATTCCGGTATTAATGTCCTCGATGCCTCTATCAAAATGGCTTTTAAACTCTATGAATCGAAGATTCGGGAACAGGAGAAAACAGAAGAGCTGAAAAGAAAAGAGGAGAGACTCTCCCTTGCCATGGACTCAGCTGATCATGTTTTCTGGGATTGGGATATCGCTACGGGAAAAACATATTTCAGTCCCCGCTATTATACCATGCTGGGATATGAACCGGGAGAACTGCCCATGCATTTCGACACCTGGGCCGATTTACTCCATCCCGACAATAAAGATGTTATTGAAATTATCCATGAGCATGTGAAAAAGGCCGAACCTTTTACCCGGGAATTCCGGCTCCGCTGTAAAGACGGAACCTATAAGTGGATAAGGGGCCAGGGAAAGAGTTACGATCTGGACAGAAACGGACAACCGGCCAGAGTCGTCGGGATTCATATAGATATTACCGACCGCAAGCGGGCGGAGGAAGAACGGAGGCAAAGTGATGAGCGATTCCTGATCGCCCAGGATATGTCTCCCGATGGATTTACAATTTTCAGACCTGTTCGAAATAATCAGAATCAGATAATCGATTTTATCTGGGTTTATCAGAATGCCGCCGTTGCAAAAATGAACGGAACTGATCCGCAGGAAGTGGTCGGCCGGAGTTTTCTGGAATTCTTCCCGGGGATAAAGGGTACTGAATTCTGGAACAATTATATAAAAGTTTCGGAAACGGGACAGCCCATAACCTTTGAAGATGCCTATGTCGGTGAAACTATGACAACAAAATCATGGTTCCGCATTGTTGTCGTGCCTATGGGAGAAAATATTGCCATTCTGGCTCATGAGATTACGGAACAGAAAAAGGCGGAATATAAACTAAAAGAAAGCGAAGAGAGATTCAAGGCGCTGCACAACGCTTCCTTCGGCGGGATTACCATCCACGACAAAGGGAAAATTCTGGAATGCAATAAAGGCCTGGCCAATATTACAGGGTACAGCGAGGAGGAACTGCTCGGAATGGACGGGCTTCTTCTCATAGCAGAAGAAAACCGCCAGAAAGTACTGGACAATATTCTGTCCGGTAATGAAAAACCCTACGAAGCGATGGGAATACGGAAGAACGGAGAAAAATACCCGCTCCGATTGGAAGCCCGGGAAATCCCCTACAAAGGTAAACTGGTCCGGGTTGTCGAGTTCAGAGACATGACAGAATTAAAAAAAACCGAACAGGAACTGTTGAAAATGGAGAAACTCAGGAGTCTGGGAAATCTCGCAGGAGGCATCGCTCACGATTTCAATAATCTACTTACCGGTATTTATGGAAATGTTTCCATCGCTCTGGAAAAACTGGATGCAGCGAATCCTGTCCGGAAATATCTATCGATTACAGAAGAATCGATTAAACGGGCCACGAAACTGACCGATCAGCTCCTGACCTTTTCCAAAGGGGGAGATCCTGTCAGGACAAGGATAGATATCGGGAAACTTATCAAAGAGACGGTTCTCTTTGATTTATCGGGAAGCAATCTGAAACCTCGGTTTGACTGGCCGGAAACCGAATCGATCGCCGAAGCAGATGAAGGCCAGATGGAACAGGTTATTTCCAATCTCGTCATCAATGCCCAGCAGGCAGCGCCGGATGGCGGACCTCTCTATATTTCCCTCGATAAATATTCTGTCACGGCGGGAGAAATCGTGGAATTACCTCCCGGAGATTACTGGAGAATTTCCATCCGCGATGAGGGGACGGGAATTCCTCCGGAGTATATGGACAGGATTTTCGATCCCTATTTTTCAACAAAGGAAACGGGTCACGGCCTGGGCCTGGCTACAATATATTCCATTATAAAAAGGCATAACGGCCATATAACGGTACAATCGGAATGGGGTTCCGGAGCAACCTTCACCATTTATCTCCCCTCTTCGGAAACCGGAGAACCGGAAAAAGAGGAAACAGCGGAGAAGACTGATCCGGGGGAAAATCCTTTTCTAAAAGTACTGATTATGGATGATGAAAGAATAATCCGCGAAACCTTATCGGAAATGGTTTCCATACTGGGCCATGAGGCCGATACGGTTTCAGACGGTGAAGAGGCGATCGTCCGGTATAAACAGGCCCGGGAAGAGAACAAACCCTTTGATCTCGTTATTATGGATTTAACCGTACCGGGAGGAATGGGCGGCATCGAAGCTGTAAAGGGAATATTGGAAATAGACAACCGGGCCAGAGTCATAGTTTCCAGCGGTTATTCCGGCGGCGGAGGCTTAACCGATTACCGGTCTTCCGGTTTTATCGATATGATTGACAAGCCCTATACGATGACCAAGCTGAAAGAAATTCTTTCCCGGGTGAACCGGTAAAACTGAACAGATTTAATATTTTTCAGGATTCGCCTGCTCTGAAATCTTCCACTGGCCGGATATTGTAATAAACAGGCCTATGAGAATGACCGGAGCGACAAGAAGAAAGCTCCTCTCGGGAACCTCTCCGAGAATAAGGAAGGCCATGATACCCGCATAGATAAACTGGGTCGTGTGGAAGACGGAGACGATCTGCCCCCGCAAATGCTTCATAGCCAGATTAAAAACGCTATGCCCTCCGATAGTCGAGAGAAGGGCCAACCCGAATATGGCTGTCCAGTCTCCGGCTGTCCAATTCCGGAAGGATGCTCCGCTGACCAGAGCGAAGAGAAGGCAGAAGAGTCCTCCGACCAGGTAGAGCGGCACCATATAGCGCCAGAGTCCCAGCATCCGCTTCTTCGCGAAAACCTGATAGAGGGCAAAGGTAAGCATGGCCCCCAGAATGATAAGATCTCCCAGAAAATACCGGCGGTCCAGACTGAAATCCCCCCGGGCCAGAAGAAAACATCCCATCAGGGCGATAAGGCTTCCGGCAATCTCCTGACCATTAACCCTTTCCTTTACGGAAAAGTACAGAAAGAACGGCGTTGCGATAGGCGTGAGATTGACAATCAATGACGCATTGGCCGCGGGAATCATTCGCGCCCCATAAATCCAGGTGATAAAATGAAATCCCAGTAACACCCCGGGCACCAGAACCGTCTTCAACTCCGCCGGGGAAAAGGGAACGACCCCTTCATGGTCCCGCTTCAATTCCCGGAAGTAAAAAGGAAGAAGAAAAAGGACGGAAACCAGCATTCGAAAGGAAGCGAGTAAAACCGGATCGATTGTAGACAAGCGGATAAAGATGACTGAAGCCGAAGCCAGAATCTCTCCTCCCAATAGAATTATCAGCATGGGGATTTTGGGGATATCTCTCATAAAATTATTCTTCCGTTCTTTCAAGGAGCTGAGCATAGTCTTCGGGACTGAGCTCCGATTTCAACTGATTCAGCCTCTCATCTCTTGTAATGATTGTATCATCGGTTGTAATGACGGCTTTATCATCTTTTGTGTTAAAAACAAGATACCTGTTTTCCTCATCCCAGACAGGCCAGTTTAAAGGGATCGGCCTTCCTGTATCAGGCGTTCCGTTCCAGATAAAATTCGCTGTGTAATCCATAATGATACCGGATAGATTTCTACGGCTTTCCCTATTATGCCGGTTAAAAACAAAAGAAGAGAATAATGAACCGTTTATTGAATCCAGCCCCAGAAAGAAAGGGATTTCGAGAGTATGAAACGCCCCGAGCCGCTGCCCCCGGTTTCCGGGCAGAGGACTCTCCCCCTCTTCGTCGCGACTCCCCCAGTCAAAACGGTATGCATAAACCGGCGGTCCTGAATTTCTGCTTATTGCCGCGGCGATGCTGTCGACACCTTCTTCTTTAAACCTGAGGCTTCCGATTTCAGAGACATATTGGTAGAGGTCGCTCTTCCAGTCAAGGGAGGAATCAAAGAAGAGAAACATTTTCATTTCGTCCCTGTTGCTCCCGACGATCATCGGGACTTTATTGGGATAATCTCCGGTTTCAAAATGGTTGAATCCCCCTTCGGGAAATACGAAACCGTCTTCAATATGATAGGGGTGATCGATCATCCCCGTAACACCCGGATCGTAATACTTAAACAGGTCTTCCGGGGAGCTTTCCAGCAATAGCGTCTTTATTTCTTCGGAACTTAATTGTCCCTTTTCCAGTCCGTTCTTCCCGATCAGATATGCCGCGATATCCATCGAATGTTTCTCCGCCTCACCGGTACTGACAGAGCGTCTGTACCCGCTTTGAACAATGGATTTCTGAAATAAACCGGCGGCTTCCGGGCTCAGCATAAGCGCCAGGGTGTTGTTGGCTCCTGCGGACTCTCCACTCAAAGTGACATTACCGGGGTCCCCACCGAAACTTTCGATATTTTCCCGGACCCAGCGCAGTGCCGCCACGATATCCAGAAGCCCGTAATTCCCCGAATTATCCAGCTGATTATCTGTCAGCAAAGCGGGATGTCTGAACCATCCGAGGGGGCCGAGCCTGTAATTGATTGAGACGAAAACGGCATTCGAACGCGATGCCAGAGCGTACCCATGGTATTCATCTCGTGTCGAACTGCCGATAGAGTTCCCTCCCCCGTGGATCCAGACATAAACAGGAAGATTCTGCTCCCATGTTTTCGGACGCCAGATATTCAGATACAGACAATCCTCTTCCCCGGAAACAGAACCCTTCAGAAGAGAAATAAACTGAGTGGCCTTAGGTGCAAAACGAACCGTCTTTCTTACATCGTTCCAGGACTCAACAGGCCGGGGAGCCTTCCAGCGGAGATCGCCGACAGGAGGAGCGGCATAGGGGATTCCTCTCCACACCCACGTTTTATCAGAATCTTCTGTTCCTTCAATCCAGCCGGATTGAAGAAGAACATATTCATTTCCGTTCCAACCGGGATTTCCGCCAGCCGTTTCAAGATCTCTAACATCCAGAGTCCTGCAGCCGGAAAAAAGCAGAATAACTGATAGGG
>JAFGXR010000023.1 GCA_016936555.1 Spirochaetales bacterium | reverse complement strand
TTCGAAGTTCCGGATGCCGATTTTATCCATTTTATGCCAGAGGAAGCGATTGAAAACAGAGTAGGGACTGTCCGTGCTGTGATTAAGATCGTTCTCGAGAATCGAAATAACAGAACGGGAAATAAAACTGTAGTACTGCCGGTCACTTATAAGATGAAATAGGAAGAAACCGATATTGGAAGCCGCCAGAAGACATGACAGGAGAATAAGGGCTCTTTTTCTTCCGGTTCCGTGAAAGATCAGAGGAAAAAGCAGAATAAACAAAAGAAGGAGCAGAGCATAGATCAGATACCGGAGAATCTCTCTGAAAAGGGAGAACCGGCCGATTCTGATAATGGAATTGTAACTGTTCATGCCGTTGTTTACCTGTTCCGGCGAAAACCTGTCCTGCGTCCAGACCGGATTCTCCCGTCCCTTGATATACACCGCGTATTTATACTGATGTTCGCCCGGAGGAAGAATAATGGCCGTCGACCATCTCTGATTATGGGGGTCCTCCGTTTCGGGAACCATGGCGTAATTTTCATCATTCTCATCCCAATCGGAGAAAAAACCGGTCAGAATGACCTTCTCCACATCGGGGTAGAGTGGCACATCGTACTGGCGGGCTATTTCCTCCGGCAGGGGAAGCCGGAAAGCAAACTCTCCGCGGGAAAGAACTTCAGTGTCTATAAGACCGGACAGGAGATAAACGCCAATGGCTGAAAGGATGACAGAAGACAGAAGGGCAATTTTCTTTAACATAATTCAATGGGGTCTATTTTCCTTTGAGCCTTTAAAAATGTCAACAATTTCCAATATTTCTATAGACAGAAACAAAAACACATATTAGAATCGCAATAAGTTAATGTTACTACGAGGAGAAACGCTTTATGGGTGATTATTTTAAACACAATCCCGATACACAGGGGATGTTCGGTGAATACGGCGGGAGTTTCATTCCCCCGGATCTTCAGGAGGAGATGAACCGCATTACCGATGCCTATTATTCCATCAGCAAATCCCACCAGTTCATATCGGAACTGAGAAATATAAGAAAACACTTCCAGGGACGGCCGACACCTGTCTATTTTGCCAAAACTCTCTCCGACGAGTGCGGAGGCCGGATCTATCTGAAAAGAGAGGATCTGAACCACACAGGCGCCCATAAGCTGAACCACTGCATGGGCGAAGCGCTTCTGGCCAAATATATGGGAAAGAAGAAACTGATAGCCGAAACAGGTGCGGGACAGCACGGCGTGGCACTGGCTACCGCCGCGGCTTATTTCGGCCTGGAATGCGAAATCCATATGGGCGAAGTGGACATCGCCAAGGAACACCCCAACGTGGTGAGAATGGAAATCCTCGGCGCGAAAGTCGTCCCCGTCACCCACGGGCTGAAAACGCTGAAGGAAGCGGTGGACTCGGCCTTCGAAGCCTACCTGAAAGACCCCATCACAGCGATCTACTGCATCGGGTCGGTCGTAGGACCCCATCCCTTTCCCATGATGGTAAGGGATTTCCAGAGAGTAGTCGGGATCGAAGCCCGGGATCAATTTTACGAAATGACCGGTGAACTGCCCGACAACCTCGTCGCCTGTGTCGGCGGCGGAAGCAACGCCATGGGTCTTTTCTCGGGATTCATCGATGACAAAGACGTGTCCATCTACGGTGTAGAACCGCTCGGTAAATCCTTCAAGCCGGGAGAACATGCGGCCACCATGACTTACGGAACTCCTGGAATGATCCACGGATTCAAATGCTACACCCTTCAGGATGAGAAAGGCGAGCCGGCGCCGGTATATTCCATCGCCAGCGGTCTCGATTATCCCGGCGTGGGACCGGAGCATTCCATGCTAAAGGATCTGGGTAGAGTGAATTACGTGACAGCTGATGATGAAGAATGTCTCGATGCTTTCTTCCAGCTCAGCAAGAAAGAGGGAATTATTCCCGCCCTGGAAAGCGCCCACGCCGTGGCCTTCGCCATGAAACTGGCCAAAGAGAAACCGAGGCAGTCGATCCTGGTCAACCTCAGCGGAAGAGGGGACAAGGACATCGACTTCGTCGTGGAGAATTACGGGATCCGGTAACTCAGTTACTTTTTTTATCAACTATCCCGCCATCGGCGGGATTTTTATTTTCTGAAGAAGTCTGCAAGATGCTTTTCCGGGAAGAGATCGACTCCCAGCCAGGATTTCAAAACATAAAAAGCCAGCAGTACAATAATAGCCATAACAAGGAATAGAGAAAATAAACCCAGGGCGATATAGAAACCGTTCAGAATAGAATAGAACAGTAATTTTTTATCCGGGTTTCTTATTTTCATTTAAAAACGAGGGGAGATCAGAAATACCGTGGGTATTATCTGCAGTTGAGTATTTGAAATATCATAGATTATTTGTGTTTCAATTGTGATAATAGGGAAATTTTCCGGATGCAGAGACAGGGAGATGATTCCACCAGCCGCCATACTTTCATCCCGTGTTATATTTTCTGCCGGAACAGCATTGGCATCGGTCAGTGTATATAGATAATTTCGGTAATGAGCTTTGGCTCCGATGAGAAAACTGAACAGTCTTTTCCTGAAGAATTCATGGGACAGGGTTGTTCCGATCTGAAATCCGAAACCCTCTTCTGAAATAGAATTGGTATCGTAATAATCGGACGAAATATTGGAATAGCCGAAGAGGCCCTCCAGCTGAAGGTTGACAGGGTTGTACTGACTCTGCTTGAGAACTATCAGATTGTAGAGAAATTCAAGATTCCAGACAAGGCTATCATCATAGAGGGTTTCATCGTTAATCCTGTTTAATTTGAAACCGATATCCATTATGCTTCCGATAGAATAAGCGGCGGAAATACCGGAAGATATATATCCGTCAGGTGTAAAGGACGTCGTAATCCCGAATCCCGAACCTCCTATTCCATCTTCCAGGTAGAGACTTTGAGCCGCTGTTGAAAAGATTAATACTGAAATAAAAAGAACGATAAAAAAAAGTTTTTTTAGCATAATGTTTCCTGGAATATTAAGTTACTAGAAGAGTATTTTGTTTGAGACTTCAGGTCAAGAATAATAAAAACCATAAAGAGGCTGTTTTTTCCTTTATAATAAGGTATTTTAGGATTAGTAAAAGTCATGATTGATAGAAATAAAATGCATTTGATATTGAAAATTCTGGTATTGCCTCTTCTCGCACTATCAGCCGTCTCCTGCAATTTGAATTTAATGAAATCCGAATATCTCGAAGTTGTCATCAGGGGGGAGAGTTTTTCCATATCCTGGGACGATGATACTTTGAGCATAGGGAATAAGGATATCAGGACAGATAAGTACAGAGTGTATTACAGAAGCCATGGCACATCTACATGGAATTTCCTCGATACCGTTTCAGCGGATTCAAATCCGGAATATACCTTTTACATTTCGGATCTGGGTCCGGGCCGTTTTGATCTCGGCGTCAGCGCCGTCAACATACAGGGTATCGAGTCGGCACGTCATTCTTCCCTTGATATGACGGCCGACCCTTTCTGCGGCTGGTATGTAAACTGGATTGATAATAAATAAAAAAGTGAGGCTTTATGATTAAGAACAAACCCGTATTTGCATGGCTGGCATTAGTTTTTCTTTCCGTATTCGGTCTGCATTCAGAGAATACCCCCGATGGTGAAAAAGTGAACTGGGGGTTTATTTTTAACACCAGCAGTATCCTTCTCGATATAGAAAGCTATCAGTATGGTCTGGGAGCCAAGGCTCTCTTTCCAAACAATATGGCACTCCGCTTTCTTGTAAACGGCAGTTATTCCAGCGAAGTGGATACATTTGATGCATCGCTGGGTATTGCTCTGGAAAAGCACTTCAGGCCCGGGCGGATTTCTCCCTATGGCGGCGGTTTTGTCCGGGGGGGGCTGACCAGATATTACAATGAAACCGATGAAGACAACTGGACAAAAGATATTTCAATACCCTTCAGCGCAGGAGCGATTCTCGGAGTCGAGTTCTTTATTGTCGAATCAATATCGCTTTTTGCCGAATACAATATCGTTTTTGAAGGGGCGGTTCTGACTGAATCAGTCAGCGTAGCCGGGACAGTTACAGAAATGGACCCCGAGTTCAGCTACAAATTCGATACGGGAATCGGCAATGAGGCCAAACTCGGGATCGTGATTTATCTCGATGACATTGTCGCCATCGAGAAAAAGTGATTTTAACGCTTAATCAGCCAGTTTCGAAAGCAGCCACCACATGGCATAGGTTTTCTGATTGGCTGTCAGAGGCTGACTGTGCGCTGTGTAGCAGTCGTACCAGTCCGTATCTTCAATATGCGCCTCCTGCCATGCCGTGGCCCAGTTTCTGTCGCCATCTGTCGGCAGGGCCGGATCGCCGTCCTGAGATGTCCATCCTGAATTGTCATAATCGTAATTGCAGGCATCGGTGGGATACCTGTCTCCGTAATACTGACCATCGGGATCATAGGTCTCGATATCGGCGAAATCGAAGAGTATTTTTCCGTTCTGTTCACAGAATGTCCTGATCTGTTCGTTTCTAAGGTGAAGATTGCCGGTCAGTCCCGATCCATCGAGATGCCCGGTCATATAGACGAACCTGATTCCCGGATATTCCTCTTCCAGTGTGCTCATGGGGGACAGATATCGGGAAATCAAATCCGATTCACTTATATCCGAAACCTGACCGCACCAGGCCCATATAACGACATTGACGTCAGAATTGGTCTGGCCCCTTCCCGTTGAATTGTCCGGTGTTCCGAGATAGGTTCTTGTCAAGTCATCCCAGTTGTCGGTTCCCAGGTCATCCCAGCTGCTCATCGCATAATCGTGGAGATCAAGAGCGCCCTCCGAACCGCCGTTGTTCCAGGCAAAATAATCCTCATCGTATCCGCCCCTGTTGTTCATAAAGGAAACCAGGCCGGTCATTCCGCTGGTTATCTGGCTTCCGTGGGACGTATGGGTAAAGGCAATGTGGAGATCGCTTTTCACTTTATCGAGAGTCTCTACGGGAATGGATAGCAAGGCCGAGAGATTCCCGTATTCGTGATCGGCTATTATCGGATCGCCATCACCTTCTGCAGATGTTGCCGTACCATCGGCAGGATAGATAAATCCGAATCCATCGCAGGAGCTGAGAAGAAGGAACAGGGAAATGAGAAGAATGAGAGTTTTTTTCATGATTCTTTTCCTCTTGTATAAATTGATAAAAAATATAAAGCGCATAAAAAAAAAAACAAGTTTTATATTAAGTTTTTCTGTTTTAGTATGAATAGGACTGATGAAGGAGAGCTTATGTGCGGAATTTGCGGTTTTGTCGAGAAAAACGGAGTAATCCCTTCCCTTACTTTAATCCGGGATATGATGTCATCTCTCAATCATCGGGGACCGGATTCATGCGGCTACTATAGAGACAGAAATGCCTCTCTGGGACACACCCGTCTGTCCATAATCGATCTTCAGTCCGGAGCTCAGCCCATGACCAATGAAGACGGAACTCTGTGGATTTCATTTAACGGCGAAATTTTTAATTATCTCGAACTGAGAGACACGCTCATTGCCAGAGGACACGTTTTTAAAACGAAAAGTGACACGGAGACGATTATCCATGCCTGGGAAGAGTGGGGGACTGACTGTTTTTCAAGATTTAACGGCCAATGGGCTTTTGCTTTGTGGAATTCAGTAACGAAAGAACTCATTATCTCCAGAGACCGACACGGGATAAGACCTCTCTATTATACAAATCAGAAAAACCGCTTTCTCTTCGCATCGGAAATAAAGGCCCTCTATTGTGATAATGAAGTGGATAGAGCCTTCGATCCTGAAGGAATGACAGAGATATTCACTTATTGGAGCCCCCTGGCGCCGGCTTCAGCCTATAGGGATATCTGTGAGATCCCTCCAGGCTGTTTCGGCCGGCTGAAAAACGAAGTCCTTCATATTGAACCTTATTGGACAATTTCCTTTGAAAGCAGGAGGGGGAAGAGCGAAGGGGAGCATATTGAAAACCTGAGGGAGAAACTGATAGAAGCAAGCCGGTTAAGGTTTACAAGAAGCGATGTCCCCGTAGGTGCCTATCTGTCGGGAGGAATCGACAGTTCCGTTATTTCCGCTATAGTCGCCCGATACACAACAACTCAGCTTAAGACTTTTTCCCTGCGGTTTCAGGACAGCGAGTTCGATGAGGGATTCTATCAGAAGGAAATGTCCCGGAGGCTTGATACGGAACATCACGATATTGTTGTGTCCAGCCGCGATATAGGTGAAATCTTTCCCGAAGTGGTGTTTCATGCCGAGAGGCCGATCCTCAGAACAGCTCCGGCACCCCTTTTCCTTCTATCCCGCCTGGTCCGTAAATCCGGAATAAAAGTCGTCGTGACCGGCGAAGGCGCAGACGAAGTTCTCGGCGGCTATGATATTTTCAGAGAAGCCAAAGTGAGACGCACTATCGCCTCTTCACCCGATTCGCCGGACAATTTCAGGATGATCGAACAGCTCTATCCCTGGATGGAGAGATCGCCGGCCAGCGCCCCGGCTTTTGCAAAGTCATTTTTTTCGCGCAAGCTCGATCCAAATGACCCCTTTCTCTCTCACAGGCCCCGATGGGAAACGGCTTCGGGAATCCTGAAAATGTTTAATCCCGATTTTCTCGAAGGAAGAACTCCGGATCTTGCCGTCAACGGTTTAGAGCGCCGGCTGCCTGAGAATTTTCTCCGGTGGAAACCTCTTGAGCGGGATCAATGGCTTGAATATACTACACTTCTTCCCGGTTATATCCTCTCTGCCCAGGGAGACCGAATGCTCATGGGTAACTCCGTTGAAGGGCGTTTTCCCTTTCTCGATTGCGATCTGGTCGAAACAGCCAATAATCTGCCCGATTATTTGAAGTTGAAAGATCTTACAGAAAAATACATTTTAAAAGAAGCTTATAAAGACATTCTTCCCGAATCTATCCTGAAAAGACCCAAACAGCCTTACAGGGCTCCTGATGCCCAGAGCTTTTTCTTCAACTCAGGAAAGCTGGAATGGCTTGATGATGTCCTGTCGGAAGATCTGATCCGGGAAGCAGGTATATTTCAATTTCAGATGGTTGATCGTTTTTTCGATAAATGCCGGAAAAACAGGGACCGGAAAATGAGCAATACTGATAATATGCGCGCAGTGGGAATTATCACAACCATGCTCAATTACAAATTCATGATTAAAGGGGAATGGTCCGGTAAAAAGATATTTACCGAACCGTCTGTCTCCGTCGATCTTGTCTAACCTTTTTTACGCAGTATAAAAGCGGAAATGTTCTCAAGAGAATCGAGATTTTCAGGAATTAATTCATGATCCTCGACTTCGATCGAATAGGTCTCTTCAACATATTCGATCAGTTCAAGAATGCCGGTTGAATCGATAAGCCCGTTTTCCATAAAGGATTCGCCGGCGGCGACCATTTCAACTTCATTTCCGAAAAGAAAGTTATCGATGATAAATACCCTGATATTCCCTGCGATTTCCTCTGTTGATAATTTGGTAAGTTCTGCCATAATGTCCTTCTCCTTAAGCTGTTATTGTATTTCAGAAATAAATTTCAAAAAGCCGTATGCCATATTCTCTCTTCCCGCTTTATTCAGATGTCCGCCGTCGTCTGTGTATCCGGGATAGAGACTCGGGTATTCCTGTCCGTTCATCTCATGTCTAAGCTTTGCGCCGTCAGGTGCCGTTGATTCAATTTCCGCCAGATCGAAAACGATATCAAAGTTTTCTCTGATCAGATTGTTGAAAAGATGCCGCTTCAGATTGTCCGCCCGACCGTAGATTTTCCTTCCCAGGATTTTTTTGACAAAAGATTTGAAACCGCCTTGTCTTTCCATCAGTGGAGCTGTCACCGCAGCGAATGTCATGTCGGGGAACTGACTCTCCAGCTCATCCATCATTTCTTTATATTGACTGAAGAGCAGCGTGATATCGGTTGTTTCATCTATATCGACGTAACAGAATTTCATCATGGCAATGTCAAAGCTTTTGCTGTTCAGGTTTACAATTTCGGAAAATGCATCCATTTTGGATTGGGGATTCCCGTTTTGCCCGATATAGGAATGGTATAGACCCGGGAGGTCGACAGACTCCCGTTGCGGGTCAAGCTGAGGAATCTCTCCATAAAGACCGGAAAGGCCTTCAAGTAAATCAGCCCCAACCGACTGATGTCCGAAAAAGATACTTAGTGTTTTGATTTTTTCAATATTAATTGATTCTAAATATTTTCCTGTCAATGAGTTATCTCCCGAATTGTCAGCGGATAAATCTGTTGTGAGTAAAAAGGATGATAGAAGAAAAAAAATCGTAGCTTTTTTCATTAATACCACTATATGATTGTTAAAGGTATTCATCAATTGAATAATTACCATATCATCACCTTATATCTGATAATTCCTGAATCAAAGAAAACTTTAAAAAAGTTAAGGGAGAACAATATGAGCAACAGGTTTTCTGCGGAAGATTTAAAACTGGATCTGGAAGAAGAATGTTCCAGAATTACCGAATTCATTTCAGAAACCGTACCTTTAAAGTTAAAAAGACAAGGCGTTGTTGTCGCTTTATCGGGCGGGATTGACAGCAGTACGGTCGCCGGATTGAGTGTGAAGGCTCTCGGGAAAGACCGGGTTTTCGGTCTGCTTATGCCTGAGAAACACTCCTCTGACGACACTCTGGATCTCAGCCGCGGTGTTGCTGAAGCTTTCGGTATCGAATACGAATATGTCAATATCAGCCCCATTCTTGATTCCCTCGGTTGTTACGAGAAACAGGATGCCGCTTTCCGGAAAGTGATACCTCAATACGGGAAAGGCTGGAAGGCCAAAATCGTATTGCCCAGCGTTATCGATTCCAATTCTCTCAGAATCTTCTCTCTTGTAGCCCTGAGTCCCGATGGTGAGACGATAAAAAAAAGACTGACTCCCAAAGCTTATCTTGAAATTGTTGCAGCGACCAACTTCAAGCAGAGGGTCAGAAAAATGCTTGAATATTACCATGCCGACAGACTGAATTTCGCTACGACAGGGACTCCCAACAGACAGGAATACGACCAGGGCTTTTTCGTCAAACTGGGCGATGGTTCTGCAGATATCAAACCTATAGCCCATCTCTATAAAACCCAGGTGTATCAGATGGCAGCTCATGTCGGTGTACCCGATGAAATTCTGAAAAGACCGCCGACAACAGATACATATTCCATGCCCCAGGGGCAGGATGAATTTTATTTTTCACTCCCTTACGATAAAATGGATCTCTGTCTCTACGGTCTATCCCAAGGCATAGCCGATGACCAGGTTGCAGAGGCTGCCGGTTTAACCATCGAACAATTGCATAGGGTCTACGCGGATATTAAACAGAAGCGCCGCACATCCCGCTATCTTCATATGGAACCGCAGCTTTGTGAAAAAATCCTTCAGGAATAAAACTCTCTCACTCCGGGGATCATCCCCGGATTTTATGGTTCCTGATTGAGTATCTTCTTTGTCGTCTCCATGGGAATCGCTCTCGATTTCGGTGCCAGAACCATTTCCCAGGATCCTATACTGCGCTGAATAACCGTATTGGCACCGATATGGGCGTTTTCTCCAATTTTAATGCCCCCCAGTACTCTGGCCCCGGGGAATACTACCACGTTATCCGCCAGTTCAGGCTCTCCGGGCAGAGACCCTTTTCCAAGAGTCACATTATTGTAAATCGTACAATCAGTCCCGATTTTGCTCTCCGGCGGTATCAGTATGGAATGGGGATGCTCCAGGAGCAGTCCCGGGCCGATTACCGTTTTGGTGGATATATAGACCTGATAAAACATCCTGACGGGGATGGCGGACAGAATATAGATAAGCCGGAAAGGGATCTGAATGATTTTTATTGTTATTTTTTCCGTCCAGCGACCATATCTGTAGGAAAGGGTTATCCAGAACCCGAGATTCCGGTACCAACCGCCCAGTTCTTCGTAACGCTTCATATCTGATCTGATGTTCTCAAACATAAATATCCTCCTGTTATACCTGTTTCAGATTTGTTTAATAAGGGGCTAACGCCTTAGGAGCGATTGGGAATAGAGCCATTGCAACAGATAAGGGTCATCGAAGGGAAACCTGTAGATTCCGTGGTCTTCATTGTCATATTCCGTCTTTTTCACAATATCCAGCTCTCCCCGATAAATTGAATAGGTCGTCCCCTGATGATCGCTTAAGGGAACGGGATTTTCCACAAGGGGAAGAGATTCGAAGTGATCCCTCAAAAAATCAAAAGCTCCGCCTGTTGCACTGATTATCGAGTCATCGTCCTGCAGACCGAAATGAACCCAAATCGAGGTTTTTTCGGCTATGGCATCACGTACGTCTTTCTGACTCATTCCCGCCAGGCGGATAATTCCGGCAAATAGATGCCTATTCTGATCATAGTAGCTGTTGGCCAGAGAATAAGAGCCGGAGCCGCCCATGGAATAACCGATGAGATAGACTCTGTTATTATCAATTCTCCAGGTTCCTTTAAGATCTTCGAACTGCTCTATCAGTTTGCTATTGTCCCAGCTTCCCGCTGTATGGGGCACATAGATGAATGAGGGATGGGCCATCAGAAAATCTTCACTTTGCAGATAATCAGGAGGAAGCCCATCGGATCCGTAGCCATGGAGATAGGCGAGAAGGGGATACTTCCTTCCGCTGTTGTAGTCTTTCTCATAATTCCAGGGCTTCAAAAGGAAAAAGTCATCAGTTGCATAGTGAATAAAAACGGGTTTATTTTCGGAAATGAAAACCTCGTTCATTTCTACCGGGGCTCCGGGATCCTCAAACTTATCCGTTTCAGCAGGCATATCTTCTGATTCCTCCATCTCTGATTTTGTTATTTCGGGAAACTCGCATGAACAGGAAAATGCCAGAATTGAAAAAAAAATGAGAAGTTTAGCTTTCATAATGTTTAAACCTTTAAGATTGATTAGATTATGCTTTACAATTCCCTCAGTATAATTCCGGAGAATCATATGCATTATTTGCCGAGTCATAAGAAAAACAGAAACCCCTATATTGAAGTCCTACGTTTTGCTGCCATTTCATTTTTACTGATCTATCATTCCGTTCTGATCATTCCCCATATGGAATACTCTTTCATAACGAAAGCTCTGCAACGATTCGGTATGGCCGGATGGATCGGGACAGATCTTTTTCTGGTCATAGCCGGCTATTTCTGTTCAGAACAGATACTTGAATTCCAACATGTGGGGAAGTCATACGGCAGCTATGTTCTGAAAAGATTTCTCAGAATCGCTCCGCCCTATTTTTTATTTCTGACGGTTTATCTCCTCGCCGGTTTAAAGCTGATCCATTATATAGGACTTGATTTCCAGGCTGACAAAGTTTTTCTGCCTTTTTTGTTTTTCTTTTCCGCCAACATTCCATTGGCTTTCGGTCACTGGAGCGGTATCGCTCTCGAGGGGATGTTTTCCCTGTCCCTGCTGTTTCAGCTTACGCTGCTCTTCGGAGCTGTGCTCTTCCTTGTTAAAGACAGTAAAAAAATCCTAATCATTCTGCTTGCTGCAGAAGTTGCCGCCATAGTTTTGAGAATGAACTGGCACAGCGGCGATTTGTGGAGAATGTATTTTTTCACCTTTTCGAGAATGGATGCTTTTATCGCCGGGATTCTTCTGTCCCGGCTCAGGCACAAGGAACCTTCGCTCCGTTTCCTTCAGAAAAGAAGAGGGCTTCTTTTCGCCCTGGCGTCTCTTTCGGCCTTTCTTGTATTTATCCTTACGGGAGGACTGAACCTGTCCAATCCCCTGACCCATCAGATCGCATATCCTGTTCTGGGATTTTTCGGCTTTGCCATGCTCAATTTTTCCGCCGATAGGGAAGACTCAAATAGAGTCATCAACCAAATCGCCTTACCGGGAAAATACTCTTTCACGCTCTATCTTATCAAGCTACCCATGGTCTATGTTTCGGTTGCACTGTCGGGAATAATTTTACCGGCTGCAGGAGCATTTCCCCTATTTGTACTTACTTTTCTCTTCGTATTTGCATCAGCTGCCTTTTTTCACCAATTCTTCAGTTTCCTCGGGAAGCAGATCCCGGTGATCGTCACCGCCAAGTGATTGATTGATTATTTCGGCACTTAATTTTCCGTAGCGGCTGAGCCTCGTTACATGATCTCCCGGCACGACATATATATCCATGAGGGGGAGAACCTCTCTGTCCCAGCCTAGATTCGGCTGCCAGTCGTGCCATTCCTGATTTACGATCAGAGTTGCTTTACCACTGTACCTCTCCGGTTTGTAAGAGAGAAGTTTCCTTTGATAAAAGAGACTGCTTTCCGATACCTGAATAATCGATTTCCGCCCGGGACCGTGGGGTATGAATATCTGTATGGTGTCAAAGACATTCCGCAGAAAATATCTTGTTCCCCGGCCGCTGTGATAGGAGTTGTACAAACGGTTCTTGTGGTACTTCTTCTCTTCTGCAAGCAAGCGCTTCAAAGAAGGACGGGGAGTGTCCATCAGAATCAGATTCTCCACAGTCTCGCCCTCTTCCGAAAGCTGCTGCGCCACTTCATAGGCGACGGAACCGCCTACGCACTCTCCTCCTATCAGGTAAGGCCCTTCCTTCTGAACCGATTTAATCAGTTTTATGATATCGCTGGCCATCTCCCGGACGTTCCTGTGAGGGGATTCTCCGAAGATAATTCCCTTCGGTCTGAATCCGTAAACGGGTTGATCGGGGCCGAGAAAACCGATCAGGCTGCTGAAATACCTCAGGAAGTCCTCTTCGTAACTGGATTCGAGAGTTTCAGGATTGAAATAGCGGTTTTCATGAGCCCCGGCCACAAGAAACAAAGGAGTTCTGCTGCCTTTTCTCTGTGCGGGAAACATCAGGGGAAAGGCTTTCTCCTCTGAAGCTGCACGGCTTCTTTCCCTCATGATAACATTGTACATCTGATAGAATTCGGGATTGAGGAGCACTTCTCTGAGATGCAGTGAAAGGGCAAAGGCCTCATTGATTCTGTTCAACAGTTCCACAGCAAGCAGGGAATCTCCCCCCTGTTCGAAGAAGTTGATATCCCTATGAATTTCATCGTATCCCAGGACATCCTTCCAGATCTCTTTCAGCCGTTTTTCATCGGTCGACTGCACGGATTCCTCTATTCCGGGACTTGTTTTTTCAATGGGGTTTTCCCGCGCCGGGGCTATCCAGTGTTTATCCCTGTTAAAAATATAAGGGGGCAGGGGAATAATCTCCCCCCCCAGTATGTCTCCGAACGGATCGGGATCCAATTGAATTCCTGTCGCCTCTATCTCTGCCGCAACGGCTATCAGATCTGATTTCTCAGAAGCCGGGATCAAGGGTATTTCCTGATTTTTTAGAATGGATTTTACCAGATTGCCCAGAACCTGCCCCGCTCCTGTTTCTATGAAAATAAGCGGACCCCTTTTACTCAATTCCCTGATTGAATCGTGAAAGAGTACAGTTCCTACCATATGGTCCGACCAGTACCGGGCGGAATACACAAAGCCTTTATCGAGAATCTCTCCTCTGAGATTGCTATAGACAGGGATCTTCAGGGGTTGGAAAATTATTTCTTCGAGAAAACGGGAGAACTCACGGGCCGCTTCTGATAGGACCTGCGAATGGAACGCATATTTCCTGTTCATTATGGTGTAGGGGATTTCCTGTTTCTCCAGGTCTGATTTCAAAATATCCATAGCCGGAAGCGGCCCCGACAGAAGAAACTGACTTTCACTGTTGACAGCTGCAATATCGACATTTTCCGGGATTAACTTTCTGATGTCTTCCAGGGCTTCTCTCAATACAATCATCTGCCCGCCGCTGTGATGGGACATAATCTGTCCTCTTTTTACGACAACCCGCAATCCTGTTTCCAGGTCGAGAGCTCCCGCGACAACGGCCGCTACGTATTCGCCGAGACTGTGCCCCAGAAGATACCGGGGGGATACACCGTGATCCATCAGTGTCCGGCAGATAGACCATTCCATGGCAAAAAGAAGTGGCTGCTGAAACTCTGTATCATCGGGAACAATCCCTCTTTTCATATCTTCTCTTTTCAGGTCTGTCATAGCTGTGAGAACCCCGAGACATTCGTTGAAATGGCTCCGGTATTGCCGGTCATCCCTGTAGAGGTTCTGATGGAAGTCTACTCCGGTTCTGTTCTGTCCCGGTATGAGGAATACCGTTTGATTGTCGGGGCACCAATCCATTACCCCATTATCGCTCAGCTCTATCCCGCGTTCCATATCGGTTAATATATAGCCCGAGTATTTGTTATAGTTCTTTCTCTTCGCCAGAGTGAACGCGCAATTGATTTTGTCTGTTTCATCCAGGTTTTTCAAATTTTCTGCCAGATTGTTCCGGTAGTTTTCCACACTGAATTTCGATTTACCGTAAAAACGGTGGCAGAGCCATCTGCCGGAAAATGAAGGTTTCTGAACCTCCCCATCATAGGCTTCCAGGATGGCATGGGCATTTGTTCCTCCGATTCCGAAGGAACTGATCCCGGCGATCCGTCTACCGCGTCGGGCCTGCCAGTCCCTGAGTTCCCTGTTTACCAGAAATGGTCTTTTGTCGAGTTTTAATTCGCTATTGGCTTTGAGGAAATTAAGAGAGGCGGGAATTCTGGCTTCTTTGAGAGCCAGGGCAGTTTTTATGAGACCAATGATGCCTGCCGCAGCGTCGAGATGGCCGATATTCGTTTTTACAGATCCGATGAGCCAGGGGGGATCCTCCGGCTTCTTTTCACCGAAGGCCTGTGAAAGAGCTGTTATTTCAATAGGATCTCCGAGTTTCGTTCCCGTCCCGTGTGCCTCTACATAGCTGATGTCTGATGACTTTATACCAGCCAGATGTATGGCTTCTTCAATAACCTCTTTCTGGCCGCGGATACCCGGAGCCGTATAGCCGATTTTTTCCGAACCGTCATTGTTAACCGCTGCACTCCGCAGGATGGCGATTACGGGATCCTTGTCCCGAATGGCATCGCTGAGCCGCTTGAGCAGAACGACGCCGATACCTGAACCGAAAACAGTTCCGGAAGCTTTTTCATCAAAGGCCCGGCAAACTCCGTCGGGGCTGAAGATAGCTCCTTCCTTATAAAGGTATCCTTCGTTATGGGGCAGATTGAGACTGACTCCTCCTGCCAGAGCCATATCGCATTGGTAATTTATCAGGCTCTGGTAGGCCAGCTGAACCGATACCAGGGAACTGGAGCAGCCGGACTGCACCGTGAGAGCCGGTCCTTTCAGATTGAATTTGTAAGCCAGTCTGGTTGCAAGAAAATCGTTTTCATTACCGACCATCAGCTGAAAATCGCTCCAGCTCTCCCTTTCAGGGCTGGTAAAGATATTTTTCAGCAGGTACTGGTTCTGACCGCAGCTGGCAAATACTCCTATCTTTCCCTCATATGTTTCCGGAATGATACCGGCGGACTCAAAGGCTTTATGAGCATGCTGCAGCATCAAACGGTGCTGAGGATCCATAAATCGCGATTCCTTGGGAGAATATCCGAAGAACCGGTGGTCAAAGTATTGGGCCGATTCGAGGGATCCGCTTTTTTTGACATAATCCTTACGGTCCAGTGTCTGCGGATCCAGTCCCTGCTTCAGCAGCTCTTCATCGGACAGATCCCTTATGCCGCATCGCCCCTGAGAGAGAAGTTCCCAGAATTGTATGGGGTCATCCGCTCCGGGGACTTCGCAGGATAATCCGATTATGGCCAGAGAGAACTCATCTGATTCGTCCACTTCTTCATCGGGTAATTCATTTCCGGGAATGCTGTTTCTAGCCCCGGGGAAAAGAGCTTCCATCTGTGAATTGAGTGAGGGATACTCAAAGAAAAACAGAGGGTCGATTGTCTGTCCCGTCAATCGGGAAATTTTTTCCGTCATCTCTATGGCCAGAAGCGAATGACCGCCAAGATCAAAAAAATTATCATCTGCTTTAATTTCTTTGCCGACTAGAGAGTTCTCCCAAAGGTTTCTCAGCTGAACTCTTTTATCCAGGTTTGCCACGATTGAATTCTCTTCGATTCTACGGGATGAGGGGCGCCCCAGCGCCTTCCGGTCAATTTTTTTGTTGTCCGTTAATGGCAGTTCTTCCAACATGAAAAAGTTTGTCGGGATCATATAATCCGGCAGAGTCCTGGACAACTTCACTCTGAAATCCCGGGGATCGGGATCCGGTCCTTTTTTATCAGTTGTATAATAGCAGGATAATACTGTGTGGCCTTGATTGTCTTTTTCTGCGATAACAACTGCATCGGAAATGCCTTCCAGAGGAATTACGGCTTTTTCAATCTCTTCCGGTTCAATCCTCAATCCCCGTATCTTTACCTGATTATCCACTCTTCCAATATATTCGATGTCTCCCGAATCGTTTTCTCTTACATAATCACCGGTTGAATAGATCCTCAGCTGACTTCCTCCCGGTAAAATGCGGAAACATTCCTCTGTTTTTCCGGGATTGTGCCAGTAGCAATCGGCCAGTCCGTCACCGCTAATCCACAGTTGCCCTTTTTTTCCTGTTTCTACGGGATTCAACTCTTCATCGAGTATGTGAAAGCCTGTATTGTCTATGGGCATACCGATGGGAGGCGACTCTTCCCGTCTTTCGAAGATCCTCTGGCAGGAAGACCAGATTGTCGTTTCAGTAGGTCCGTACATATTCCATACTTCGTTACCCGTTTCAAGCAAAGAATTGGCCAGATCTCTGTCAAGAGCCTCACCTCCGCTGAGAATCTTAATTCCCTTTTTAAGCGGCACCCCTGCTTCTAGAAGCGTTTTCCAGACTGTCGGTGTCGCCTGGATTAATGATACGGGGTTATCGTTGACTATTCTTACCAGCCCTGAGGGCTGATACAAAGCCCTGTCGGGCATGAGAAATACGGCACCGCCGCATATGAGAGGAAGAAGGAGTTCGAGAATGGAAATATCGAAGGAAACAGTCGTAAGCGCGAGGCTGGTATCTTCGGGATAAAATCCCGGTTCTTGCTTCATCGAGAGCAGAAAGTTCGTCAGAGAGGTGTGATTGATGACGACACCCTTGGGACGTCCCGTCGAACCGGATGTGTAGAGCATATAGGCATGGTTTCCGCAACCCTTGTATTCAAAGCGTTCTGACTCTTTAGTCAAATCGGAATTATCAATTTTCAGATTGGCTATATTTTCAAAGGGAGGAATTTCGCCATCCGTTATTATAAGGGAGATACCTGAATCCTCCACCATGTATTCGAGCCGCTCCCTCGGGAATCGGGGATCGAGGGGGAGGTAGGCCTTTCCGGTTTTGTGGATAGCTATTATGGAAGCCAGCATCAGGGGTGACCTTGTCAGGGACAATCCTATAAAAGGACTGTCTCCCTTATTGTTTCCCATAATGTTAAAGGCTAGATGATCGGATATCCTGTCAAGTTCTCTATAACTGTACCGATCGCTCCCGAAGTAAAGGGCCGTATGTTCGGGACGGGAGTTCACCTGTTCCGAGAAAAGCCCGAGCCAGGACTCCCAATTTGCAAAGGATGTTTTGTTGATCCAGGTTGATGTGCTTCTGCTTAACATTAATTGTCCAAATACCCCAGTTCTTTTCCGATGGATTCATAGATCTCCCGGGGTTGATCCAGGAGTTTTTCCAGAGCTTCTTCTCTTGTCAGCTGGTTTTTCCGTATCAGGTGGCTGAGCTCCAGTTCATAGGGACTGTAGCCGAATTTTTTCTGATGAATGATATTGTTGAACGTATTGAGCCTGCAGTTGGATGAACAGCCGTCCACATCTCCGGGCCGCTCCCATCCCAGCGGGGTTATGGCCTCTATTATTTGGTTTTCAGTCAGCGATTCCATGCAGAGAAGATTGATGACATAGGGATATTCCACTGTCTTCTTCTGAAGTTCTTCGGAAATCGTCAGATAGTTGTTTACGGCATTTCCCGCTTTAGTCTTCAGAATCTCCAGTCCCCTTTTGCGGCTGTCTAAAAAGAAGGGATAATTGTTCCGGTAAATTATGCTGTTCGCCGGAATCTGCCCCAGCGTAAACCCGGCCAGAATGAAGGGGATATTCTTTTCCAGAGCCGTTTTCAAAGCCAGATTGTTCACTATGGATATACAGGTGTTGCAGCCCGAAGATATGCGCCTCAGGCTTGATTTTGCGTATACCGGCTCTGTCGCGCTGGTCGTAATCATTTTGTTGAAAACTGTTTTTGAGGGTTTGAAGGTAAAATGATCAACTCCCAGAGTTTCCACGACTTTGTTGATGTTTTCAAAAGCTTTGGGAGAAATATAACCGTTATCCAGTGTAAATGAGAGGATTTTCATCCCGTATTTTTCCACAGCAGCCATTAGAGTATAGGTTGAATCCTTACCTCCGCTGTAGCAGACCAGAGCATCGTACTCATTCTTTCCTTTCGTCCCTTCGATCAGCTGCTGTACCTGAACGGCGGATTCATCGATAATTTTCTGCTCAGTAGTGACAATCGATTCGTCCCGGCAGAAATTGCAGACGCCGTTCTCATCGAGTTCGAGACCGGGAAAGGAGGTCGAAAGAACGCAATTTGAACACCTATCCATAAACAGCCTCTCTTTTTCTGGAGGAGTAGGCGAGTATTTTCTCAAAGGAGCCGAAATTCTCTCTGTTCATATCTTCCTGAGCGGTTTCTACGCCAAGCTCTTTTTTGAGAAAAGTCGAAATTTCCAGAAGTCCGAATGAATCTATAATTCCCTGATCGATTAGAGATTCATCCAAAAGGAATTCTCCCTCCTCAACCATAAAGTTTCTGCAGATGAAGTCCATAAGCTTATCTCTATCTGACATGATTTATACCTCTTCCAAAATGCGGTTTGCCATTTTGTCCTTATCGATTTTTTTCCTTTGGGGATTTCGGATCCCCTGTTCTATAATCTGGGCCGAGAGAAGGAAGGATATCAGCATATTATCGCGATAACCCGCCGATTCAATCCCTCTGCGCTCTATTTTTCCAATAAATCTTTCTATCATGCGGCTGTCAAACAGACCGTAATCTTTAACAATCCCGTTATTAAGGAATTCTTCCACGAGCCTTCCTTTTCTGCCCGAAGGAAAGAATGCCGTAAGATCCGGCGCCATATAGGGCCTTTTGGGCCTGTTTACGATAGCGGAGGGAATTCTTTCTTTAAAACTTTCCTTGAGAATATGCTTGGTATTAAAACCCCCGATCTTCGAGGCTTCGGGCAGAGCGAAAGCCCATTCGACCAGATTATGATCGAGAAAGGGAAATCTCCCCTCCACGCTGTGCCCCATTGCCATCCGGTCTCCCTGCGCTGAGAGAAGGTACCCGGGGAGAAGGGTTTTCATTTCAAGATACTGGTTTTTTCGGAGCAGGTTCCAATTCCCGGACTGCCGGGGCAGGAGAGCCCCTATTTTCTCTTCAAATGAGTCGAAATCGAATTTGATATTCCAGTCTCTGTTGAACATATTGGCAAGGACCTGATTGTTGCTGACCCTCATGGAAAGGCCGGCAAGCGGTCCTTCGAACCGCTTGAGAAATCCTTCGTAATACATCTTGAGAAAACCGATCTGCTGGGAATCTGCGTAATGGTCCAGATGAGGATAGAGCTGGAGGAGAACGTTCTCCACTTTGTCATCTGTCGCGCCTTCTTTCCAGAGCGAGAGAAGCTTGAGCTCTTTGTTCGTATCATATCCGAAGAGGATTTCATCGGCGGCCTCTCCGGTCAGCACGACTTTGACGTCGTTCTGTCGTACCAGTCCTGAAAGCAGATAGAGCGGCACAGGGGCTGTTCTGAAAACAGGCCGCTCAAAATGGCGGGCCGCTTCGACGAAATTCTCTTCAATATCCTGCGCCGAGACTTTCAGGGAATGATGATCGAAGCCCAGAGAGTCAACAAGAAGCTTCTGATATTCCGATTCATCGAGGGAAGGATCGGCAAAGGAGACAGAAAAGCTTTTAAAGATGTTGTTGTTTATCTCTCTGGCCAGCAGGGAGGTTACCGAGGAATCGATTCCTCCGCTCAGGTAACAGCCCACCGGAACATCACTCCGCAATCTCAAGCGGACCGATTCGTTCAGCTTTTCCCGCAGCATTTCCTTCTGAATTTCGAAGGATGAGGTGTTATCCTCTGAATAGGTTTCGCCCAGAACATAATAAGGGACGGAATCCCCGCAATGTCCCGGCCTGAAAACCTGAAAATGACCGCCTTCGAGAGAACGAATATTCTTGAATACGGTTCTGTCTCCCGTGGTGTTCCACAGAAGCCCGTGATCAAATAGATCTTCTTCGGACCAGAATCTCTTCCTTTCTCCGAGATGATCGAATACCTGTAATTCAGAAGCAAAATAAACATCTCCGCCTTCCGGCAGATAGTAGAGAGGGCGGATGCCGTAACGGTCCCGGCCGATGATCAGTTCTTTCTTTTTTTTGTGCCAGTACAGAAGCGCGAACTGACCGTTGAATTTCCTGAAGGCCTCTGTTCCCCAGAAATCGAGAGCTCTCTGTACTACCTCCGTATCACTGTCAGTCCGGAAAGTCATCCCGTATGATCTGAGTAGATCCCGCAGCTCAAGATAATTGTAAACCTCTCCGTTGTACACCAGAACCGAGTCATCGGAAACCATGGGCTGATGCCCGAGACCCGGATCGATAATCGAAAGGCGCGTATGCCCCAGTCCGATGCCCGGAGCTCCGTAGCTGCCCCAGGCATCGGGGCCGCGATGATCCAGATAGGGGAGAAGAGTTTCCACTTCATTCCGTATCGATCCGGCTGAGGCTGTTTTTAGAATTCCGACAATTCCGCACATAATGTGATGTCCCTACTTTCAGGTTCTTTTATATCTGTTTTTTATGGAAGCCCGTCTCGCCGAAAGGTTCAGGCTCTGTTCCGGCTCACGGCTTTCAACTGTCTCGGGCGTTTCAAGAAGTAATTTCTGAGTTTTTATGGTAGTATGAGAAAAAAGATCAATCATTTCAACATTGCATTTAAACTGACTCTCAATTTTATCCTTCAGGAGAGGAATCAGAAGTGAATGTCCGCCCAGATCAAAGAAATTGGCATTTTCATCAATGTCTTCCAGTTTTAAAAGCTCTTTCCATATTTTTGTAAGAGAGTTCTCTTTCCCGACAATGCCGGCTTCCTGCATTTTCGTAACGGGATTTTTCAGAGAAAGGAGCTGCTGCCTGTCGATTTTTCCATTTCCCAACTGGGGAAAATCATTCAGGAAGTAATAATCGGTGGGAATCATATTTCCCGGAAGAACTGACTGAAGAATTGTTTTTATCCGGTTTTCCTCTACGATTCCGGCATTTTTGATATAGGCCGAAAGCAAGTCTCCCTTGACCATAACGAGAACGTCATCGGCTTCCGCCGTTTTTTTTATTTGAGTTTCTATCTCGCCCAGTTCTATTCTTACGCCCTTTAGTTTTATCTGATGATCTCTCCGGCCCTGATAGTCAATGATCATTCCTTCTCTGAAACGTCCAATATCGCCTGTCAGATAGATTCTCTCGGAACCCCAGCCCCAGTCTCCGCTGACGAATCTCCGTTCCGTTTCCACTTCGTTATTGATATAACCGGTTGACAGATTTTCCCCGGCAATGGCAATTTCCCCCCAGACATAGGGAGGACAGAGATTTCCGTTCCTATCGAGAATATATATACGTGTATTGACGATAGGGAAGCCGATGGGTATCGCGGATTTCTTAATATCATCAGCCGAACAGTTCCAGAATGTCACATCGATGGATGCTTCCGTCGGGCCATAAAGATTGTGCACCTCAATGCCGTCGAATCGTCTGAAAAATGCTTCCAGCAGGTCGGCTTTAAGAGCTTCTCCGGAACAGATCACCCCTTTCAGGCCGGGGAGCGATATCAGCCCGGCTGTCCCTTCGAGAAAACTTCTCAGAAGAGAGGGAACGAAATGTATATAGGTAATCTTTTCTCTTGCGATAAGCGAAGCAAGACGGTTCTGATCGAGATGATCGAAGGGACCGGGAATAAACAGTCTGGCTCCGAAAAGAAAGGGCCAGAAAATTTCCCACAGGGAGACATCGAAGGTATAGGGCACTTTATGGATCAGTGAATCTCCGGGATTAACAGGATAGGTCTCCTGCATCCAGTACAGTCGGTTGACGATCCCCCTTCCGGGAATAAAAACCCCTTTCGGCATCCCCGTCGAGCCGCTCGTGTACAACAAGGCAATCGGTGATTCGGTTCCGGTGTCGGTTTCAGGAAAACAGCCTTTTTCTTCGGAGAACAGTTCTTCTGCGGTAATTGTCGGAATCCCATTATCTGCAGAATATCTGTCGTTACCATCTCTGATCAGAACCACGGCTCCGGCATTTCCGATCATATAGGCTTTTCTTCCATCGGGCCAGAGCGGGTCAACAGGCAGATAGGCGTTTCCCGAACAGACAATCCCGTGAACGATTGCGGTCCGCTCTATCGATCTGTCCATGGCAACGGCAATGATTCTGTTTTGTCCGAACCGGTTGTAGATATATGAGGATATGTTCCCGACGATATTACCGAACTCTTCAAAAGTGTAGGCGCGGTGGTCATCCTGAATTGCGGTTTCTGCGCGGTGATGCTTGTAAGCCGAGATAAGAAGGTCGGAGAATCTCTCCTGAAGAGGATAGGATCGTTTTCCCCTGCTGTAATACTCTTCGCAGATCCCTCTGTCCCGGTCTGACATGAGGCTGAGATTTTTTATGAGAGTGTCGGCATGACTGATTGAGTATTCGATGCCTTTTTCGAATGACCCCATCCAGGAGATAATCTGATCTTTTGAAAAGGTCCTTGAATTATACTCCCAGCGCCACTCGATTGAATCCTCTTCCTGCCAATAGGTGAGAAAAAGGTCCATCTGAGCACCAGCCGGTCTTATTTTCAAGGGTTGGCAATGCAAATCCTTCAGATTGAGCCTGAAAGGCTCTTCTCTGGTGAATCCGGCCTGAAGGAAGTAGGGTATCGTCCTGTCTCTTTCGCCATTGTAAAAACGGGCAATTTCCTGAAATGGGGTCTCCTGGTTCCTGTGAAGAAATAACATATCCTTCCGGATTTTCCCGTAGAGAGATTTTATCGTTTCCTCTTCATCTATACTGATTCTCAGAGGCAGAATATTAACAAAGGGACAGAACATTTCCAACCTGTCTTTTTGTCTCCGGTTGGCGAAGGGGACTCCCAGGTAGAATGAGTTCTGTTCGGATAATTTATGAAGGAGTACGGCATAGGTTGTCAAAAAAACGAGAAAAAGGTCGCTATTTGTTTTTTTGCAATAATCAGAAAGCTCTCTGCAGAGATTCTGATTGAGACTGGAGAACTCCGTATGACCTTCACCTGTAAAAGTGTCTCTGGAAGAAGTTCCACCAGGCAGGACAAGAGGGCCGGCTGTGGCTCCTCCGATATAGTGCTCCCAGAAATCAGCCTGTTTTTTTTTCAGATCCTCATCGAGTTCTTCCAGACAGGGAAGACTCTGGCTGTTCGAAAATCCCCTGTTGTAGAAATCCTCTAACACTTTGGCCAGTTTAATCTTGCAGTGGAGATCCGTAATACTGTGATGCTGGATGACAGTAAAATAATGAATCTCATCGGTTTGCGATAACAGGACCGCTTTCAGGGGTAATCCTGATTTCAGATCGAAAGCTCCGTCAGCTGATTCCCTTATTTTCTGCATTGCCGTACTTTCGTCATCACATTTATCATATGCAATCGCCAGTTTCTCCAGCTCATGATCAGACGCCATAGCTCTATAATTCTTCAGAGATTCAGCCCATGCCTTTTCGAGTCTGTCTCTGTCCAGAAGTCCCGTTATTTTCACAGAAGACACGATATTATAGGCCCGGTCTATCGGTTGTATCCGGTTTATTGTATAGAAGTGCTTCTGCGATGATGTCCGGTCATAAATCATGGATTAACCTTTTCACTGAAATCCGCTGCAGATATCTCATTCTCCAGGGGATCGACAGGAGTTTCATAAAAATATTTAACTCTCATTTCAAGCAGAATACTCTCGTATTCGGGATCATAGGAGCCTTGTCTTTTCTGGAGAATATCATACCAGGGATAATTCCTTGTCTGTGATAACTGCCTTGCAATAAACTCATCGGTCCAGCCGATTATTCTCCCCGGTGTGCCCCCGATAATGCTGTTATCTGGAAAACTTTTTGTGACAACAGCCCCGGCCGCGACGATGCAATCCTTTCCGATCTTGACATCGGGTAGAATTATGGCTCCATGACCTACGAAACAGTTATCTCCTATTTCGATTTTACCCACCTTATCGAGGATAATGCCTCTTGACCGGGAAAAAACGGAAATAGAAGCATCATGTCCGATTAATGAGCAGGACGCCAGACACACATTGCTGCCGAGTTTCACGTATCGGGGATCGGTAATTGTTACGTCATAGTTTATATAGCACTCCGATCCCATGGCATAAAGGACATTTCTTTTTTTCAGATATTCGGCGTATTCACCGCTTGTTACCGTAAAAAACTTGTTAAAGACCCCAAGTCCTTTACCGGATTTCAGGACAATCGACCAAAAGAACTTTCTTATCATCTGCTTTCCCGCATATAAGATGATACCTTCTCCGCCAGGATCCTGACATTCGGCTCTTCGAGAATTCCCAGATGATCTCCCGGTACAGTGTGAATTGTCAGATTGCCCTGTATTTTATTTCCCCATCCAAGATCCGGTCTATAGCTGATCCCTTTGGGATAATCAGTTATCTCAGCCTTAACGAGACAGGCGCTCCCATCCAACTTGTAATTTGATTGATCGTATAACAGGGTTGCCCTGTCATTCATTTCATCGCGGAGCAGGGCTATGTGTTCGGGATTTTCATCGGCTTCGAACCTGCTGTCTGTCTTCGGGAGATTCCCTTTCAGATTCCTTGCGAAATTAATCAGCTTGAATTTCCAGTCCCTGATAATCCCGCTGGGCAGGTGGGTGTCGAGAATGATGAGATTCCCGATTTCCTCTCCCAAAGCCTTGAGCTGTCTGGCGACTTCAAAGGCAATGATGCCCGCCATGGAGACGCCGAGAAGATTGTAGGGACCGGTCTCCTGAACGTTCCTTATTTCCCTGACATACTCCTCCGCCATGCTGTTGATTGTTAGAATATCGGAGAAATTGACAGTTCCTCTTTTTATATCTTCAATCAGTTTCTGCTCCCAGGGAAGGAATACGCCATATACGGGACGGTCCCCATCGAGATTCAGAGCCAGATCGCTGTACAGATCAATACCAACAAGGCAGAATAATGGTGATTCAGTTCCCTGTTCCCTCAGGGGTATGACCATGATTTCCTCGGACTGCCGCGCATCGCTGAGAACATCGGTGAGTTTCCCGGGACTCGGATTGCGGAAAAAGACTCCCAGGGATAATTCAGTCCCGCAGAGCCGGTTTATTTCACCCACCAGCTGCACAGCCAGAATGGAATTCCCCCCCGCTTCAAAAAAATCACTTTCCCGGTCAATGGCCGGAGCTCTCAGTATTTTCCTGAAAATCGCGGTCAATTGCGATTCTCTGTCCATCGCGTCGAAATCTGCAGGCAATTGATGAGACGACGGATTGCTTTGGGGAAGGGGGAGCTGTTTGCGGTCAATTTTCCCATTGGGGTTCAAGGGAAAAATCTCGAGATTGATTGTATGGGTGGGAATCATGTATTCGGGGAGGTGTTCAGAGAGAAAGCGGCGAACCTCTTTATGGGAAATTTCTCCTTCATCGGGAATAACATAGGCGACAAGTTCTTTGTTTCCCTCAGATCCGACTGCGTGAACAAGGACTTTATCAATGCCCTCCATGTTAATCAGATGTCTTTCAATTTCCTCGAGTTCTATCCTGAACCCTCTTATCTTGACCTGAAAATCGCTCCTGCCGATATACACTATATCATTATTTTCAGTGAGTCGAACGAGATCTCCTGTTTTGTAAATTCTCCCGCTTCCGCCGGATCCATAGGGGAGAAAGGCTTTCTCTGTCAAATCGGGACGTTTATTGTATCCCTTTGCCAGTCCGGCTCCCCCTATGTAAAGCTCTCCGATTTCACCTTTTGCGACGGGTTCTCTTTTTTCATCGAGAATAAAAATATCGGTGTTTCTGATAGGTGCTCCGAGTGTGACTGCCCGGTGGTCTTCTATCTTTTTCTGCATGGACCAGACAGTTGTTTCCGTAGGTCCGTACATATTCCAGAGTTCAGAACATCTGGGTATAAGCATTTCCGCCAAATCCTGGCTCAGGGCTTCTCCGCCGCAAAGAGCTTTCAGATTCTCTTTTCCCTCCCAGCCGAAATCGATCATCATCTGCCAAGTCGCCGGGGTCGCCTGCATGAACGTGCAATCGTGGAGATCCAGATTTCTTATAATTTCCCCTGGATCCCTGGCATCGTTCTTTTCCAGGATGATCATGGTTGCTCCCGAATAAAGGGGGAGATAGACATCGGGAATAGATAAATCAAAAGAATAGGTCGTTATCGCAAGAAGCCGGTCATTTTCATTCAGCCCGGGGCTGGCGCTCATTGATTCCAGCAGATTATCCAGAGCTCTGTGGGGAATCATGACCCCTTTGGGAATTCCTGTCGATCCCGACGTATAAATCATGTAAGCCGTTGTTTCGGGATCGACAGCGTTACTTGCGGAGTCGGGAGCCATAGATTCGTAAGAAATCCCCTCAAGATCTTCTGTATAAATGATATCATCCCGATTGCCGCAGATATCGGTATATTTTTTCTGGGTTATGATGTAATCAGGTTCTGCTATATTCAGAATTGTGTTGATTCTGTCCGACGGGTGAGTGGGATCGAGCGGTATGTAGGAGTGTCCGGCTCTATGAACTGCCAGAAAAAGAGCAATATTCAACGGGGATCTGTCCATAAGAATGGCAATGACTTTCTCTTCCCCTGTCTCCCTGTCCGGAAGGAATCGGGTCAGCTTTCCGATTTCCCGGTCCAGTCTACTGTAAGTCCAGACTTCATTTCTGAAAATTACGGCTTCTTTCCCGGGATTTTTTCTGACATGCTCTTCAAATGCTTCTCTCATACCTGTCAGTTTCAGTTTTTCCATTATTACCCTCTTTATCTGCTTTCAAATATGGCTTCCGGTCTTCCCGGAGGGACGCGGGCGGGAGAGCCGAGAACATCATTATAGATTTCAATTATGCGATCGGTTTTTCTTTCCCAGTCAAAAACTTCTTCGACTCTTTTTCTGCCGTTCTGTCCCATTCTTTCAATGTCATCCATATGAGTGCAAAAATGCAGCATGGCTTTTGCAAGACCTTTCTGAAATTCCGATCTGCTCGCCGGAGGAACGAGAATCCCCGTTTCCTCTGTTATATAATCTGCGGGACCGCCCCAATCCGTGGCGATGACGGCCATGGACATTGCCATGGCCTCCAGAACGACGGCTCCTCCGCACTCGTAGATACTCGGCAGTACCAGAACATGACATTTACTGAGTATCGCTGGGCACTCTTTCTGTGGAACAAAACCGTGAAACACAACTTTTCCGGCCAGTTCCAGATTCCCGGCAAGATCTTTCAGTTCATTTCCCAGGGGACCGTCACCGACTATATGAAGTTCAATATCCTTACCGGTTTGATTTAGAACCTGTCGGAAAGAAAGCAGAAGCTGATCAACAGCTTTCCAGTCTACCAGTCTGCCTATAAAGACAAAACGGAGTTTTTCAAGATCCCTGGCCCCTTTGCTGTCCCGCCAGAGTCGCAGGTCGACGCCGTTTTCCACCAGTTCCAGAACAGGCGTCTTCAGATTTCCCGGAAGAGCCAGTCTGGTTCTGTTGTTCGCGACCAGTATGAGATCCGCTTTTTTTTTGCCGGGGATCAGAGTGTTCAGCAGATTTGTCGCTGCCCGGCCGAAGCTGGAAAACAGCCTTTCCATTTTCGCCTGTTGATCCTGGAATCCCGGCGGATATGTCATCCCGCCGTTTAATGGCCCGATAACCACTTTGCAAACCCGGCTCGAAATACGGGAGGGAAGCTTGGGCGAAACAGGAATGACTTCGTGAATTAAATTTATTGCACCCTCTTTTTCAAGTCTGCGTAAGGTCTTTATCTGGGCTTTCTGGGTCTGAAGATGTATCAGCCAGCCGAAAGTAAAATAGTGTACTCTCGACGGGAGATATTTCTCCGTTGATAAACAGAGCTTCTGGAACCGGCTGTCCCGTATAAAATGCATGCGGTTTCCCTCGTCGGGAAATAGTTCCACAAGTTCATCTCTAGTCCGTTCATGGACGATGAGATGGGCATCAATATCGCGGTTTCTGAGATTCCGGAAATAATGGACAGGGAGAATGGCTTCGCCTCCCCATCTGGCAGAAGCATGTTCCGCCACTATGGCTATTTTGAGATTATTCAATTTATCTCCTGAATAAGTTGCTTTTGTTGTTATAGGGATGTCAGTTTGAAATCCTGAGCCTGTAGGGTTTCATTACCGGAAGTGTAATACTGGAACCGTTTTGAATTATTTCCTGCACGGCGCTGTATTTGGGAGCCGTACTGACCGGCTGGTCCTGATATTCAAGTATTCCCCAGGAGCCCCATTTTGAGTGTTGTTCTATGAAATTGAAAACACAGAATTCCGACCCTCCGTTGGCTGTCCAGATATCGAACATACGCAGGTAAATGGTTTTCATCCTCTCATCTCTGTTCGCAGCTATCAGCTTATTGCTGAGAGTGTCGTTGTTTTCATTTCCGTAGGTTCCCAGCAGGTGCTGTCCCCCTTCGTAGGCGATTAATCTGACATTGTATTTTTCAGCGACTTTGCTGTTATTCAATGTCCAGGGCGCTGTTTCCTGATAGACTGCTGATTCGAGCCGGTCGAGGATCTGGTCAACTGTAACGGATGAGTCCAGGCCTTCGTTGATCAGTCCGTCTGCTATGGAGCCACCGAAGTAGGGTGCTATGGCCAGCACATCGGCTCTGGCCGCTGTATTATTAATGGAACTGTTATTCAATCCTGCGAGAATCTGTTCTGAAGCCCAACTGTTGGAAGCCTGACTCGCCGCGACTCTCACCATTCTGTCCGTGCCGCCGAACTCCTGTTCGAAAATCTCGAATATCTGTCCCGAACGGTGGGCGTTGTAAAACAATCCGCCCTGGAATGTATCATAGGAATAAGCCTGGCCCAGCTCCTCAACATACTGATTCTGATCGAACATTCCGTTCCATAATTCATTGGAATATTCAATATAGATCTTTCTGCCCGGTTCCATTCTGTCCCTGACCAGTCCGGCAAGCTCTCTGACGAAATCATCAGAAGCCAGATGGGGGATACAGATCCATGGATCGGCGTCCAATGCATTCGTCAGGTCGATCATGGCTTCATAGGAGACTCCTGCGGGAAGGGCCTGAGTATAGTGATCCGGTCTGGTTCTTTCAGCCCATTCAACCACATCGCTGTTATTCGTTCTTCCCCAGTCCATGAACCGGATGACTTTCATACCCTCGAGTCTTGTAAGAAATAGAGGATGGAAAATCTGTTCCTCATATGTATCGGCAAAACCGGGCATGATAAACCGGATATTCCGTATCGGATCCCCTGGATCGGATTCAATTATCGTCAGGAGTATTCCCGCTGTGCTGGGATTGTAGACCGGTACATTATGGGCGACTCCCGGGGCATAATAGGTTCCCGAGGCATCGAAATCGAGTTTTATCGCGCCAGTGCCTTCGAAAATCAAAGTATAGTCGCCGGCGGGATAATGGCTCGTGTTTGAAATGAGCAGCGTCTTGACAATCTGTGGTGTTATATTTCCCGGATCATAGGGAATCTGCTGCGGATATCCGTCGCTCCTCAGCGGTACAGACTGACCGCTGTCCCAGGCTCCACCGTTTACATCGGAGGGGATCCATTCCCCGGCATTTTTCATTCTGTCGACAAAGGTCCAGGCGGGAGCCCAGTAATTAATGCCGGCGAGATTTATCCCCATGGAAAGATTTTCCTGGGTAAAGGAATTCATATTAATAAGAACAAAAATGGAAAAAAAAAGGATTGTCGTTTTTTTCATCAATCCGCTCCTGATTTGAAAAGATAATACTGGCAAATATACCACAAGGATTCGACTTAACAATTTATTTGTATTCGATAATGCTTCTCTTCTTGTTCAGGCCGTACTGGATATGCCCCAGAAAAATCGGGATTTTCTGGAAATGGCTGTGAATACTGTAAAGGAGATTCAGCCTGGCCCCCTCTATCTTCCTGGGGTTTTTTATGAATGAGCGGATAATTACTGTTCCGTAGAATAATAAGGTTACGGAGAGGGGTAACAGGCGTGGTAGAGATGCCAGTGACAGGAGTAGTAATCCTGTATAGACCAATCCCTGAATTATATTCCTCTTTTTTACATCGCCCCATAGAGGAACCGTCCTGTTTTGTGTCAAATCAGAAACTATGCCATAGGCGTATCCGCTGCGGTAGGCGTGTTTCCAGTATTGGCGGAAGGTGGTAATGGAAAGATCGTGCTTTACCATCTCAGCGTCGATATGAAGAATTTTGTACCCGGCATTGATAACCCTGTTCGACATTTCGGGATCCTCTCCTGCAATGATTTCCCTGTAGCCTCCGATTTCATCAATGACGTTTTTCCGGATCAGGATGTCCCCCGCGGAAGTTTCGCTGAAACCGGGATTCCGGTCCCAGTCGAGGTCACAGACTTCGATATAGAGAGAGTTTTTCCGATACTCCACACGGTGACCGAAAACAATGGCGATTTTCTCATCGGAGAATGCGGGCAGTGCTTCCCTGATAAAAGCCGGATTTAAGAGGGTATCGCCATCGAGAAATAAGACGTACTCGCCCCCGGCTTCTGCAAGGCCTCTGTTTCTTCCCGCAGCGGCGCTTAACGGTTTAACCGTCAGGGCTATACTCCTGTGGGCTCCCGCTTCCCGGGCTCTTTCGAGACTGTTGTCCGAAGAATCGGAATCGACATAGATAATTTCAAATTGTTCCGAAGGATAATCCATCGATCTGACTGATCTGATACAATCGGTAAGCCTTGAACCTTCGTTTCTTCCGATTATTACGACTGATATAAAGGGATAGTCCATTTTTTCCTTCACTCGACCGGAGTTTTTTGTGTGATAATTCTTGCGGGAATACCGACAGCCGTGCAATTATCGGGAATATCGCAGATAACCACGGAATTGGCTCCGATTTTCACATTGTCACCGATTTTTATTCTTCCCAGGATCTTGGCCCCCGCCCCGATATCCACGTTATGGCCTATAACAGGGGCCGCTGGATCCTCTACATTTTTCAAACCGACAGTAACGCCGTTGCGGATGACACAATTATCGCCGAATACAGCATAGCCGCTGATAACAATACCGTTCTGATGATCAATTCTGAAATTGCGGCCGATTCTGGCTTCACAGGGGAGTTCTATGCCAGTCTTGAGAATTACACGCCTGTACAGATGTTTGTAGATCATGGAAAAAAACTTTCTGATCACAGGGTTTTTTATTCCATATCGCCAGTTTCCCAGACGGTAGATTTTCATAACCTGATAACCGGGGGCAAATCTGTCTCCCTTATACACATTTAAATCTTCTTTTAACTCTCTGAACATTGTGAAGTCCTTTATGCTTCTGCTTTGCGGTATTCTCTTTGCGCCAGAACAGAGAGGTGATTTCCGATAACCGCTCTGGCGTTATCTCTTTTGTTCTTTGATGATGCGCTCCGTATAATCAGGTTTTTCAGGAATATGGAACTGAACCAGAAAATTTCGAATACTACGGAATTCAGGAGCTTTAAAAATCCGTAGTTTTTCCACAGGTATTTCTGTTCGCTCGTCACCCTGAGATGTATGAGCTGCGTACCCGATGAGCTTATCGGTTTGTCAGTTGTTCTGCTGCTTACTCCACCGATATGGATGACCTCGGAATAGGGATAAAAAACAGTTTTCCACCCGGCCCTGGCGGCCTGAAAGCAGAAATCGGTCTCTTCGTAGTATAGGAAGTATCTCTCATCGAGAAGCCCTACCTGATCGAAAACCTCTCTTCTCACAAGAAAATAGGCTCCGGGTATCCAATCAACAGTCCTGGGGGTACTGTGGTCCCACCAGGGGTAATCCGGTCCCCCGAGTATTTTCGAATGAGGGAAACGGGATGAAATTCCCGATAGAACGGTAAATTTATGCCATGTAGTCGGGAACTGTCTGGCAGAGGGCTGCAACAATCCGTCTTCACCGACAAGACGTACTCCAAGAATTCCGATATCCCCGTTTTCATCCATATAGGCTATGGTCTTGTCAAGGACGTCTTCGACAAGAAAGGCATCTGAGTTGAGCAGCAGAATATATTTTCCCTTTGCCGTTTTTATCGCCTGATTATTTGCCGCTGCGAAACCGAGGTTCCTCTTATTCGCGATTACCGCCACTTCAGGGAACTCGGATTTTACCATATCCACGGAATCGTCTTTCGAATCATTGTCGACAACGAAAATTTCCGTGCTCATTTTTCCTGTTTTGTCCTTGAGAATATTAAGGCATTTTTTCAGCATTTCACTTGTGTTGAAACTTACGATTATAACCGAAAGGCTGATTTCATTCATTTTCGATTCCTTTATACAAAGCTGAAAAAGTCAGCCATATCTTTCGTATTTAAATTCAGATTATATTCGGCGATGACTTTCTCACGGCCATTCCGCCCCAGAGCCATTCTCAGATCCCGGTCATTTGCCAGTGCCGCAATCTGATCGGCAAGTCCTATATGGTCAGAGGGAAGGGCGAGCAGTCCCTCTTTTCCGTGGGTGATCAATTCGGGTATTCCCGTAATATTGGTAGATATGACCGGTACCCCCATTGCCATAGCCTCCATCAGGACAACGGGGACTCCCTCGGCAAAGCTCGGAAGTACGAAAATATGGGTATTCCTGTAGAAATCGAGCACCTCTGTCCGGCTGACAGGACCGGTAAATGTAATATCATCAGTCAGCCCCGAAGCTGCGCTCAGTTTTTCGAGGCTTTCCCGATCGCTTCCTCCGCCTACAATTGTCGTGTGAAAATCTATTCCCCTTTTTTTAAGATCAAAGCAGGCTTTTATCAGGATATGCTGGCCTTTTGCGGGAACCAGTCTTCCCAGACAGAGTATTTCAATTTTCTCGGCCTGAGGTTCTTCCCTCGGCGCAAAAATATCAGGATCGATTCCGCATCGGACGATCTGAAATTTGTCCCACTGTTCGAAGGGTGTCAGGTTCATTAGCTGGCTCCTGGAATAGTGACTTATACATCTGACTTTTTCGGCTTTGGTGATTTTTTCCGGAAGGGCATTGTTGTACACTTCATAGAGAAGATCCGGACCGTGAATACTCATACTGAATGTTATCGTTCCGAATTCCGAAGCAATCATGGCAACTGTCGCCGCCGGATTGCCGAAGTGAACATGGACATGGCTGTTTGCATTAATCTTCATCTGTCTGAGGAGTAATGCGGCTTCAACAAAATAGGCCAGCCCTTTGAGGCGACCGCCTCTTCTGTTTTTCATGCGCTTCAGGGATCGCATCAGGACCGGGAAAAATCGGACGGGATTTGTTAATAAGAGATGGAGAAGGCTGGATATTATCGTCCACGTACCGCTTGTTTTAATATATGTTGTATTCTCCGCTTCTTGCCGGTCATCAGATGTCATTCTCTCAAGGTCGGAGGGTTTTCGTATTGAAAAGGTATCAATATGAAACCCTTTTTCTCTGAGGCTGATAATTTCCCTGTATATAAAAGTGTGGGAAATCCCGGGATATTCACTTGCCAGGTAAGCCAGGGACTTCATATTCCCTCCTTGAGGGCGGTTTTCTTGAACTTCTGATTAAACACCAGTTTGAAAATTTTCATATCATCAATAAAATAGCGTTTCCAGAGTCTGCCCGGTTCCATCATCACTCTCCAGAACCATTCCAGTCCCGAGCGCTGCATCCACAACGGGGCTCTTTTTACCATTCCGGCGATAAACTCGAACGAAACCCCTATTCCCGCGGAGAGGGGGATACCGTAATCATTGTGAAAATTGTAAATCCATTTTTCCTGTTTCGGGGCTCCGAGGCCGACGAAAAGAATATCGGCATTCGAGTCCCGGAGCAATGAAACAATTTTACAGTTCTCTTCAGGATCCTTTTCAAAACCGAAATCGGGACAATACGTTCCAGCAATTTTCAGGTCTTTTATCGATTGAGACAATTTTTCCGCCGCCTTATCGGCCGCTCCCGGTCTCCCCCCGAGAAAGAATACGGAATATCCTTTACTTGCGGCATGGCGGCAAAGTGCCGGCAGCAGATCGGAACCGGAAATCTTTTCGACAATGGGAGTGCCGAGAAACCGGGACGCCCAGATAAGGGGCTGTCCGTCAGCCAGGACCAGAGAAGCATTTCTGTATATTTCCTGAAAATCCCGGTCGTTCTGCAGTTTTATAATGTGATCAACGTTCGGAGTGACAATATAATGAGATTTCCCCGATTCTATAAAGGAATCGATGCGCTCCAAGGCTTCATCAGTTCTCAGGTTATCGATCTCAACCCGGCAGATATCAACTTTATCCATATATTTCCTCAACTTGAAAAATACCTTTCATATACCCGAGGCTCCAATACCACAGCCCGGCCAGTATTCCGGGCAGGGCTCTCAAATACATCAGGAAACAGGAGGATCCTGATCTGCAGATTCTCGGAACCATAAGAGAGGTTTTAATGATGGGGATAAAAGGGAAGAGCAGAATCTGGAAGACTACTGATCGCCTGATTGCCCCGTATTCTTTTTTTCTATATCTGGCAACGTATTCGCCCAGCAGTTTCTGATTTGAACGGAAACGGTTTTTGTCAGTACCGAAAATGTGGTAAACAGTGGCTTCCGGATTGTACCAGTACGAATCGCTTTCATTTATTTTCATTCCGAAAAGAACATCTTCACTGGCTCTTATATCGGGAAATCCTCCAATCGAATGAAAGAGTTCTCTCTCGCAATACAAATTGCATGAAGGAGAGAATCTTATGGCCTGCGAGCCCTTGCGCGGTAGAAATTCATTGAACTGAAGGAAATATTGAGAGACCGCAAGTAGGTTCTTTTTCTGAAAAGGGGGGAGGGAAATGCTTCCGCCTCCGGCTCTGAAGCCTTTATTTATGGAATCGAGGATTTCATCTATCCAGCTCTGGTGAGGGTATGCATCGGAGTCAATAAACAGGAGATAATCTCCGGAGGCCTGAGCCGCTCCGATGTTTCTCGAGCTGGAGGGAATCTGTCTAGATTCCGATGAAATGATTTTCAGTTTCGGGTGCAGATATTTTAATTCCGAAATGTATTCTATCTCCAGAGGAATATCAGAGGAATCGGAAATAATCACCTCGCAGAGGGCGTCGTTGTCCATATCGAGATTCTTCAGCAAAGTGGGAAGTGTCTTTGATGAATTATAAGCTGGAATTATAATTGATATTTTCATGGCTCGGTACAAGTCTCCTGAATTTTCTTAAATAGTGCTTAGTTTTCTTTCCTGAACGGTTACTGGATCTGCCGGAATAGATCTTTTTCCTTTTATTCCATAGATATAATAGCTGACAAGGGCTCCCGAACACATCGTATATATAGGATTGACCATTGCATTGAGCAGCGAGTCTATCATGAAAAAACTGAGAATGAGACTCAGAGCTACAGGATAGAATCCCATTGTTTTTTTTCTTCCGAAGGACCGGATTATGAGAACCGGAGCCGAAAGAATTGTCAGGAACTGGCTTGTTAGTCCGATTATCCCGTTCGTGCTCAAGGTAATAACCCACAGGGAATCGACAACTTCTATCAATCTTCCGGTTGTCGGGTCCAGGGGCCAGCCTCTCTGCCAGCCGCCCCAGCCGAAAAGGGGACGGAGAAGGGCTTTTATGCTGAACAGATCCTCCTGGTTCATCCGGAAGACCAGAGAGTGTATTCTCTCGGCATCGAATATTGTGGCCAGTCTGGCCGCCAGTTCTTCTATTGTTATCATTCCGGTCGCCCTGGTGATGATATAAACCGGTATTACAATTATAAATCCGAGGATAAATGCAGGGTTCTTGGATTTTTCATATAAGAAGACTGATGCGGTTCCCAGCACGAGATAGGTCCATGCATTCGCCGATTTTGTTAAGATTGTCGTAAGGTATAACAGAATGACGATCAGGAAAAAAGGGATATTACGCATTTTTTTTATCTCTCCGGTTTTCCATAGCCAAAGAGCAATAATGGTTCCGGCAGCCATCCAGAGCGAAACCATAAGGCCGTGCTGCATAAAAACAATAGGTCTGAATCCCCCGTACCGGATATGCTGCAAAAAGCTATGGGGGAAAAACCCGTAGATTTTATTAGACAGCTGGGGACTCATTCTTATTTCATAGAGACAGAGCGGCACGTATAGAAGAGAGCCGTACAAAATCCCGTAACTGATTTTTTTTATGCCTTCTTCTCCGGTAAAATATTTTCTGCCAATCCAGTAATAGACTCCCCAGGTCAACAGGTTTTCCATCGCAGAGGAAAGGCCGTCATAAAAGCCCAGTCCGTTTGAAAGAGATGTTGCCATGGGGCTGATAAAGCACCATATGACAACGGGTAAATCGTACATTGTCATCTGCGGGCCCGATGTCCCTGATTTATCAGAAGTCAGATGATAGAGAACTAGACTGATAGATATGGCAGAATACTTGCTGTAGGTAATCAGGGGAAGATCTATCTCTGAGGTCGGCATCAGGAGAACTCCTGCAATAACTGAAATGAGAACGGCTGTATCTGAAGGATATTTTTTAAAAAGAAAGAAAGTAAAAGGTATCCAACCGTAGAGGGTCAGAGGAATCAGAAAACTCATTTAAACAACCGGAATCACTGAGATACAAAATAGACCGATCTTCCGGGAAGACCTAATCCAAACATATTTCGTATATAAATGAATAATGCAAGAAGAGCGAGGAGTACCAGAGTGGCAGATAAATCCTGTCTCTTCAGAGCAAGCTTCTCTTTAGTAAGGCCGATATTTATCAGTATATAAATGGGAATATCATTCAGGGCAACGGCGATAACGGCGCCTATTGCACCCCAGAGATGATAAAAAAGAGGCAGAGAGATCAGCATATAGATCAGTTTGGAAACATTCCCGAAGGCGTAATATTTGGGTTTCCCCAATGTGAACAGCACTCTGTCTATTGTTGAATACAGAATCAGCGGCCATATCCCCAGGGCAATAACCGGCAGAATCCAGGCTGCCGCCGCATAGCGGTCATCATAGAGGAAAAGGATCAGATAATCTCCGAATGATGTGAGTGTTGCGACCATGAAAGCCAGTGGATAAAGCATGATATTCCGCTGTGTCCAAATCTTTTTCCGGATCTCTTCCCGTGGCATCGTCGCGTATTTTGTAATCAGCGGATAAAGAACGCTGTCGCTGATTTTGGCTATGACCTGTTTGGGTAATTCGGCAATCATAACGGCAATATTGTATATTCCGAAAAAAGAAAAAGTGAATAATTTACCCAGCATGAGCCGGTCTATCTGTGTCGCAAGAAACATCATGGCTGTTGAAACCAGGATCCATTTTCCGAAGGAGAGAAGATCGGCGAGATATTTTCTGTTTATCAGGAACCTGTTCTTAACATGGCCCTTTAATCTGTGGCTCCAGATCGTTTTTACCAGAGTTCCGACAATCCCCCCTATGACCAATGCCCAGACATTGGGGAAAAAGTAGGCGAGGCTTATCATCACCAGAGCGCTGAGGAGTTGTATGACAAGTTCAATGTAGGTAATCGTTCCCTGCTTGAGCTCCTTGCTCAGAGTCACAATCGACGTGGAAAGGAAGCCGTGGGAGATAGCGTTCAGCCCTATCGTGGGAATTATATACAGGAGGGTTTTCTCTCCGTAAATCCTCGAAATGGGATATGCCAGTAATGCTGTGAGAACAAACAGGCCCAGTCCTCTGATAACCTGAATCGTCCATGCCGTATTGATGAAATCGGGATTATCCGAATCTTCGTGACGGATGATCGCCTGGGCCGTTCCGATATCGGAAAAGAGGAAGAGCCCCAGATAAATGACATTGGCGATGGCGACTATACCGAAATAATCGGGGACCAGCAATCTGGTTAAAAGGATATTGCTTCCCAGACGTATCGCCAGAGACGTTCCGTAACCGAGAACAACATAGGAAGCCGCTTTGATAGCTTTACGTGAATGATTTTCTTCTAATGAGTAATTTCCCAATGAAATCTATCCTTTTGTTTGTATCCTGATATGCGGAGCCTGCATATCAGGACGATAATCCGTTATTGACTTTCATTTTTCTATCGGAATCTCTATTTTCAAGAAATGCCTTTGCTTTAACAGAGTCCATTATCATAATGTAAATGGCCAGAGGTGTTTTAAAGATAATTTTGATATCGTTCCACAAGCTCATATTCCGACAATACTGAATATCCAGACGTATCATCTGCTTAAAGGTCAGTTTGTTTTTTCCGCTCACCTGCCAGAGACCTGTCAGACCCGGGACCGTATCGAACCGGTGGGTGTGCCATCTCAGATACTCCGAAGCTTCATAGGGAATACAGGGGCGAGGACCGACCAGGCTCATGTCCCCTTTGAAAATATTCAGGAGCTGGGGCAGCTCGTCAATACAGGATTTCCGCAGGATTTTTCCTCCGGGAATAATCCTCGGATCTTTGCTGTCCAGTTTTTCCATGGGGACATCACCATCCTTTATGAAACTCTGTGAATGCTTTCCATGAAAACTCTGATTATTGTCATGATGCATGGACCGGAATTTGTAGAACTTAAAGGGCATCCCCTTATATCCGATTCTTATCTGTGTGAAAAGGACCGGTCCCGGGGATACTATTTTTATATAAAGCGCTGTAAGCAGAAGTACCGGAGATGCGATAAGCAGCATCAGGAAAGACACAGAAATATCAAGAGTTCTTTTCCACAGGGGGAGTTTTTTGACAAAATGACGCTCCATCAGATTCTTCAGATTATTCTGCTGTCTGCTTTCATTTTTTTTTTCATCAATATTGGAAAGCCAGTGTTCGGGATAGGAATAAATTTCCAGATGGATGTTTTCCTTTACAAGGTTTAACTCGCTAATGAGCTTGTTTCCCAGAACAATGGCACCGTCTTCTCTCGTATCGGGCAGCAGCAAAGCGATATTGTCATTTTCATACCACCCCACGCAATCTATCGTTCTGGAAACCTGTGTTATTTTTGTGATGATATTTTTGAGACTCATCTGATTCTTCTGAGATGTATCGAGTATGATAATGGAGAAAACGCTCCCGTTTCTGTCGGATCGCGATCTCTCATAGGTGATAAGTGCTTTAAACTCATCATATGTGAAAATATTCTCAAATGTGCTGTTGATTCTCTTCAAGCCAGTCAATGTCCTTGCCATATACACCCCCAATTGTGCTATTTTCATGTGAGCAAACCTTCTCCATAGCTCCCGCAGGGCTGCAGAAGGTTAAATGAAATAAATCGGTATTTTGAAGTGCTGCCGGAACAGTCTACCTCAAACAGTTTTCAGGATTTCGGGGAAGATAGAATATTTCTTTGTAAATTCTACAGCCAACCCCTCTCCCACCGAACGTACTACCTCTCCTTCAACTTTCAGAATTATTTTCTCTGAACAGTTGAAGAGCTCTCTGAGCTTGTCAATTGTCAATGTGACTTCCAGCTGAACCCGTTCGCCCGGTTCCAGAGATATCCCATTCGAATCGATGTAGACTCCCTTTGATGAAATGTCTCTCGTCAGAACTCCATCTACTGTATGGTTCGTCCCGTCTTCTTTTTTTACATGAACGGGGGCCTTTAATGAGTATCTTTCCTGTTGTCTCTTTTCAACACCATACATAATTTTAGCTCTTGTTCATCAATTTAAGGGTTCGGGCAATTCTAGTAAATGAGAGCAGAGTATGAATTTTCAACCTGTTTCTATTAATAAAAGCACTAGCACTTAGTAGTACTCTGGTATTATTCATTACTACTGAGTTATGAAATTGAGAATTATTTGAAAAAATAACAGCATTTTGATTTTTTTGTGCTAAGCATTCTGATGTATGAATTTTCTCTCAGAAAAACAGATCCCGGATTTTCTCTTATTTCTTGCTTTTAAACAGGAACACCGGCGAAACAGGAGTAGATTCGTATTGTCTGTAAAGTATATCTTTTGGTTATTTTTAAAGATTGGTAGCAGCCCATAAGGCTGCCTGAAGTCTATTCTGTACGTTTATCTTTTTAAATATATTGTACATATGTGTTTTAACCGTATTTGTGCTGATGCATATTTTATTGGAAATCTCTTCGTTGGATGAACCCATACTGACGAGAGTCAGAATTTCTATTTCCCTTGGCGTCAGAGATGTTTTTTCTGCAATGGCATCCTGCTTTTCTTCAAGACTGTCGAAAACATACTTCAGGAGTATCTCGCGGGAAATCCAGATTTCCCCGTTGAGAATGAATCTTATACCTTTCAGGAAAACCTCGAATTGATCATCTTTATAAAAGAATCCCCGGATTCGCCGGGCCAGGGCTTTTTTTTCAACCCCGGCATTTTCATGGAGGTTAAAGAGGGCTATGAGACACTTTGATAATTTCTCATTCGTGACGATACTTTTCTGCACTTCTTCAAAACTCTGATGTTCGCTATCGATGAGAATCAGCATTTTTTCGTCATATGTTATGTTGTCAATTTTTAAATTGGCAGGAAATGAATTGAGTTCCTGATCGTATATGGTGCATTCAATACCTATCTCTTTTTTTATTACATAGAGCAGAAATTCATTTTGTAAAGTAAGAGGTCCGATTATGAACACTCTCGTATTCGGATATGCATTACTGTCGCTGGCCATATTATTGAAAGAATACTCCATGGGGTATAAGATTTCAACTCAAAAATATGCGGCTGGACAACTTCTTGTTTTTAATTATAGTATCTTCATATGGAAAATTCCCAGATGAACGCGGTTCAGGAAGACAGAACATTTATACAGACAATTCTTAAATATGTCATGCTGTTACTCAAATATAAGATCCTAATTATCACCGGAACATCTGTCGTTGCAGTGACCGTTCTGGTTTTCGCCGTCATTTCTCTCAAGCTGCCTCCTGAAGTCAGTCCCATGCCGAATGTTTATGAGGCCACAGGAGTTGTCCTTTTTCAGGAGGGGGGAAGTGAGGTTAACATGTCGGCTATGCTATCAGCTTTCGGAATTGATTCCTCTTCTGAGGGATCGTCGCCCTCTCAGCTGGCTATGCATATTATTAACAGCCGCTCCTTTATCGATGAAGTAATCAACAAATTCAGGATGATCGAGAAGTACAACATTGTTGATAATGTAAAAAACACTTCGAGGGATATTTTCCGCAACAGTTCGAGCAATGTTTTTTACGAGGACTCGGGAGCCCTTGTCATATCCTACAACGCCACCGATCCTTTTTTTGCTTCGGAAATAGTTAATTATGAAATTGAATTGCTCGAGAAATGGTTCCTGGAGCAGAATATCTCCACCCGTTCCAGCGAGTTGTCGCTGATGGAGGAGAAGCTTGAGGAGCTATCCCAGGATATAAAGAACGTCGAAGCTGAGATTCAGACGTTCCAGCTGGAGCACGGGGTTCTGGATATCAGGGATATTGCGGAAGCCCAGTCGACAATGCTGACAGATCTCAGAACTTCGCTCAATCAGATTGAGCTTCAGATCCGATCGTATTCCGAGTATTCTACCATTGAGGATCCGGCTTTGACGTCTCTTAAGAACCAGAGGGATAATGTCATCACACAGATCCGAAGAATAGAGTCCGGATATACAAGCAGCGATGGCAGAACCATGCCTTCACTGGCGGAACTTCCCCAGTTATCCTTATCTTTTTCTCACCTGACAGCAGAGCTTGAACTTAAAACCCAACTTTATCAGACGCTCTCTGAGCGATATGAAGTGACAAAGCTTGTCGCTTCCGATGCCGGAGCGTTCACTGTTCTCGAATATGCAGAAGTCCCTGAAGAAAAAATCGGACCTATGAGGGGGCAGATGGTTGTCAAAGCAACGGGTATGGCTTTTGTGGCCTTGATTGCTCTAGCCTTACTTATTGAATACTTGAAAAAGATTATCAACGATCCGAAAAACAGACAGATCCTGGCGGGTAAACCATGAAGAACTTTTTTTTAATATGTATTTTCTCTTTCCTATCCAGTCTATGGGCTCAGCAGTTTACCATGCCCGGGTCCGGCAGCTTCGGATCAGGAACAACTCAATTTATTCCCCAGGCCGTACTCCCTGTCAGCTCTATTCCCGAAACAACGGAAAATCTCCAGCTGGCCATATCGAATCGTCAATATCCAGTAACACCCGGAGATGTCTATGAACTGACTTTTCTTCTGGCCGGAGAAACGGTCTCCAACATATTGCTAGTTGAAAGCGATTACACAATAAACATGACTATTTTCGGTACTTTAAACGCTTCAGGGATGACTTTCGCTGAATTGAAACCCGTGATAGAACAGAAAATCGCCGACGCCTATCCCCGGAGTCTCCCTTCGCTGAACATCACTTCAGTCGGAGTTTTTCAGGTTCCGGTACAAGGTGAAATTCCCGAGTCCCGCTATGTCACCGCCTGGGGTCTTTCCCGTCTGAACGAAATCCTCGATGGCATTCTGGGTAACTACTCTTCGGTCCGCGATATTCAGATACAATCCAGAGAAGGTGTCATTAACACATATGACCTTCTTCAGGCTTTGAATCAGGGCGATCTGACTCAAAATCCGACGATCAGACCCGATGATACAATCATAATCAATCGTATACACAGAGAGATCGAAATGAAAGGAGAGGTTTACAAACCGGGAGTCTATCAGCTTCTCGATAGCGATACAATTGAAGATGTAGAGCGATATACCGGAGGATTCACACCTATGGCCAATGCCGAACGGATAAGAATCGACCGCTTTACCGGAGACCATCCCAGTACTTTCTTTATCAACAGGGAAGATTACAGCCGAGAGTTTGATTTCCACAACGGAGATATCGTCACAGTTCCTTCCATTATCAGAGTTCAGCCGGTTGTGTATGTCGAGGGCGGGATTATCGATACCGAAACAACCGGGACAATAGGCGCCGGTACGATGGACGACGGAGAAGAGTACGAACGGATTTCCTACCCGATCAGCCTCGGTGAAACTCTATACGATATTCTCGATTCTCTACGCGATTCATTTGCTCCCTTTGCCTCTCTTAAAAACGGTTACATTCTGAGAGACAGTGTTCCCATTGCGGTTAATATGGAAAGGCTTATCTATAATTATTCGATTGAAGACGATGTTGAGCTGGAACCTTTCGACCAGATCATCATTCCCGTTAACAGACCTCTTGTGTACGTAACCGGGGCAGCCAATTTTCCAGGCCCCTTTTCGTATAATCCCAATGCCGATTATCTCTATTATGTCAATCAGGCCGGTGGATTTGACAATCTGCGAAATAAAAACGGAAAAGTCATAATCACAGATTCTTCCGGATTGCGGAAAAACGAATCGGATTCAATCGATCCGGGAGATACGATAAATGTCATATCCAACGATTTCCTCTATAATTTCAATCAGTATTTTCCGGCGATAGCGACGGGGTTGGGACTTATCACGACAATGATTACCATTGCCGCAGCTTTAAATCAACCGGGAGCGACTGAATAGTTATTCTTCCATCCAGGTTAGATACCACCCTGCTGCAGGATCTGCTGAATAATCAAGGGAGGAATGGATTTCCGATTCATAGCCTTCTGAATCCACAGCGGAAACACCGAAATCCCAGCTGCCTTCTCCTATTCTTGAGATGGAGAGGCTGAATCGGGGAGTTCCGTTATATACTGTATCAAGACTCCTCCAGAGAGGACTACCGTGAATCTTGAAATAGAGATTGTATGATACATCACTATCTGAATAGGATTCCCATTCCAGGGTAATCTCACGGTCTGTTTTTATAATTTCTACGATCCTATCATTTGACTGTATCAGGGAATACCTTGCCATCGTCGGCATGGCACAGGAAAATGTGGAAAAAAGTACTAGAAAAAAAGGGCTATATTGAAAAAAAATATTTGTCCTGTTTTTTGACATGCTATCCATCCTGTACTTGATATTGTGACAATGTAGCACTTTTGTAGTATAAATCAATCAATTTTTTGAATAAAATCGAAATAAAATAATAATAAAGTATTATTTGTGAGAATCCCCATTCTTTCCGCCTTTTTTTTTATGAGGAAAAAAAATGAGAATCCCTTTATTATATAAAAAAAAATAAGGAGTTCTCAATGCAGGTTCATGACATCTTAAATTATGCCTCCATAAAAGCCCCGGATAAGTATGCCGTTTGGTATAAAAACCAATGGATGACATATAAAGAGCTGGGAATTACCTCGAACCGCATTGCTACTCTTCTACTGGAAAGGGGTCTGAAAAAAGGCGATCGTGTTTCTATTCTGCTTGATAATTCTCATTTCTATATTGCGTCGTACTTTGCTGTCCTTAAAGCCGGAGGAGTTGTTGTCGGAATCAGTACCGATGCGACGGCGGAACGCCTCCTGTATCAGGCAAATGACTCGGAATCCCGTTTTTTGATTTCCCAGAACCGATTTCTCAAGTTGATAACTCCCCTGGGGGAGAGGTTGTCTACAATGAAGCAGATTCTTCTCGAGGAGGAAACCGGTCCCGAACCGGAAGTAAGCGGACTGGAAATTACTCGATATCCCCTTGTGAGTTCAGATCACGCTGAACTGGATTTTCCCCGGACGATAGATATCGATCTGGCAGAAATCGTCTACACTTCGGGTAGCACCGGAAAACCCAAAGGTGTTATGCTGACACATTTAAATCTTGTTTCCAACATGAAATCCATTTGTTCCTACCTCAAACTTACAAATAAGGACAGAATGCTGGTCATTCTTCCTTTTACATACATATACGGGAAATCTCTTCTTCTGACTCATTTTCTAATGCAGGCTTCTGTTGCCATCGATAACCGTTTTGTCTTTCCCAATAAGGTTCTTGATACTATGGAAGAGCTGGAAGTTACCGGTTTTGCCGGGGTTCCTTCTACTTTCATGATACTCCTCAACCGCTCTACAGTAAAAGAGAGAACTTTTCCTTTTCTCCGCTATATCACACAGGCAGGTGGTTCAATGGCTCCGGTTGTTCAGAAGGATGTTGCAGATGTTTTCGCTCCGGCGCAGTTGTATATCATGTACGGCGCGACGGAAGCCGCTCCGCGTTTGAGTTATCTGGACCCTGAGTCCCTTTTCGACCGGATCGGTTCTATCGGCAAGCCTGTGGATAATGTCGACCTGCTCATTTGTGATTCAGAGGGTAATGAGCTTCCGCCGGGTGAAACCGGAGAGATAACGGCGAGGGGTTCGAATATTATGAAGGGATACTGGCGTGATCCCGTGGAAACCGCAAAAGTTCTGCGTAACGGCATGTACTACACAGGTGATTTGGGGAAAGTTGATGAGGACGGTTTTTTCTATATTGTAGGACGAACGAAAGAGATGATCAAAGTGAAGGGGTTCCGGGTCGGGATTCGAGAGATTGAAGACGCCATTCTGGAGCTTGAGGAAGTTCTGGAGACAGCAGTTGTCGGTGTTGATGATCCTCTGACCGGTGAAGCGATTCTCGCCTTGGTTGTTCCCCGGGAAAGGGGGTGGGAGAATCGTGAACTCATCGGGGCTCATTTGAAGAAAAGAGTACCTTCAATCAGTCAGCCTGCCTATATCGAATTCCGTGAATCTTTTCCGAAAAACAGTTCCGGCAAGATTCTGAAAGCCCAGATCAGAGAAAGGGAGAACAAGATCCTCCGTTCCGGCAAAGCGGCGGTTGTTTCTTAGTGTCTCTGAAGGATTTTTAACCAGTATTCTATCCCATGGTCACTGACCATTCTGTATACCTTCTGAAACCCCTTCCCGTAAACCGCACTGTTATCCTCCATCAGCTCATGAATCCGATAAGCCGCTTCCGGTGAGTTCAAAGTCTTCAGAATCAGATAGGCCGCATAATTACAGCTCCCTTCCTCCAGTCTGGGTGACAGCCCCGTAAGCCCCCGGCTGTAAAACCAGATATGCATCAATTCATGGGCGCAGGCGGAGATAAAGGACGATTCGGGCATCCCTTTCAGGATATAAATCATCAGCCTGAAATCCGTCACCTTCCCGTTGACAGTTTCTTTTGTATACCGGGCAAACCCTCTCGTTTCCGATTTCGATCCCAGTTTTCTCAGCCGGCTTCTGTCTATAAGATAAAATTCCGGTTTGAAGGGAGATATCTCAATACCCTGAAAGGCCAGTTCATCGTGGACGAGCTGCAGAATCCGTTCTCCCTTCTCCTCTTTATCAACAGCTGTCGTTTTACACAATCCGCAGATCCTCCGGCCGTCGCTGTAGGTCATCCCCCCTTTGGTCAGCTCCCGGGAGATCAGCCGTCCGCAATAGTCGCATTGGGGTTCCCGGTTCAGATGAACGGCGCAGTACATGTTCCCCCAGTAGTCTTTAAAATACCGGTCGGTTACGGGGCGCTTGCAGTATCCGCAGAGGGGGCGGTTAATCACCAGGCTATTTCTTCTTCGAGCTGTTGACTGAGCCGGTCTTCATTGGTGTATACAAAGAAATCGAGACCCGTCAGCTCTTCGATCCGATTCAGGTCTGTTAAGAAGTCAGACGGTTCCTTTTCCTCTTTGGGCAGTATATTGGGAATGAGGAAGGTGAGCGTATCGATCATATAATTGTTTTCTTTGATAATGATTTTAAACAGGGCATCGGGAACGGCGGCTTTTTTCTCATCGTCCTGTCCGAGCCAGAGAGCCGGTGTTCTGTTGAAGAAAACCGGTCCGGTTATCACCCAGATCCTTCCATAGCGGTCCGCCCAATCATGGGCCTGCTGCTCAAGCGTTTTCCAGATTCCGTTGTTCTGCCATTGGAGCTGCGGAACGGCGTTTAACACTGTGTGGGTGTTGTAAGCGGCATCGGCGCTGATCCTCTCCGCCGTGTCTTTCGGACAGAGGTGTCCCCGGACAAAGCGGTAATCGGTTTTCACTTCCCCCAGATTCCGGACGCCCGATACGGCGTAGGTGTCGTCTTTCGGTGCGATTCCCTCTTCATAGAGCTCTCTGTCGCTTTTCCAGGAGGGGCGGTCCTCCAGCGGATGATCCGTAACCATGGCTCTTATTTCATAGGATACCCATTCGGGAATGCCCCATAAATCGCTTCTCTCATCGCCGTTATTGTCATCCGGGCCATCGAAGGAGACCGTGTAGGCGGCAAACTCGAAGAGTAGGTCTTTCGGTTCGGTGATCCACCGGTCGTGTTCATAGCTCCGGTCGAGAACGACCGGCTTCAGGTCAAAATCGCCGGCGAAGAGGGGGAGGGATAATAATAGCAAAAACAATCGTTTCATATTCTTAAGTATAGATTTCCCGGGCCATGTCCTTCAATTGTTCCCCGTCGAGAATTTCAATCCTCCGCTTCTTTTTCACAATAATGCCCCGTTCCGCAAAGTCCCGGATTGTCCTGGTCAGATGGCGGTAGCTCGTTCCCAGCAGATCGGCCAGTTCGGTCAGATTATCCGTATAGATTCTGTCGATCGTTGTCTCGTCCTCTCCTTTTTCCGAGATGGCGAATAGGTAGCTGGCCAGGCGGTTTTCCAGGGGGTAGGTGAGGTTGATGGCGCTGGAAATATTGAAGTTCTGCAGCTTGCCGCTCAGGCTCCGGCAGAAGTATTCGAGGAGCGGCGGGTTATTGCGGCAGACTTCCTGCATCTTTTTCATTTCGATGGCCAGACAGGTGACCTCGCTGATAGCCTGGAGGTTGCAGACTGAACGCCTGTCGGAGAAGAGCTCCACATCACCGATCACATCGGGAGGGGAATAAAAGCGCACCAGCAGGGATTTTCCGTTTTCCTGGAGCGAGTAGACCTTGCCTTTTCCCTCGACAAAAAAGTAGAGGTATTCCAGATATTCGTCGCTGCGAACCACGTGCTCTCCTGCTCTGTAATGGAGCACTTTGAGATTTTCTATGACTTCGGGGGGAAGCAGTTTTCTCAGGCCATAGCGGTTCAGATAGAAATTGATATTGACCTCTTCGTTCAAAATCATCCTCTTTTTTTCAAAAAATGGGACATATGTCCTAATTGAATTGTAGGAGATGTTCTATAAATCAGTCAACGAAGCCGCCCGTATCAAACAGTTCGCTCCAGATTCCTGTACGGGTCGGCTTCAATTTAAGGAGTCATCACAGTATGTACAAAGCCGCAGCCTCACTGGTCGGGGTGTTAATCGCTTTTATGGTTATTTCCAATGGAATCCTCTCGGGGCATATCGGAAATCTTCTCTCCCTGCCGGTCATTCATATAGCCGGGTTGCTGATGGTGACTTTCATTCTGCTTATCTCCGGGGAGAAAAAGACTGGTAACAAAGTCCCCTTCCATCTCAATACGGGCGGGCTTTTCGGTGTTCTGCTTGTTTTATTCAACAATTACTGTTTCGATCAGCTGGGAGCGTCTCTGACTCTATCACTGGGAATCATCGGGCAGACGATCGCTTCCATGATGGCCGATTCAACCGGTTTTCTGGGGATGAAGAAATATCCTTTCAACAGAAGAAAACTGGCCGGGCTTGTTCTTCTCCTGGCCGGTGCGGTTGTTATGACAGACAGTTGGAAAGGGGATGCTGTCCCCGTCATTATGGCTCTGTCCGCCGGTGCCTTCGTTATTTTATCGATGATTATCAACAGCCGGTTATCTCTTCTCGTGGGGACTTTCCGGGGGGTGAGACGGAATTATCTGGCTGGACTGGCGGGGTCCCTTGCGGTTTTGCTGGTTTTCAGACCGTCACCGGAACCGCTTTTCGGTATGTTTTTACAAATTCATCCTCTTTTTATTTTCGGCGGAGGCTTTCTCGGCGTCCTGATCGTTGCCGGGAGTAACAGAATTCTGCCGAAGATTCCCGTTATCTATGCTTCCCTTCTGTTGTTTGCCGGCCAGGCAGTAACGGGGATAGTATCGGACCTGGTTACTTCCGGTTCATTGCCGGTCAACAGACTGGCTGGAGTTCTGCTGGTTCTGGCCGGTTTATTTATCAATATGATTCTGGAAAAAAGAAATGCTACGTCGGTTTAAATGACCTAGAATGGTTCCATGGAAAATAAAATAAGATGGGGTATCATAGCCCCGGGCAGCATTGCCGCAACTTTTGCTGAGAGTCTGAAATCCATGGATGATGGGATCCTGACCGCTATCACCGCGAGCAGATTGAACTGGCTTTGACTCATGGAAAGCATGTTCTCTGCGAGAAACCGATTACCGTCAATGCCGATGAGTTCAAACCTCTTGTCAAACTGGCTGAAAAGAAGGGGCTCTTTCTGATGGAAGCCATGTGGAGCCGGTTCCTTCCGGCATTCAAAAAGCTGAGAGAATGGATTGATGAGGGAAAACTGGGAGCGGTGAAGAGAATCGAAGCGGATTTTTCCTTCGATTTTCCCTATGATCCGCAACACCGTATCTTCAATCCCGAACTGGCGGGAGGGGCGCTTCTCGATATCGGTATCTATCCCATAACGCTGGCTATTTTTGTTATGGGGAGAAAGCCCGATGAAATTGTATCTCTTCATCGCTAGGCCGCGACAGGCGTCGACAGTTCCCAGATGATCGTCTTCCAGTGGAATGACGGAGCATCCGCCGTTTTGAATAATTCCGTCGAAGTCCGGGGGCCCATGACCGCCTCGGTTCTGGGAACAAAGGGAATGGCTGAGCTGCCCCGGCCACAGTTGGGCCGGGACAATTGAAATGCTCGAAATCATGGATACTTTCAGAGCGGAGTGGGGGGTAAAATACCCCTTTGAAAAGTGACAGTTTGATCAGAGGTGGTTCAGCGATGAACCGCCGCTTATTACCAGACTTCCCAGATTGGGGCTGCCCGAATAATGGAGCGTCGATAAGCCGGCGACATTCCCGTTGAGACATCCAGAAACATCGACATAGGCATCGCTTACGCCATCCACCAGTATGGAACCGTTTGTCAGTGCCACGCCTCTGAGATCGGCTGTGCTGACGCCGTCGCAAATCAGGGTCAAATACCCGTTCGAGCTCAATGACGTAATTTCCAGATGGCTTGTGCCGTTAACCTCGCAATTTATATCCTGTGAGCTGATCAAATCAATTTCAGCGCGGCTGACCCCGTCGATGACAGCGCGGAATGTACCCGTACTGGTAAAACCCGATACATCGGCTGTTGAAACGCCGTCAACCTCCAGGTAGGTCAGCTGCGGCATAACGACTGTTGCCTGGAAATCCATGCTCTGGTAGCTGAATCCCGATGCCAGTTCAATATGAAGTATATTTCCGCTCACATAGGCTTCGACATAGGGCAGGATATTGTCGTCGACCGTAACCTGAACGGTGAAATAATCTCCCCGCATAATTTTGACATCGCAAGTGGAGTCGATGTTGACTGAGGTGAAATTATCCAGAGCGTAGTTTCGGGTTATAAGGTATCCCGAGCCCTGTATTCCGAATATAGCGCAGCCGCTGAGCATTAAAAAGAGAAGTATTCCGGCGCATGAGATTTTCAGATATGTCATATTTTTGTCTCTCCTGTTTCAGGTATATCTGTTAAACCCGTAGGGAGAGATGATCTGTTACTTTTTTATCTCAACATTTGCTTATGATATTTTTCCATGAAGTGTGCCGGAGAAACAACCATTGGATCCTCAGGAAAATGTTTGAGATTCCCGGAGACGATATAGAGGGCTTTTCCTGTTTTTGCCACTTCCCAGAACATTATATCATCGGGGTCAGGGAAAGATATATTGATAGGCTCCGGAATGACTAATTCACTCTCCATCTTGATAAAATCAAGTAGAGGGTTGATCCATTCAGGTTTAAATCCGAATTTCGGGCGTTTTAAGACTTCAGAGTATTCCGCAAGAATTCGTGTGTCGGTGATCAGTGTCACTTTCTTTTCAAGAACGAGATTTAAAATTTGCGCAGGAATTCCATTCGGGGATAGAACCCCTGAAACGAGAACATTTGTATCCAGGACAATTTTCATTTATGGCGTTCTTTTCTATATGAGGCTATTTCAGCATCAATTTCTTCCATTGACATATCATATGTACTGCTATTAACCGATGATAACTGCATTTGTTGCATTGCTGCCTGAGCTCTTGCTTTTCTTACCGCCGAAATTGTTTCTTCAAGATCGCTTTCTCCCAAAGGTGTAATCAAAGCTATAGGTTTGCCATTGTTTGTGAGAATAAGCTCCTGTTCTTCCGGAAGAGATTTCCATATCTTGGCTGGTGTCGTTCTTAAGTCACGGACAGTGACGAATCTCATTTTTATACTCCTGCTTATAAATGTAACAAATTGTCACCCTAAAGTCTACTTTTTCAGTTTGGATTCTGAAGCCGCTCTTCCAGCTCCCTCCGCAACTGCTCCGGCTTCTCCAGATGAATCACCTCCATCCCCAGCTTTTCAGCTGCTTCCGCATTGGCCAGAGAATCATCGATAAAAAGCGTTTCTTCCGCAATGAGTCCGTATTTGTCAAGAAGAATCCAGAAGATCTCCGGATCCGGTTTGATTTTTTTTACATGGGCGGATACAACACCTCCTTCGAATTGTTCGAAAAAAGAATAGGCCCCTTTAGTCCGGGAAAAGAGCTCTTCGTGATAATTTGTCAGATAGAACAGATGGTAGCCTTCCGATTTCAGCTCATCGAGCAGAAGAGTATTCTCCTCGATCAGCGTTAAAATCGGCATGAAATCGCTGAACTTATCGATGAGAATCTCATGTCCTGGATTACGTTCTTTAATGGATTTCAATGCCTGGGCAGCGGAAATCGTCCCTCTGTCAAGCTCGACCCATTCTGCGCTCCTGAAGATTTCCCGGTAGAGAAAATCCGCTTCTTCTGTTGTACACCCCTGAGAAACGAGGTAGCTATAGGGTTGAAAATCGATCAGAACATTTCCCAGATCAAAAATAATATTGCGTATCATATAACCTCAAATCATTTTAAAGAGTATGCTGTTTTCCATATGAATGTGGAGAAAGGTATCCTTTTCCAGGGCATTGAGCTTAAGGTAGAGCTTTTTCAATTCAGCCGTGGCGCCGACAGGGGGCATAAAATTATCAGTCATGCTGTTGATATTTTTCAGAACCTGACCCGCCTGTTCGTGCTCTCCCATGGTTTTTTCCATATAGCTGACGCACTTTTTCCGAAGTTCTGAGTTTCTGTTGCCGCTGTATTCCTTCAGCAGAGGGAACAGTTCCTCTTCTTCTTTTATCTGATGGGTAAGGATCTCAGCCTGAAGCTCTCCGAAGAGTTTCTCCAGGGATTCCAGCTCGGGAGTCAGTTCCATGGCATGAAACAACCGGAGAATTTCATCCATGGTTTTTTCCATAAACCTGTGGTGCTTTGTTTCAATATGATCGATTATTTTATGGATTGGTTCGTTTTCCCAGTAGATCACTTCGGGTTTGGTCACGATATATTCGTCGATGGCCAGATTGATGTCGGCGTTGACTTTTTCGTAGCTCAATCCCGCTTTTTCGACGGCCTCTTTCAGAGTCGTTTCACTGTTGAAGGTGTAATCGAGCCGGTACTGATTCAGTATATCAACGATGTAAGGATAAACAGTTGCCAGTTCACTCAATGTCTCTTTTCCCTTAATGTGATTCATTTGATCTCCCCTCTATTATCATAACCTGAGCGCGGCGGGTTGTCACGTTTCTCCGTAAACCCATTTTCTGAAAAGGGCGTCCCCTTCGTCTCCGAAATAGCCGTACATGAAATCGCGGAGTTTTTCCGTGTCCATCCTCTCCCACCGGAAGGTTTTCTGGTAATCGAGAATGAATCGATCGAAGAGATCACCGCCGAAGTAGCTTCGCAATGTAAAGAGAAAGAGAGGGCCCTTCCCGTAGGGGATGGCACCGTATTCGCGGCCTTCGTATTCATGGACGCTCAGGTTCAGGGGAACAGGGGCTTTCCGGACCCGGTCCCACCGGTTCTGAAAGGATGTTATCATGGAATTTCCCGAACGTTCGCCGTAGAGCTTTTCGAAATAAAGCCAGGTGGCATACTGGGTGAAACTCTCATCGAGCCAGGGTTCCATCACCGGGTCATTCCCCACAAGATTGTAAAACCACTGATGACCTGTTTCATGAGCTATGACGACCTGAAGATAATGGGAGTCTTCATTTGTGTAATAATTGTCGTTCAGAACTATGATTCCCGGATACTCCATCCCCCCCGCTTGAGACCCGAGAGGTCCGCTGACAATATTAAGCGTGTTGTAGGGATACGGTCCCAGATGTCTTTCAAAAATCTTCAGAGCCTCTTCCATGGCGTAAAGCGAATCAATTCCCTGCTGCATTTTTCCCCGGGGGTACCAGGAGGAGAGTCTTATGCCGCTGTACACTTTTGTCACCATATCCCATTCGGCCGAGCCGAGAAGGTAAAAATCGCGGACAGGTCCTGTGGAGACGGAGCAGCTGACCCTGTTCTCCTTTTCGGACAGTCTCTCCACCGGACCGCTCGCGGCGAATCTGAGCCGGGACGGAGCTTCAAATGTCACATCGAAACGGCTCAGGATCGATTCTATGGGGTCTCCCTGCGCTGACGGTTCGACCGGGGCGAAGGAGCCTTTGCCGTCCAGGGGAATCGGCATGGGGTAGAAATGGCCGAGAGCTGCGGTGTCGTCTGTTCTGAAGAAGATTCCCGGCAACCGGAGCGTCCGGGGAACTTTTCCGGAGAATTCCAGTTGTACCTTGTATTCACCGCCCGGCTGTACCGGTTCGTTGAAGTGAATGGACAAAATGGAATTCTCTACGCTCCAGCGCGGCACCGATTTTTCCATGGAAACCCCGCCGATCTCCAGATTGCCCCCTGTCCTTTGGGGGAGCAGAAAGAATCCTATGCTTTGCAGCGGCACGGACTGATCATTGGTGCTGCGGAAGCTCATGATTCCGCTGTAGCTCTCCAGATCGTCATCCAGTGAAAAATCAATTTCAGAGCTCGCGCATTCTGTCTGCTCAATTTCTCTTAAGCCGGAACAGGAGAAAAGAAAGAGGATGGAGAGAATGATTAGAAGCCCGGCGATTTTAGAGATAAGGAGTCTTGCCATATTTTTCACCGTAATATTTTTCGATCCCGTGAAGGATGAGATTAAGCGAAATGAGAATGAGCAGGTAAGCGGTCATGGGAACGAAAAGCATCCAGGGCCTGTTGTTTATGGAGTTTCTGGTCAGGGCGATAATTCCCATCCATTCGTTTGTAGCCGAATGGAGAAGAGGGGGACTTACCGTTGCGATCGTTCCACCCAGGAAAATGGAAAAAATGGCAAGCTGTCCTATGAGGTTGAGCGAGCTTATCACTTCAGTCATGAAAACCGTAAAGGCCGTTCCCCTCAAATGAGGAAATATATGGCGCACAGCAATCCGGAAACTTCCCGCTCCGCAGGACCGGGCCGCTTCGATATAGGTCTCCTGTGTCTGAAGCCAGGTTTTCTCCTGAATGGCGGCGACAACGCCGGGAATGCCTATGAGAGCGATCAAGGTGATTTGTATAAAAAAAAGCTTTCCCGTGCTTATGGTCGTGTTGAATGTCATCCCCGAAAGGATGAAAAAGAGAATGACGAAGGAGGGGATCGCGCCGGCTGATTGCATTTTTCTGGAATTCGGTTTTTTCATTCCCGCGGCAATACCCCATACCAGGCCCGGAAGAATTCTCAGCAGAGCGATGAGAAAACAGGCGCCGATGGTATATTTGGCTCCGTAGAGAATCATGGTCAGGAAATCATACCCGTCTTTGTCCGTTCCCAGAGGGTGACGCTTGCCGGGCAGCTCCGGAGCGAATACATATTCATTGCGGCCGTCGACGACAACGGTTCTGACAGATTCCGAGAAATCGGGAGGATAGGGCGCGAACCGGGGGCCGAAAATTGCGGCGATGACCAATATGAGCAGCAGGGCAATTCCGAATCTGAATTCCGGGTTCACAGTAACCTCCTGGCCGAGGCGGCGCTTCTTATGAAAAGCCTGAGCAGCAGATTGATTATCTGGTATATCATGAATATATAAAGAAGACAGGTTACGACGAAATCGAACTGGTAACCTCCGCCGCTCTGAAAGGAAAAATGGATCATCACATGGGTGATCCCCTTTATGAAAAAAAGATTTTCCGCAATAAAAACGTTGGCCAGAACCAGCATGGCCACTTTTGTTGAATCAGCCGCCAATCCCGGAAGAAGAGCCGGTACCAGATGAAGAATAAAGGTTTTTTTTCTTGTTATGCCTTTTGCCCTGGCGAACTGTATATAATCGCTGCTGCTCGTTTCATAGGCTGCCCGGCTCACCTGTTTTGTAACGTAAACGATCGGATAGAGGCTCATGGCGATAAGAGGAAGAAGCAGAGGCAGTTCGTTGGTCATGGCTATTTTTGCAAGGCGCATTCCCGTAAATTTCATAAAATATATCGCCGTAAGCTGAAGAAGAAGAATAATGAAGAAATCGGGAATGGAACCTATAAAGGTAAGCAGGCTCTGCGAGGGAGAATTCAGCTTTTTGTACCTGAGAATTCCCATGGGAAAACCGACCACGACTCCGATAAATGAAGAGATCCCCGCGTAGAACAGCGTCACCAGGAAATAAGGGGGCAGTTCCTTGAACGCATGCCACTGGAACTGTCCCACATTGAATATCAGCGAAGTGCCGTCGAACAGCCCCTTTATATAATCCCTGGTCAGTAGAAGATAAAGTAAGCGAAACCGTACCTGTCCGTCGCTGTTGCCGACTATCAGAGGCATGGAAGCCATAAGAAAAATAAGAAATAGCGGCAGGAGAAAGCTGTAGAATAGAATTTTAAGCAAACGGCTGGTTGCGTTTATTCCTTTGTTCATCTAAAAGTATGGTATGCCCGCCATTCGGTTGAGTCAAGGAATAAAGATCTCTATAATATGGTTCTCCGGAGGATGAAGCGCTGAAAAGATTTCTCGATATAGTCACATCAGTATACGACACAATGCCCGAATATGAGAGAAAGAAAGCCCGTTATACTGCTTTCTTTATGACCTGTCTTGTTCTCTATGTTGTCCCCGCATTTATTATGGACGGGATAGTCGGTGCTCTGTCAGGCAAAGAAGTTATCAGTACTCTGCTGTATTATGGATTTATTTCTTTTCTCTTTATTTTCCTTAAAAGAGGACATATCCTTTTCGTCACAACGGCTCTTATGGCAGCCGGTTTTCTTAAAGCTTTGGAATATTTTGTCATTGTCGAGGCCTTTGTTTTTTACATCCATATTGCTCTGGCTCTGATTATCTCCGCTTCGATTCATGTGAAAAAATACCAGCTCTATGTCAGCTATTTTCTTTTCAATTTACTCATTGTTCTCAGAATCCCCTATGTTATTCCTCTCACTGAAAAAGGTTTACTCAGCTCCGATGCTCTGTTCCAATCGGTTCAAACGATTTTCGGGGCTCTTTTTATTACTTTCTCGATTGATTATCTCTCACGTATTATCGATCAGGAGATTGAAAAGTCTGCCAGGCTGGAGGAAATTGCAACCACCGATACTCTGACCGGTTTACTTAACCGCAGAAAGCTGGAATACTCTTTTCGGCATGCGGGACTGGAAGGGTTAAAAGTACTTATTTTGATAGATATTGATTTTTTCAAGAAGGTGAACGACGATTTCGGACACGAAAAAGGCGATGAGGTCTTAATCAGCTTTTCATCCATTCTCTCTTCGATGATAAGGGATTCCGACAGTTGTTACCGGTGGGGCGGTGAAGAATTCGTCGTGCTTCTCAATAAATTGTCCCTGGAGGAAGCCCGTGTTATTTCGGAGCGTTTGAGAATCTCAGTCGCCGAAACTGACTTCGGTCTGGGACGGCCTCTCACAATCAGTATCGGACTCACTGAAAGATCTGACGAAAGGGAACCATTGGAAAATATGCTGGGCCGTGCGGACCGGGCATTGTATCGGGCCAAGGAAAACGGGCGGAATAAAATAGAGGTGGAAGTTTGATGACAATGAAAGACCGGTTTAAACTTCTCCGAACCGATCCCGGTGCTTATTACAGGGAAAATATTGACAGAATCACAATCTCCCCCGATGGCGATATCGAGGAAATGCTGGCGCTTCTGCTCGCAGGTCTGTCTGTTTACAATGGTGATTTTTTCGTTAAGTTATCAAATATCATACTCAATCACAGAGATTTCAGCGATTCGCCTGAATATCAGTATTACTATCATCTTTCGCGGTTTTCTTTTTTCAGACATATCGAAGAGATGAACTATGCTCTGGAAAGCATTCAGAAAGCCTACAATCTGAGTCTTATTCTAGAAGATTCCGGTTATATCGTTAAGTCTCTCGGTCAGCTGTCCGCGCTGTACAGTAATATGCATGATTACGAGACGGCCTTTTTTTATCTGGAGGAGGCTCTCAAATACGCCGACAGAATCGATGACAGGGTTCTCTTTGCCGATACCTATAACTCACTCGGACTGCTAATGTTCAATCAGAAACGGTATGAAGAGGCGTTGAAAGCTTTCGAAAGGGCGCTTGATTTATACGATCTGGAAAAAGAGAAGGAAAAGCACCTCAATTATGTGATCCTGCTGCTCAATACGGGAGAAACCCTGATGGAGATAGGCGAGGAGATCGAAGCCGAATCCTTTTTCTCAAGCGGCATCCGAATTGCCGAGGAACGGGATTTCATCGATTACTTCGGTCAGCTGATCCTTCTCATCGCCGAAGTATTCCACCGGCGAAAGCAATACGATAAATCCTACAGCTATATGAAGCGGTTTATCTCCCAGAGCGACAGATTCCGCGAGGAGCAGAGCAGGGTTCATAAAATCCATGATACGGATAAGCTCAAAGAAGAGGTGATGACTCTCAATACATTGAAGCAGAGAAATGATGAACTCAGCAGCAGACTCAATAGTCTTTACAACAGACTTGAAAGCCGGAATCTGGCGGAACTCAAGGCCGGAGCTCTTTTCAGAGAAATTTCCGATGCCATGAACAAGGGCGAGTTGCAGTGCTGGTTTCAGCCCTAGTGGTCATTGAGTGAAGGAAAATATATCGGAGCTGAGGCACTGATCCGCTGGATAAAACCCGACGGAACGATCATTCAACCGGATCATTTTATCGAAATGATAGAAGAAAGCAATCTTATTCATAAAATGACGGGTATAGTTGTGAGTCAGGCTTTCAGTTTCTGCCGCTATATGAAAGACAATATCGATCCTCATTTTACGGTCAGTATCAATATTTCCCCCTATGAACTTCATCATTACGACGTTCTGACTCTTATTGAGAAGGAAATGCTGCTCAAGGGATTGTATCCTGAAAATGTTGAAATTGAAATTACGGAAAGGACATTTCTGGACCGCAATCCCCTTTCCGTCAATAAACTCTACCAGCTCAAGGAGATGGGGATCCGCATTGCTCTCGATGATTTCGGAACCGGCTATTCCTCTCTGTCCTGTTTGAACAGGATTCCCTTCGACCGGATCAAGGTGGACAGAAGCCTGCTTCTCAACGCATCTGCCATGGGAAAAGGTGACAGAATGCTGGAGAGCATCATCAGGCTTCTGCATGATCTTGAATATCCGGTCATAGTCGAGGGCGTCGAGAAAGAAGAGCACCTCGAACTAGTTACGAAACTGGGCGCTGACGAGGTTCAGGGTTTTTATTTCAGTAAAGCCATACCGCAGGAGTCTTTTTTCAGGCTATTCTGAAGCGGTTATCCGATATATTTCTGAAGACTCGCGATCTGTTCGGTATTTCCAAGAGCGATAAGTCTGTTACCCTGTTGAAGAATTATGGAGGAGAGGGAAGCCATTTCGGAGGGATTCATTCTGGTTTTTCCGGAACTGTCCAGTATCCCTATAATAATAGCCCCCGTATTCTGACCGATATTGCTCTCCTTCAGGGATTTTCCGGTCAGTGGAGAATCTCTGCCTATTTCAACAGTATCGATGTGCATCAGCTCATCTCCCCCGGAGGAGAGAATGTCGAGAAAATCTACGATGGAGGGATGGGTACAGACCGTAGCCAATCTCCTTCCGGCAATCTGTTTGGGAAGAATCACCCTGTCAGCCCCTGCCGTTTCGAGCTTCTTTACGGCTCTTTCGTCAGATGCCTTGGCGACGATTCTCAGGGATTCGTTCAGCTGTCGAGCCGTTAAAACCGTATAGACATTCTGCTGATCCGTGGACAGGCAGGAAACCAGCCCTACGGCTTTTCCTATCTTTGCTTCTTCCAGAACGATCTCCTCCGTAGCATCGCCGGAAATAAACGTATAGCCCGGATAGAGTTCCTTCTCCGCCTCGGGGAGATCCTTATCCACAATCACAAAAGGAATCTTTTTTCTGGTGAACTCGGCCGCCGTTTCTCTTCCCACGTCGCCGAATCCGCAGATAATAAAGTGATCTTTAATCAGTGAAAGCAAGCGCTTCATCCTTCGCTCCTTTACGGTTTTGCTCATATGCCCTTCGAAAAAGAAGGAGAGGAGAGCTGTCAGGGTAAACCCGACGGTCAGAATGCTGACAGTCAGAAATATCATCATAAAAACCCGCCCTTCCGGAGAAAGGGGATGAATTTCGCCGAATCCAACCGTTGAAATGGTCACAAAGGTCATATAGAGGCTCTCGTTCAGGGTCCAGTCCTCGATGGACATGAATCCGGCTGTTCCGGCGGAAATGAGAAAGAGTATGAAAAATAGAGCCATTATAAAGCGGCGGAACGGAGTCATTTCAGCTGTTGAATTCCCTGAACATCGTAGCCAGTTCTATGCGGGAATGGCTTTCCGTTTTTTTATAGATTTTCAAAACGTGGTTTTTGACGGTCCCAGGAGAAATAAAGAGTTTTTCTCCGATATCCTGAAGATTGAATCCCTTGACCAGAAAATAGAGGATTTCGCTCTCTCTTTCGGAAAGGCCGTAATGAGAGGTGAAGTCCTGCTGCTTGTCTCCCATCCCCACCAGAGTGTGCTCCTCCTGCTCTTTTGTTTTCGGAAGGCCTTCGGAGACGCGAAATTCGGTCTGTCCGATTTTCAGGAGATCTCCGTCGCGGAGAAGAGATCTCTCGCGGATGCGGCTTCCGTTGACAAACGTGCCGTTACTGCTGTCCAGATCCTGTATATAGAGGTCTTCACCATCGAAATTCATTTTTGCATGACGCCTTGAGACTGATCCCGATGACAAGATCAGATCACTGGATTCGAGTCTTCCTATAGAGAAATTACCACTTAAAGGGATAATCCACGGAGCTTTGTCCCGTGTCTCACCTTCGAGATACCATTGAGTTTTTTCTGCTTTTTCTCTCATACCCTAAGCATAACCCCGATCGTACCGAACAGCATATTTTTTTTATGTCCCTCCGGGGATAATTTAAAAAAAATGATTAATTAAGGAGAAGATTATGGAAATGACTTCAATAAACACTCTGCCTGCGAATATTCAGAGCCACCTGGCCAGCGTCATTAAAACTTTCGGACTGGATAATGATGAAGAGACCATGGCAAGGCTTGTCCGGGGATGGCAGGATAAGGAAGAGGCTTTCCGTGACCAGATGTGCAATATGGGCATGGACGAAGCGGGAGAATTTGATTGCGAAGATAAAAGAGGAGCGCTGGCTCTGACCTATTCCGGTTCTCTGATCAGTATCGGACCGCTTGTCGATGGCGACAGAAAAGTGGATTACACCAGCATCGGCTTTCGCCAGGACGTTCCCGAGACGCTGACAAAAGAGGGATGCTCTCTGGCGGAGAATATGATTCTCGATAGAGGAATAAAATTTCTGAACGGACCGATAAAACAGACTTCGCCTCTCTACAAAATTGTCGTATGCCCTGAAGATCTCTCCCCCGAGGATCAGGAGGATCTCATCGAGCAGGCTACAACCATGATTATTGATTCATTCGCCGGAATCAATCAGGACACCATGCTTCTCGAGTAGTAGATAATGCTAGTACTTATTAGACTTTAAGGGAAACCGCCTCATACCACTGAGGCGGTTTTTTTCATATTTTCTACTTATGGTTCCGTACATTTTTCAAATGTATAATGTCTGAGTATGAAAAGGTTTAAATTCTTTCTTTTACTTCTTTTTTATATGCCCTGCCTGATTTCGGCCCAGGATGAGGCTGTGCAGATGCAGGAGCGGATTGCCGAGTTGGAAAGTCTGGTCACGATCCTCCAGGCGAAACTGGGGGAGGTTGATTTTCTCAACTACATTCTCATAGGACTATTCGGGCTCGTGGTTCTTCTCATCGTATTTATATCCAATTTTTCATTCCGTTTGAGAATTAAACGGGAGCTGAATGCTCTGAAGCATCAGCTTCTCAGTGGAATAAGGGAAAAAATCGCTCCGGTCATTCCCGATAGCGGGAAAGAGAGAGACAAAGAGATCTCTTTGATCCGGGAGTACAGCAGGAATCTGAACAGTTTATCGGTCACAGAGAGAGAATTCCAGCCTGGAGACTGGGTCGCCAGAGGTCTCGGGCTATTTTATGACGGAGAACTGGAATCGTCTCTGGCGGCATTTGAAAAAGTGCATGACAGCGGATGCGATTCTGTCAGGTTCCATTCGGGAAAAGGAACTGTGTTCCACCATCTGGGAAGATACGGAGAGGCTGCAGAATCATTTGAGCAGGCTATTGAAGTTTCTCCGGACATAGCGGAACTGTATTTCAGTCTTGGATTAGCTCAGGAGAAACTGGAGCGGAATGAGGATGCTGTTGATTCTTTCAAAAAAGCCGTTGAGCTGAAACCGGATTATCCTCTTGCCTATGAAAAACTGGGATTGTATCTGAGAAAGTTAAAGAGAGAAGAGGAAGCGGTTCAGACATACAGCAGAATGGGGGATACTCTCATCCGGATGGGGCGGGAAGACGAAGCCATTGAAGCCTACAGTAACATGGCCGTTGATCTGATCAAGCTTGTCCCCGAGGAGGAGGGACTTCTGTCAGCCGGTAAAGTCGATCTGGAAGTTCTGGAAAAAGAAGAGGAAGCCCTTGACAGCTTTTACGCTATGGGGAGCAAATTCTCGGAACTCGGCCGCAATGATGAGGCTCTTGAAGCCTATGAGGAAATCCTGAAGATTAAGCCGGACGACCGGGAAGCGCGATTCTGCCGGAGCAGGTCTCTCGCAAGACTGGGGCGTTATCGGGAAGCATCGGCCGCTCTGGAGGAATTACTTGAAACCGTTCCCGATTTCCCGAAAGCCTGGTATCTTCTGGGCAAAGTTTTTAATAAACTGGGCCGCGATAAAGAGGCTCTCTCGGCATTCAATCAGGTTGTCCATTTGAAACCGGATCACGCCGACACATATCAGAAACTTGCATCGGTTCACGCCGAAAAGGGTAATACGGAGGAAGCGCTTTTAAATCTGGAAAAATATATGAAACTGACTCCCGATGATAACAATATAAGAATCAATGGTTTGCCGGGGTTGGAAAACCTTAAAAATGAACCGGCTTATATAAAACTTGTAAATAAATACAGTTCCGGAGCTCAAGTATAGTTTGTGATTGATTATTGATTTTATGATTCCTGTAGCGGTTTAATCTGAATGTAAAATAAAGACTTGCGTATATTAGAAAAACAATATATATTATATTTGATTTCAGCATTTATGCATATAAATCATTTTCACAACCTTCTTATGAGGGCTGTTCTGCAGGAGATTCAGGCGTTGCCGGGTCTCATGTGGAACAGCTCTTTTTTTTCGTGTACAATAAACCGGGGAGAGATGAAAAGTGAATGATGAAATCAGCAGGCTTATCACCATGGCCGGGGCAGACGGCGCCTTTTTTATTCTGGCCGTCCGGTCGTATATCGAATACCATATGCGGCGCCACTTCCCGCAGTTCGATGACAGCTGGACCATTACCTTCAGTACCAATCTGTACAATTACAAGCGCTATCTCATAGAAAAGAATCCCGGAAAATATCTTGTTGAATTGAGTTCCTTCAAGGGGCTTATGGATATAAGCTCCCTTGTAGAGGATATTTATCGCGATTTTGCTCCGGTCAGTGCTGAAGAAGTAAGGGCCGTTACCTACAATTTCATCCAGTTCTGCCGTGTCGCCGGAATTGAAGATGAATCTCTGGCAAGGCTGAAGAAAAATCTCTCACAATGGGAAAACAGAAAGAGCATCAGCGAAGATCTGGCGGAGCTTGATAAAATCAAGAATGAACTCTCCCGGTTAAAAAAAGAAAACGGCCTCCTCCTGGAGCAGTATCATGAGCTGGAAGAACTGAAAACTGTAAAAAAATATCTGGAATCCCGTCTTGAAAATTTAAGCCGTGAGGTTGAAGGGGAGAAAAAGATCCGGGAGGAGCTTGAAGTTCAGCTCGAAGAAATCCGCAGGAAGCTCCCGTCTTTCGGGCATGTGGACCGCTATTTGAAAAACCTTCTTCGGGTCAGTCTTTATTCCCGGACGCGAATGGATTACGAGCGCTCTATGACATCGCTGACCGAAGAGCAGAAAGATGTACTGAAATCCATCACTCTGAAAAATGATTTTCTGGTCAAGGGCGGCGCCGGAACGGGAAAAACGCTGGTCCTTCTCGAGGCCATGAAACAGGCCAATGAAGGGGTTCTCGCCTTCGCGTCCAAAAAACTTCTTCTTCTGACTTATACCAATACGCTGGTGAAATATGACCGTTATATCTCGGGTATTATGAATATGGGTGAAGGAGAGACAGAGATTTCCACTGCGGACCGGTTTCTCAACAGGATTTTTGAAGAGCAATACCCGAATCTGACAATCGATTACACCATTGCAGGCCGGCTGTGCGGAGAGGTTGAACAGGATGTTTTTGCTGATGTGAAGCACCTTATTGTCGAGCTGGAGGAATTTCTCTGGGGATACGCCGTAACCCGGGAGGAATATATAGACAGTTTGATCCGTCGCAAGGGGTTGAGGGAAAAGCTGCAGGGGAAACAGAGGGAGAAAGTCTGGGAGATAAAGGAATCCATAGAGAAGAATATGCTGAAGGAAGGTAAAGTTTCCCGCGCCTATTCCAGGCTTCTGCTTCTGGAAAAAGAAGTCTCCAGCGATTTCGATCATATTTTTATCGATGAATCACAGGATTTATACCCCGCTGAGCTGAAGCTTCTGAAAAAACTTTCCACTTCATCGGTTATTCTGGCCGGAGATACAGACCAGTCTATATATGGTATGGGGGCTCCCTACAGCCGAGCCGGACTGACAACGGCGGCGCGGACAAAAATACTCAGGACAAACTTCCGGAACAGTCTGCCGATTCACAATCTTGCTGAGCGCTTCAGAAGCCGGATCGATGAATCCTATGACGATTCAATTTCGCCCCAGGCTTTCAGGGAAGGTCCTGTTCCGGAGTTGTATCTCTCCGATGATACGGAAGAATTGTACAGTATGCTGGTTGAAAAAGTACGGATCTTCATCAATACAATTGAGTATGACAGGGAAAATATCGCCATACTGGCTCCCGGCGGCCGTTTTCTCGAAAAAATAGCAGCCAGGCTGAAAGATGAAGGAATTGAAACCGTCAATATCAAGGACCCCGAGTTCGATTTTCACAACAGAGGCGCAATCCGGCTTTCGCCCCTCCATTCCAGTAAGGGGATCGATATGCCAGTCGTCATGCTCTTTATTCCCGTTCTGTTCTATAATCGGGATCTGGAGCAGGAGGAATCGGAAAAGCTGGTGAGGAATCTCCTTTATGTCTCCATGACCAGAGCTATGGAAAATCTCAATATTTTTGCGAAAAAGACGACCGATGATCCTGTTATTTCCGATCTGATCGAACTGATGGACAACTGATCAGCCGGTTTCCGTCCGGTTGCGGCCCTTCTTTTTGGCTTCGTAGAGAGCGGCATCGCTTTTTTTAATCAGATCCTCAAGGGAAGACATGGTTTCGTCCCTTGAGGCGACTCCGAAGCTCAAAGTTATCTGAACCCCCTCTATCTCTTCAGCATGCTGCATAACGGCGCGGCGCAGCTTCTCCGCCGTTCCGTATCCCTGGTCTGCTTGCTGTTCCGGGAGTATGACAGCCATTTCCTCTCCGCCGTAACGGCAGACCATATCACTGGACCGGCAGTTCTCTTTGAGAATGGTCGCGACGGTTCTCAGAACGGAGTCCCCCTTCTGGTGTCCGTATTTGTCGTTGAAGTTTTTAAAATGGTCGATATCGGCCAAGATCAGGGTCAGCGGCCGTTCGTAGCGCCGAGCCCGGCGCCACTCCGTATCGAGCATTCTGTCAAAGTAACGGCGGTTGTACAAACCGGTCAGATCATCATTGTACGCGAGATCCATCAGTCCTTTTTTCGCCTTTGAAAATTTCTCTTTAAAATCATTCAGCTGCTGCTTCAGGTCTGGATGGGATGTCTTCTCGATAATCTGATCGAGTTCCCGTTCCAGAAGCTCCGTATCCCCCGGAGTCAGCGTGACGTTGCCGTTGGCTGTTTTCCTGCGGATTTTGAATGTAAAGCCGATGCGGCCGAAGGTGATCCGATCCATGCTGGAAAGGGTACATTGTTTGATTTCCCTGTCGTTTATGAGAGTTCCGTTTGTGCTCCCCAGATCCTTGAGCTCGAAGGAGGTTCCGCCCCAGACAATCCGGGCGTGTTCCCTTGATACGGCGCCGTCGCTGAGGAGAATCGTGCAGGCGGGAGACCGGCCGATCAGATACTCTTTACCCGGTCTCAGGGGGATTTCCGGTGAATTGCTGTCCGGTTCCAGAGTGAAATACAAAGGGCTTCCATCCATATGGCTTAATTATAGCTCATGGAAATAAGCTTTTCCTCTTTTATTCTCCTGCCCGGTCGCAATACATTTGTTCTGTCTATGCTGGGAATCGTCGGGAATGGAATAGAGGGGGAAAAAAGAGGTGCCTTGGATTGGAACAGGATATATGATGTGAGGAGGAGTCTATTATGAACAAGAAAGTTGTGCGCTATAATGAAACGAAAAACCTACTCGAAGGGGAGGAGTTTACAAAAGTCTATTTTCATACGGATAAGCTTATATTTGCCGTGAGCACTCTGCTCCCCGGGCAGAAAGCCTGTCTCGACAAGGGGCATCAGGGCGCTGATGAAACCTGTTATGTCATTGAAGGACATGTGGCTGTTCATCTGACCGGGCTCGATGAGGTGCATGAGCTGTCGAAAGGCGACTGTATTCTCATTCCCGAAGGGGAACCCCATTATACGGTGAACATAGGTGATACCAGATCGGTTACGGCCTGGGCCTGCGCGCCTCATTTATAATATATAATCCTTGAGCGAACGGGAAATCCGGTATTATAATAGTCTATTCCCTGACAGAGGATTGTTATGAACCTGATTAAAGCGAGATTCCTGTATTTTGCAACGTTAACGTTAACGCTTTTGCTGTTCGCTTCTTGCGATGGTGATGAAGAGGGAGCAAATCCCGGGAATACCGACGATTCTATCATTCTCGGTTTCTCTCAGATCGGGGCGGAGAGCGCCTGGAGAACCTATAATTCCCTTTCCGTCAAGGAAGCGGCGGAAGAGGCGGGCATTCAGCTGCTTTTCGAAAATGCCGAGCAGAAGCAGGCTAAACAGATCAAGGCGATCCGCTCTTTTATTGTCTATCAGGTCGATGTTATCGCTTTTGTTCCCATTGTCGCAGACGGTTGGGATAATGTGCTGACCGAAGCGAAAGATGCGGGGATACCCGTCCTGGTAACGGACAGAAAGATCAACACCGCTGATGAAACTCTTTATGCCGGTTTCATAGGAACGGACAGCATCCGGGAAGGGCGGGAGGCTGCGCTGTTTCTGCAGAAGAAATTCGCCTCGTCAGAGAGGGCGAATCCGGTTCGGATCGTTGAAATTTCCGGCACCGAAGGGGCTTCCTGCGTAATCGGCAGGGCCGAAGGATTCCGGGAGATCATAGAAAGTGACGGTTCCTTTGAAATTGTTTACAGTTTTTCAGGAGACTTTCTCAAATCCAAAGGTTATGAAATCATGCACTCAATTCTGGATAAAATAAGCGATATCGATGTTCTGTATTCTCATAATGACGGTATGACTCTCGGCGCGATCGAAGCCATGAAGGAGAGGGGCATCCGCCCCGGATCGGACATTGTCATAGTCACGATCGATGCGGAGCAGGCGGCTATAGATGCCTTGAGGCGGGGTGAAGTGAACTGCGTCATCGAATGCAACCCCCGGACCGGTCCGGTCATCATGGATCTTGCCCGTAAACTGGCGGAAGGGGAAACGATCCGAAGGCTTATCCATGTAGAAGAAGAGGTCTTTACGGAATGGGATGATCTGGACGCCATTGAACCGAGGGGCTACTGAAATGAGCCGTATGGTCCGGATCGTGGAGGGGATGCTTCCCTTTCTCAAATCCTACAGCATTAAAAACAAAATACGTACCTTCAATATCATCATTATCGGCGTTATGTTTGTTCCTGTCGTTTTCAGCATCTCCTCATCGGTATTGCAGACTATGAGGTATGACCGGATCATCACCAATGTGGAGATGGCCAATCAGCTCAACCAGATCGTCAAAAGCGAAGTCGCTGATGAAATCTGGGATATTTTTGCGGGAAACAAGAAATTTTCCGAAGGCATGCAGTATGAGATTATCGACGATATCAATAAGAGGCTCGATGAGATTATGGTCCAGACCAGTTCTGTCAAAAACAGGCGGATGCTCGAAGTGGCGGGACGGGCCGTGAGAACCATGACCGACTACACCGACCGGCTGGGCGCCCAGATGAGACGGAACGAATCGGTCCTGGAAAATGAGAAGATCCTCGAGGAGATACGGGGCGTAACGGCGCTGATCAGCGATATCCTGCAGGATTTTATTGTTCTGGAAATAGAATCCACAGCGAAGACAAACGAAAATATCAAAAAATCGACCTGGCTTCTGGCGGCGGTCCAGGGAGTTATATTCCTGATGGTGCTCCTTTTCACCGTATTTGCCCAACGATCCGTTTCTCTGAGTATCAATATGCCGATTGCCAGACTGGAGAAGATGTCCCGTCGCATTGCCGAAGGCGATCTCGATGTCAGCGTCGATCTGCCCGGTGTCCGGGAACTGGACAGCCTGACAGAACATCTGAACACCATGGCTGTCCGGATCCGGGAGCTGATCGAGAAGAATATTCAGGAGCAGAAAAGCCACAGAATATTGGAAATGAAGGCTCTTCAGGCGCAGATAACACCTCACTTCCTCTACAACACCCTCGATACCATTGTCTGGCTGGCCGAGGCACGGGAAAATGAGAAGGTTATCAGCGTAACCAGAGCGTTCTCCTCTTTTTTCAGGACTTCGCTCAGCCGGGGGATGGACTGGATTTCCGTGGCCGAGGAATTCAATCATGTGGAAAGTTATCTGACCATTCAGAAAATACGATACCGCGATATTCTCGATTATTCGATCGAATACGACGGGGCTATGGGAAAAAACCGAATGGTCAAGCTACTGCTTCAGCCCCTTGTCGAAAACGCTCTCTATCACGGTATAAAAAACAAGAGGGGAAAGGGGGTGCTTCAGGTCCGGGGCTGGCTGGATGAGGGCACCATGTGTTTCTCCGTTGAAGACAACGGAATCGGAATGACTGACGAGAGGCTTCAGGATATCCTCGGACAGATCCATCAGACTTCAGAACCGGAATCCCATAAGGATATTTACGGCATATTTAACGTGAACAAACGCCTGGAGCTCTATTACAGCAGTGCGGCCAGGCTTGAAATAGAAAGCCGGTTCCGCGAAGGGACCAGAGTCTTTTTCTCCCTGCCGGTGGTTAACTCCTATGTATAATGTTTTTCTTGTTGATGATGAAATTGTGGTCCGCGAGGGAATCCGCAGCAATATCCGCTGGGATGATACGCCTTTTGTCCTGGCCGGGGAAGCTCCCGATGGCGAGATAGCCCTTTCCATGATGAAAGAGATTAAGCCGGACATTCTCATCACCGATATTAAAATGCCCTTTCTCGACGGCCTTGAACTGGCGCGGATAATCCGTAAAGAGCAGCCCTGGGTCAGGATTATCATTCTGTCGGGCCACGACGAGTTCCAGTATGCCAGAGAGGCAATTTCCATCGGTGTGGAGGAATATCTTCTCAAGCCCTTTTCATCGGCGGAACTGGTTCAGATTCTCTACAAAGTGTCTTCTTCGATCGAAGAGGAGAAGAAACGGATCGCCAGCCTGGAGAATCTGAAGAACCAGGTCGTTTCATCGAAGGAAGTTCTGCGGGACAGATGGCTGAGAGAACTGACCGCGGGACTCGTTTCGCCCGCTGGAGCCATTGAGGAGGCGAGAGAGATGGGTATCGATCTCATCTCCGGTTCCTATGTCCTGGCTGTCGTGCGGGTCAAAGCCCCGGAGGAGCGAAAGAGGGAGTTACTGACGGCCCGCCTTTTCATGCAGAGCCATCTGTCCCGCCGTGATGATGTCATCTTCTTTTCTGAAAAGCCGGGACGTCATATCCTCATGGTCAAGGAAAACGGCGGCGAATCGGTGGAGGAGTCGGTTTATGCACTGGCCCAGGGATTGAAATTCGAAATAACCCAGAAGACCGGCTGCTCTGTCAGCATAGGCATAGGCTGCGCCGTGAAGAGGATCGGAGAAATTCCCCGATCCTATGAGGAAGCGGATCGCGTCTCGCGCTTTATGGCGGAAAGTGGGCAGCAGCTGATTCTGGGAGCCGGCGATATGGATTCCGCATACGGGGAAGTCAGCCTGCTTCCTCCGGAAAGCTGCCGGATAGCCGGCCGGCTCAAGTACGCTACAGCCAGTGAGATAGATGTGGTTATGGAAGAATATCTCTCTTTGATCGACGGAAACAATTCCTATTCTTTTTTTCTCGGTAATTATCTCCTCGGTGATATTATCATCGCCGCCACAGCCATCATCGGTGAGCTCGGTGGAGATATCCATGAGGTCATACCCACATTTCTTCTTCAGGAGAAACTGAACAGCATCATCAATTCCCGGGAGAGTTTTATTCTTCATGTCCGGGATCTTATTGAAAAAGTCATCGCCTTCAGAGACTCACGGGGCAAAAGCAAACACTACGGGATGATCAGGAAAGCCAATGATTTTATCGATAGCCATTATGCCGATCCCGGTATATGCCTTCAGTCCGTGGCTGAACATGTCAATGCCAGCCCCAATCACTTCAGTACGGTTTATTCCCAGGAAACGGGCCGGAGCTTTATCGAATACCTCACATCGGTGCGGATCGGAAAAGCCAAGGATCTTCTCAGGAACACCGATTTGAGAAGCTCCGATATCGCCTTCGAGGCAGGGTTCAACGATCCCCATTATTTCAGTTTCATCTTCAAAAAAAATGTGGGAATTTCGCCCCGGGACTTCCGATCGGAAAAAATCATACATTCCGCTGAATAATTTCAATTTTTCTCCCCTATGGATAAAAACTTGAAAAAATCCCGTAAATTATCTCATGTACGGCTGAAAATTGCAGGCTTACCATGATTCCAGTCCCGAATCGTTCAAATGCACTTTCGTCATGGTGGAACAGAGTTGTCCTCCAGAGCGTTTCCGCCCTGTTGAAAAACCTAAGGCTCAGCAGAGCCTGAGGTTCCGGCTCCGGGGATAAGAGGTAGCATCAATGTAAAGCGTGTGTAGCTGGCCCCGTCTGATTCGACTCGAATATCTCCGCTGTGGATCTCTTTTATAATCCTTTGTGAAATAAACATACCCAGACCCGTACCCTCTCCTTTGGCTTTAGTCGTAAAAAAAGGTGTGAAAATATTAGTCAGCGCCTCTTCGGGAATCCCCGATCCGTTGTCCTCCAGAGATATATATACATTGCGATCATCTTTCCGGCAGATTATGCGGATTCGGGGAGTTCTGCCTGTGCCGAACATAGCTTCGGCACTGTTTTTCAACAGATTGAGCACAACCTGAACGATCTGTTGTGGCTGACAGTAAAGAACGAGTTCCTCATTACAGAACTCTTTTTCAATCTCAATCTGCCTGAAATCGACGGCTTTGGGCCTGTTTATATCATTTTTTGCCAGAATGAGAGTCTGTTCCAGGATTTCGTGGATTCCAATTTTTGAAAATGCAGAATCTTCATGCCGGGCGAAATTCAACATATTATTGATGATTTCGCCTATTCTGCGGCAAGACTCCATGATATAGGAGATATATGTCGGAACTTTCAATTCATGGCAGAACTGTTCCATTTCTTTCAGATCGATATTGAAGTTTTTCGCAATTGTGGCTTTTTGAGTATTTACCGAAAAAAGGCGTCGGTTGAGCAATTCCGTATTCTGCAATATACCAGAAAGCGGGTTGTTAATTTCATGGGCCATACCCGCAGCCATTCCGCCGATAGTCAGCATCTTTTCATTCTGAAGCATCATTCCCTCGTATCTCTTTTTCTCACTAATATTTTCTATCAGCAGAACCGCGCCTTTCTGTTTTTCCGAAATAAGAGGGAATACTTTCATTTCAGCGAATTGAAGTTCTTCGTCTTCATAAAAATAAAGGTTTTCAAAATGGGACGTATCTTCAGATTTTATGGCTTGTTCAAGGACAGCTTGGTTCAGGTCGAACTTCAGATCAAGTGCGTATATGACCTTCCCTTTGAGGTCGTTATCCCAACTCAAGTCCCGGTTCAGGAAATCATTCACCTTTCTGTTCCAGTAATGGATTGTCCCGCTCCTGTCCACTCCGAATATGGCAGGGGATATAGAATTGATCATGTTAATAAGATAGTCTTTCAATTCGAGATTCTGCTGCTCCCGCAGTAGAACTGCGCGGCTCATATTGTTCATGGCAAGGGCGATCCGTTTTAGCTCCAGAGAGCGGCTTTCCTTGACCTGTACTGAAAAATCCCCATCTGAAACGGCCTCTGCGACTTTTTGCATATCTCTGAGCGGGGAGAGAAAGCGGTTGAGAGCCAGAAAGAGAACGATGAGGTATGCAGCAAGTATCATCAACTGAAGTGTTATCCATTTTCCGGTACTCCGAAGCAGTTCGTTGTTAATTCTCTCCTTGCTGATCAGAATCTGAACTACACCAAGAAACTGGCCGCTGTATTCGATTTTCGAAATAAAGCACAATTCATTTTCCAGCTGGGTAATCCCTTCGGAGCACCCTGTCAATTCCTCGCCTATAAGGGAGGGATCGCTGGCAGTAACAACTCTTTCGTTTCGGTCATAAATTATAATTTTCTCTATATCGGGAAGGTTCTTTTTCGTATTTATCAAATCGCCCAGAGTCTGGAAAGTTTCGTAGAACAGGTGATCAACCGATTCAGAAGCGATATCCTCTAGTATGTATCGCCCGACTTCCTCAAGTCTTTTCAGCGCAAAATTTCTATATTCAGAAGAAAAGAGATAAAACGATGAAGAGATCAGAGAGAGAACAAGTATGGTGATAAAGCTGAAAAGCTGAGTCCTGATCCTCACGGGGAATCCGCCCGTATCTTATCTGTCTCATTATTGAGAGATTTTTTATAATAATCGATAAACTCATCATAATCCGAGTCATTCACAGCGACAAGCCGATCCAGGTTGAGGTCTTTCATGATCCCGCGATATTTTTCAGATTCTCCGGAAATCCGGCTTAGTGAATTCTGAATCGTATTTGCCAGTTCCGGATCCATATCTGTTTTAACAATAAAAGGGAAGGGGGGGATGGGGATGGAAGTGTGAATGATTTTCATTTCACTCCTGATGCTGTTATAAAGTGGTGATTCTATAAGAGTGTCTTCGCTGAATACGCCCGCATCGTAGATCCTGTCGTAAACCCTGAAGGGAATAGCCTCGGGCTTGAGGTTGAATTCGACAATGCAATCCCGGTCCATATCGATTCCCGCCTCGAAGAGATCATTTTTCAGAAAGAGATAACCTGCGAGAGAGTATCGGCCAATGGCTCCGATTTGCAATCCCATCAATTGCTCAATCCTATCGATTCCTCTGTCCTTGCGAACCATGACAATCCCTCTGAATGAGGGAGTTCCTCTGGCAATAGCGCATATGGATCCTATTTCCCGGGCTTCCATATAGCAGGAATTGCTGACCCAGGCAATATCGAAGTACCCCTTCAGGGTTTTGGTGTTGAATTCCATTTTATCGGGTGATGAGAGTAGCTGGATGGAATATCCGGTGTCCTCTTCGAGTTGCTTTGCTATAGGGGCAAATAACCTGATCATGGTTTTGGCATCGTATATGGGGTATAACCCCATTCTAAGAACATTTTGACTATAAAGAGTAGTTACCAGGAACATCAATGAAATGATAAGCATTTTTTTCATTTTATCGTCCTGAACTAAATATAAAACAGGGGTTAGGAAAATGCACGAGAACAATTGCTTTCGATTATTAAAAGTAATTTTGATTTTCTGAATTAAATCAGAGACTCTGTCACTCTCTATTGTCAATTGAAGCAATTAATGACATGAAAGCAAGCCAGGGAGCTGATAGCTGATGTTTAGCAGATACGGTGTCCCCGAAAAAAAGCCCCGGTCGGAAAACCGGGGACAATTTTTATATATCCGGAATTATCGGAGAAGATCCCATACTTCGGGGTAGTTTTCCTCTTTGGCGTATTCCAGCGGTGTCAATCCCGAGGAGTTCCTGGCGTCTTTCTGAGCTCCTTTATCTATCAGCAGGGAAATGACATCTCTTCCCGAACGGTTTTTCACTGCGTAGTGAAGGGGTGTCATGCCGTCATTATTGACCGAGTTTATGTTGTTGTCCGTTAGAAACCATTTCAGGGTTTCTACTCCGCGGCTCAGAGCTAGGGACAGTGGGGATTCGCCCTTCCGGTTCAAGGCAAATATGTCACTGTTCCGGTTGATCAGCATTTCGGTAATCTCTCTGTTTCCCGAAATAAGCGATACATGGAGTACCGTATTTCCCTTTTCATCGCGTCGGGAAAGTGAAGCTCTGTTGTCGAGAAGAAGCACGACGATATCGTAGTATCCTGATATGGAGGCATCGAAGAGTGCTGTTTTGCCCGAGTTGTCTGCCGCATTGATATCCGCTCCGCGGTCCAGGAAAAACTTAACAACAGATTCACGTCCCATATTGACGGCTTCCAGCATGGCAGTTCTTCCGGCATTGTTTTTCGCATCGATGTCGGCTTCTTTTGTTATAAGGAGATTACCCACATCCAGAGCGTCCCAGAAGACAACTTCATGAAGGGGCGTATTGCCGGCTGCGTCTGTCGCGGACATATCAGCCCCGTTTTGAATCAGTATCTCAGCACTCTCCATAGATCCGGACCTGACGACTTCGTGGAGAGGTGTCGACCCGTTCATATTCCGGATATTCACCTGGGCTCCTAAGGTAATCAGTAGCTGGACCATATCGGGAGTGCTCCAGTTGACAGCATAGAACAGCGGTGTGTTTTTCATCGCATCTGTTACATTGATGTAGGACGATGTCAGAATCTCCCGGATAAATTCCGGTCCGTTTTTAAAAGAAAGCAGCAGAGGGGATTCTCCGGCGTTATTTGTGATAAAGAGGGAGGAGCCGGCTGCCAGGAGCGTCGACGCGATTTCTCCGTCCCTCAAAATTACGGCTTCGTGTAGAGGAGTATTGCCCTGCATGTTTCTGATATCCGGAATGGATCCGATTGAGAGGAGCTGATCGATAATCGCGCTCTCTTTACCCAGAAGAACCGCCATATGGAGAATCGTATTACCGCTGTTATCGCTTTTATTGATATTGGAAGCTGTAATTAACCACTTAATAACTTCAGCGCCCTTATCCAGAGCCAGCTGAACCGGTGTTTTCTGGTTGATGTTAACAGCATAGATATCGGCTCCCTTGGACAGGAGCAGTGTGGCTATTTCCCTGTGTTCTTTATCGACGGCCAGCATCAGGGGCGTGTTTCCTGTCTTGTTGCGGGAGTCGATAAAAGCTCCGCTGTTTATCAGAATTTCAGCCATATCCTTCGATTCCTGGAGAGAGACTGTAAGGTGAAGAGGAGTGTTTCCAAAGCTGTTCTTCGCGTTGACATCGGCTCCTTCCGCAATAAGCAGCTGCGCTATCTCGCTGTTCTTTTCAACGGAAAGCGAAACGTGAAGAGGTGTGTTTTCATTGAAATCTTCAGCGTTCACATCGGCACCGCTTTCGAGAAGGGCTTTGACGATATTGATATAGCCGCTGCGGACCGCCTCATGAAGCGGTGTGTTCCCCGGTTTGTCCCGTGCATCCAGGTCCGCGTCGTTGTTCAGAAAGTATTTGACGAAACCTTCATGACCCAGCTCCGCCGCTTTGTGGAGAGGAGTTTTTCCATATTCGTCCCGTACATTGAAATCTCCCAGTTGAAAGACTGTGTAGAGATAGTTGAAATCAGTTTTGGCACTCTTCTGCGAACCGGCTCTTATCAGTGCCGCGGAAATTTCCGCATAGTTCAGATCGGTTTTCTCTTCGAGAGAGAGGTCAAGGGCCAGCATGCCTTCGCTGTTCCGCAAATTGACATCGGCTCCCTGTTCGATAAGGAAATCGACAAGGCTCTTCATGCCATCGGCGGAGGCCCTGTGAATCAGTCCGTTCCCGGAGGGGGCGAGTTTATCTATATTGTCTTTGCGGACAAGTTGCTGAATGGCGGAAATCCCTTTGACCATGGCGTGATCAACAGGGGTCTTCCCGTTTTTATCCTGAATGAAAATATCAGCACCTTTATCAACGAGGATGCCGGCTGCACTGTATTGAATGTTCTCAAGAGCCAATATGAGAGGCGATTTCCCTTCATTATCCTGCGTGTTTATTTCCGCTCCGTATAAGAGAAGGCGGTCGATCATCTGAATGTTGCCTTTCATGGCGGCAATATGAAGAGCTGTTCTGCCCGATGAGTCTTTTTCATTGACATCGAGGTCCATATTGAACATATCAGAAAGTTCTCTTGTGTTGTTTTCAGCAATAAGGCTGTGGAGAAGGGGTTCAACCGGACCCTGTTCCTCAACTACCTGCGGTTCTTCGGGAACAGGTTCCGGTTTGGAGGCGCAGGAACTCAAGGCCAGTAGTAAAATTGCCGGTGCCAGAAGCAGTTTGAAATATTTCATCTTCCAATCCTTCAAAAAATTTACAGTAATTCACCATAATTTTCGGCTTTATATCAAAATCGTTGATAGTAAAAAGCATTTTACTTCTATAAAAAAAGACCGCCTGAGCAGTCTTTTAATCGATACGGTGCTTTTAATCGTTATGGTGGATCTCTTCCTTGATCCTTTTAAAACCCGGTTTTAATATATCATATATGATACGCACTCTTTCATCGTAATGGGCGAAGGCCGATTTCATGGCGTTTATGGTCAGTTTTTCAAAATCATTAATACCCAGATGGTAGTGTTCCGCAGCAATTATATGCTCGTTGGTTATATTGGTATTGCTCATGAGGGGGTTATCCGAACAGAGCAGAACACGGAAATTATTCCTGTAGAAAATAATAAAGGGGTGGTCGTCGATCGATTCGGCGGCTCCGGTCTGTACATTGGAAGAGAGGCAGACTTCCAGAGGAATCCTTCTGTCCCTGATAAAATGGGATAAGGTTCCCATTCTCTCGATATGGGTGCCTTTGATGGACATATCTTCGAGAAGTCTCGTTCCGTGGCCGATTCTGTGGGCGCCGCAAACCTGAATGCTCTGCCAGATGGATTCTACACCGAAAGCCTCTCCCGCATGAATGGTGATATTGAAATTCCGGTTCTGGATGTAGTGAAAAGCTTCCAGGTGTTTTTTCGGCGGATGGCCGTGTTCATCTCCGGCAATATCGAAGCCGACCACTCCTTTGGTCCGGAAGGAAACAGCCAGTTCGGCAATTTCCAGCGAATTCTGCCGGTCCCGCATGGCGCAGAGGATCAGTCCGAAGGAAACCCCCGTTTTTTCTTTTCCCTCTTTAAGTCCCGACAAGACGGCTTCAACAACCGACTCCAGGTTCAGACCTCCGTCGACGCAGAGTTCCGGTGCAAAACGGATTTCCGCATAGGCTACATTGTGCTCTGCCAGATCTTCGAGATTCTCTCTGGCTATTCTTATCAGGGCTTCCTCGGTCTGCATGACTTTGAGGACGACATCGAATCCCTCGAGATAGAGAGCCAGGTTTTTACGGTCGGCCCCCCTGTGAAACCAGTCGGCCAGTTTTTCCGGTTCGTTCTCCGGAATATCTATATTATATTTTCGGGCCAGCTCGATAATAGTGGACGGTCTTACGGCTCCGTCCAGATGGTGGTGCAGTTCCACCTTGGGCAATCTTTTGATTATTTCCTTTGTTATCATACTGGATATGATATCGTCTTTTTTCATTCAAGGCAAATTTTTGCCATTGAAAAAAACAGGGTAAGGGCTGATAATGACCGTTACCTTTACCACATTCCGGAGAATTAACATTGGCTGAGATCAAGCAGAACCGAGACACCGATAACTTTCTTAAGAGTCTGGGGTTTCCCTCTGTATCTGTACATCATTCTTTCAATCATTTTGATTTTACCAGACCGGGGAGAAGAATACTTGTCATCGGTCCCATGGGCTCCGGTAAAACGGAGTACAGCGCCCGGGTCTGGCGTGATTCCCGCGTTGTATTGAAGAAATCCGGTTCTCTGTCGGAACTGACAACCTCTGACGGCGCTGACAGAAGAAATGTTTTTTTCGTCCGTTCCATCCTGGATCAGCAGCGATTCAGCGAGTATCCCGGTGATGCCCTCGGGTACCGCGGCGGTTACGAACGATGCGGTTCCAATATCGCCTTCATCAAGAACTCTTTCGATCTGGAAAAACTTATCGAAGACCATCCCCATGTGGGAACCTGGATTATCGATGAGGCTTCCTTTTACGATGAAAGGCTTGCCTATGTGATCAAATACGCATCGGAGAGAAAAGGGTTGATCTTCATATATCCCACTCTTGTTTTGAATTTCCGGAAAGAGATTTTTAATCCCACAGCGGCTCTGCTTCTGGAGACCGCGACGGATGTCTTTCCCCTGACGGCCTATTGCGATCATCCGGACTGTATCCGCGATTCCTTTTATACCTATAGATATTACACTGTCGGCGGTGTGGAATGCCCTGCGCTCTACTTCGATCCCCTCATTATAATCGGAGGGGATGTTGAGAAGCGCGATTCAGGTGAACCGGATTACTGCACCCGTTGTGACGAGCACCACTATCTTCCCGGCAAGGAATATACCTTTTTTACCCTTAAGCCTCTTGGAGAGATGGCTGCCTCGGGAAACCCCGAGCTACTTATTGCGGAACTTGATAAGCTGAAAAACAATATCGAAAAATCGGAACTATACAGAAATATTTCCGAACCGGTATCCGGCACTTTTGATATGCGGTCTATGAATCTCAATTCTCTGAAAGTTCCTTATATCGCTGAAAAAGCCCTGATTTATCTCTATGCGGAACACAATCTGATAGCGGAAGGGCTTTTTAGGAATATTACGGATACTTTGGATCTTGACAGAAAATACTTAATGGTAAGATTATCAGACAATAGAAGGTATCTGGATCTGGAGAAATAAGAAGCTTCAGCCCGGAGATACGGGTTGATGCAGTCAACAGGATAACAAATTATTTGTCGATCCCATGCCTTCTGTCCTATATTATTTTAAGAGGAAGGTAATTATGTCTGATAAAGCAAAGAGAGCCACGGTTCTTGTTATTGACAGTTTCGGAATCGGCGAACTTCCCGATGCCGGAGATTTCGGTGATAAAGGAGCGAACACCGCTCTTCATATATGTGAACATGTGCCGGGGCCCAAGTGGCCGGTTTTGAGAAAAATGGGACTGGGAAACAGTTCGGTTCTACTCGGCAACACTCTACCGGGCTGTGAACCTGTAGAAAAGCCCGTAGCTTCCTGGGGCGTTATGAAAGAAGTCTCACCGGGAAAGGATACAACGACAGGACACTGGGAGCTGGCGGGACTGCAGCTGGAGAAATCCTTTACCGTTTTCCCCTCCGCGTTTCCTTCGTTTCCTGAAAAACTGGTAGCCGATTTCATTCAAAAAGCAGGATGTAAAGGTGTACTGGGAAATAAAGCCGCGTCAGGGACGGAAATCATTGCCGAACTGGGTGAAGAACACTTGAAAACGGGATTCCCGATTATCTATACATCAGGAGACTCGGTCTTTCAGATAGCCGCTCACAACGATATCTATAAAATAGACAAACTTTACGAGATGTGCGAAATCGCCAGAAAACTCTGTGATGAATACTATGTGGGCCGTGTCATAGCGAGGCCTTTCGATGGCAAGCCCGGTGAGTTTTTCCGGACGAAAGACCGTCATGACTACAGTATCGCTCTTCCCGGTGACACCATTCTGGATCATCTGAGAAAAAACGGAGTGGAGACCGTCGCTGTGGGGAAAATCGGTTCAATATTTGATGAGCAGGGTATCGATGTCAGTTATCACGATGCGGGAAACCCGGCCTGTCTGGCCAGAACGGAAGAAATTTTTGCTACCAGACCGGAAAAAGATCAGTTCCTCTTTGTAAACCTCGTTGATACGGATATGGTATACGGACACCGCAGAGATCCATTGGGATATTGCAATGCCGTATCGGCCATCGATGACAGGCTGGACGGGCTGATGCGCCGGATGGATGAGGAGGATCTTCTCATCATAACAGCTGATCACGGCTGCGATCCCGCCTATAAAGGGACTGATCATACAAGAGAGCATATTCCTCTACTTGTTTATGGAAAAAACAGGGATGCTGTCAATCTCGGAATCAGAGAAACTTTTGCTGATGCGGCTCAGAGCCTGGCGGCTTTTTTCGGCACGCCCGCAATTGAAAACGGGACAGATATGCTTGGTTGAAAGGGATAAGACAGGTTGTCGGGGGTAATCCTATTGTCTTATCGTCTGACAATCTGTTTTTTTGCTTGACAACCCTGAAATACTAGGTCTACATTTAAAGTTGTCAAATTAGAAAAAAGGAATTAGGAGCTAAAATGAAAAAAGTTATTGTTGCTTTACTCGCTATGATGCTTGTTGCCAATTTTGCTTTTGCAAATGGCCAGCAGGGAGACTCCGGAGCTACACCAGCCCTCAAGGTCGGAATGGTTACAGACTCAGGAACAATCGATGACAAATCCTTCAACCAGGGAACATGGGAAGGTATTCTGGAAGCTGAAAAAGATTTCGGCGTAACTACAAAATACCTGAAACCTGTCGGAGAAACAGAGGCTGACTATCTCAAAGAGATCGGAAACCTTTACGATGCAGGATTCACGACAATCGTAACTCCCGGATTCAAGTTTGAAGCCGCTATTTTTGCCGCTCAGGACAAATGGCCCGGTGCAAACTTCGTAATCCTCGACGGAACTCCCCATAGCGCCGACTACAGCGAATTCAGAGCTGAGAAAAACGTTGTATCCATCTTCTTCGCAGAGCATGAGTCAGGTTTCCTCGCCGGATACGCTGCGGCTCTTCAGATCAAAGAAGGTGAAATGGGATTCATCGGTGGTATGGAAATTCCCGCCGTTCAGAAATTCAACTGGGGATTCCAGCAGGGTGTTGCATACGCCAATAAAAACAATGGTACGAAAATCAAACTCAACGCCGAGAACATCATCTACCAGGGAACATTTACAGATGTTGCCGCCGGTCAGCAGCTCGCTGCCCAGATGTATGATAAAGGTGTTGATGCTATCTTCGCTGCCGCCGGTGGTGTAGGTGTCGGTGTTATCAACGAAGCGAAATCCAGAGTCAAAACCGGAGAAAAAGTATGGGTCATCGGTGTCGATGTCAACCAGTACCCCGACGGTGTTTACGAAGGAGATAAATCAGTTGTCATCACTTCCGCTATGAAGAGAATCGACGTAGCAGCTTATGACATGGTTAAAGCTGTTCTCGACGGTACTTTCCCCGGTGGTGAAACTCTGACTTTCGATGCGAAAAACAACGGTGTCGGTATTCCTGCCGAGAACCCCAACCTCGACTCGGCTGTCGAGTCCGAAGTTGCGAAAGTATTCGCAAAACTTCAGGATGGTTCAGTTGTCGTATCTGCAGAGCAGGGGAACCTGATCAAGTAGTCAAATCGTTTCAAACATAAAAAAGGGGTGGGAACACCCCTTTTTTATGCCTGAAAATTTTTCAGGTCAGAGCATTAATATTTTGCTCAATAGAGATTTATGTCTCATATTTAAAAAAGACAAATACAAATTCTAATAAAGGAGGTTGATCGTGGAATATGTTGTAGAGATGAATAATATCCGGAAAGAGTTCCCCGGAATTGTCGCCAATGACGATATTTCAATCAATCTTAAAAAAGGGGAAATCCACGCGCTCCTGGGAGAGAACGGAGCGGGGAAATCTACTCTTATGAGTATCCTTTTCGGTCTGTACAAACCCGATAGGGGACAGATCAGGATTAATGGGAATGAAGTTTCAATCAATAACCCGAATATGGCCAACGATCTGGGGATCGGTATGGTCCACCAGCACTTCAAGCTCGTTCACAACTTCACCGTAACGGAAAATATCATTCTCGGTCTCGAACCGAGGCAGGGCCTGACTCTCAATCTGAAAGCCGCTTCCAAAAGAATCAAGGAGCTTTCGGAAAAATACAAACTCGATGTCAACCCCGACGCGCTGATTGAAGATGTTTCAGTCGGTATGCAGCAGAGAGTCGAAATCCTCAAAATGCTTTACCGCAATGCCGATGTGCTTATTTTTGATGAGCCGACAGCGGTTCTCACGCCCCAGGAAATCCTGGAGCTGATGAAGATTATGAAAAACCTGACGGAAGAGGGCAAGTCCATTCTTCTCATTACACATAAGCTGAAAGAGATTAAAGCCGCCGCCGACCGCTGTACGGTTATCCGGAGGGGTAAAGTGATCGGGACGGTAGATGTGGCCGATACCTCTGAAGCCAAAATGGCTGAAATGATGGTCGGCCGGGTTGTCTCCTTTACAGTAGACAAGAAGGATCAGGAACCGGGAGAACTGGTTCTCGATATCGACAATCTTTCCGTTATGGGAAATCATGGCGTTATGGGGCTGAAAGAATTCTCCCTTCAGGTCAGAGCCGGCGAAATCGTCGGATTGGCTGGGGTTGATGGAAATGGCCAGACCGAACTGGTTGAAGCCCTGACGGGTCTGAAAAAAATCGAATCGGGAACGATAAAGCTTGATAACATCGATATCACAGCCAGTTCAATCCGGGACAGAATTGAATCGGGGATGGCGCATATTCCCGAAGACAGACACAAGCACGGTCTTGTCCTCGATTATTCGCTTGAAGAGAATATGGTTCTGGAAGTTTATAATAAAGCGCCATACTCAAAGAGTGGATTCCTCAATTTTGACGCGATTCGAAAACACGCCGACAAGATTATCAAGGATTTCGATGTCCGGTCTGGTGAAGGTCCACTATCCATCACCAGATCCATGTCCGGGGGAAATCAGCAGAAAGCGATTGTCGGAAGAGAAGTGGACCACAATCCCAATCTCCTCATAGCCGTACAGCCCACAAGAGGTCTCGATGTCGGATCGATCGAATATATCCACAAAAGGCTGGTTGAGCAGAGGGACAGTGGGAAAGCGGTTCTTCTCGTTTCCCTCGAACTCGATGAAGTTCTCGATCTCTCCGACCGCATAGCCATTATAAACCATGGAGAGCTTGTCGGCATGGTCAAGGCTTCTGAAACGAATGAAAATGAAGTCGGTCTGATGATGGCCGGTATCGGTAAAGGAGACACTCCTTGAAAATTCAAATGAATAAACAAGTTTTAATCGGATTGATTTCCGTATTTCTCGGTCTTGTCGCAGGAGCCATTCTCATGGCTTTCACAGGTAATAATCCTTTTCTCGGTTTTACATACCTGTTCCGCGGCGGACTGATGAATATCGGAAGGATAGGCGATACTCTTTCTACGGCAACGACATTGATTTTAACAGGTCTTTCCGTTGCTTTTGCTTTCAGAACAGGACTGTTCAATATCGGCGCTTCAGGGCAGATGCTTTTCGGAGGCCTCTGTGCGACAGCTGTCGGGCTTTCTCTCGATGCACCCCGGGCCATTGTATTGATCGTTGCTGTTCTCGCTGCGTTTATCGGAGGCGGATTATGGGCTCTCGTGCCGGGTCTTCTCAAGGCCAGGTTCAATGTCCACGAGGTTGTTTCGACAATTATGATGAACTGGATAGCCTACTGGACCATTTACTACACGGTTCCCGCTTTCTTTAAAGGAGCATATGATACAGAGTCACGAGCGATTTCCAAAGCTGCTTCGCTCAGATCTCCGTGGCTGACAGATCTGTTTAATGATTCGTCGATAAATCTCGGCCTCTTTCTGGCTCTCATTGCTGTTATCGCCATCGCTGTTATTCTGAACCGCACGGTTCTTGGATTCGAGCTGAAAGCGGCTGGATACAACCGTTTCTCCGCAGAATATGCGGGTATGAAGGTAAACCGGAATATCGTTCTTTCCATGGTAATCGCAGGGGCTCTCGCCGGTCTGGCCGGAGCTACTTTCTATATCGGTTACGCCAACACCATGAAAATCGGGGTTCTTCCTTCATACGGTTTTGACGGCATAGCCGTGGCTCTTCTCGGCGCCAACTCTCCCTACGGAGTTCTGGTCAGCGCCATTTTCTTCGGCATCCTCCATTCCGGAAAAGGTTTTATGAATGCCATGACCTCTATTCCGCCTGAAATCGGCGATACGATTATTGCGACAATCATCTATTTCGCCGCAACAAGCGTTCTGATTGAGAGAGCAATCGACTCGATCAGGAAGAAAATCAAGGGAGGTAAATAATTATGTGGGAAATCATATCCAAGATATTTCCGTATGCCATAGCTTTTACCATTCCGCTCCTAATCACTTCTCTCGGAGGACTTTTCAGCGAGCGGAGCGGTGTTGTCAATATCGGTCTGGAAGGATTGATGGTAGTCGGTTCTTTTACAAGTGCTTATGTCATTTCCATTCTTCAGCCCATCATGCCTGAAGGTGCTATCTGGATCGGTCTTTTAGCGGCTATGGTTATCGGGGCAATGTTCTCGCTTCTCCATGCTTTTGCCAGTATCAATCTGAATGCCAATCAGGTTATCAGCGGAACAGCGATAAACATGATCGCTGGAGCCCTGACGGTTTTTATCGCCAGAACCATTACGGGAAGCGGAAACATACATATTACAAGCGGTCTGACCCGTTTTAATATTCCGCTGCTGTCAAAGATTCCCCTGGTCGGAAAGCTCTTTTTCACCCAGACCTATGCATCGACCTGGCTTGTTCTCCTCATTCTTCTCGGCTCGTGGTTTCTCATATACAAAACCGCCTTCGGTTTGAGACTGAGAGCCTGCGGGGAGCATCCCCACGCGGCGGACGCAGCCGGTGTCAATGTTTATTTCATCCGTTATATGGGTGTCATGTTTTCCGGTGCTTTCGCAGGACTCGGCGGAGCCGTTATATTAGTGACCTATTCGGGTGAGTTCAACGGTTCGGTAGCCGGTCTCGGCTTCCTGGCTCTCGCGTCTCTGATTTTCGGTCAGTGGAAACCCCTCGGGATACTGGGAGCCACTTTCTTTTTCGGATTCGCCAGCACTCTGGCCAATGTTTCGCAGGTCGTACCGGCGTTCAAGGTCATTCCGGGAATTATTCTGAAAGTCTTCCCTTATGTGGTCACGCTCATTGCGCTGATCATTTTCTCGAAATCTTCGCAGGCTCCGAAAGCTGCGGGAGAACCTTTTGAACACGGTAAGAGGTAAACTGAAAAGAATGTAATCAGGCCCGGGGTTCCCCGGGCTTTTTTTATTAGCGATTCATTCTCCTTTGGATTAAAATATCTGTATGGGAAATATCGCTATTCTGAGCAGCAATGAAAGAATCAATTTTCTCATTGAAGAGAACTGCCGCACCTGGCTTGATGATTTCAAATGCAATTTTTTCGATGACTGCAGTAAATTCGTTCAGTTTCTCAATTACGAACTGCCTTCTATCAATATTATATGCATTGACGACCCCGAAACAGAATCGGCCAAGGCTCTGAGATCCATCCGGAAAGATCCCTGGCTTCACTTCGGAGGTACGATAATTCTTTACAACGCCGGCGATGAGCGGGAGATCATCTCCGGCCTGAAGGGAATCAATATTGTAACCCTTATATCTTTTTCCAGGCTGGAGTTCAATCTCCCCCGGGTTTTCCGGATAATCGGACAGAACCGGTGGGTCCTCTTTCAGAGGGAAATACATTCTCTCCTCAGCTCTTCCATTTCCGGACATTTCGTTCTTAACAACGACCCCTTCGATCTCATTACCTATTCCAATCTTATCGCCAATTTCCTCTATAATTCCGGTCTGGTTGATGGGGAAGGAAAAGAGGGGTTTTACATTGCCATCATGGAACTTTTCATGAATGCGATCGAACATGGAAACTGCTCTATCACCTTCAATGAAAAATCGCGATATCTGGAAAAAGACGGAAATATTTTCGATCTTATCAATGTAAAAAATCAGGATCCGGATATCGGAAACAGGAAAGTCATCGTTCATTACCGGATTACACCTGACGGCTCATCATTCACTATAAAGGATGAGGGACAGGGCTTTGACTGGCGCCATTATCAGTCAACCATAGGTGAGGCGGGACTGGAGGAGCAACACGGCAGAGGGATTATCATGGCCAGGCATTATCTGAAAGATCTGGTCTACAACGATAAAGGAAATGAAGTGACCTTTCACCTGGAACATATCGTGCACAAGAGCAATGAATTCCCGACTTTTTTCTCCGAAAGAGATGAGGTTAAATTCCGGGAAGGCGATACGGTTTTCACCCAGGGCGATGAATCGAATTACCTTTACTATATAGTGTCCGGCATTTACGAGATCATAGCCAACGACGTGGCCGTTTCCACATTGACACCGGCCGATCTTTTTCTCGGGGAGATGTCCTTTCTGCTGAACAACAGGCGTTCAGCCACTGTCAAGGTGGTTAAATCGGGAGAGCTGCTGAAAATTACCAAGGAAGAGTTCATTAACGCCATGAAAAAGAAGCCCTATTACGGAATCCTCCTCTCCAGGATTCTGGCGACGAGACTCGTATCGCTTCACGAGAGCAAGACACGGACATGAAGACGCAAATACGCCATGAAAGACCCGATGACTACAGAATCGTCGAGGAAGTGACAAGGGATGCTTTCTGGAATCTCTACTTCCCCGGTTGCGACGAACACGTCTGTATCGGGAAACTGAGGCAGAGCCGTGATTTCTTGCCGGAACTGACTTTTGTCATGGAAGGCGATGGAAAAATCCTGGGCAGCATTTTTTACAGCCGTTCAAAAATCATTTGTGCAGACCGACTGGAGATCCCGACCGTCACATTCGGTCCCGTAAGCATTCATCCCGATTATCACCGACAGGGGCTGGGAAGAAAGCTTATCACCCATTCCATTGAAGAGGCGCGCAAGCAGGGACACAGAGCCATTATAATCATGGGATATCCCTACCACTATGAGCCTTATGGTTTTAAAGGCGGAAAAAGATACGGAATCTCCATGCCCGACGGGAAGTACTATGCGGGGCTCCAGGCTCTGCCATTATATGATGGGGCTCTGGACGGGATTAATGGGTTTGTCCTATTCTCCGAGGCATTCGAAGTCAGCCCGGAGGAAACAGAAGAATACGACAGGGCTTTCCCTTTCAAAGAGAAAAGGGTGCAGCCGAGCCAGAAAGAATTTGAAATTGCCTCTACCCTTATTGACGAAAGCTGACTGCAGAGAAAATATTCCTTTTTTCCGGATGACCTTAAACCTTAACGGCTGTATACTGTTTCACATGGAAAAAGACTACGGAAAACTACTATCAGCTAAATTGAATCTCCCCATGAAAGGGGTAGCCAATACTATAGAACTTCTCGAAGAAGACGCCACCGTCCCCTTCATCGCCCGTTACAGAAAAGAGAGGACCGGGGGGCTCGATGAAGTTCAGATCATCGCCATCCGTGACGGACTCTCCTCGCTGAAAGAACTGGACAAAAGGGCCGCCGCCATAATCAAATCCCTTAAGGAAACAGAACTATATACAGAAGAGCTCGGTAAAGCCATTGCCGCAGCTCAGACCATGGCTGCCCTTGAAGACATCTATCTTCCCTATAAGCCGAAGAGAAAGACACGGGCCTCCATAGCCAGGGAGAAGGGTCTGGAACCTCTGGCAAAAATGCTTCTGGAAGGCCGGTACAAATCGATAAAGGATTCCGAAGCTTTCATCGATCCTGAAAAAGGTGTGTCAACAGCGGAAGAAGCCTTGAAAGGGGCCGGTGATATCATTGCGGAAATGATAAATGAAAACAGCGAAGTCCGGGAAAACCTGAGAATCCATTTCAGAAGAAACAGTCAGTTTACCAGCCGCCTCGTAAAGAAAAAAGAGAAGGAGGCGGCCAAGTACAGCGATTATTTCGACTGGACGGAAAATATCAATAAGGCTCCCTCCCACAGGATCCTCGCGGTATTGCGGGGCGTCAATGAGGGATTGCTGACCGCACACTTTCTTCCCGATGAAGAGGATTCGCTCGATCGCGTCCGCAAGAGCTTTTTCCACAGAAGCGAGAGCCCCAATGAGATCGTGGAAGAAGCCCTGGTTGACTCCTATAAGAGACTGCTTTCCTCATCTCTGGAAAACGAGGTCCGTCAGGAACTGAAACAGAAGGCCGATGAGAAGGCCGTTTCCGTCTTTGCCGATAACCTGAAGGAATTGCTTCTGGCGGCGCCTCTCGGACAGAAATCTCTCCTGGCGGTGGACCCCGGTTTGAGAACGGGCAGCAAAATCGTCGTTCTGGACCGCCAGGGCAAGCTTCTGGAACACACGGTGATCTATCCACTGGCGCCCTATAATAAAGAAGCCGAAGCCGAGAGGATTCTGAAAAAATTACAGGATAAATTCGGTTTCGAAGCCATTGCCGTCGGGAACGGAACAGGAGGGAGGGAAGCGGAAGCTTTCTGCCGGAAAATATCTTTCGGAAAAGCTGTGCCCGTGATCATGGTCAACGAAAGCGGCGCTTCGGTTTACTCGGCGTCACAAATCGCCAGGGAGGAATTTCCCGATTACGACATTACGGTCCGGGGCGCCGTATCCATCGGGCGGCGGCTGATGGACCCTCTGGCGGAACTGGTCAAAATCGATCCCAAATCGATCGGAGTGGGGCAGTATCAGCATGATGTGGACCAGAAATTGTTGAAATCGGCTCTCGACGATACAGTGAGCAGCTGTGTCAACGCCGTCGGAGTCGAGCTGAATACAGCCAGCCCGCAGCTTCTTTCCTATGTTTCGGGATGCAACAGCCGGATAGCCTCCAATATTGTAGCTCACAGAAATGAGAACGGTCCTTTCAAGAGCCGCGCGGATCTGAAGAAAGTCAAAGGTCTGGGTCCGAAGGTGTTCGAGCAGTCCGCCGGATTCCTGAAAATCAGCGACGGTAAAAATGTTCTGGACAGAAGCGCCGTTCATCCCGAAAGTTACGGCGTCGTGAAGCAGATGGCGGCGGATCAGGGATGCTCTATCGACGATCTGATGCGGGACGGGGAACTGAGAAAGAGAATCGATCTGAATAAATATGTCACGGGCGATATCGGATTGCCGACGCTTAAGGATATTATGAAAGAGCTGGCTCAGCCGGGAAGGGATCCCCGTGAGAGTTTCGAGCTCTTCAGTTTCGATGAGACCGTTTCCGTTCCCGAAGATCTTTCTCCGGGCATGAGGCTCCCCGGTATCGTTACGAATGTGACGGCATTCGGCGCTTTCGTCGATGTGGGCGTACACCAGGACGGTCTTGTACACATAAGCTGCCTGTCCGATACTTTTGTGAAAGATCCCAATGATATTGTAAAAGTGGGGCAGAAAGTCTCTGTCACCGTTCTGGATGTGGATCTGCAGAGACGGCGAATTTCTCTCTCCATGAAGGACTGATTTTTATGAATGAACTGTTATGGCTGGCCATGCTTCTGGTCAATTTTTCAGCCATCCTTATAGCTTACAGGCTTTTCGGAAAACTGGGCCTGTTCATATGGATTCCCATAGCGACGATCGTGGCGAATGTTCAGGTGCTGAAAACCGTGGATATCTTTTCCATTACGGCAACACTCGGAAATATCGTTTACGCCACCTCTTTTCTCGTAACCGATATACTCAGTGAGAATTACGGGCGCAGGGAAGCTTCCAGAGCCGTAAAGGTCGGTTTTTTCTCGCTGATCGCCATGACGGTTCTCATGTACATCGCTCTGAAATTCAATCCCTCCGCCGATGATTTCGCGCAGGAGAGCCTTCAGACGATCTTCGGGATCATGCCGCGGATCGCTCTGGCCAGTCTGACGGCTTACCTGCTGTCGCAGTTTCACGATATCTGGATGTACAATCTTATAAAAAAGAAGTTTCCCGCCGAAAGATTTATCTGGCTCAGGAATAACGGCAGCACCATGCTCAGCCAGCTGATCGATACGACGGTATTCTGTTTCATCGCTTTTACGGGGCTGTTCCCCTGGAATATCTTCTGGCAGATTTTCTGGACGACCTATCTGCTCAAATGGGTGGTTGCCGCCGCTGACACACCCTTTATCTATATAGCCAGTTACTGGCACCGCAAAGAGGTTGTATCTGATTGACCAACTCTATATAATAGCCCCATGTTTGGTTTTCTGATTAAAAAATCCTTCTGGGATTTGTGGGATAATATGGGGCGGATTTTTGCCGTCAATCTGGTTTTCATTCTACTTATTCTGGGACTCTATGGAACGACTTTTCTGGCTCCCTATTCATTGATCGGTGCTTCTGCCGCTCTCTTTGTCATTTATCTGGCTTTCCTTATCTTTCTGGGGGCAGCCGCTTCTTATGTCAAAGGCATAAGTGATTTCAAACCTGATGAAATCAAAACTTTTTTTACCGGTATAAAAGAGACGTGGAAGACTTCTCTGTCCGGTGGATTACTTTTTTCTGCGGTTCTGGTTCTGACTTTACTGGGAATGCGCTTTTACTCAGCTCTCGGTAATATGATAGGTCTGATAGGCGCCATGTTTCTCTTCTGGGTTTTCGTTACGGTTAATCTGGCTGTTATGTACTATCTGCCTGTCGTAAACCGTCTTAACAGTACTTTCCTGAAAATGATTAAAAAGAGTTTTCTCATCTTTCTCGACAACCCCTTTCACAGCATAGCCGTCTTTTTGGGGATACTTCCGGGGCTGCTTCTGTCGGTTCTTACGGTCTTTCTCATACCGGGTCCGGCCGGCATACTTCTCTGGCTCGACAACAATCTGAGACTTCTCGTATACAAGTACGATTACCTCGAAGAAAATCCCGAAGCGGGACGGAAAATCCCCTGGCGGGCTCTCTGTCTTGAAGACAATGAAAAAATCGGCCCCAGGACTTTCCGAAATACCATATTTCCCTGGAAATAAGCGAGGTGAACTGATGGCCAGGAGCAGAGATGACAATAAAAGAAAAGCCGTTATGGATTCGGCGGTTTATCTCTTCAGTTCCAAAGGTTATGCCGCTACATCCATTCAGGATATCGTAGCCCATTCCGGTTTTTCCGTCGGAACCGTCTATAACTATTTTGCCAACAAAGAAGAGCTTCTCACATCTCTGATCGAAGAGGGGTGGGAGGAGTTCTTTGTCGAAATTCAGGAAGGTGTCAGAACACGGAAAGGCGAAAGCTCTTTTGAGTATTTTTACAATATCCTGTTCGATACAGTTCTGGAGAATATCGATCTGGCCTCTCTCCTTATCAACGAACCGCTACTTTATCCGAAACTGGAAAAAATCGCCGGTGACATCTTCGGCTTTTTTCAGGAAAATCCCGATATCCTTCCGGAGAACGTCAACAAAGTCATGGGGTTCCGCTATGATAAGTCTTTGTTTTATGCGGCGGCGCTGGGAACGATTCAGGCCATCAAGCTGGCAAAACGGGGCTTTATCGATATCGAAGCCGATATTCTTAAAGCCAGCATAGGCCGGATTTTCATAAACAGGTAATCTCCACTGGAATGTAATTACGTTTTTCGGTTTTTTCTCGCTATATATATATGAATGAAGTATAATACAGCATATATATCAACGAGAGATGCTTTGTTGACCGAGAGAACAACGCCTCTCCCGCAGTTTATGTAAAAATAAAAGAGAGGTGTGTCATGCATACGGGAAATAACATTAAAACCATACGAACCGGGAAAGGCCTTTCCCTTGAAAATCTTGCCGAAATGACGGGCTTGTCGACGAATTACCTTATAGATCTTGAAGAGAAAGATATTGAAGCGGCCGTCTCCGAACTGATGCGCATTTCAGCCGCTCTTGGAACCGATATTTCGGCTCTGATCTTTGGAAAGGAATTTCATGAAGCCGGTGTTGTCGTAACACGACCTGAAACCAGGCAGGTCGTGGAAAGAAGAAAACGGCACAACTACGAAAGTCTGGCCCCTGATTACAGCGGACGGCATATGGAGCCTCTGCTGGTTGAAGTTTTCGAACAGGATGAAGCGAATCTGGAATACAGTACCCATGAAGGGGAGGAGTTCCATTATGTCATAAACGGTACGCTGAAGATAATTGTCGATGATAAAGAACATATTCTCAATGAAGGGGATACGATTTATTTCGATTCCTCATTCCGTCATGCACTGAACGCGATCGGAGGTCCCTGCAGAATACTCGCCTCGATCTATAATGAAAAGTCCATGATGAATTTTGCCAGAAGCCCGCTGATGGGCAATCTGATTCAGGGAGCTAAAGTCATCGGCGGCATGAACGTCGTGGTTATTATGCCCAACTCGACAGCCCTTGAAGCGGTCAACAGGGCCATTGAGGAAAAGGTCGTTAAAACAGCTTTCTTTGTCGGTGACAGTTCCTCCTATAATCCGGACCTGCTCAAATATCCCGAATACTATGAGTTCGTTGAAATTGATCCCTCTGCGGAAGACTTTGAAAAAGCGGCCGCCGAGCGTGGAATAGAGCTGATTCACAGCGGTGAAGGTCATATGCTCATGAAGGGAAAAATCAACACAGCTGTTTTTATGAAGGCCATCCTGAATAAAGAGAAGGGAATCGGGACGGGAAGACGGCTCTCACTTGTCAGCATCTTCGAACTTCCCGAAGTGGACAGACTGGTCTTTCTCACCGACCCGGGAATCAATACGGCTCTTACGCCTTCCTCCGATGTTGAAGCTTCAAAAGATATTATCCTCAATGCCATTGATGTAGCTCAGAGTATGGGTGTGGAAAAACCGAATGTGGCCATTCTCGATGCCAATGAAAAGCCTTCCGATAAAATACCGACCAGCATTTTCGCGAAACAGCTTTCGGAAATGGAATGGAAGAACGCCACGGTCTACGGACCGCTTTCCTATGACCTCGCTCTGTACGAGGAATCGGTAAAGCACAAGGGAATGACAGATCTGCCTGTAGCGGGCAAAGCGGATATTCTCATTGTCCCCCATATATCCGGTGGAAACTTCCTCTATAAAGCCTGGGCCATGACAATGGGAGCCGATGTGGCCAATGTCGTTCTTGGAGCCAGAGTGCCGGTAATCCTGACATCACGGAGCGACAGCGATATGACGAAATTCCTGACGCTCTGCGCCAGCGCCGTCTATTCGCAGCACGTTTTGAAAAAATAAATTATATACGGTACGGTCGCGACCGTACCGTATATAAATGAATATTATCTCATGCTGTCCAGGCCTTTGGAAATTTCGGCGGATATTTTATCGAACACCTCTTCGAAGGTTCCCTCGCCGTTGATTTTCAGTACGCCGTGCTGTTCGTTGTATTTTTCGATTACGGGGACCGTTTTTTCCTGATGGTCCTGAAGCCGCTGAACGATTTTTGAAGTGTTGCTGTCATAGGGGCGGGCATCGTTGGTCTGGCGGCGTGCATCGAGCCGGCTGATCAGCTGGAGCGTCGGCACTTCTATCTCTATGACCTGGGAAATGAACGAGCCGTGTTTTTTCAGCAATCCGTCGAGAATATAGGACTGTACGAGAGTACGCGGGAATCCCTTGAAAATAAAACCTTTTACATCCTTGGATTCCTCTAGTTTCTTCTCGATGAGCTGGACTATGATTTCATCGGGAACGAGTTTCCCGCTGTCATATATCTCTTCGACCCGTTTTCCGATTTCAGAACCCGATTTGATCTCATCGTCGAGCATGTTTCCCGTGGCTACGTATTCCAGGCCGAATTTTTCCGCCAGGGCTTTCCCCTGGGTTCCCCGTCCCGAACCGGGGTATCCGAAGAGCACCACATTGTAGAGGCTGTTTTTCAGTTCGCCGCGGATAATATTCCTGATATCTTCCGTGACGGTTTCTATCCCCTGGCTCCCGTTTACAGAGCGTAGTATGCCTTTGTCTTTGTAGAATTGAAGAACCGGCAGGGTTTTGTCATGGTATTCCTTTAAGCGGTTGCGGATAACCGTTTCGTTATCATCCATCCGCCCCGATGTCTTTCCCCGGTTGAGAAGCCTGGCTACAGACTCCTCTTCCTCCACTTCCAGGCTGATCAGGCAGTTGAGAGATGTATTGAGCTTGATCATCAGCCCCTCGAGAATATAGGCCTGGATATAGGTTCTGGGAAAACCATCGAAGAGAAATCCGTTGGAGAAGGGGTTGCTGACGATAGTTTTCTCGATAATCTGGACAATGATTTCATCGGATACGAGACCGCCTGCGGCGATTATGCTTTTTGCTTCGAGACCTAGCTTCGATTCATTGGCGATTTCATTTCTCAGAATGTCCCCGGTGGAAATGTAAAAGAGATTGTATTCTTTTATGAGAAATTCCGATTGAGTCCCTTTTCCGGCACCGGGAGGGCCGAACAATGCAATATTTAACATAATAGCTCCCGTTTTAGTGTGATTTATATAAAGATTAAGCCAGAAAAACGCGGAGGGCAAATATTTAAAATTATGTTAACATAGTGTGAAAGAGGATTACATGAAGCAGACTGTATTGAGAATGATGAATGAAGCTGTTGAAAAATACGGAGACTATCCCTATCTGGCCAATAAAACCGATGAGGGGTGGGATAAAATCGGATTTGCCGAAACAAAAGAGCGTGCTCTGAAAATTTCAAGGGCTCTTGTCAGAAGAGGCTACGGGAAAGGCGATTCCTTCTCCATAATTTCCGAAGGGAGAAGTGAATGGGTCATCAGCGAGCTCGCTGTTATTATGCTTGGCGGTATATCTGTTCCCCTGTCCCTCAAGCTTCTGACCGAAGAGATCCCCTTCCGGGTCAATCACTCGGAAAGCAAAGTCATTTTCTTTTCCCATATAACTCTTCCCAAGGTTCTGGAGGCCCGGGAGAGTTTCGATGGTGATCTTCTGTTCGTCTACTACGATTCCGATGATAAAATCAAAGGCCTGGAAGAAGTTGACGGATTGGAAAGAGGCGGAAATCTGCTGACCTATGACGATCTGATCAATGAGGGGAGCCGGGTTGATGAAGAAACAATTCAGACTCTCGATAAACTGATGAATGAAGCCGATGAGGATGATGTCATAACCATATGCTACACATCGGGGACGACCGGGAATCCCAAAGGGATAATGCTGACCCATCTCAACTACTGGGCCAACTGCAGGGGAGGACTCGATGTCGCCGGACTGCCGGAGCGGATTTCTTCGCTGGTAATCCTGCCTATAGATCATTCTTTCGCCCATACGGTCGCTCTCTACGCCGCCTATCTGATTGGCCTGACTCTCTATTTCGTCGACGCGAGAGGCGGAGCTTCATCGATTTTGAGGAATATTCCGGTCAACCTTCAGGAGACCGATCCCTATTTCATTCTTACCGTACCGGCCATTACGGGCAATTTCATGAAGAAGATGAAGTCCGGCGTTATGGCCAAAGGCGGTTTGATCGCATCGCTCTTCGAGATAGGTCTGAAAGCCGGTATCGAGTACCACGGGAACGGGTATGAGCCGAAAAAACGTCATGTCAAAGGGATGTGGGCCTACAGATTGTCCAATCTGCTTATCTACCCGAAACTGAGAGCTGTATTCGGAAAGAATTTTCATTTTTCCATCGGCGGGGGAGCCCTTCTCGATGTGAACCAGCAGGAGTTTTTTAATGCCATAGGGGCGCCGGTCTACCAGGGGTACGGTCTGTCGGAAGCGACACCCATCATCTCCACCAATGCGGCTCATCGCCATAAATTCGGATCATCGGGAAATGTGCTTCCCAATATCGAGCTGAAGATCATGAAGGGCGATGGCAGGGAAGCCGCAGTCGGGGAAAAGGGTGAAATTGCTATCCGCGGCGATAATGTTATGAAGGGCTATCTGAAAAACGAAGATGCCACGAAGGAGTCAATCCGGGACGGCTGGCTCTATACCGGTGATCTCGGCTATATGGATGAAGATAATTTCCTCCAGGTAACCGGCCGGGCCAAAGCCTTGCTCATCTCCAGGGACGGAGAAAAATATTCCCCCGAGGAGATCGAGGAAACCATCGTCAGCACTCAGGATCTCATCGCCCAGGTCATGCTCTATTGCGACCACAGCAATTATACCACCTGTCTTCTGACGGTTGATCCGCTGAAAGCCCGTTCCTTGAAGATCAGTTCTCCTGAAGAATTCCTTGATAAGGTAGAGGAAAACCTCAATGCCTGGAAGAAAGGCGGCGATTCAGCCAGATTCCCGTCGCTCTGGACGCCATCGACCTTCCAGTTGATTACAGAGCCTTTCAGCGAACAGAACAAGATGATTAACTCGACCATGAAAATGGTGAGATATAAAATAACCGAAACCTATCAGGATCGCATTGATTATATGTATAGCGATGAGGGTAAGGTGCATCAGAATGAACTCAACATCAAGGCAGCAGGGGAAATCCTGAAGTGAGCGGGGAAAGCTGGAATGTCTCGGGACTGATTCTGGAGGGGATCAGCGGTACGGGGAAGACGGAAATTCTGCGGTCCATACTCCAATCGGACCGGTTCCGGAACCGGAGCGGATTTTCCTCCTATATCATGTCCGAACACCAGACCCAGAGAGTTCTTGAAAAGAAGGACCGTGAGGAGGGGTTGTCTGTCCGGGACAATCTCTCGCTTCTGGAGGAGCACCTGGAAAATATCAGCCGTTTGAAATCGCGACTCGATGCCATGGAGTGGTGCCGGAGAAACCAGAGGGCCATGAGGATACCCTATATTCTGGAACGGTTTCATTTCACCCATGTGTATCAGTACGGGCATATGAGCTGGAGCGATGTCAAATCTGTCGATAAAAAATTACAAGAGCTGAACTGCCGCGCCGTTATTCTGACGGCGGACCGCGACATGCTGGCCGAGAGGATTCTCTCGGGCAGAGACGCCATGTGGATGAATTACATCAGGCGCTTCGGTGATAGCGATGAGAAGATCATTGATCATTTCCTAAGGCAGCAGGAATATCTGAAGGAACTGGCAGAGCTGTCTGTTCTGGATATCAGATTTTTCGATACGGGTGAAAGACCAGCTGAAGAGACCGCCGGAGAGATTCTCGACGCCTGGGGTGCTTTCTGAGTCCGGAATCTTCAGTTGGTCGTCAGTTGAGAATCCGGTAGATTATCAGAGATAGAAGGCCCGCCCAGATTAAGATTATAGTGACGGCAGCCGGAATATTTTTCCGGAGTCTCACAGGATCGTCTTCTGCCTTCTTCCTCGCTTCTTCCATAATCTGATCAGGAATCGATTTCAGTGCAAGCCAGATAAGAAAGGGGAGTATGACCAGATCGTCCAGATAGCCCAGGACCGGAATAAAATCGGGGATGAGATCAATAGGGCTGAGGGCATAGCCTATCGTTATGCCGATCAGAATTTTAGATGTTAATCCGAGATCTTCATGGCTGAGAGAATAATAAAGTGCTGTGATTTCCCTTTTGAGATTCCGGGCTGTTTCTTTTAATTTTTCAATTCTTTTCACAGAATCCATTATAGCGGATTATACTTCTATACATGATGAAAAAAGGATTTACTGGTACGGTTCTAGTCCTCTTTATCATATCATGCTCTTCCATAAGCAAGCCGGTTATATATGATACGGATCTGCTGGTCTATTCAAACGATGATCTGGAAGTGGATTACCGCATAGGTTCTTCCGTCTACTTTCTGAAAATCACAAATCTGACAGATGGATCCATATCAGTCGATCCCGATGAATTGGTGATCGTATCACCCGATGGAGAAGCGAGGAGCCTCAATGCGCAGTCGGATAGTTACTGGATACCCCCCTCAGTCATTTGTTATCTACAGATGCAGTCAAATGACCTTTTTCCGCACCGATATCAATAGCCCCTTTCTTTTCAGAGGCGGAGAGATCAAGAAAATCATTTCCAATTCCCATGATCTCGATGAGTTGAAAGGGTCGATAATTAAACTCTATATTCCCTATAAAAAAAACGGTGAGAGGAGAGCGGCGTTTATCAAGCTGCCTCTTCCTTTTTTGAAAGATCAGTAGAGTTTCACTAAATCAGATTCTGCAGTTTCAGAGCCAGAGTGATATCCCCGCTTATTTTCAGTTTTTTGGTCCCGTAAGCGAAAACCGGCTGCATCTTTCCCTGTGCTATTTTCATAAGATTCCCGATGGAAATGGTCAGCAGGACATGGGCGCTGTCGTCGGAATAGGGAACTGCTTCGACGCCATCGGATGAAACGGCCAGGGCGAAATAGCCATCTTCATCTTTAACCCTGAAAGCGAAGATCTTCTCTTCTTTGAACTCCGAAAGATCAGCTTCATTCATTTTCTCCAGAAGAACTGCTCTAATCTCCTCTTTGGACTGTCCGCTGTCGTCATTGAGCTTCATCTCTTTTTTCCCTGCAGTTTTGGGAATCCAGGCTTTTATGTGTTTTACTTTCGGGGATGTGTTTAACATCTCTTCGCTGAATCCCTCCTTCATATAGTCCTTATTGAAATAGCCCATGCCGATTCCCTTGCGGAAATGCCATTTCTCTGAGTTCTCAGGATGGAGTGTGCAGTCGATCATGGCGATGGCGGCACAGCGGAACCAGGTGGCGAAACAGTTACTCATCCCCTGGGGCTCCCGGTAGACGGACCAACCGTCGAAATACCGGATGCCCTTGTCCGTATCGGAAAATCCCCCGTCCTCATTCTGATAGTCCAGGAGATCTTTCAGCTTTTTCTCCAGATAGTTTCGGATATCATCCTGCCGGTATCGGTATTTATAGAAATTACAAAGCACATCCACCACATCGATATCGAGACAGGCACTGGAAACGCCGTCATTTAAAATGGAGAGGCTGTGGTCAATGATCTTTTTGTAACGGGGAACCGGACGATTGAGATAGAAGTAGATATGGAAGTTGTGGGAAGCGCCGGCCATTCCCGAAACCGGATCATCGAAGCCCTTTTCTATCCAGTAACCCGTTTCGGGGTCCTGCATGACTTCGTGCCAGAGAAGAAGCCTGTCGAGAAGCTTTTTATAGCGCCGCTGTTCACTTTTATTTCCTTTTTCCATCATCCGGATATAGAAGGAGGCCAGATTGACTACAAAGTTTCCCTCCGTCCAGGGCGCCCTCATATCCCTCCGCCTGAGCCAGCTGTCGAGTTTTCTCCTGCTGTCGTACTTCTTCATAAAGCGGAAAGGTTCGGCGCATTCCCTGTCGAGACTGTCGAGGAGTCCCATGGCGTAATTGGTCTGATGGAAATCGTCGTATTCGAAGTCGGGGTAGGTCAGGTCCTCTTCTTTCATACCCTTCATCCGGAAGACGCCGTCAGTCCGCTGGAATCCGTTGAGAAATGATGCGATGCTGTCCTTTTCCTTATCCGTGATATTTTCATACTCTCCCAGAAGCTTCATGCCGTGCCCGGCGTTGTAGGTCGCGGGAAAATACATATCTCCAAGCTGCAGCTCTTTGTTGTAATCGGAATTGGTAAAAATCCCGTAACCCTTTTCTTTCAGCATCATGGAGTGCAGCCAGGCTGTTGTTCTGTTCCGCATTTCTTCAATCCTATCCTGCAGATTTCCCATCAGACATTCTCCTCAAAACGAATAGTTTTCCCGGTCATAAATTTGAGATCTTTCTCAATCCGCTCTATTTCTTCAGGTTCCAGCCTTCTGTTTTTTCCTTCGCGGCCGTCGAGAAACATTCTTATAGAATGGAAATTATCAAAGCGGATGGGAAATTTCCAGGCACTGTACAAGGCCGCAGTCAGAAAGAGAACAGGCAGTATTGAAATGACCAGACGGATGGCGGTAACGGCGGAATCGGGCTGTTCAATTGTCATTCCCTCTGTTGATGAGATATACCCGGAGACTTCCAGGAGAAAGCTGATGGCCAGGATTGCTATGGAAGATGAAAGTTTCCTCAGAAAAGTCATGACCCCTGAATACAATCCTTCCCGCTGCTGTCCCGTCACAACCTGGTCCAGCTCGATCACTTCGGGAAGCATGGACCAGGGGATGGCATAGCTGACTCCTGTTCCGATTCCCAGAAGAACAGCAAAGACAATCACCACCGGACCGGGAACGCCTCCGGGTAGAAGAAACAGTCCTGTGAGAATCACGATCCAGTAGCCCGTGCCGATCATAAAGGTTTTCCGTTTCCCAAGGTGCTTGGTCATTTTCACGTACACCGTCAGCGACAGGACCGCTACAATGAGAAGGCTTCCCATAATCACCGTGTAAAGACCGGGGCGTTTGATGTAATAGGTCAGATAGTATATGAAATTGGTGCTCATGATATCGTTTACGATAAAGGCGAAGAGATAGATGCCGATCAGAGGGAGAAAGGCTTTATTCTTCAAGGCCGAAACAAGGGCGGAGAGAAACTTCTGCTCATCGTGCTGCGGGGAAGCTGTTTCCCGGTCTTTCATATATAAAAACATTATGAGCCAGATAAGAACAAAGACAACTGAGAAGACCAATCCCATGGTCCTGTATCCCCCGGAAAGGGATGGCGCCAGATCGATAATGGTTTTGGGAAGAACCGCTGCCGTCAGTGCTCCCAGTATGGAGAAAGCCATCCGTGTGCTGATCAGAACGGTTCTTTCCTGATAATCGCCGGTCAATTCCGGAGCCAGGGCGGCATAAGGCACCATTACGGCTGTAAACGCCAGACTGAAGAGGATATAGGCCGCAGCGTAATAGATTATCGTAAAAAGGCTGTCTGGACTTCCCGCTTTAATCCAGAGCATCCCGAAGCTGAGTCCTGCCGGAAGGGCGCCGAAGAGGAAATAGGGGCTCCGTCTGCCGAAGCGGCTATGGGTCCGGTCGCTGATTCTGCCCATAAGCGGATCGGTTACCGCATCGACCAGTCTCCCGAGAAAGACGACGAAGCCGGCGGCCAGGGGTCTCAGACCTACCACATCGGTCATAAAAAAGAGAAATAGCATGGCGATTACTGTCGCCGAGGCACCTCCGTAGAAATCGCCGCTCCCGTAACAGATCCGGGTGGCCCAGGATAGTTTACCTTCAGTTTTGCTCATATCAATCTTCCTCCAAATACATGTCGCGCACCGCATCGGCAGCGGCTTTTCTATCATACCGGGCTGTAAAAAGCCCCTTCAGATTATAAAAAGGGACGATATTATCGGTCCCGTATTCCGGACAGAGAAAATCCTTCAGAACCCAGATCGACAGACCGGCAAACCAGGGCTTGCTTTTCATTATCCGGAACTGTTCCTTCAGGTAACGGGCCTGGTACTCTTCGGATACGCCTTTTTCCGGAACCGCCTGCTCAGATCTTTGACCGTAAGCGCAGTCGGGACCTGTTTCGGTGATCATGACCGGTTTGCCGGGGTGTTTGCGATGTATAGTTTCCAGAAATCCGTCCAGGTCTTCCGTATTTCCATAATACCATCCGAAATACTCATTGATTCCGATAAAATCCATCACTTTGAAGGCTCGTTCAAAGCGGGTTGTCAGACCGGGAATGGTCATGGCGGCATAAGCGGCTATTCTTGACGGATCTTTCCTATTTATAATTCCTTTTAGCTTCCGCAGCGCCTTGGCTCCGGCGGGGTTCAGACTCCAGCATTCATTGCCGATACCCCAGAAACCGATAGAGGGATGGTTGAAATCCCGCTCGATCATTCTGACAAGGTCGTCATGGGCCTGGGAGAGAACAGACTTCTTCGTCAATTGACCGGTTCTCAGAATCATCCCCGGCAGTTTTATCAGCTTTTTTAAACCTCTATCCCTGCGGAGTGATGATTTATCGGAAATGTATTTGACAGGAGCCAGTCCGGCCTGATAGAGGGGGATTTCCTCCCAGATATGGAGACCCTCCTCATCGCTCCGATCGAGAAAATATGAATCATGGGGATAGTGGCTTAAGCGGATATAGTTCATACCCATCTCCTTGACGAGATCAAGATCCCGGTCCATAGATTCGTGACTCTGTGCCAGTCCGCGGGAGAGTTCCTCTTCATGGCGGCAGACACCTTTGAGAAGAATACTCTCACTGTTATGGGTGAAACCGCCCGGTTCCACTTTAAGAGAGCTGAAACCGAATCGGATTTCCACTTCATCGTCACCGGTCCTGACGACGGCCTTGTAGAGCGCGGGATTGGTATGACTCCAGAAAACAGGATCGTTGTGATCTACGTCGAACAGACTGTTTCCCGTATCACTCTTCCATGTTATGGCTTCCGTGCGTTCGTGGATCAGTCTATCAGCCGGATCGAATACCCTTATCGAGGAATAAACAGGATCAGTCTGATCTGTTGGACTGTGAAAAAGACAGTCAAATCTCATATGTCCTTTGCCATCCTCTATGGAAGGATGGGCATGGACTTTAAAGGCATAGGCATGCGGCATAAACTCCAGATAGACCTCTTTGTGCAGCCCGCCGTAAGGATGAAAACCCAAGGCGTGACCGGGGTAGACCAGTGAGGGAAGCGAGTCTTCAGTCACCCGGTTATCCACCTCGATTTTTATATGGAGAACACCTCCGGTTACATTCCCCGTATCGACAGGAACCCGGAAGGGGAGATAACCGCCTTTGTTTGCCCCGACCAGTCTTTCATTGATATAGACAGAGCTCTTGTAGAAACTCCCCGCAAAGACGAGATGACAGGGTCCGCTGTTCTCATCAATCACATAGGTACAGCTGTAGATGACCGGACCTTCAAAATCCTTAAGTTCGCTGTCCGCTGTATTGAAACAATGGGGTACTGTGACTTTAGATTGTTCAGTTCCTCCGGCTGTTCTAAAATCCCAGTTCTCCAGTCTGACTTTTTTCCGTCCCGTCCTGTAGAATCCCGTTTGATAGGGGAGGCCGTTCTGTATTATATAGGGGATGTCATTTATCTGTTTTATTTCCAGTTGTGACAGAGCGAAGGAATTTTTGAGAAAACTGACTCTGAAAAAAAGCCAATAGACTCCCGCTAATAGTGGCAATAGGATCATTGCCGGTATCATCCAAAACATATCTGTTCTTTCCTGTCCTTTTTTTCTCCTGTATAATAACGGGGAATATGAAAGATCAATTTCTCTACACAGGTGAAATAGCCAATTTGTTTCATGTGTCGGAACACACGATCCGCTTTTATGAGAAGAAAGGGCTGCTCGTTCCTTCGCTTATTACCGAAAAAGGCTATAAGCTCTACGGCTTCAGGGCTATCGACCGTCTCGGTCAGATTCTCGCTCTTCGGGTTCTCGATATGCCGATCGATCAGATCATCGGTTCTATCGATCAGAAAAACCCCGAATCCTATGAACAACAGCTCAACAATATGGAAGAGATCGTCGACGGTAAAATCCGTGAGCTTCTATCCATCCGTTCGCAGATCCGGGACCGCAAATCCCTCGTGCAAGCCTACAAAGAGGAAAAAAACAGCCTGTTCATCAAACATTTTGATGCCCGCTATCTACTTCCGGTTATGCCGCTGGATTCAGAGTATGCCTTTGAAATCCGCGTACCCGACTTTTATACACATTTAGTGGAGAGTGAAGAGCATCCTCACCTCCACAGCAGCCGCAATCTGATCATCCGGAAAAAGGGTGATGAATTGACTCTCTGCATTCAGATTCTCGAACCGGATCTATCATCCATAGATCTTGATCGATGTGAGATTCTGCCTGAAGGAGATTATCTCTGCCTTTTTCACAGTACGGAAACCCGGGAAGCTTACGATGTGCGCCGTTCCCGCATAGTCCGTTATCTCAAGCAGAACAATTTATACGCAGGAGATCAGTCAATCGATATCTATTCTTCCGACAACAATATTTATTACGAAGACAATGAATCATCTCTTTTTCAATTGCTTCTGGAATCAGAGTAAACCCTCGTGTCAGTCGAGGGTCAAGTTTTTTTTGAATTACTTGCGAGCTTATTTTTACCCATCATAAAACTTATGTGATTGAACTCAGCTCATTTGCAAAATCCCATGGGTACTCATAAAATTATTGTATGAGTAAAATTGACAATAATCCCCACGATATCGATTTATTGTTTCGAGAGAAGATAGGATATTTTCATGGATTCCTTTAAAGAGCTTGAAGATTACCATCAGATGATGGAAAAGCTGGCGAAACTTGTACCCGGGGTCATTTATCAATACCGCCTGTACCCTGACGGCCATTCCTCATTCCCCTATTCGAGCCCGGGCATGATTGATATTTACGGGGTCAGACCGGAAGAGGTCACCATCGATGCTTCAAAAGTTTTTACAAGAATACACCACGATGACATAGATAAGGTTGCCAGGGAGATACAGTTATCAGCAGAGAATCTGACGACATTTTACAGCGGCGAGTTTCGTGTCAATCTTCCCGGAAAAGGTCCGGGATGGCGGTGGAGCCAGGCACATCCGGAGAAGCTTGAAGACGGCAGCATACTCTGGCACGGGATCATTCTCGATATTACAGAGAGAAAGGAAGCGGAAGCCGTCAGGAAAAAGTACGAGGAGCAGCTGAATAACAGTCAGAAGCTTGAATCCCTGGGTGTCCTGGCCGGAGGAATAGCCCACGATTTCAACAACCTGATCGGCGGTGTTTTCGGTTTTCTGGAAATAGCCAGATCCAAAACAAAAGATGAGCAGATCAGGAATTACCTATCCCAGGCTTTGAGCACAATTGACAGGGCTCATGCTCTGACTCATCAGCTCCTGACTTTCGCGAAAGGAGGGGCTCCAGATCAGAAAGTTGACTATCTATTCCCCTTTATTCAGGACACCGTAAAATTCGCACTAAGCGGTTCAAACGTTTCCTGCCGCTACTCGATTCAACCGGATCTCGGTCTTTGCTACTATGATAAAAATCAGATTGGTCAGGTAATTGATAATCTTTTTATCAATGCAAAACAAGCCATGCCCGGTGGAGGAATCATTGAACTTCATGCAGATAATGAATATCTGGGGAAGAACCATAAACCTCATTTGGAAGAAGGCCAATACGTTCATCTGACGATTCAGGATCACGGTGCGGGAATCTCTCCGGAAAACATTGAACACATCTTTGATCCTTTCTTCTCAACCAAATCAACCGGTCATGGATTGGGACTGGCAACCTGTTATTCCATCATATCCAAACATAAAGGGCTGATCGAAGTCGAATCCGAAATCGGAGAAGGTTCGACATTTCACATCTATCTGCCCGTTACCGATAAGCCGCGCCAGGAAGAGGAGCGGGAGCTGGACGATACCCATCAGGGCAGCGGCACGGTTCTCCTGATGGATGATGAACCGGCTATCAGAGAGATTATGAAAGGTATACTGGAATCCTTCGGTTACGGTGTAATCATGCGCAAAGAGGGGAGGGAAGCCGTTGAGTATTTTAAGGCCCATAATAATAAGGAGCTAGGTTTAAAGGCGGTTTTTCTCGATCTGACCGTGCCGGGAGGAATGAGCGGCCGCGAAGCTGTTGAAAAAATCCGGGAGATTAATAAGGAAATCCCTGTATTTGTTGTCAGTGGATATTCCGATGATCCGATTATTAACAATCCCCGTGAATTCGGATTTACAGACAGTATGTCCAAACCCTTCAAGATTACAGAAATCGCTGCGATGCTGAATCGCTATTTATAAAAAACAAAAGGTTCAACCGTATAAGCTGAACCTTTTTAGCTCCCCCGGACATGAAATCGCGATGCCGCGATTTTACAAAGAGTGCGAGCCGGCGAGCACTCATCCATGAGGACCATTC